>NZ_LLXX01000090.1:91903-158854 GCF_001440405.1 Bradyrhizobium valentinum
GATTCCAAGGGCGGTCAGGCCAAGGACGAGGGGCAGGGCAAGGACGGCGAGCGCCGCGGCAAGCGCGAGCGCGGCGAGGGCGATCAGAAGGGACAAACCGGCCCGGCACCAGCCGAGCCGTCGGGCGGCGCTGCGAAGTCGCAGCCATGATCGACGCGCCGCACGCCTGAAAATGAATTCGCAAGTGAGGACGCAACCATGAGCGTCTCCGAACCGTTCATCCGCCGGCCGATCGCGACCTCGCTACTCGGGATCGCGCTGATGATCGGTGGCGCGCTCGGCTATTGGGCGCTGCCGGTATCGGCGCTGCCGCAGGTCGATTTTCCGACCGTGCAGGTGACGACGCAACTGCCGGGCGCAAGCCCCGACGTGGTCGCGTCCCTGATCACGGCGCCGCTGGAGCGCCAGCTCGGGCAGATTCCATCGCTGTCGTCGATGCAGTCGACCTCTTCGTTCGGCGTCAGCCAAATTTCGTTGCAGTTCGACCTCAACCGCGACATCGACGGCGCCACTCAGGACGTCCAGGCCGCGATCAACGCCGCCGCCGGTATCCTGCCAAGAAACCTGCCGTATCCACCGACCTACGCCAAGGTCAATCCGGCCGATGCGCCGGTCCTGACGCTGGCGCTGACGTCGGAGACGATTTCGCTGCGCGCGATGAGCGATATCGCCGATACGATCCTGGGACAGCGGCTCAGCCAGATTTCCGGCGTCGGGCGCGTTGCGATACTGGGTGGACTCAAGCCCGCGGTGCGAGTGCAAGCCGACCTGGCGCGGCTCGCCGCCTATGGCATTTCGATGGAGGACCTGCGCAACGCCATCGCGGGCGCCAACGTCTCGGGGCCGAAGGGATCGCTCGACGGCGCGCAACAGGCCTACACCATTGCCGCCAACGACCAGATCGCAGTGGCCGAGGCCTACAAGCCGATCATCATCGCCTATCGCAACGGCTCGCCCGTCACCATTGGCGACGTTGCGATCATCGTCGACGGGCTGGAGAACGATCGCACCGGCGGATGGTATCAGGGCACGCCGGCCGTGATCATCGACATCCAGCGGCAACCCGGCGCCAACGTGATCGACGTGGTCCGGCAGATCCGTGAGGAAATTCCCAAGGTCCAGCGCGCGATCCCGGCCGGCGTCAATCTGAACATCGTCTCGGACCGGACTGTCACAATTCGCGCCTCGGTGCGGGACGTGCAGTTCACGCTGATTCTAAGCGTGGTGCTGGTAACGCTGGTGGTGCTGCTGTTCCTGCGGTCGCTTCGCGCCACCCTGATCGCCGGCGTGGCGCTGCCGCTGTCGCTGATCACAAGCTTCGGCATCATGTACTTTTGCGGCTTCAGCCTCGACAATCTGTCGCTGATGGCGCTGACGATCGGTACCGGTTTCGTGGTCGACGACGCCATCGTGATGATCGAGAACATCGTTCGCCACATGGAGAACGGCGAATCCGTGATGGAGGCGTCGCTGAAGGGCGCCAGCGAAATCGGCTTCACCGTGATCTCGCTAACGGTTTCGCTGATCGCGGTCTTCATCCCGCTTCTGTTCATGTCCGGGCTGGTCGGACGCATGTTCCGCGAATTCGCGCTGACGCTGACCATTGCGGTCGTGACTTCGGCGATCGTATCGCTGACGCTGACGCCGATGATGTGCTCGCGGCTCTTGAAGCATGTCGGCGAGGAGATGACGGTTCCGGGGCTTGCCGCCGTCAGCCGCTTTATCGACCGCATGGTCGCTCTCTACCATCGCACGCTGCTGTGGGTGCTGCGGCACCAGCGCGCGACGCTGGTGGTAACGTTCGCGACCATTGCCGCGACGCTCTTCTTGTATGTGATCGCGCCGAAGGGCTTTTTGCCGCTGCAGGACACCGCATCGATCACGGCGGTGACCGAGGCCGGGCCCGATGTTTCCTTTGCTGAGATGCAAAGCCGGCAGGCGATGGCGGCGGCCGCCATCCAGGCCGATCCTGACGTCGTCGGCGTGGTCTCCGTGATCGGGGCCGGATCCGTCAATCCGACCACCAATGTCGGGCGCCTGGTGATGACGCTGCGGCCGCGTGGCGAGCGGCAGGATGATATTTCCGTCGTGGTCGACCGGCTGAAGCAACGCACCGCGTCGATCCCCGGCATGACCATCTATTTCCAGCCGGTGCAGGACGTGCAGATATCGACCCAGTCGAGCCGCTCGCAGTACCAGTATACGCTGACCGGCACCGATGCGGCGCAGGTCTCGCTATGGTCGCAGAAGCTCATCGCCGAAATGCGCCGGGATCCTCTGTTCCGCGACGTCTCGTCAGAAGCGCAAGAGGGCGGCTTGCGCGCCGCGCTCGACATCAATCGCCAGCGCGCGGGCCAGCTCGGCGTCAGCCTCCAGGCGGTCAACGACACCCTCAACGATGCCTTCGCGCAGCGCCAGATTTCGACCATCTACGGCCAGGCCAACCAGTATCGCGTGGTGCTGGAGGCGATGCCGATGTACCAGCGCGATCCGTCGATCCTGTCGAAACTCTATCTCCCGGGGGCCGCGAGTACTACCGCCGGCGCGCCCGGTGCCCAGGTGCCGCTGTCGGCGGTGGCGACGCTGACCCGCACCACAGCGCCGCTCGCGATTTCGCATCTAGCGCAGTTTCCGGCGGTGTCGCTCAGTTTCAACCTCGCGCCCGGTGAAGCGCTGGGCGATGCCGTCGAGGCGGTCAAGAAGATCGAGGCCAGGATCGGCATGCCCGGCAGCATCGTCGGCGTCTACGCGGGCGACGCGGCCGAGTTCTCGAAATCGCTGGCCGGCCAGCCATGGCTGATTCTGGCGGCCATCGTCACCATCTACATCGTGCTCGGCGTGCTCTATGAGAGCTACATTCACCCGATCACCATTCTCTCGACGCTGCCGTCCGCGGGCGTCGGCGCCATTCTGGCGCTAATGCTGTTCGGTCAGGACCTGTCGGTGATCGGCCTGATCGGCATCATTCTGTTGATGGGCATCGTCAAGAAGAACGCGATCATGATGATCGACTTCGCGCTGGAGGCGGAGCGGCATCAGGGCATGTCGCCCTCGGACGCGATCGTGCAGGCTTGCCTGTTGCGCTTCCGCCCGATCATGATGACGACGCTGGCCGCGCTGTTCGGCGCGCTGCCGCTGGCGATCGAAAGCGGCACCGGCGCCGAATTGCGCTTCCCGCTCGGCATTTCCATCATCGGCGGCTTGCTGCTGAGCCAGTTGCTAACGCTCTACACGACGCCGGTCATCTATCTGGCGCTTGATCGGATCAATCGCAAAATCGAGAAGGCCGTGCCGGACCCAGGACCTCCCGGGCCGACGGTCGCCGGAGCGACCGAGGGGATGCAATAGATGGCATCGATCTCGGAGCCCTTCATCCGCCGGCCGGTTGGCACCACGCTGCTGGCGATCGGGCTCTTTCTGGTCGGCATGGTCGCCTATGTCTTTCTGCCGGTGTCGGCGGTGCCCAATGTCGACTTCCCGATGATCCGGGTATCCGCCACGCGTCCCGGTGCGGATCCTTCCGTCATGGCGTCGACCGTCGCCGCGCCGCTCGAACGCCGGCTCGGCCAGATCGCGGGCCTCGACCGGATTACCTCAACCAGCTCGCTCGGCACCACCAGCATCCAGCTTCAGTTCTCCATCGGCCGCGACATCGACCGCGCCGCGCGCGATGTGCAGGCCGCGATCAACGCGTCGCTGGCGGACCTGCCGAGCGACCTGCCGTCGCTGCCGCGCTTCCGCAAAGCCAACCCGGCGGCTGCGCCAGTGTTCGTTCTGGCGCTGACCTCGAAGACGCTGACGACCAGCGCGATGTACGACGTCGCCGATACCGTGATCGCGCAACGCATTTCGCAGGTGCCGGGCGTCGGCGAAGTCAACGTCACCGGCGCCGACCAGCCGGCGGTGCGGATTGCGCTGAATCCAGTGGCGCTGTCGAATGCCGATATCGCCACCGACGACGTGCGGCTTGCCATCATCAACGCCAATCCGCTAGGGCCGGTCGGGATCTTCAACGGCGGCCGCCAGAGCGAGACGATTTCGACCAACAAGCAGATGCGCACCGCGGCCGAGTTTCGCGACATCATCATTAAGAGCTCGGCTGGCAATTTCGTCCGCCTCGCCGACGTCGCGGAGGTCGAGGATTCCGTCCGCAATAGCCGATCGATCGCCTGGTTCAACAAGCAGCCGGCGGTCCTGATCCAGATCACCAAGCAGGGCGATGCCAACGTGATCGACACCGTCGATCGGGTGAAGGCGCTGTTGCCGGAATTGAAGGAGTGGCTGCCCGGCGGGGTGGAAATTTCGACCCTGGTCGACCGCACCGGCACCATCCGCGCCAGCGTGCTCGACATGCAGTTCACGCTGCTGGCGACCGCCTTCCTGGTGATGGTTGTGGTGTTCGCCTTCCTGCGGCGGCTGACGCCGACCATCGCGGCCGGCGTCTCGGTGCCGCTGGCGCTGGCCGGTACCTGTGCCGGTATGTGGCTCGCCGGATTCTCGATCGACAATCTGTCGCTGATGGCGCTGGCGATCTCCGTCGGCTTCGTGGTCGACGACGCCATCGTCATGATCGAGAACATGTACCGCAACCTCGAGCAAGGCATGGCGCCTTATCCGGCCGCGCTGGAGGGCGCCAAGCAGATCGGCTTTACCGTGCTGTCGATCAGCCTGTCGCTGATCGCGGCCTTTACGCCGTTGATCTTCATGGACGGAATCGTCGGCCGGCTGCTCCGCGAGTTCTCGCTGACGCTGACTTTTGCCATCGTGGTGTCGACCGTGGTCTCGCTCACGATCACGCCGATGATCTGCGCGCATTATATCAAGGAAGCGACCTCGGACCGGGCGACCTGGTTCGACCGTCTGGTCGAGGGCACGCTGTCGCGCATCGTTTCTTTCTACACCTGGACGCTGCGGGCCGTGCTGGGGTTCCCGTTTCTGACGCTGGTCGTGTTCTTTGCGACGATCGCGCTGACAGTGGTGCTCTATATCAAGATCCCGAAAGGCTATTTCCCGACTGACGATAGTGGACTCGTGATCGGCGCCACGCGCGCTTCGCCCGACACCTCGTTCCAGGCGATGCTTGGATTGCAGCAGCAACTGGCCGACATCGTGATGGCCGATCCGGCGGTCGCCGGTGTCGGCTCTTCGCTCGGAGGCAGCGCCGGTCCGGGCGGTGGCGGCTCCAACCGCGGCACCATGTTCATCAGCCTGAAGCCGCCGGAGGACCGGGCAGGCATGTCGACCGAGCAGGTGATCGATCGCCTGCGGCGGAATCTCTACCGGGTCGCCGGCATCCGCCTGTTCATGTTCGCCGCGCAGGACATCCGTACCGGCGGCCGGCAGAGCGATTCCGATTATCAATATACGTTGTCGAGCACCAACCTCGACCTGCTCCAGAAATGGGCGCCGTTGGTCGCCAAGCGCATGGAGACGGTGGAGGGCATCACCGACATATCGAGTGACCGCGACCCCGGCGGGCTGCAATTGTCGTTGGTCATCGACCGCAAGACCGCCTCGAGCCTCGGCGTTCGCGTCCAGGATATCGACAATGCCCTGAACAATGCGTTCGCGCAGCGGCAGATATCGATCATCTATACCCAGCGCAACCAGTACATGGTGGTGCTCGAGATCGATCCGAAATTCCAGAGCGACCCTTCCAATCTGGAGCGCATCTTCGTGGCCGGCGCCAATGACGCCCAGGTGCCGCTATCGGCCGTGGTGCGCTTTCAGCGTGGTCTGTCGCCGCTGGCGGTATTTCATTCGCAATCGTTTCCGTCGACGACGGTCTCGTTCAATCTTCTGCCCAACGTGCCGCTGGAGGTCGCTACCTCGAACATCCAGCGCGCGGTCGAGGAACTGCACATGCCGGAAGGCATCCGCGGCAGTTTCGACGGCAATGCCGCCGATTTCAACAAGACCAGCGGGCGGCAGCCGCTCCTGATCCTCGGCGCGCTGGTGGCGATGTACATCGTGCTCGGCGTGCTCTACGAGAGCCTTGCGCACCCGATCACGATCATCTCGACCCTGCCGTCGGCAGGCCTCGGCGCGCTGCTGGCGTTGCAGCTGACCAACACGCCGCTGACGGTGATCGCCTTTGTCGGCATCATTCTGTTGATCGGCATCGTCAAGAAGAACGGCATCATGATGGTCGATTTCGCGCTCGATGCCGAGCGTCACCGCGGCATGTCGTCGGCGGACGCGATCTTCGAGGCGTGCCGCGCCCGCTTCCGGCCGATCCTGATGACGACGATGGCGGCCCTGTTTGCCGGCATTCCGCTGGTCATTGCCACAGGCCCCGGCACCGAGCTGCGCCGGCCGCTCGGCATCACCATCATCGGCGGACTGTTTGTTTCGCAGATCCTGACGCTCTACACGACGCCGGTGATCTACCTCCTGATCGACCGGCTGCGGCAGCGATCCCGGCCGGCCGCGGTCGCTGCGCCCGCCGAATAGTTGAATTACTGGCCACGAAGCGTATAGCGGGCGGATGTCAGAACAATCCAACCCCCAGGCCGGCGCCATTGAGGCGGTCGCGGACTGCCCGCATTGCGGCAAGCCGCTGCCGCTCTGCATCTGCGACAGCATTACGCCGATCGAAAGCAAGATCGCGCTGTTGATCCTGCAGCACCCGCAGGAGCAGGACAGGGCGCTGGGCACCGCGCGGCTGACCGCGATGCATTTCAAGGACGCGGTCGTCAAAATTGGCCTGTCCTGGCCAAGCCTCTCCAAGGCGCTGGGACGGACGGTCCACGATCCCTCGCGCTGGGCGGTGCTTTATCTCGGTTCGGCCAAGGTTAGCGATCTCGAGACCGATGCTGAGATCGTGGCAATCAACCGCAAGGGCGAAATCGAGCCGCACCAGCGCGCCATCCTCTCCGACATCGAAGGCATCGTGCTGCTTGACGGAACCTGGAGCCAGGCCAAGGCGCTGTGGTGGCGCAACGCCTGGATGCTGAAGTGCCAGCGGGTCATTCTGGGTCCAAAGCGACCATCGCGTTACGGCAAGCTCCGCAAGGAGCCGCGCGGCGACGGCCTGTCGACGATCGAGGCCGCCGGCCTGCTGCTGGCCGCGCTGGAGAAGCGGCCTGAGATCGCGGAGGCGCTCAACGCAAGCTTTGACCGCATGCTGGCACGCTATCGGGAAGTGCAGGCGGAAATGCCGGAACTCGCGCCGAAGCCGAAGAAGCGGGATTATCGCCGTCGCAAGCGCGGCTAACTCCAGCTTTCAAACAAAAGCTGCATCGATGAGGCTGATACATCTCGAATTGCGCAGAGTCGCGCCGCTAGCCGTCATGACTGAGCCGCTAACGCGCCGGTTCCAATGTCGGATTCAAGACATAGCGGGCTGTGGACAGTGATGACATCCCCCTTGACGGTGGATAAATTCCCTATTCTCCGCGTAACAATTTGGAGCTTAGTCGATGACTTTAAGCACAGAAATTCTCACGCGCTCTCCATTACTCGGCGCTGACGATATCGAAGGAGAAATAGGCAACCTCATCCACAGCGCCCGGCGAGGGCCCGGCATCCGCGCCGTAACCAACGGCAGTGATCGCCCGTTGCCGAACGGTCCGATGCCCGACTACGTCGAGCACAAGGAAGGCGTCAATCAGGTCGGCAAACTCTCCGCCGAAGCCGTGGTCCGCGAATACGACGCGGCGGTGAAAGAGATCGAGGCGCTCGGTGCCGAACTGTCCGAGGCCGCCAAAAAATGTGAGGCAATGGTTGCCGGCGTTCACGCCATGGTCGGCGAAATCAAGGAATTGGCGGCCAACTATCGGGAGGAAGGCAAGCGCTACTTCCTCCAGATCGAGGATTGTTCGCTGATGACATCCGAAGTTCGCACCGTCTGCGAGACGCTCAAAAAGAAAATTGCCGCAGGTAGTAGTCTCCCCGCCTGATGTTCCGGCTATGGCCGGTCCTGCTGGTGGCCGCGCCGTTCGTCGTCGCGGCCAGCAGCAGAGCATTCTAATCTTACTGCGTCACCAGTTCCTCATGGTGAGGAGCGCGAAGCGCGTCTCGAACTATGAGGCCCGACTGTGGCCTACATCCTTCGAGACGCCCGCTGCGCGGGCTCCTCAGGATGAGGTTTGACGGTTATGACGCAGTAAGACTAACCCGCACGGCCGTCACCGGGATGCCGATGACGGAACGCGCCAGACGGCCGGTCGGATGTTCCGGCACGTTGCTCCATTGCGCCGCTCGCACTATGACTGACGCGTCGGATGGCAGCGGAGCAACGGGATGGAATTTGTTGCGCATTTGCGCCTGTCGAAACAGGCTTTGATCGATCTCGGTTTCTTCTGCGGCGTTCCGATCGTGCTGGCGATGCTGTCGGCCGTTCTCGGACCGTATGCGGCCATCATGGGAGGCGCCGGCGCGGCCGCCTATGTCCTCTCGCTCGCCATTGTTCCCTGGTGGTTGACCTGCCTCACGACCCATCTGGCTAGCAAAAGGATCCGGCGAAAACTGCCGCTGTGGCTGATTGCTGCCATCGGTGCGATGGCCGCCGGCCCTTTCGTGTCGTTGTACGTGTATTTCGTCAATTCGATCGCCGGCGACATCTGGCCCGCTCTGAACGCATCATTGCCGGCTACGTTTAGCACCGGGCATTTCAAATCCGCCGCGCTGTCCGAGGGGCGGGCCGTCGTTCTCTGGATCGCATTCGTTGTCATTTTCCATGAGACGCTGGGGTGGGCGAGGTTTGCACCGCCAGCCAAGGAAGCGAACTGTGAGGACCGCTTTCAGCTGAGCGGCGCCGAATGGACGGCAGAAGACGATGCCCTGCTGCGATCGTTGATCGGCAGCGGCAAGCCGCCGAGGGCCATCGCGATGGAAATGAAGCGGACGGTCGGAGGTATCCGCGCAAGGACCGCCAAGCTCGGCCTTCGGAATAATCGTCACGGCGATAGGTCCGGGGACTGAGGCGCCGGGCCGGGCGGAAGATTCGGGCTGTTTCAGTTTGCTAACCAGTGCGGCGCGGGACGGGCGCTGCTTGGTTGCCTATCGGGAGCAGGGCGTATATGAGTGCGCCCGATGGGGCCACGTGGCGGAGTGGTTACGCAACGGTCTGCAAAACCGTGTACACCAGTTCAATTCTGGTCGTGGCCTCCATTCATATAATCAATGACTTACACTGACTATATGAGAGGCCGCAGCAAGCCGGCCGCGATCAGCCGGCGGCGTACCAGCCCTCGGGAAACGGAACCAGCGGCCAAGAGGCCCCGTTGTCGTTGGCGGCGCGTGGCGAGGGATAAAAAGGCTGGGTCTGGATCACGAAATTATCCTCCGGTGCTGGCGCAATGGCCGTATGCACGGCTTCCAGCAGCAAATCGTATTCGACTTCACTCATCGCGCTCTCCGGGGTTCCGGAGGCGATGGTGTCAAAAGTATTTTGTTTCCAGATTGAGCGGATCGCTCGAATTTTAACGATGCGGCGACCGCGGCAAAGCTGGTTACTAAAGTGTTGAGTTCCGCGAGCAAACGCTAGCGCCGCGCACCTGCGTGCCAGCGTGAGAAAAATCACATTCTGCAAAAATTACTTCGCGTATTCGGCTGGATGGCGCCTGCCTTGTCAAGGCGGCGCATGATCCAGGAGACGCGGTCATGAAGGCAAGGTTCGCGCGAAGTGCGGCACTTCTTTATCGTTCCCGCCGGGCTTCGACGCTCGGTTTCCTGCTCACGCTGATGGCGACCGGCTCAGCCAGTGCCCAGCAAGGCACGCCCGAACAGCGCAGGGCCTGCACCCCTGACGTCTACCGGCTCTGCGCCGGCGAGATCCCGAACGCCCGGGCGATTACCGCATGCCTGCGCCGGCAGAAGGCGAGCCTGAGCCCGGGCTGCGCGGCAGTGTTCGAACGATAAAGCGGCGTTGCAGCATCCGCCTACGTCCTCAGCTATCCACCGCCGCCAGATTCTTCGGCAGCATCCGCTTGAAGAGCGTCAGGAAGCGCGCGGCTTCCTTCGGCTCCTGCGCGATGGCATGGCGCACGGCGGCGGCGATCAGCGTCATGATCAGTTGTGAGAACGAGGCGAGGGCGGCCGCGGGCGCATCGGGCGCAATTCGCCGCAACGCGTCGCCGAGCAGGCCGGCCAGATAGGCGCCGTCCTCCTCGTCGAGTTTCTGCAGCGCCCGGTCGGCCTGGGTCGCCTGCCAGATGTCGCGCATCACGGGCTCGTCGATGAACATCCGGTAATAGCTGTCGGTAATGCGGCACAGAGCCGGGTAGAGATCCCTGGCACTCCTGACCGAGGCGAGGTCGCGCCGGACGCAGTCGCGGCCGATCGCGTTGTAACGTTCCGCGAGCGTGCCGATGATCGCGGTCTTGTCGGGAAAGTATTGATAGAGCGAGCCGAACGGCACGCCGCTGCGTTCGACGACGTCGCTCATGCGGAAGGCTTCGCTGCCTTTTTCGGCCATCAGTTCTGCCGCGCATTCGAGAATTTTCTCGAACCGGTCGCGGCTGCGCTGCTGGGTCGGCACGAGGCGCGCCAACGCGGGCGCCGTTGCTTCGGCCGTTCTCGGTCCGGCTTTCCTGCTCGCCATCGGTCCTCTCACATAAAAGCGACTTGACGTTACTAATACGAGAGTTTATCGGGTTTAGCAAATACGAGATATTCTCGTATTGTGCCCCGAAAGGATTTACCCATGTCAGAACTCCCGATCCTGATTATTGGCGGCGCCGGCAAGACCGGTGCGCGTGTCAATGCGCTGCTAAGGGCGAGCGGCACCCCGACGCGGCCGGTGTCGCGTTCGACGCCGGTGCCGTTCGACTGGACCCGGCCCGAGACATGGCCCGCGGCGTTTGCCGGCGTCTCGATGGCCTATGTCACCTACCAGCCGGATCTTGCCGTCGAGGGCGCCAGCGATGCGATCGCCGAGGTGGGCAGGCTGGCGCGCGAGAACGGGCTGGAGCGGGTCGTGCTGCTGTCGGGCCGCGGCGAGCCGGGTGCGCAACGGGCGGAGGCGGCGCTGCAGCAATCCGGCGTTCCCTGGACCATCGTGCGCGCAAGCTGGTTCGACCAGAATTTCTCCGAAGGTTATCTGCTCGATGGCGTGCTGGCCGGCGAAGTCGCGCTGCCGGCGGGCGCCGTGCCCGAACCGTTCATCGACGTCGACGACATCGCCGAGGTGGCGGTCGCGGCGCTCACGGATCAGCGCCATGCCAGCAAGGTCTATGAGGTGACGGGGCCGCGCGCGCTGACCTTCGCGCAAGCAGTCGCCAAGATCGCCGCCGCCGTGGGCCGGCCGGTCCGCTACCGGCAGGTCGCGCCGGAGGATTTTGCGGCCGGCATGCAGCCCCATGCGCCCACTGAGGTTATCGAACTCATGCTGGAGTTGTTCACCGTGGTGCTCGACGGGCGCAATTCTGATGTCGCGCACGGCGTCGAACAGGCGCTCGGCCGTCCCGCCCGGGACTTTTCCGATTACGCCCGCCGAACCGCCGCGACCGGTGTCTGGAGGGCATGATCATGCTACAGATGTTGATCACCGGACTGCTGTGGTTTTCCGCCATCGGCTGCGGCCTGCTCGCCGGTCTTTACTTCGCGTTTTCGACCTTCGTCATGACGGCGCTTGGCCGCATCGGACAGGCTTCCGGCATTGCGGCGATGAATGCGATCAACGTCACGATCGTGCAGTCGCTGTTCATGCCGATCTTCCTGGGAACGACGGCGACGAGCGCAGCGTTGGCGGCGATTGCGCTGTTTCGCTGGAGCGAGCCCGGCGCGATCGCAATGGCAGCCGGCGGCGTGCTCTATGTGCTCGGCATGTTCATCGTCACGATGATCTTCAACGTGCCCTTGAACAACGCGCTTGCCGCGGCCGACCCCGCAAGCCAGGAGGCCGCATCGCTCTGGGCGCGCTATTTGACGGACTGGACGTGGTGGAACCACGTGCGCACGATCGCATCCACGGTGGCTTGCGCGCTGTTCATCGCTGCGATTGCGGCAAGGTAGGGTGGCCGCGAATGTCGACAGGTGGCGCGGACCGTCGAGGCACGGCGGTCCCTAATGGTCGTCAGGGTCCTCCCGAGGGCGTGAGTTAATGCGGGGACCGCGCGACTGCGCCCTTTGAGGGTATTTGCCATCGTGCCTTCCGGCGTAAATTACGCACGATCCCGTACACATGGCCGTGCGCGATGTGGGCGAATGTCGAATACGGAAGCCGTGATCGTCATGGGTTGGAACGCCCGGAGCCCGCACGAGGTTAGATGCATTGCTCACCATCGCGGCGGCGCTGACCGGCGCGTTGGATTGGAGGCGGCACATGAAAATCATCGTGGACGAAGCCGGCGAGATCATCGCCAAAGCAACGAATGACCATACTCTAATCGGCGGCCACCACCGTCTCGCGATAGCGGCCAGCCTCGGTAAAAGACTGTTCTGGCGAGATACCGGCGAACCTGTGAAGCTTGATCTCTTATTCAAGAATCATGGAAGTTCTCTTCAACATACAGCCTGAGCCGATCGCCGAGCGTATCGTTTTGGCAAGCCGCCGGAGCCGAAGCCGGCGAAGCCACCGCCGCCGAAGCCTATGACGGTCCAGCGACCACGCGCCATGCGGCGAGCGACGCCGTCACTGCCGACGATGCCGTGGCAGGACGACGGGCGGTAGTGTCAGCCACTGGCGGCGGTGATGCTCATCGGGTTTTTACCACCGCGCAGAACTGTTCCGTGACCGCCGTCGTTTCCTCGGTGACGTTCCAGCCGTTCGTCTCGGCCTTTTCCTTGGCCACCTTATGCTCGTTCTGAAGCATCTTTTTGATGAGCGCGTACGGTTTCCAGTCGGCCTTGGACAGCTTGACGGGGGGCGCACCGCAGACGTTGTGGGCAATCGCTCTCTGCACGCTAGTGCTGACATCGCTCATGTGGTCCTCGACCACGGCGGTGAAGCGCGCCTTGGCGTATTGGCTGTTGGCTGCGATGAAGTCCTTGCAGAAGGTGGCCCGTTGACCTCCGTCGCGGGCCTTGATGTAGGCCGTCTGCGTTTCATAATGGAGGCGGTAGGCGAGTTTGTTGGCGTTCGGGTCGGATTTCACCGCCGCAAGCATGGCGCGGTGGTCATCCGAGGTGGCGTCATTGATCCTGATGTCACATACTTTGGCGAGGGAGACGACCGGAACGTAGGCCCGCACCTTGGCTTCCAAAGCATCGTTGGCGTGCGCAACTGGTGCGAACAGGCTGGCGGCGATTGCGAAAACAGCGAGACAGCGTTTCATTGGTGACATGCTCCAGATCACCGAACAGCACGCGGCGGGGTTGGCGTCGCGGTGGCCGACCGCACACAAGCGCGGCGACCCCCGCCGCGAAGCGTCCAGCCCAGAAAGCGGGTTGAGCAACTTATTGCTCGAATTCCTTGGGCGGCTGTCAAGCGCCGATCTTGATCTGGATTATGGTTCCGCTACGTGACCGAGACGGCAGGTCGCAAACGCCGCCTGCGCCGGACTTTGGCCCTGTTGGCTATCCGGCCCCGAACCCCTGCGAATTAAAGGGTTTCTCGGGTATTTGGGATGGAGGCGGACGGCGGCGGATAAGGAAAAATAGGCCGCTGGCTCCCCGGGCTGGATTCGAACCAGCGACCATTCGATTAACAGTCGAATGCTCTACCGCTGAGCTACCGAGGAATAGGCGAAACAAAGGTTCGCGAGCGGGGAGCGTATAACAAAGCCTTCCGGGCTTGCAAAGGACCAAATCACCGGCTGCGCCGTTACTTGAGGCGAGGGAGGAAAGCGCCTGTGGCACAACGGTTTGTCGTCATTTTCGCCCCTCGGGCAAACGCTGACGGGAACCTGGCAGGTGCAATTCCGTCATCCCCAGGCGTCAAGGATCGGGCCGCTAATTCGACTCAATCGGCCCGAAGGCTCCGTTACGCTGGGTTTCACGGGAGTTGATTCGATGCCAGCCATCGCGAACGACCTGATGCGCGCGGTACCTTCGATCGTTCCGAGCGACATTCCCGCCATGAGCGACGACGAATGCCTGCTTCGGCTCGCGCAAGCCATTGAAGAGCACGATACCGAACATCTGGATGAGGTCGCGCGGTTGATCGCGCGGCTCGCGGTCCCGATCGAGTAGGCGGCTTTTCCGCTACCCAAGGCGCCGGCTCGGCGACAGACGTCCGCGTGTTGCGTTTTGCCGGCGCTTGTACCAAAGATGACTCCGGTTTCAGCTCTTCCGGCGGTCATGCCGCATGCTTTCAGGGTCTTAAGCTATGTCCGGTTTTGCGGCCGCGCGCCAGAAAATGGTCGATGGTCAGGTGCGTCCGAGCGACGTAACCGATATCCGAATCCTCGATGCCATGCTGGCGGTGCCGCGCGAGGCCTTCGTTCCCGATAATAAGCAGGCGCTGGCCTATCTGGACCTCGATCTCGATGTCAGCGAAGGCGGCTCGGCCAAACGATTCATGATCCAGCCGGCGGTGCTGGCGAAGATGCTGCAGGCGGCTGAGATCAAGGAGGCCGACCGCGTCCTGGTCGTCGGCTGCGCCACCGGATACGCCGCTGCCGTGATCGCTCGATTCGCCTCCCAGGTGACTGCGACGGAGAGCGATTCGGCGCTGGCGGCGAAGGCGCAGGGGATTCTGGCCCGTCTTGGCTGTGGAAACGTCACTGTCGGGACCGCTGCGCCGGCCGATGGAGACCCGGCAAACGCGCCCTACGACGTCATCATTATGAACGGTGCAACCGAGATCGTGCCGGAGCGGCTTTACGGGCAATTGCGAAGCGGCGGCCGTTTGGTGGGCGTTTTTGCGATGTCGCGGCCTGCGCGGGCTACCATCGTGACCTGCCGGCATGGCGACTTCGGTCACCGGTCGCTGTTCGATGCCGCTGCCCCGGTGTTGCCCGGCATGGAACTCGTTCCCGCCTTCGTTTTCTAGCCTTTCAGCCGTTTCCAGGCCCAATAATCGCCCTCCCGGGCCGGCTAAATCCCCTTCGAAATCAGAAGTGTGGCCGGATTGCCCCACGTAAAGAGTTTCGACGCCGTTCGCTTGCAGGGTAGTTTCGTCCAGCCGACGCGCAGAATAAGGTGAGCCGGGACTCACTTCGAGTGAAGCGACGTTCGGTTAATGATCGTGTGCGATCATGGTCATGGGCCGGGCGACCATAAAAATGATTGGATTGCTTGGGATGCGTGGGGTGAAGGCATTTGCCGGGGCTGCGGCCGCGGCCCTTCTATTGGGGTGCATGGGCTCGACGCCCGTCTTGGCCGACACGATAGAGGCAGCGCTGGTGCGCGCCTATCAGAACAATCCGCAACTCAATGCGCAGCGCGCGCAGGTGCGCGTCACCGACGAGAACGTGCCGCAGGCGCTGTCGGGCTACCGCCCCAGGGTCGCGATCACGGCAAGCGCGGGCGTCCAGTATACGGATACGCTGAGCACGCAGGGCGGTACCCCCGACGTCCTCGTCAAAACCCCTATTGTCGGCGCCAATGCACCGCGCAGCGTCGGCGGCACTGTCACGCAGACGCTGTTCAACGGCCAGCAGACCGCGAACAGAACCAGGGCAGCGGAGAGTCAGGTTTCCGGCGCGCGCGAGGCCCTGCGGGCACTTGAGCAAACCGTCTTGCTCAGTGCCGCGACCATCTACATGGACTATCTGCGCGATTCCGCGATCGTCGAGGTGCAGAAGAGCAACGTTCGCGTGCTCGAGCAGACGCTGAAACAGACGCGCGACCGCTTCAATGTCGGCGAAGTCACGCGCACCGACGTTGCGCAGTCGGAGGCGCAGCTCGCCGCCGGCAAGACGCAGCTCTTGACCGCGGAAGCTAACCTGACCACGACGCGCTCGAACTTCCGCCGCATCATCGGCAACGAGCCGCAAGCGCTCGCGCCGGGCTCGCCGGTCGATCGCTTCCTGCCAACGACGCTCCCGGCTGCCGTCGAGCTCGGCCTGACGCAAAATCCGAACGTCACCGCGGCGATGTTCGGCATCGACGTCAGCTACCTCCAGGTCAAGGTGGCCGAAGGCGCGCTGTTGCCGACGGTCACGCTTCAGGCCTCGGTGCAGCAGTCCTATGAGCAGAGCCTGATCCAATTCAGGTCGTTCGGCGCGTCCGCGATCACGCAGCTTTCGGTGCCGATTTATCAGGGCGGCAGCGAATACTCGCTGATCAGGCAGTCCAAGGAAACGGCGGCGCAGCAGCGCCTCGTTCTCGACCAGACCCGCGACCAGACCCGCGCCAACGTGGTCACGGCATGGGGGCAGCTCGTCGCCGGCAAGGCGCAGGTCGCCTCCGCGCAAGCGCAGGTGCAGGCCTCGGAAATCGCGCTGAACGGCGTGCGCGAGGAAGCCAAGGCCGGACAGCGCACCACGCTCGACGTGCTGAACGCGCAACAGGCGCTGGTCAACGCACGCGTCGCGCTCGTCACCGCGCAGCATGACCGCGTGGTGGCGTCATACTCCGTGCTGAACACAGTCGGACGTCTGTCGCCGCAGGTGCTTAACCTGCCGACCACGGTCTACGACCCGAGCGTGCACTATCATCAGGTGCGCGATAGCTGGGCCGGCGTTCGCACACCCGACGGCCGCTGATCTCCGAGTAGATTTCCGCACAGACGAGATGAAATCGTCGCCCGGCGCCTAAAGCGCCGGGCGCTTTGCTTGCAATCAATTGTGGCCATGACGTACCGTTTCTGGGGCGAGCTGAGCGATTCGCGCCGCGTCTTTGCATCTCACAGACGCGTGGCGGGTTGCGTTTGAGGGGAAACAGGACCTCCGCGCGATGCAGCGGACGGGCTTGATCTGGGGACAAGTCAGGCTTGTGCGATGAAAATCCCGGCCTGCATATCCGGAACCGGCAATTCCTTCGTGGCTTTGGTGTAAAATGGTTTCGATGTGGAGTCGGAAATGACGCAACCTGCAAAGGTCCAAGAGCCCTCGATGGAGGAGATTCTGGCGTCGATCCGTCGCATCATTGCCGACGACGAGGCGAAGCCTGCGGCTGCCGAGAAGCCGGCGAGCCAGCCCGCCGCCGCGAAACCGGTGATGAAGGATATCCCGCCGTCGGCGATTGCCCCGGCGCCGAAGCCGGCTCCCGCACCGAAGCCGGCCCCGCCGCCGCCTGCACCTGAACCGGCCGCCAGCAACAACCAGGACGACATCGACGCGATGCTGGCGAGCCTCGATGCGGCGACGCCCGAGGCGGACATCAGGCCGGCGCCGCAGCCCGAACCCGACGTGTTCGAACTCACCGACGAGATGGCATTGCCGGAGCCGACACCACCTCCCACCGCAGCAACATTCAGCAAGGTCGAACCGCAGGACGACATCGAATTCACCGAAGCCAAGGCGTCACGACGCCAGCCGGCCTATGAGCCGCCGCCGTTCGAGAGCGCGCCAGCGCGACCAATTTTGTCGCATTCGACCGTCTCCGCCGTGGAATCTGCCTTCAATTCGCTCGCCAATACCGTGCTGAGCAACAACGCGCGGACGCTGGAGGATCTGGTCAAGGAAATGCTCCGGCCCATGCTGAAATCCTGGCTCGACGACAATCTGCCGGGATTGGTGGAGCGGATCGTCAAGGCCGAAATCGAACGGGTTTCGCGCGGCGGGCGCTAGTGCCAAGGCTAATCCCAAGGCTGCGTCGAGGCTGCATCAAGGCCGCCTCGGCGGGCATCGATCGCGGACCCCATTCGTAGCTTCAAACCGGCGTTACCGCGGCTCCCTGCTGCCCCCGGATTGACTTGTCAGGTTGACTTGAGGCGCTGCGGCGGCTTTCTAGGGGCCGTCCGGTGCCGATCACATCAGAACCGGGCGCTACCTCGCTGTTTTGATACGTATTCTTTGAGCGGACCGGCGACGGATTTGCTCAGAACGCCCTCTACATCCCCAATTGCAGTGCCATGATCGAGAAAAACTACCAGCCCGCCGATATCGAAAGCCGCATGTCCCGGATCTGGGAGGAGAGCGGCGCGTTCAAGGCCGGCCGTCCCGAGCGCAAGGACGCCGCGCCGTTCACGATCGTGATCCCGCCACCGAACGTGACGGGCTCGCTACACATGGGCCACGCGCTGAACAACACGCTGCAGGACATCCTCTGCCGCTTCGAGCGCATGCGCGGCCGCGACGTGCTGTGGCAGCCCGGCACCGACCATGCCGGCATCGCCACCCAGATGGTGGTCGAGCGGCAATTGATGGAACGGCAGGAGCCGGGCCGCCGCGATCTGGGCCGCGCCAAATTCCTCGAACGTGTCTGGCAGTGGAAAGCCGAGAGCGGCGGCGTCATCGTCAATCAGTTGAAGCGGCTCGGCGCCTCCTGCGACTGGTCGCGCGAGCGCTTTACGATGGATGAGGGCCTGTCGCGCGCCGTCGTGAAAGTGTTCGTCGAGCTGCACCGCCAGGGCCTAATCTACAAGGACAAGCGCCTGGTGAACTGGGACCCGAAACTGCTCACTGCGATCTCCGATCTCGAAGTGCAGCAGGTCGAGGTCAAGGGCAGCCTCTGGTATGTGCGCTGTCCGATCGATGGCAAGAATTTCAGTCCTGAAGATCCCTCCAGCTTCATCGTGGTTGCGACCGTGCGTCCGGAAACCATGCTCGGCGACACCGCGGTCGCGGTCCATCCGGAGAACGAGCGGCTGAATCATCTGATCGGCCAGCATGTCATTCTCCCGCTGGTTGGCCGCCGCATCCCCATCATCGGCGACGAACACGCCGATCCCGAAAGGGGGTCTGGCGCGGTCAAGATTACGCCGGCGCACGATTTCAATGACTTCGAAGTCGGCAAGCGCCACGGCCTGCCGCAGATCAACGTGTTCGACAAGGAGGCGTGCCTTTCCCTTGTCGACAACGAGGATTATTTGCGCGGTCTGCCCGAAGGCGCGCTGCAGCTTGCCGAGGAGTTGAACGGGCTCGACCGCTTTGTTGCGCGCAAGAAGATCGCTGCACGGCTGGAGGACTTTGGCTTCATCGAAAAGATCGAGCCGAACGTGCACATGGTGCCGCATGGCGATCGTTCCAACGTCGTCATCGAGCCCTATCTGACCGACCAGTGGTATGTCGACGCCAAAACCATGGCGCAGCCGGCGATATCAGCCGTGCGCTCGGGCGCGACCACCTTCGTGCCGAAGAACTGGGAAAAGACCTATTTCGAATGGATGGAGAACATCCAGCCCTGGTGCATCTCGCGTCAGCTCTGGTGGGGTCATCAGATCCCGGCGTGGTACGGGCCTGACGGCAAGGTGTTCGTTGCCGAGACCGAAGAGGAAGCCGTCGGCAACGCGCTCGGCTATTACGTCGAGCAGGAAGTCATCACGGAAGAGCAGGGGCGCGAGATGGCGCAGGATCCTGCCAAGCGCGAGGGATTCATCACGCGCGATGAAGACGTGCTCGATACATGGTTCTCGTCAGGGCTGTGGCCGTTCTCGACGCTCGGCTGGCCCGATGAAACGCCGGAAGTGAAGCACTATTACCCGACCAACGTTCTCGTTACCGGCTGGGACATCATCTTCTTCTGGGTTGCCCGGATGATGATGATGGGCTTGCACTTCATGAAGGATGCGCCGTTCTCGACCGTTTACATCCACCGTCTGGTTCGCGACGAGAAGGGCGCGAAGATGTCGAAGTCGAAAGGCAACGTCATCGACCCGCTCGGCGTCATCGACGATTTTGGCGCGGACGCGCTGCGCTTTGCGCTGGCGCGGGGCGCAGCCCACAGCCACGACATCAAGCTGTCGCCGCAACTCGTCGAGACCAATCGGAATTTTGCGACCAAGCTGTGGAATGCATGCCGCTTTGCCGAGATGAACGGCTGCGAGAAGCCCGCAGGCTTCGAGCCGGCGGAGGCGAAGCAGACTCTCAACCGCTGGATCGCGCATGAGACATCGCGTGCCACACGCGAGGTTACCGACGCGATCGATGGTTATCGCTTCAACGATGCGGCCAATGCGATCTACCGCTTCGTCTGGAATGTCTATTGCGACTGGTATCTCGAACTCGCAAAACCTGTGTTGATGGGCGAGGAGGGCGCAGCCAAGGCCGAGACCCGCGCCATGATCGCCTGGGCGCGCGATGAGATCCTCAAGCTGCTGCACCCGTTCATGCCGTTCATCACCGAAGAGCTTTGGGCGGTGACGGCGAAGCGCGACGGCCTGCTGGTGCTGGTCGAATGGCCACGCAAGGCGAGTTCGGTCACGGCGGAGCAGATCGCTGCGATGTCACTGGCAGGGCCCGGCGATCCACTGGTCGCGCCGGCCATGGCTGCGCTCGACGCCGACGATTTCGCCGATCCTGCGGCTGAAGCCGAAATCGGCTGGGTGGTCGATCTCGTCACCGCCATCCGTTCGGTCCGTTCGGAAATGAACATCCCGCCGGCCACATTGATCCCGCTGGTGCTGTCGGGTGCGACTGCGGAGACCAAAGAGCGCGCCCAGCGCTGGAACGACATCGTCAGGCGGTTGGCGCGGCTGGCGGAGATCAATTTCGCCGACCGCCCGCCGGAAGGCGCGGTGCAGTTGCTGGTGCGCGGCGAAGTGGTGGCCCTGCCGCTGAAGGGCGTCATCGACCTTTCGGCCGAAAAGGCCCGGCTCGACAAGGAAATCGTCAAGGCCGACGCCGACATCAAGCGCGTCGACGCCAAACTCGGCAACGAGAAATTCGTGGCGAATGCGCCCGAAGACATCGTCGAGGAAGAAAAGGAAAAGCGCGAGGCGGCGGTGACGCGAAAGGCGAAACTGCAGGAAGCGCTGGAGCGCTTGAAGATGGCGTCGTAAAAGCGGCGCACCTCTATCTCCGTCATCCTGAGGAGCGCGCTTGCGCGCGTCTCGAAGGACGACGGCCACAGCTCTGGCCGCTCATCCTTCGAGGCTCGCTGCGCTCGCACCTCAGGACGACGGATCACGGGCGCGGGGCTACCTATGCTGGACCACATCTCCATCACGGTTTCCGACTTCGCCGCCGCCGAACGATTCTACGACGCAATCATGCAGGCCTTAGGCGTGGTCAAGGTCGGCCGCAGCGACCGCTGGCTCGGCTATGGCGAACGGGCTGATGCTGAGCATCCGGATCGCGTCTACATCGCCATCTATAGCGGCCCAAAGCCGGATGAGGCCACCGGCCGGCACTGGTGCTTCAAGGCGAAGTCGCGAAGCGAGGTGGATGCGTTCTGGCGCGCCGGTATCGCCGCCGGCGGCACCGGTGATGGCCCACCCGGTCTGCGGCACTATCACACCGCCTATTACGGCGCGTTCCTGCGCGATCCCGACGGCAACAAGGTCGAGGCGGTCTGCCATCGGGCGGAGTAGCAGCGCGATGGTTGTCGGGATCAGGCGCTTGCCTCGTCAGCCTCAGACGAACAGAAAATCGCTGGCGTGGAGCTGACTCAATGTCGTGTTCTGAATCTCGATCGTGTTGTTGGCGTCGACCGTAATCATGACGCTCGTGCCAACCTCGGCCATGTGCGACTGGAGCGCGCTGAAGTCGGCAAACACTGCTTTGTCGATTTGAACGCGGTCCTGGACACCATCGGTGTTCTGAAAGTCGGCGACCGTGTCCTTGCCGCTACCGGCAGCGAAAACGAATGTATCATTGCCGGACCCGCCGGCCAGATAATCGTTTCCGCCGCTACCGATCAGCCGGTCGTTGCCGATGCCACCGTACAGGAACTCGTTGCCCGTACCGCCCTGCAGGCTGTCGTTGCCATCGTCGCCATACATCCTGGTCGCCGCGGGGCCGCCCTTGAGCTGGTCATCGCCGGCGTCGCCGTGTATGACGTCCAGCCCGCCGCTGCCGGAGAGATTATCATTGCCGTCGCCGCCGTTCATGACATTTGCTACCCAGGAGCCATAAAGCTGATCCCTGCCGGCGGCGCCATCGAGCAGGGCGCCGGTGTCGCCGGTGCTGGCCTTGATGATGTCGTTGCCGTCGTCGCCATAAAGCTGATCGGTCGCGGTCGCGATGCCGGCGCCGCTATTGAGCGTGTCGTCGTTCGCACCGCCATGGATCACATCCGCGCCGGCGCCGCCGTTGAGGGTATCGTTGTCCGCTCCGCCGTTGATCACGTCCGCGCCGGCGCCGCCGTTAATCAGGTCCGTGCCGGCGCCTCCTTCAAGATTGTCGTTGTCGGTCGACGATCCGAAGAACAGGTCCTGATGACCGGTCATGTCATAGTGGATGGACCTGTTGTGATAGAGGTTCCAAGTGCCCGGCGAGCTCGTGTTGACCGCATCGGAAACCGACAGATGCTCGCCGTTGACCGTGATGTCCTTGATGTAGAGGTTGCGGTCGCCATTGGTGCTGGTGAAGTCGTTGATAAAGGCGAGATCGAGACTCGATATGCTGCCTGGATTGGGGAATGTGAAGGTGAAGGTCTGGAATCCCGATGCGTCGGTGGCATTGTGGAATTCGACCGTGCTGCCGACCTGCTGCCCGTTGATCAGAAGCTGCATCTGGGCGCCAACTCCGTCGACGACGGGGCTGTAGCCTGTCACCGTCACTGACGTCTCCGTGAGTTTCGGAATTGTATCGGGGCCGCCGGTAATGGTGTCGTCGCCACGGCCTGCCTTGATCGTGTCGTTGCCCAGCCCGCCCGACAGCACGTCATTGCCGCCGCCGACATCCATCAAATCGGCAGACGGAGAACCCGTCAGCGTCTGACCGGGCGGCTGGTGCTGACCTCCGTACCACTCAGTAATCAACCCCTGCGCAGGCTTGCCTTCGGGCGAATAGCCGATCGGCGAATACTTGTTGTTCGTATCCCAATTCCAGATCGACGCGCCCCTGAACCAGCTTCCGCCTTCCGATCCCCACACCTGAAAGAAGGCGTTGAAGGCATCGTGTTGCTCCTGGACATCTTGCGTCGTGCTGTCGGCCCAGCCGCCCGGGCTGATATTGGTTCCGTCGACACTGCGGTAGCCGGTCTCTGTGAAGAACACCTGCTTGTCGTACT
Organism: Bradyrhizobium valentinum; assembly: GCF_001440405.1. Classification (GTDB taxonomy): domain Bacteria; phylum Pseudomonadota; class Alphaproteobacteria; order Rhizobiales; family Xanthobacteraceae; genus Bradyrhizobium; species Bradyrhizobium valentinum. Next base: position 114,791 of record NZ_LLXX01000090.1, read on the forward strand.
GCAAGGCAAGTGAATGGAAGAAATCGACCGGCGACATGTGGTTCATCACCTTCGCCCAGTAGTCGTCGGTTGACATGCTGTTCCATGCATTGACCATCTCCTCGACGGTCGGGTCCGTTTTCGTCGTCAGCGGCGGATAGGCGTTGATTCCGATGACATCAACCTTGTCCCAGAAGCTGACATTGATGGCTTCGTCGGTTGCGGCCGCATAGGTGATCTCGCCTTGGAACACGGCGCGTATGGAATCGATGAGGTCGACCCAATAACTTCGGTATTCAGGGCCGGAGAGCTTGCCCAGCTCATTTCCGATCACAAGCATGCTGACGCCTGCTTGTTCGGCGATATCAGCCATATGAACCATTTGGTTCTTGTAGGAAGCAAAGAAAGCGGCGGGATCGTTCGGATTGAGGACGTATGCAAGCGAGCCATCGAGGGCCGAGACCATGGGCTTCAGCGTGACCGAAAGGCCGAGCGCCCCGGCATTTGCCATGGCCTGCAGAATGTTGGCGTCGCTCTCGGTCTTGTTGGGATCGGCGACGACATCATTGGATGTCCTGGTCTGCATAAAGAGCCGCGGAGCGAGCTCGATCGAGTTTGCATTGGTGCTCGCGATCGCCTGCATGGCGGCAAACGCGGAACTGGCGACGAATGCGCCATTGTAGTTGGAGAGGAAGCCAAATCCCTGAACAGGAAACACGCCCGCCATCGTACAGCTCCTTTTTCACTTGAAGTTTCTGTTGCTGCTTGGTGACTCCGTGGTTTGCGCATTACTCGGCGTGTTCCACGTGTTCGACGCAATACAACCTATGAGCACTTCACTTTTCGCAAAGCGAAACAGCAGGCCACACTTACGCGTTCAACGTGGGCGTGTGGTGACGGGATTGAGTCGATGTTGCGATTGTTGAAGGAGCGATGCTCGTCGTTACTGCATCGTTACTAGTTCGACTCAAACCGAAAGGCTTGCACAGGGAACTTCGAGCTCTTCACGCGCGTAACGCGACGGCAAGCATGCGTAGGCTCGATGAGCGAAGCGAGATCCGAGTCCGGTTAATCCCGCATACTGCTGTGTTCGTATGGGCTACTTGCTGAAGATGGGCGTCAGTCGCCAGTTCCGTCATTGCGAGCGGATCGAAGCCGCACGCATCGAGCAATACGGAGCCCAACCCCGGCGAGATGCTCTTCATCAATAGCCACGCATCCGAAGCGCCCGGCCGGAAATAGCCGGTGCTTGCGGCGCGCGTGAATGGGTTGGCTCGCGTTGAAATGTGATTTGACAACGCGTAAGTCTGGCCTTACGCGTTAGCGATGGCTTACGCGAAGAGTGGGTGGACGGCGCTCGCTGACGCGACCAGGCGCACGATATTCGAGCGGCTGGTCGATCATCCGAGCTCGGTCAGTGGACTGGCGCGTGCCCTGCCGGTCAGCCGCCCCGCAGTCTCGCAGCACCTGAGGGTCTTGAAGGACGCTGGGCTCGTGGTCGACGCGCCGGCCGGCAAACAGCGGATCTACCGCGTCGATCCCGCCGGGTTGGCAGCCCTCCGTGCGGAACTCGACGTGTTCTGGAGCAAGACGATGGCAGCCTACAAGACAGCCATCGAGCAACCACCGGAGGAGCCGAAATGAGCACTCAAGCAGCAATCGCATCTGTCAAGCACTGTATCGTGGTGGAGGCGCCCATCGGGCACGCGTTCAAGGTCTTCACCGAGGACTTTGGCCGCTTCAAACCCGCCGAGCACAACCTGCTGAGCGTGCCGATCGCCGAGACGGTATTCGAGCCTCGAGTTGGTGGCCATCTGTACGACCGCGGCATTGACGGCAGCGAGTGCCGATGGGCGCGAGTGCTAGCTTACGAGCCGCCCAATCGACTGCTCCTGAGCTGGAACATTAGCCCGCAATGGCAGATCGAGACCGATCCGAATAAGACCAGCGAGTGGGAAGTGCGATTTACCGCCGAGACGGCGCACCGGACACGCGTTGAGATCGAGCACCGACACCTGGAACGCCACGGCGAGGGTTGGCAAAGCGTGCGCGATGGGGTTGCGGGTGATCAGGGTTGGCCGCTGTACCTGCAGCGCTTCGCTGATCTGTTAAGCCGCCCATCCTGACGGTCATCCCGCGCAATTTTACGATGACAGTGCTGGACTGCACTGTCACCCGTAATTGTCATTGCGAGCGAAGCAAGCAATCCATTTCTCCGCTTGCCGAGAGGTGGATTGCTTCGCCACCCGGCATTCCCTGCGCCCTCTGATCTCCATGAGGGTAAGACTAGATGCAAACCTCGGGCGCGCTGTGCCGCGAGATCGCGACGGCGCATCTATCGTAGGATGGGTGGAGCGAAGCGATACCCATCAATGCCGATACGTGGGGCGATGGGTATCGCTTCGCTCCACCCATCCTACGGACTTCGCTCGCAACGACGATCTCGTGCTCCAATTGTCAAAACGGCTTGCTCAAAAACCTCGACCCCTTCAACCCGTAGCGCCAGGGCAGATCGACCGCTTTCGTGATGCCAATCCGCACGCCCGCAGCGATGTCGGCATTGCCGAGCCGCGCATGCAACGCGAACGGAGGGACGTCGAGCGGCAGCTCGTTGTGTTTGATCGTGATGCCGAGCGCTTCCGTGAGCTTACCCGGGCCGGAGCACAGCGCGCGCTCGTCCTGCAGGCCGCGGCGGCGGCGCATCGCGGGCAGACCGTGGGTCGGCTGCAACGCGCGGATCAATACTGCGCTGGCCGACCCTTCTGCCTCGGAAACGAAATTCACGCACCAGTGGATGCCGTAGGAGCGATAGACATAGGCGAATCCCGGCGGGCCGAACATCACGCGGTTGCGCGGCGTCGGCCCGCGGAACGAATGCGCGGCCGGGTCCAGATGGTGATACGCCTCGACCTCGGTGATGATACCGCCGACGCCATCGACCAAGAGCGTCGCCCCGATCAGGTCGGGCGCGACCTCGTGCACGCTGCGGTTAAAAAACGAGCGCTTCAGCGGCTTGCCGAGGCGAGGGGTGACGGCATCGGCCGGCTTGGAATTTTGAGCCATTTTCAGGTGGGAATCACGGCGGAACAGGTGAAAACTGCCAATATCTTGCACGTTTCTGCTACGCTCAGCGAGCTAAGTTGCGGCCTCCCGCAACTGGATTGCGGACCTTCCGCAATCGGATTGCAGTCTCCCGCAATCGGGTTGCAGCCACAAGCAACACAGACTAGCTAGGTATTCTCGCAATATTCGGACTTAACATGGTCGTGCTCGTCGATACCGTTTCCGTCAACCAGGTGCGCCCGCGTCACCCCGAAAAGGTGAACCGGCCGGATGCGCTGTCGCCGCCGAAGCCGGACTGGATCAGGGTGCGCGCGCCGAACACCCGCGGCTATGCGGACACCAGAAAGATCGTCAAGGAGAACGGCCTCGTCACGGTGTGCGAGGAGGCCGGCTGCCCGAACATCGGCGAGTGCTGGGACAAGAAGCACGCCACCTTCATGATCATGGGAGACACCTGCACGCGCGCCTGCGCGTTCTGCAACGTCAAGACCGGCATGCCCGGCGCGCTCGAAGCCGCTGAGCCGGAACATGTCGCAGAGGCGACCTTCAAGCTCGGGCTCACCCATGTCGTGGTGACCTCGGTCGACCGCGACGATCTCGCCGACGGCGGTGCGGAGCATTTTGCGCGGACAATTCGCGCGATCCGCGAGCGTTGCCCAACCACGACCATCGAAATCCTCACCCCGGACTTCCTGCGCAAGGAAGGCGCCCTGGAAGTGGTCGTGGCTGCGAAACCCGATGTGTTCAACCACAATCTGGAGACCGTGCCGGCGCGCTATCTCAGCGTTCGCCCTGGTGCGCGTTATTTCCATTCGATCCGGCTGCTGCAGCGGGTCAAGGAAATCGATCCGACCATCTTCACCAAGTCAGGCATCATGGTAGGCCTCGGCGAGGAGCGGCATGAGGTGTTGCAGGTGATGGACGATCTGCGCTCGGCCGAGGTGGACTTCCTGACCATCGGGCAATATCTGCAGCCGACCCGCAAGCATCACGCCGTCATGCGCTACGTGACCCCGGACGAATTCGCAGGCTACGAGAAGGTCGCCTACACCAAGGGTTTTCTGATGGTGTCGGCAAGCCCGCTGACCCGCTCGTCGCACCATGCGGGCGAGGATTTTGCCAAGCTGCAAGCGGCGCGCACAGCGCGGGCCCGCTAGCCTCGGATTGAACCAATGCAACGCGTCCTCGTCATGGGATCCTCCGGGTCCGGCAAGTCGACATTTGCGCGGCGGCTGTCGGAGGTTACGGGCATTCCCTTCGTTTCGCTGGATGCGCTGTACTGGAAACCCGGCTGGAGTAACCGCTGATGCCGCGCTTTTCCAGCAAGCGCCGGGTTCATCACACCGCGGTGCAAATGTTCGATCTGGTCGCCGACGTCGAGCGATATCCGGAATTCGTGCCGCTGTGCCAATCGTTAAGGATACGTCAGCGCACGTCGAGGGGCGACGGCACCGAAATCATCGTCGCCGACATGACCGTGTCGTTCAAGCTGGTGCGGGAATCCTTCACCAGCCGGGTGACGCTGGATCGGCCGAACCTGAAGATCGCGGTCGAATATCTGAAGGGCCCGTTCAGCAACCTCGAAAACCGCTGGACGTTCGAGCCGAAGGCCGAAACCGACTGCGACGTCGGGTTCTTCCTGTCCTATGAATTCAAGAGCCGGATGCTGGCGATGCTGATGGGAACGATGTTCGATGCCGCGTTCCAGCGTTTTGCTGCCGCCTTTGAAAAGCGGGCGGACGCGGTCTATGGCAAGGCGGGAGCGGGGCCGCTCGGGACCCGCTGACGCCAGTGTGATCGGCAAGGCATTGGACCAATCCAGGAAATTCTCGAACAATCACGGAAGTTGAGATGACGACATTCGAACGCGTTGGCTTCATCGGGCTCGGAGGAATGGGACGCGGTTTGGTCAAGAACCTCGTCGCGAAGGGCGTGGCCGTGACCGCCTTTGATCTCAACCCCGCTGCGGTCGCGATTGCCCAATCGTTTGGAGCGACGGCCGCGGGCAATCTGCAGCAAATTCGCGATTGCCGTATTGTCATGATTTGCGTGAATGAGGCCGAGGACGTCGAGGCGCTGCTCACTGGTACCAATGGGCTGCTCGCCGGTGCGGCGCCGGGGTTTGTCATCGTGGACCACACCACGGGCAGTCCGCAGATGGTCGCAAAGCTCGACCGCATGGTGCGTGCGGCCGGCGGGCGCTACGCCGAGGCGCCGATGACGCGGACCCCGAAACACGCTGATATCGGCAAGGTCAACGTGCTGTTCGGCGGCGAGCGCGACCTGCTCGAGGACCTCAGGCCCTATTTCGAGCTCTATGCCGAAAACATCTTCCATATCGGCCCGCTGGGACACGCCATCCGCCTCAAGCTCATTCACAACTACATCGCTTTCGCCAATGTGGCGGCGTGGTGCGAGGGCTTTGCGCTCGCCGCAAAGGATGGGCTCGATCTGTCCCAACTGATCCGCATCATTTCGGCGGCGGGCGGAAAGAGCGGCATGCTCGATCTCTATGGCCAGGCCACGCTCGATGGCGACTTCACCCCGCTGATGTCACTGGCGAACGCCCGCAAGGACGTCCGCTATTACGCGCGCTGGCTGGAGGAGGCCGGCCTGCCGGGTTTCATGGCGGAAGCGGTGCATCAAACCTACCGGCAGGCGGCGCTGCTGGGGCACGATGGTGAATCCTGCACCGCCGTCATCAAGGCCTATGAGGCCGTGACCGGCGTTGAGGCGCGAGTAGGGCAGAAAGACCAACAACAAGGAACATGACCGGCCGCATATCTGATCTCGCACGAAAGCCGGTTGCTGGTGCTGACGCCATTCATTAAGCCGGGTCCAAATCCGTGATCCCGCAACAGAGGGACGAGACGATGGACGCAAATCTTCGAACTGGTGGACATATTCTGATCGAGCAACTCGCCTTGCACGGCGCCGATACCGTGTTCGGCGTGCCCGGCGAGAGCTTTCTCGCGGCGCTCGACGGCATATACCAGAGCCAGCGCGTGCGGTTCATCAATGCCCGGCATGAAGGCGGGGCCGCCATGATGGCGGATGCCTATGGCAAGCTGACGGGCCGCCCGGGAATCGCGTTCGCCACGCGAGGGCCCGGCGCCACCAATGCGTCCGCCGGCGTTCATGTCGCCTTCCAGGACTCGACGCCCATGATCCTTTTGCTGGGCCAGGTCGGGCGCGACATGATGGAACGCGAAGCGTTTCAGGAAATCGACTATCGGCTGATGTTCGGACCGATGGCGAAATGGGTCGCCCAGATCGATGATGCGCGGCGAATTCCGGAGTTCATCTCGCGCGCCTTCTTCACCGCGACCTCGGGGCGTCCCGGTCCGGTCGTGCTGGCGCTGCCTGAGGACATGCTCACCGACACCACCGAAGTGCCGGATGCGCCGCCCTACAACCCGCTTCCTATCGCGCCCGATGACGGCGCTTTACGGCAATTCCATGCGCTGCTTTCGGAGGCGAAGAAGCCGTTCCTGATCGTCGGGGGCGGCGGATGGAGCGATCAGGCGCGCCGCGATCTCGAGGCGTTTGCGTCAGCGCATGAAGTGCCTGTCGGCGTTTCGTTCCGCTGCCAGGACTATTTCGATAATCTGCATCCCTGCTATGGCGGCCATGTCGGCATCGGCCTCGACGCAAAAATCGCCGACCGGATCCGCAGCAGCGATCTAGTGATCGCGCTTGGCGCGCGGCTGGGGGAGGCCACCACATCCGGCTACACGCTGTTCGATATTCCGAAGCCAAGGCAGCCGCTGGTTCACGTCTATCCAGATCCCGAAGAGATCGGCCGCGTCTATTCCCCGACGCTGGGCGTGGTCGCGAGCAGCGCCGCGTTCGCGGCCGCGATCAAGCGGCTGGAGCCGAAGCATCGATCGCGTGCCGACTATGTCAAGGCGGCACATGCCGACTATCTCGCCTTTGCCGAGCCGACGCGCTCGCCCGGCGACGTGCAGCTCTCGCAGATCGTGCGCGGTTTGAGCGATCGCCTGCCGCCTGACACCCTCATCTGCAACGGCGCCGGCAATTATGCCGTCTGGGTGCACCGTTTCTGGCGCTATCGGCAATTTCGTACGGAGCTCGCGCCAACGTCGGGCTCGATGGGATATGGCTTGCCGGCGGCCGTCGCCGCCAAGCTGCAGCATCCCGAACGCACCGTGATCGCGTTCGCTGGCGACGGCTGCTTCCAGATGACCGGACTGGAGTTCATGACGGCGGTCGAAAACCGGCTGCCGCTGATTGTTATCGTCTGCAACAACGGCATGTACGGAACGATCCGCATGCACCAGGAGCGGACTTATCCGGGCCGCGTCTCCGGTACCGATCTCGCCAACCCGGACTTTGCCGCACTGGCCCGCGCCTGCGGTGGTTTCGGCGCCCATGTGGAGCGGACGGAAGACTTCGCGCGCGCCTTCGATGAAGCCGTGGCAAGCGGCCTTCCCGCTATCATCGAGCTTTCGATCAGCCCGGAAGCGCTGACGCCGGTATCTTCGCTGAGCGAAACCCGCGCCAAGGCTCTGGCCGCGCAAGCCTGATCCCGACCTTAAGTCCGCGCCGGCCGGCGTCGTTTGACGGCGCTACGCCGCGGCGTTCGAGCCACCCGCGGACGAAGCCGGCTCATGGTCTGGCGGGGCGGTTTGACCGGCGGCTGTGGACCGCGCGCCAACTCGAGCAGCATCCGCAGCGCCTCCACGACGGAGCGCTGGCGCACGGTGGTGCGGCCAATGGCTCCAAACCGGAATTCGCGGTGCACGATCTTTCCGTCGCGCGAGGCGACCGCGAAATGGACGAGGCCGACCGGCTTGCCCGGCGTGGCACCGCCCGGACCTGCAATTCCGGTAATGGATACTGCGAGATCGACGCCGGCTTTTTCCAGGGCGCCGATTGCCATCGCAGTCGCGGTTTCCTTACTGACCGCACCAAAGGTCTGGAGTGTTGAGGCCTTGACGCCGAGCATCGCGCGCTTGGCTTCGTTGGAATAGGAGACGAAGCCACGGTCGATCACATCCGACGAGCCGGGAATGTCGGTGAGGGCGCCGGCGACCAGGCCGCCCGTGCAGGACTCCGCCGTTGCAATCGTCAGCTTACGCATCCGGCACAAATCGAGCAGCGAGCGGGAGAGGGCGCGGGCGTCGCTGCCGCTCATGTTACTCGCCCCAACCTTTATCGTTCCAGGGGAGACGGATGGTGGCACTCGCAGTTGCCGCGATGCCTTCCTCGCGGCCGGTAAAGCCGAGCCGTTCGCTGGTCGTCGCCTTGACGGCCACGCGCGAGATGTTGAGGCCGGTAATCTCGGCGATACGTGCGCGCATGGTATCGCGCAGCGGGCCGATCTTCGGACGCTCGCAGATCATCGTGACTTCGAGGTTGGCGATCCGGCCGCCGCGCGCAGCAACGCGATCGACGGCATATTTGAGGAACTTGTCTGACGCGGCGCCCTTCCACTGCGGATCGCTTGGCGGAAAATGCGAACCGATATCGCCGTCCGCCAGCGCGCCGAGGATGGCGTCGACCAGGGCATGCAGGCCGACGTCGCCGTCGGAATGGGCGAGAAAGCCTCTGACGTGCGGCACCCGGACGCCGCAGAGCATCAGATGATCGCCATCGCCGAAGGCGTGCACGTCGTAGCCGGTGCCGGTCCTGATGTCGCCGAGCTGAGCGGCAAGACGGGCTTCCTCGCGGGCAAAATCTTCCGGCGTGGTCAGTTTCATGTTTGCAGGATCGCCTTCAAAGGTTGCAACCGTCAATCCCGCCCATTCAGCGAGCGCCGCATCGTCGGTGAAATCGCTGCGCCCGTCGCGCGCGGCGCGGCGATGGGCATCGAGAATGACATCGAAGCGGAACGCTTGCGGCGTCTGCGCGATTCGCAGCCGTGCGCGTTCGGGTGTTGCCTCGACGTTGCCGGTATCGCCGACCTGCTTGATTGTGTCTGTGACCGGGATCGCAGGGACCGCCGCGCCGGTGCGCCCGGCAGCATCGATCGCGCGCGAAATCACCGCAGACGTCACGAAGGGCCGTGCGGCGTCGTGGATCAGAACGATATCGGGCTTCTCCGCGGCCAGCGCCTCGAGCCCGGCATGCACCGAAGCCTGACGCGTCACGCCGCCATTGGTGGGCGGCTGGTGGCGCAGTCCCGCGACAGCCTCATTGAAGATGGCGGCGTCGTCGGGATTGACCACCGGTTGCACGGCAAACACGTCCGGATGCCGGCAGAACGCCTCCATGGCGCGGAAGATCACGGTCTGCCCGCCGATCTCGCGATATTGCTTGGGCCCCCCGGCACCGGCGCGAAGCCCGCGTCCGGCTGCGACAAGGATGGCTGCGGTACGCTCAGGTCTGGGCATCTGGACTCAAATACGAACGAATCGGGGTTGAGGAGGAGCATCGGCGCGCTGGCGCACAGCCCTTACCATGCCGTATGCGGAAAAACAGAGCGTTTCCCATGCGCTGTGGGAAAAGCGGTTTTTGTTGCAGTGCACTTGCACAAATGATAGATCTGTCTAAAGTGTAGGCAAGAAGCTTGACTGCCCAAGATTTGTGCTCACAATAGGCGTCGACGGCAATGAAGCCGCCGCCCCAACCATGAGAACGCCGTGACCGGCCCGGAAAGTTCACGCTCTAAGCCGTTGAAAATAGGCGAGATTGCCGTCGCTAACCGGGTTCTTCTGGCGCCGATGTCCGGCGTCACTGATGCCCCCTTTCGACGTCTTGCCGCCACCCTCGGCGCCGGACTGGTCGTTTCAGAGATGACCGCTAGCGACGAACTCGTGCATGGCAGGCCGATGTCGCTTCTGCGCTGCGAGACAGCCGGTGTCGGGCCGCACGTCGTTCAACTCGCGGGCTGCGAGGCGCACTGGATGGCAGAGGGCGCAAGGGTTGCGGAAGCGGCCGGCGCCGACATCATTGATATCAATATGGGCTGTCCGGCGCGTCACGTCACTGGCGGCCAGTCCGGCTCAGCACTGATGCGCGATCTCGATCATGCGCTCAGGCTGATCGAAGCCACGATCGCGGCAGTGAAAGTGCCGGTGACGCTGAAGATGCGGCTCGGCTGGGACGATCGCTCGCTCAACGCGCCCGAACTGGCGCGCCGCGCAGAACAGGCCGGCGTGCAGATGATCACCGTGCACGGGCGTACGCGTTGCCAGTTCTACAAGGGCATTGCCGATTGGGCCGCCGTGCGCGCGGTCCGGGACGCGGTCTCCGTGCCGCTCGTCGTCAATGGCGACATCACCTCATTCGAGAAGGCGGTCCGCGCACTGGAAGTATCGGGGGCGGACGCCGTGATGATCGGGCGCGGCGCGCAGGGCCAGCCCTGGTTGCCGGGACAGATCGGCCGCCGGCTTGAAACCGGACAGGCGGAGACCACTCCGTCGCTCGCCGAACAACTCGCGCATGTGCGCGCGCTCTACGACGAGGTTTGCAGCCATTACGGGCTGCGCATCGGACTCAAACACGCTCGCAAGCATCTCGGCTGGGCCCTGGAGATTGCAGCGCAGTGCAGCCGCGCGCCGGCGGAGACGCTGAGGGGCTGGCGGCAAAAGATTCTAACGTCGGAGGATCCGCATCGCGTGCATCGATCGCTCCAGGACGCGTTCGACGATTTCGCATGGAGTGCTGCTGCATGAGTTCAGCCGCAGAACAACGCCGCGCCGTGCCCTCCGAGAGCGAGGCCATCCTTAATGCGCTGCCCAACCCGGTGCTGCTGGTGGCGCCCGACGGCCGCATCGTCGACGCCAACATCGCCGCCGAATCCTTCTTTGAGATTTCGACGCAATTCCTGCGCCGGCAGTCCCTGAAAGAGCTGGTGCCGTTCGGCAGTCCGCTGCTGGCGCTGATCGACCAGGTGCGAGCCAGCGCGTCGCCGGTCAACGAATACAAGGTCGATCTCGGCACGCCGCGCATCGGCGGCGACCGCCAGGTCGACCTGCACGTCGCGCCGCTCACTGAGCGGCCCGGCCATATCGTCGTGATGCTGCAGGAGCGCACCATCGCCGACAAGATGGACCGGCAATTGACGCACCGGAGCGCGGCACGCTCGGTGATCGCGCTGGCCGCGATGCTGGCGCATGAGATCAAGAACCCTTTGTCCGGCATCCGCGGCGCGGCGCAATTGCTGGAGCAGGCGGCCTCGTCCGAAGACCGCATGCTGACGCGGCTGATCTGCGACGAGGCCGATCGCATCGTCACCCTGGTCGACCGCATGGAAGTGTTCGGCGACGACCGCCCGGTGGCCCGCGGGGCGGTCAACATCCATTCCGTACTCGATCACGTGAAGCGGCTGGCGCAATCCGGCTTCGCCCGCAACATCCGCTTCATCGAGGACTACGATCCGTCCCTGCCGCCGGTGCTGGCCAATCAGGACCAGCTCATTCAGGTTTTCCTCAACCTCGTGAAGAACGCTGCCGAAGCGGTCGCCGATCTCGGTAGCGACGCAGAAATCCAGCTCACCACCGCTTTCCGCCCGGGCGTTCGCCTGTCGGTGCCGGGCAAGAAGTCGCGGGTGTCGCTGCCGCTCGAATTCTGCGTCAAGGACAACGGATCCGGTGTTCCGGAAGACCTGCTGCCGAACCTGTTCGATCCCTTCGTGACGACCAAGCAAACCGGCAGCGGGCTAGGGCTGGCGCTGGTGGCAAAAATCGTCGGCGATCACGGCGGCATCATCGAATGCGAATCGCAGCCGCGGAAGACCACCTTCCGCGTGCTGATGCCGATGTTCAATCCCACCAAACAGTTCGACCAAAGCAACCGCGACGGCGTTCCGGGTACGCTGCCGCCTGCCTCACAGGACGCAAGATGAGGAGTAACGATGCCCGCAGGTAGCATACTCGTTGCCGATGACGACACCGCCATCCGCACGGTTCTGAACCAGGCGCTTTCGCGCGCCGGATATGAAGTTCGCCTGACCGGGAACGCCGCGACGCTGTGGCGCTGGGTCAGCCAGGGCGAGGGCGATCTCGTTATCACCGACGTGGTGATGCCCGACGAGAACGCGTTCGACCTCTTGCCGCGCATCAAGAAGATGCGACCGAGCCTTCCCGTCATCGTCATGAGCGCACAGAACACCTTCATGACGGCGATCCGGGCGTCGGAACGCGGCGCCTATGAATATCTGCCGAAACCGTTCGACCTGAAGGAGCTCATCACCATCGTCGGCCGCGCACTTGCCGAGCCGAAAGAGCGGGTGACGAGCGCGGCCGATGACTCCGAATTCGATTCGATCCCCCTGGTTGGCCGCTCGCCGGCGATGCAGGAGATCTACCGGGTGCTGGCGCGGCTGATGCAGACCGACCTCACGGTGATGATCTCCGGCGAGTCCGGCACCGGCAAAGAACTGGTTGCCCGCGCGCTTCATGACTACGGCAAGCGCCGAAACGGACCGTTCGTCGCCGTCAACATGGCGGCGATTCCGCGTGACCTCATCGAGTCCGAATTGTTCGGCCATGAGCGCGGCGCGTTCACCGGCGCCAATACCCGCGCTTCCGGCCGGTTCGAACAGGCCGAAGGCGGCACGCTGTTTCTCGACGAAATCGGCGACATGCCGATGGAGGCGCAGACGCGGTTGCTGCGCGTGCTGCAGCAGGGCGAATACACCACGGTCGGCGGGCGCACCCCGATCAAGACCGACGTTCGGATCGTGGCGGCAAGCAACAAGGATTTGCGCATCCTGATCCAGCAGGGCCTGTTCCGGGAGGATTTGTTCTTCCGCCTGAACGTGGTTCCGCTGCGCCTGCCGCCGTTGCGGGAGCGGATCGAGGATCTGCCCGATCTCATCAGGCATTTCTTTTCGCTCGCCGAAAAAGACGGCCTGCCGCCGAAGAAACTCGACGCGCTGGCGCTGGAACGCCTCAAACAGCACCGCTGGCCCGGCAACGTGCGTGAGCTTGAAAACCTTGCGCGCCGGCTGGCCGCGCTTTATCCGCAGGACGTCATTACGGCTTCAGTCATCGATGGCGAGCTGGCGCCGCCGGCGGTCACCTCGGGCGGCAACGTCCCGATTGGCGTGGAGAATCTCGGGGGCGCGGTCGAAGCCTACCTGTCCTCGCACTTCTCCGGCTTCCCGAACGGCGTACCGCCGCCGGGCCTCTACCACCGCATCCTCAAGGAGATCGAGGTGCCGCTGCTCACCGCGGCGCTGGCGGCCACACGGGGCAACCAGATCCGCGCGGCCGACCTGCTCGGCCTTAACCGCAATACGCTGCGAAAGAAGATCAGGGATCTCGACATTCAGGTTTACCGGAGCGGCGGCTAGGGATTGCACCTGCCTCCTTCCGCAATGAAAACGGGTGATGCGGCTGGGGATCGATCGCTTTAGCGGTCGGATGGCCGCGGAATTGTCGCAATTCGGCAACATTGTGATATGAATGCATCAGTCCGCGACAGGCGGGCACAAAGCCCTTTCAATTCACCGATTGCCGGAATGACCACCGCAGAGACCTCGGCACCATCGTTCGATCCATCGCATGCCGAATCCGGAGGGGGGATCCTGCGGAAGTGGGTGGCGCCGGTTGCCGTCGCGATCGCGCTGCTGTCGGCGTTTCTGACCTTCGTGGTCCTGAGCGGTCTGACGCCGATCGAGCCGACCCGCCACGTGGTCTATTCGTTCCTGCTGATCAATGCGGCGACCATCCTGCTGCTGGTCGCGATCATCATCCGCGAAGTCTGGCAGGTGATTCAGGCGCGGCGGCGTGGCCGGGCCGCGGCACGGCTGCACGTCCAGATCGTCAGCCTGTTCTCCGTCATTGCGGTGTTGCCGGCGGTTGTGGTTGCCATTGTCGCCAATGTCACCCTTGATCGTGGCCTCGACAGGCTGTTTTCCGGGCCGACGCGAGCGGCGATCGAGAACTCGCTGAACATTGCCCATGCCTATGTCAATGAGCACGCCTATCTCATCAATGGCGACATTCTGGGGATGGCCAACGATCTTTCCAATGCGCGGCCACTTTTCGACCAGGACCGGCAGTCGTTTTTCGAGTTGCTGACGAACAACGCGGCCTTGCGCAATTTGCCGGGCGCGATGTTGATCGACAAGGATCGCAAGGTTCTGGTGACGGCGCAAACCGGCATCCAGCAGCAATTCGCGACGCCGCCGCAGGAGTTCCTCAGCAATGTCGGCGAAACCAAACCGGAGATCGCGGTATTCCCGGAAGAAAACTACGTCGCAGCGGTGATTCGCCTGCGCGGCTTCGCTGACACTTTTCTTTACGTTGCCCGGCTGCTCGACCCGCGGGTGGTCAGCCAGCTCAAGCAGACCCAGGCCAGCGTCGCTGAATACGCGCAGATCGAAGCCCGCCGGCTCGGCATTCAGGTCGCCTTCGCGCTGATGTTTGCAGTGATCGCGCTCACTATTCTGATGGCGTCCGTGCTGATCGGGTTGAATTTCGCCAACTGGCTGGTGGCGCCGATCCGAAATTTGATGAGCGCGGCCAATATCGTTTCGACCGGCGATTTGCATGTCCAGGTGCCGGTCCACAAATCCGAAGGCGACCTCGCGCATCTCGGCGAGACCTTCAACAAGATGACGGCCGAATTGCGCACCCAGCGCGACGAGCTGGTCAGCGCGTCGGACCTGATCGACAGCCGCCGCCGTTTCATCGAGGCGGTGTTGTCTTCGGCCAGCGCCGGCATCATCGGCGTCGACGCGTCGGGTAGCGTCGGCATCCTGAACCGCTCGGCCGAGAAACTCATCGGCCATGCCGAATCCGAGACGCTGGACCATCCTCTTTCGGACGTGCTGCCCGAACTCGACGACATGATGAAGACCGCGCGTGAGGGCACGCAGCGCCTGGTGCAGGGCCAGATCACGATTACGCGCGACGGCCATGAGCGCAATCTGTCGGTCCGCGTCAGCGCCGAGCAGACCAGCCAGTCACGCGACAGCTACATCATCACGCTCGACGACATTACGGAGCTCGTCTCCGCGCAGCGCACCTCGGCGTGGGGCGACGTTGCGCGCCGCATCGCCCACGAAATCAAGAACCCGCTGACGCCGATTCAGCTTTCGGCCGAACGTATCCGCCGCAAATTCGGCAAGGTCATCACCGAAGACAAGAACATCTTCGAACAATGTACCGACACCATCGTGCGACAGGTCGACGACATCAGGCGGATGGTTGACGAGTTTTCACGCTTTGCGCGGATGCCCAAGCCCGTCATGGAAGGCGAGGACGTCGCCGACACTGTGCGGCAGGCGGTCTTCCTGATGAAGGTCGGGCATCCCGATCTCGATATCGAGGCCGATATCAAGCAGGATCCGATGCGCGCCCAGTTCGACCGCCGGCTAATTTCGCAGGCGCTGACCAACATCATCAAGAACGCGACGGAGGCGATCGAGCAGGTGCCGCCGGAAGAACTCGGCAAGGGACGCATCGACGTCATTGCCGCGCGCGAAAACGACGACATCGTGATCGACGTGATCGACAACGGTATCGGCCTGCCGAAGGTGAGCCGTTCGCGGTTGCTGGAGCCCTACGTGACGACGCGCCAGAAGGGCACCGGGCTCGGGCTCGCCATCGTCGGCCGCGTGCTGGAAGACCATGGCGGCCGCATCGAACTCAAGGATGCTTCCGATTTTCGGCCCGGGCAGCGCGGCGCCTGGATGCGGCTGCGGTTCGCCGTATCAGGTCACGCGCCGAAGGTGGAAGTGAAACAGCCGAATTCGGACGCAAAACCACAGGTTGACGAAACAAAAGCGTCGTCAGGCGAAACCAATGAGGCGGCACCCGCGACCAAGATGAAACAAGAACCGAAGCCGCAACGGGCAACAGACAAGACAGGTGTAACCCATGGCCAGTGACATTCTGATTGTCGACGACGAAGCCGATATTCGCGACCTCGTTGCGGGCATCCTGGAGGACGAAGGTTTCAATACCCGTACCGCGCGCGACAGCGATTCGGCGCTGGCCGAGATCTCCAACCGCCGCCCACATCTGGTGTTTCTCGACATCTGGTTGCAGGGCTCCAAGCTCGACGGCCTGCAATTACTGGAGCAGATCAAGAAGGATCACGCCGACGTTCCCGTGGTGATGATATCCGGCCACGGCAACATCGAAACCGCGGTGGCTGCGATCAAGCGCGGCGCCTATGACTTCATCGAAAAGCCGTTCAAGTCCGACCGGCTGATCCTGGTGGCGACGCGGGCGCTCGAGACCTCGCGGCTCAAGCGCGAGGTGAAGGAACTCAAGCAACTGGCTCCTACCGCCAGCATTCTCACCGGGCGTTCCGCCTGCATGAACCAGTTGCGCCAGACCATCGACCGCGCGGCCAAGGCCAACAGCCGCATCCTGATCGTCGGCCCCTCCGGTTCAGGCAAGGAACTGGCCGCGCGTATGCTGCACAATGCATCGAGCCGTGCAGAAGGCCCGTTCGTCGTCATCAACGCCGCGGCGATCACGCCGGAGCGGATGGAAGTCGAATTGTTCGGTATCGAACAGACCAACGGCGAACAGCCGCGCAAGCCGGGCGCGCTGGAAGAGGCGCACGGCGGCACGCTGTTTATCGATGAAATCGCCGACATGCCGCGCGAGACCCAGAACAAGATCCTGCGTGTGCTGGTCGATCAGACCTTTCAGCGTTCGGGCGGCACCGCCAAGATTCACGTCGATGTCCGCATCATCTCCTCGACCGCGCGCAACCTGGAGGAAGAGATTTCGGAAGGGCGGTTCCGTGAGGATCTCTACCACCGGCTGTCGGTGGTACCGATCCGGGTACCGCCGTTGTCGGAACGCCGCGAGGACATCCCCGAACTGATCGACTATTTCATGGATCAGATATCGGCGGCGACGGGCTTGCCGAAGCGGCAGATCGGCCAGGATGCGATGGCCGTGTTGCAGTCGCATGTCTGGCCCGGCAACGTCCGCCAGCTCCGCAACAATGTCGAGCGCGTCATGATTCTCGCCGGCGGCGGTCCTGAAGCGATCATCACCGCCGACATGCTGCCGCAGGACGTGGGCTCGATGGTGCCGGCGATGCCGACCAGCAACAATGGCGAGCATATCATGGGGCTGCCGCTGCGCGAGGCGCGGGAAGTGTTCGAGCGTGACTACCTGATCGCACAGATCAGCCGGTTCTCGGGCAACATTTCGCGCACCGCCGAATTCGTCGGCATGGAGCGTTCGGCGCTACACCGCAAGCTCAAGGCGCTCGGGGTTGGCTGACGCCTACGTGAATCGATTGTTCGATACTTGCCGAAATCCGCTGGTCACTCGCTTCCTTTGAGCCGATCCATGCACTTGCTTTGGAATATTTATCTCTTTCGGCGCTTTTACGGAGAATGGCCACTGGGTTCCGGCTAGGCCAGGCCCGAACCGGCTTGCCTAAAAACCGCGCGTACCCTCTAATCGTAAATCGTACGGCCGAGCCGACCGGAGGGGGATCTCAGGGGAAGCCGGCGAGTCGGGGCAGGCTCCGTGAGAGAGCAACAACCGGCTTAACAAAAAGAAGCACGAGACGGCGGGACAAAAACAATGGCGGCAGACCGCGCACAAAACCTACAAGACACCTTCCTAAATCACGTTCGTAAAACAAAAACGCCACTAACGATCTTTCTGGTCAACGGAGTAAAGCTGCAGGGAATTGTCACCTGGTTTGACAACTTCTGCTTGTTGCTCCGGCGCGACGGTCATTCACAGCTTGTTTACAAGCATGCGATCTCGACCATCATGCCGGGAGCCCCCATTCAGTTGTTCGAAGGCGGCGAGGATGCTCCGGCTTGAGAGTGAACTGATTGGAACCCCGCGACCGTGAAGGGAGCGCCGACCGTCCGCGGTCGGCGGGGGCTAAACAAACCGGGCGGGTGATCGTCATCGGCCCAATTTGCGAATGCGCCGCGGCGATGCCGATGCGCAGGCGAATGATGTCGTGCGCGATTCCGAGGCCCGGCTCGAGGAAGCAACAGGCTTGGCGCGGGCCATCGACCTCACGATATCAGACGCGTTGATTGCGCCCATCAGCCAGATCAGGCCCGCTACCTATCTCGGCAAGGGCAAGGTCGAGGAGATCACGGGGCTCATTGCAGGTCATGATATCGAACTGGTGGTGATGGATTGTGCGCTGTCGCCGATCCAGCAACGCAATCTCGAGAAGGCCTGGAACACCAAGGTGCTCGACCGCACCGGGCTGATCCTGGAAATCTTCGGCCGCCGCGCCAAGACCAAGGAAGGCGCGCTGCAGGTCGAGCTCGCACATCTGAACTATCAACGCAGCCGGCTGGTTCGGTCGTGGACCCATCTGGAGCGCCAGCGCGGCGGTTTCGGATTCATGGGCGGCCCCGGCGAGACCCAGATCGAAGCCGACCGTCGCCTGATCGGCGATCGCATCACGCGGCTGGAAAACGAACTGAAGAAGGTGCAGGCAACGCGGCGACTGCATCGCGCCGGCCGGCAGCGGGTGCCGTATCGCGTGGTCGCGCTGGTCGGCTACACCAACGCCGGCAAGTCGACGCTGTTCAACCGGCTCACGCGCGCCGACGTGCAGGCGGCCGACATGCTGTTCGCGACGCTCGACCCGACCCTGCGTGCGCTGAGCCTGCCGCATGGCGGCAAGGCGATGCTGTCGGACACCGTCGGATTCATTTCCAACCTGCCGACGCAACTCGTCGCTGCGTTTCGCGCGACGCTGGAAGAAGTGCTGGAGGCCGATATCATTCTCCACGTCCGCGACATCTCGCATGAGGACGCGGAGGCGCAGGAGCGTGACGTCGATGCCGTGCTGCGTCAGCTCGGCATCGATCCCGACTCTGGGGCGCGCATCCTCGAAGTCTGGAACAAGATCGATCGCTTCGATCTCGAGGAGCGGGAGAACCTGCGCAACATCGCGTCTCGCCGTCCGGCGGATCGGCCGTGCTTCCTGGTCTCGGCCGAAACCGGGGAGGGGGTCAACGAGCTACTGACCGCCATCGAAGATCGGCTGGCGGCAACGCGTACCACGCTCGATCTGTCGGTCGATGCTTCCGATGGCGCCGGCATCAGTTGGCTGCATCGCAATGCCGAGGTGCTCAACAAGGAGTTGCATGACGGGCGCTTCGACATGACCGTGCGTGTCGACGAGACCAAGCGCGACATCGTGGTGTCCAGGTTCGATGCCGTGCCGCATTCCGCCCCATAGCAGGTGCCGCCCCCCGCGAAAGCGGGGACCCAGAGCCGCCGGCAGTGATTTTGCGAGCGGTATTGGCCGCGTGCCTAATCGCGAGATTCCGCGGTATGGGTCCCGGCTCGCGCTTCGCTTGGTCGGGACGACGACTGGGGTTGCCCTGCACCCTTGGCCTCATTCCATAGTGCGTCCATCTCTTCCAGTGTCGCGTCCTCGAGTGAACGTCCTTTTGCCGAGAGCGCCCGCTCGATATAGGCGAAGCGCCGCTCGAACTTGGCGTTGGTGCCGCGCAAGGCGGCTTCCGGATCGGCGCCGACGTGGCGGGCCAGGTTAACCAGCGCGAACAGGAGGTCGCCGGTTTCTTCAGCGAGTTCGTCGGCATTGTTGCCGTCGAGTGCCGCTTCGATTTCATCGGCCTCTTCGCGGATCTTGCTCAGCACCGCACGCGGGTCGTTCCAGTCGAAGCCGACGGTTGACGCCTTGCGCTGCAGTTCCATCGCGCGCGTCAAGGCGGGCTGGCCGGCCTTGACGGTTGCAAGCAGGGATTTGTGGGTCGTCTCTTCCGGTGGCCGCCGCGCCGCGCGCTCGGCCTTTTCCTCGGCCTTGATGCGCTCCCAGGCGCTCTTGACGCCGGCGGCGGCGATATTGCCGTCCTTGTCGGCGAACACATGCGGATGACGGCGTATCAACTTCCTTGTGATCGCCTCGACCACGTCACCGAAGGCAAACGCGTTCTGCTCCTCCGCCATGCGGGCGTGATAGACGACCTGCAGCAGGAGATCGCCCAGTTCCTCGCGGAGGTCATCGAAATCGCCGCGTGTGATTGCGTCGGCTACCTCATAGGCCTCCTCGATGGTGTAGGGCGCGATTGTCGCAAAGTTCTGTTCGAGGTCCCACGGGCAACCCGTGACAGGAGTGCGCAGCGCCGCCATGATTTCGAGCAGCCGTGAGATATCGCGGGAAGGTGTCATGGGAGTTCCGTCGCCAGGGAGGACGAGAGCTTTATGCCGGAAGCGGCGGGCCGATCCCAGCGGAACGCGCCGAAATCGCGATAATTTCCACCGATTGGCCTTGAGGCCCGGGAATGCTATTGGCCCCCTATGAGCGACCAATCATCGTCCGAAACCGCGCTGGTGCTGTTCTCCGGCGGACAGGATTCCACCACCTGCCTGGCCTGGGCCTTGCGGCGCTTTGCGCGCGTGGAAATGCTCGGCTTCAGCTACGGCCAGCGCCACGCCATCGAGCTTGAATGCCGCGACCGGCTGCTCTCGGGCATCAAATCGCTGCGGCCCGATTGGGCGGCAAAGCTCGGCGAAAGCCATACGCTGGAGATTCCGACGCTGTCAGAGATTTCCGACACCGCGCTGACGCGCGATGTCGCCATTGCCATGGGCGAGGACGGTCTGCCCAATACCTTCGTGCCCGGCCGCAACCTGGTGTTTCTCACCTTCGCGGCGGCGCTGGCGTACCGGCGCGGCATCCGCCACATCATCGGCGGTATGTGCGAGACGGACTATTCCGGCTATCCGGATTGCCGCAACGAGACCATCAAGGCCCTGCAGTCCGCGCTCAATCTCGGTATGGCGAAGAACTTTGAGCTGCATACGCCGCTGATGTGGCTCGACAAGGCATCGACCTGGAAGCTCGCCCATGAGCTCGGCGGGGCAGGGCTGGTCGATCTGATCCGCGAGCATTCCCACACCTGTTATCTCGGCGAGCGCGGCGCGCAGCACGATTGGGGCTATGGCTGCGGCGAATGCCCGGCCTGCGCATTGCGGGCGAAGGGTTGGCGGGAATATGCGGAGCGAGCCTGAATCAAAAAAGCTCTCTTCACGTCGTCCCTGCGAACGCAGGGACCCATACGCCGCGGCCCAAGTTGTTCGAAAAATTCGTAGCCGGCTTTGCTTCAATCAATCGACGCCGGTGGTTATGGGTCCCTGCGTCCGCAGGGACGACGAACCATCCTAGCCGAAATCTTCCGACCTCAACTCGATCGGCGCGCCGTGCGGCGTGCGGTCGGCGGCATGGTCCCAGGCATCGCGGTAGCGATGCAGGAGATCCGACGTCGCGACGCCCTTGGCGGCGACGAGTGTTTCCAGCGTGGCGAGCCAGTGCCGATAATAGGTCTCGCCGGTGTCGGGGTCGCCTTCGGCCTGCGCGCGCTTGATTTGCGCGCCCAGCGTCTCCGCCCATTCCTTCCACGTAAAGATGCCGGCCTCGTGCAGCGCCAGCGCCATGGCGAACACGCGCGCCTCCCATGGCTCGCGAAACACCGGGCCGTCCTCGTCGCGGGGCACGCCGGGGACGGCGACCGCTGCTTGCACGGCCTGCTGTGGAGTCAAACTCATGACGCGCGCTCCAGATAGGATTCCCAGGCGTCGACGGAGACGCTGAGCGTCGGGTCGGCGTCCTTGCCCCATAATTCCGGCCCGTCGAACCGCACCGTATAGAGCCATTGCGGGTCTTCGCCTTTGCCGAGCGAGTTGGTGTCGGGAAAGACGTGGCAGCCGTGATTGTGCTCGATGGTGCCGAGATGGCCACGGACATATTGCGGTAGCCGTGTATGCGTTACCGGGTGGATGTCCTTCATCCGCACGGCTTCGCCGATCGCAAACATCGCGGGCGCTTTTGCCTCGCGCTCGGTCGGGCCGCCGCGCCGGATCGCCGGCGTGACTTCAGTCGGGGCAATCGCCTTGATGCCAGGCTTGGGTGGGGACAGCACCTTGCCGCTCTCGATTTCCTCGCGCGTCACCAGTCCGCGCTCAATCATCAAGGTTTCCAGCCCGGCCAGCCAAATCTGGAAATAGCTCTTGCTGAGGTAATCCTCGGGCGGTCGGTTCTCGCGCGCAAACCGCGACATATCGATGTTCCAGCCGCCCGGGCGCGCCATCGCGACCGTCAGCGCAAAGGCGCGGCGCTCCCAGTCTTCGTGAAACACCGGTTCGTTCGGCTCTGCTACAACGGGGCCAAAGCCCTTGGCGCCGCCCATGTCATGCGCGCCGTCCATCAGTCGATCTCGTCCGGCTGTTTCGGCAGGCCCGTGCCGATCATGCTGTCGCGGGTGACGAGTTCGGCGAGCTGTTCTTCGCTCCAGCCCTCGGTACCCGCAGGGCGCATCGGCAGCACGAGGTAGCGGATTTCGGCCGTGGAATCCCAGACGCGGATCTTGGTGGTGTCCGGCAGCGTCACGCCGAAGTCTTTCAGGACGCCGCGCGGGTCGGAGACGGCGCGCGAGCGATAGGGCGCGGATTTGTACCAGACCGGCGGCAACCCCAGCACGGGATGCGGGTAGCAGGAGCACAGCGTGCACACGACCATATTGTGCTGGTCGGGCGTGTTCTCGACCACCACCATGTGCTCGCCCTGGCGGCCGGAATAGTCGAGCTCGGCGATCGCCGCAGTGGCGTCCTTCATAAGGCGGGCGTGGTAGGCCGGATCGCTCCATGCCTTCGCGACAACGCGAACGCCGTTGCGCGGGCCTATTTTCTTCTCATAGAGATCGATCAGCACGTCGAGGGCGGCTGGATCGACGTAGCCCTTCTCGGTCAGGATCGACTCCAGCGCGCGCACGCGCAGCTCGGTCTCCGACAGCTCGGAATGGTCGTGATCGTGGTGGTGATGATGGCCGTGGTGGTCATGGTCGCTCATGGCGTCAGGATAGGCCCAAAATCCTGGCTATGTCGAGGCAGGGACTCTGCTAGCATTTTGCCGATGGGATCAGGGCAGGGGTGCACGTTTCTCGGCTAGAGTTCGGAAAAATGACGGGTAGGGAGGCACAGCATTGGCCGAGTTTGTGAAGATCGAGAAAGGGCTAGGTCCGGATGGTCGCATCGCGGTCGTGCGCTTCGACCGCGGCGACGGCATCAATGCGTTGTCGCCGGAGGCAATGCGTCAGCTTACTGACGCAGCCCGCAGTTTCGAGGATGACGCCGCGACGTCGGTCGTAGTGCTGACCGGCGGCGCCAAATCGTTCAGCGCCGGCTTCGACCTCAAGGATCCCGAAGGCCGCTCTCGCAAGTCGATGGACCTTGGCGCGCTGCGCCGGCATTTGAAGCTCGGACCACGCCTGACGCGCGCCTGGCAGGACATGGAACAGATCACGATCGGCGCCATCGAGGGCTTTTGCGTCGGCGGCGGCGTGGCGCTGGCGGTCGCGCTGGATTTCCGGGTGATGGCCAGAGACGCCCACATGCGCGTGCCCGAGATCGGGCTTGGCATGAACATGAGCTGGCAAAGCGTGCCGCGGATGCTGCATTTGATGGGACCGGCCCGCACCAAGCAGGCCGTGATCCTGGCCGACCAGCGCATCTCGGCCTCCGAGGCCTACGAATGGCGTCTGGTGGAAGAGCTGGCCGATCCCGGCAAGGCCTTCGACGCCGCGATGGCGCTCGCCACCAAGGTCGCTGCGCAGCCGCCGCTGTCGGTTGCCATGACCAAGCTGACGGTTAACCGCCTGGCTCACGCGCTCGACGATCTCGCCAGTCACATGGACGTCGATCAGTTCGCGCTGGCGAGCATGACCGAGGATCACAAGGAAGGCGTCGCAGCGTTTCTGGAGAGGCGAAAACCGCGGTTTAAGGGGCGGTAGCTTCCGGCTTCACCGTACCCGTGCAATCCCGCCGATGTTCCAACCGCGGCTGCCTTCGCCGAAGATCTCGTAGCCTGCTGGTGTCACGGCAACCGTGTCCTCCAGCTTGATGAAGCCGCGCGCGGGATGTTTCATTGTCGTTTCGATTGACACCACCATGCCGGGCTCCAATGGTCGGCGCGCGTCCGGGTCGTCGTAGGGAATCGGACCCTTGGCAGTCAGGCGAGGGGCCTCATGGCTGACCAGCCCCATGCCGTGCGCCAGAAATTCGGTGCAGTCGCGCTGGCTGGACTGTGCCAGCAGCTTTTCGGCCGCGGCGTAGATTTCGCCGCCCATCGCGCCTGGCCGAACTGCAGCGAATGCGGCCCGCTGGATGGCTTCGATTTCCGCCAGCAGGTTCTTGAGCTCGCTGTCCGGTTCGCCCAGCACTGCCATCCGCGCCAGATCGCCGATATAGCCGTGATAGTTGCCCCCGGAATCCAGCGACAGCACGTCGCCAGTCTCCCAGCGGTCGGCGGAAGGCGCCCGGTTGTGGCTGGCGCCGCAGGCCAGCAGGCAATACTCGAAAGTCAATCCGCGCTTGACCTCTGCGATCCTCAGTGCGTCGAAAAGCTGCTGCTTGGTGGTGCCCGGGCCGTGATTTGCGATCACCTCGTTCATGGATTCGATCACCAATTCCGAGGCCTTTTTCAGCTTGGCCAGCTCCGCCGGCGATTTCACGGCGCGCAGGCGCTCAAGCACCAGCAGCGCATCCTTGATCTCGCTATCGGGCAGGGCGTCCGAAAGGGCCCTGCCGGCATCCATCGGCAGAAACGGCATTTCGACGCCGATGCGCTTCATCGGTACGCCCGCGCTCTTGATCAGGCCTGCCGCCAGCGAAACGGCATCCACCGAGCCGTTGCCCTCGGTGCGGACCTGCGGCACCCACAGCGGTGCAACGGCCCGCTGGTGCGTCTCCAGCCGGTGCCCGATATAGGCCGCCTTGTCAGGCGCGCCTTTCGGATAGATCACGACCGGCAAGTACCGGCTGACGCCGAGCGCGTCCATGTAGTCGAAGAAGATCGCGCGCTCCGCGTCGAGCAGGTATTGGACATTGTGCTTGGACGTCGCGACCAGGATATCGAGACCAGCCGCTTCCATAAGAGAATCGAGCTTGGCGGTGTCAAATGGAATGGCGCGAGATTCGGTCGGGCGACTGACGCGTTCTTGCATGACGAGGAACTCCCGTTGCGGCCGGCTTAAACCAACCGGCCTCGGGGCTTTGTGTTTCGTCTGGAGCCGCATTGTGAGTGGGAAGCGGGGTTCCTACCAGCGATGAAATTGGCGAGCTCCAATGCAGATTGTCGTTTCTGATTGGATCTGAGTCTCGGCAGCAAAAAACGGAGATGTTCACCGGCTGTTTCACCGCTGCATTCGAGTCCACTCTGGTTCCATTCGAGTCAAACCGCCGATTTTCCACGGAAACCCTTTGCGCTGACAGTGAAAATTGGCGGCGAGCGCATGCGGCAGCGCGGCTTACGTCCTCGCTTTGAAACTGATGCGAAGCTATGCGCGTATCAGCTTCCGGAAGGACAAATCGTGTTTTCCGGAAGGAGCAAACCGTATGACTGGAATAGCAATGACTCAAACGCCTCAAGCAAACGGGGGCAGATTGTCGGGCGAGCTGTACAAAGTCGTTGAATTGATCCTGGACCGCGGGTTGGTCATCGACGTGTTCGTGCGTGTGTCGGTGATCGGCCTCGAGGTGGTCACCATCGATGCGCGGGTCGTCGTGGCCGGCGTCGATGCTTACCTGCGCTTCGCCGAGATGTGTGGCCGCCTCGAACTCACCGGCAGCAGCCCCCGGATCGGCCGCTCGCTACCCGGCGACGCGCTGCCGCTCGAGCTACCCGGCCGGGCGCGCACGGAAATCGGCTGACGCAACGGAAAGGATGACTGATGAGCAGCTACGTCTACTGTCTCACGCGTGCCTCCCACCCACTACCGCTCGAAGGGGCGGTGGGGATAGGGGAGCACGCTCCCGCCCTCCGGCTCGTGCGCGAGCAGGATCTCGTCGCGGTGGTTAGCGACGCGCCGGAGAACTTGCGCGCGAAGCGGCGCGATCTGGTGAAGCACGATGCGGTCATCGGACGGATCTACGCAGCCGGCACCGTGCTGCCGATGCGGTTCGGGATGGTCGCGCCCGACGACGAGGCCGTGCAGACGGAGCTTCGATCGGGGGCGCGTCGCTATAGCGAATTGCTGTCCCGGATCGATGGCCATGTCGAGCTCAACGTCAAAGGCATTCATGCGGAGGAAGCCCTTCTCCGCGACCTCTTGCTTCAGAACGACGAGTTACGTGCGCGGAATCACGCACTTCGCGCCGCAGACGGCGGCCGCCACCAGGATAAGGTGGCGTTCGGCGAGCACGTGGCCGCCGCCGTTGCGGAGCGGCGCGCGCGTGACGCAGGCCAGGTCATCGCCCGCCTGCAACCACATGCCGCGCAGATACGTCGGGGCCCGCCGGTCGACGGTTGCTTCGTCAACGTATCGTTCCTGGTGGCGTCCGGCGCCCGGGCGGACTTCGACGGTGCCCTGTCGCCGCTGCGCCGCGAGCTGCCCGGCTACGCAAGCGTCGAGTTGTACGGGCCCTTGCCGCCTTACAGCTTCGTCGGCAACGAAGCGGACGTGTGAGGGGCCGTGGCGGTGGGACTCCTGTCGCATGTCTTGTTGCTGCCGCTCGCGCCGGCCCGCTTCGCGCTGTGGACCATCGACCGGGTCGTCGACGCCGCTGCCGAACAGCATTGCGGCCCGGCAGCCATCCGGCGCGAGCTGGCCGAGCTTTCGCGGCAACTGGATGAAGGGTTGATCGATGCCGAGGAATTCGATCGACGCGAGGACGAGATCCTCGACCGGCTGGACGAGGGACGAAAGCGAGGAATGATCGCATGATTGAATCTGATCGCATGATGGAGTGGCACGGACGCCAGGGTGCTTCGACGAACCTGGCTGACATTCTGGAGCGGGTTCTGGACAAGGGACTGATCATCGCCGGCGACATCAAGATCAACCTGCTCGACATCGAGCTTCTAACCATCAAGCTCCGGCTGTTGGTCGCGTCGGTGGACAAGGCCAAGGCGATGGGGATCGACTGGTGGGAGCGCGATCCGGCGCTTTCCCAGCCTCGGCCGCGGCAGCTCGCGGCCGAGAACGCGCGGTTGCGTAAGCAGATCAGGGCGCTGCAAACCGCCACTCTGGGGGCACGGCGATGAGCACGGCGAGCTATACATACGCGGTCGCGCGCCCGTTCAATCCAACCCAGGCGGCCGGTATCGTCGGCGTCGACGGCGCCGCGATCCACCTGGTCCGCCACCAAGACCTGGTCGCCGTGGTCAGTCCGCTTGCACCTGCCGAAGCCGATGAGACCGCGCTGCGAGCCAGGCTGGAGACGCTGTCGGAGCTAGAGGTAATCGCACGCGCGCACCACAGGGTCGTGGCGGCGGTTGCCGCGTGCACACCAACGCTGCCGTTCCGACTTGCGACCGTTCACCGCACCGACGACCGCGTTGCGCAGTTGCTACGCCGGGAGTACCGGCGCTTCCGCGAGACGCTGGATCGATTCGCGGGCCGCGTGGAGGTGGGGGTGAAGATCTACGTGCAGCACGCGGGCGCATCTGCCGGCATGTCCGTGGCTGAGAAAACCGACGGGTCCGGATCGGCGCGCGCGGGCAGGGACTACCTGCGCAACCGCCGCGAGCAGCGCGATCGGCGCCAGCACGCGTGGCGGCGCGCAACCACTGCGGCCGAGCAGATGGATGCCGTTCTCGCCGGGCTTGCCGTCGATCGCCGCCAACACCGAACGCAGAGCGCCGAGCTGTCCGCTGCTCCAGGCGAAAATGTATTCAACGCAGCCTACCTGGTGGATGCGGGGCGCGCCGAAGAACTCGCCGCCCGTGCACAGCGGCTGGGCGCCGAAAACCCGCACGTGACGATCGAGATCACGGGCCCCTGGCCGCCCTATTCGTTCGCCGACAGCGAGGAGGGCACGTGAGCCCCGCCGCGTTCCCGGCCCAAGAGGTCGCACTAGTCGACCTGCTCGACCGGCTCCTGGCGGGTGGCATCGTGCTGGCCGGAGACATCACGCTGGCGATCGCCGACATCGACATGGTGCAGATCTCGCTTCGCGCTCTGATCACGTCGCTCGACCGGACCACGCGATCTGGCGCAGCGGAGCGAGACCAGTGAGCGCCGGCGTCGCTGGACATGAGCCGGGGCCGCGCCAGCGCATTTCGATGGCGCCTGACACGGTCGAACGAGATCTGGCCCGCCTGGTGCTCACCATCGTGGAGTTGCTGCGTCAGCTCGTCGAGCGACAGGCGCTTCGTCGTGTCGACGAGGGCGGCTTGACCGAAGCGGAGGAGGAGCGCGTCGGCATGACGCTGATGCTTCTAGACAACCGCATATCGTGCCTGCGGGAGCACTTCGGGCTCGCCGCCGAGGACCTGAATATCGACCTGGGACCTCTCGGTCCGCTGCTTCCGCGTTGAGTTCCCTCAGTCTAACGTCGAGCACATTCTGGTTGCCCAGGCAGACTCAAATAGAGCACGAATGACTCAGATCGAACCCGAAACGACGCCGGGGGCGCCAGTGCCGGATGTATTCGGGATTCGCATAAGGTATATTATGGAATATCTATATCTACAATTAAATCAGATATTTAGGCGGATCTTCTAGCAAGCCAGCTTCGCGGCTGTACGAGCGTTCGTTTGGCCCAAGCAATCCTGATCCGCCAAAGCCTGTGTTGCCGCCGCGTGCGGACGCTGCAATAAGCGCGGCACGCTGATGACTCGCGACATCGGGGCATTGCAAGAACAACAACCCTCAAGGGAGAACCCAATGAGTTTTTCACGACGCACGCTTCTCAAGGCATCCGCTGCGTCAGCGGTTTTGGGCGGCATCGGCGCGCCGTTGGTGGCGCGGGCCCAGACCGCGGAATTTACCTACAAGTACGCCAATAATCTTCCTGACGGACATCCCATGAACGCCCGCGCCAAGGAAATGGCGGCGGCGATCAAGACCGAGACCAACGGCCGGTTCGACCTGCAGATTTTTCCGAACAACCAGCTCGGTTCCGATACCGACATGTTGAGCCAAATTCGCTCGGGTGGCGTCGAATTTTTCACGCTGTCGGGCCTGATTTTGGCGACGCTGGTGCCGGCGGCATCGATCAGCGGCATCGGCTTTGCGTTCCCGGATTACGACACGGTCTGGAAGGCCATGGACGGGGGCCTGGGTGCCCATATCCGGGGCGAGATCACCAAGGCGAACCTCGTGGTGATGGACAAGATCTGGGACAACGGCTTCCGGCAGACCACGTCGTCGACCAAGCCGATCAACGGTCCTGATGACCTCAAGGGCTTCAAGATCCGCGTACCGGTCTCGCCGCTCTGGACCTCGATGTTCAAGGCGTTCGATGCCGCGCCCGCCTCGATCAATTTCAGCGAAGTTTACTCCGCGCTGCAGACCAAGATCGTCGAGGGCCAGGAAAATCCGCTGGCGATCATCTCGACGGCGAAGCTGTACGAAGTCCAGAAGTTCTGTTCGCTGACCAACCATATGTGGGACGGCTTCTGGTTCCTGGCGAACCGCCGTGCCTGGGAAAAGCTGCCCGAGGATATCAGGACCATTGTCGCCAAGAACATCAACGCAGCGGCTGTCAAGGAGCGCGAGGACGTGGCCAAGCTGAATGCCGGGCTGCAGCAGGAACTGGCCGGCAAGGGCCTGACCTTCAACCAGCCCAATGTGACGCCATTCCGCGACAAGCTGCGCTCCGCCGGTTTCTACGCGGAATGGAAAGGCAAATACGGCGACCAGCCCTGGGAGCTGCTCGAAAAGTCCGTCGGCAAGCTGTCGTAACGTCTGAGCGGCCGTTATGGCTCATGCCGAATTGAGTGAGGGCGCTGGCGGCGAGGTGGCTCAGTCCCCTCACCGCTATCCGCTGCTGGCGTCGATCGAACATGCGCTGGGAATGCTGGTCGAGATTCCGGCCGCGCTTCTAGTCATCGCCGAAATCGTCATCCTGTTTGCCGGCGTGGTAGCGCGCTATGCGCTGCACAGGCCGCTGATCTGGTCGGACGAGCTGGCGTCGATCCTGTTCCTGTGGCTCGCCATGCTCGGCGCTGCGGTCGCGTTCCGCCGCGCCGAACATATGCGGATGACGGCGGTGGTCGCCAACGCGAAGCCCGCCATGCGTGCCTACCTCGATCTGGTGGCGACGGCAGCCGCGCTGGCGTTTCTCATCCTGATCGCCTGGCCAGCCTACGAATACGCCTACGAGGAAAGCTACATCACCACGCCGGCGCTGCAGATCACCAATGTCTGGCGTGCCGCGGCGCTGCCGGTCGGCATCGCCCTGATGGCGCTGTTTGCGTTCCTGCGGCTGGCCCGATCAGGCAATGTACGGACCATGCTGGGCGCGCTCCTGTCGGTCGCGCTTGTCATCGCGGTATTCTGGCTGCTCAGCGGATCGCTCAAGCCGCTCGGCAATCTCAATCTGATCATCTTTTTTGTCGGCGTGGCCGGCTTCTGCGTGTTTGCCGGCGTGCCGATCGCGTTCGGTTTCGGGCTTGCGACCTACGGCTATCTGGCGCTGACCACGGGCACACCGCTGATGGTGCTGGTCGGCCGCATGGACGAGGGCATGAGCCACCTCATCCTGCTGTCGGTGCCGCTGTTCGTCTTCCTCGGCCTCTTGATCGAGATGACCGGCATGGCGCGCGCCATGGTGGCGTTTTTGGCGAGCCTGCTGGGTCATGTCCGCGGCGGGCTGCATTACGTGCTGGTCGGCGCGATGTATCTGGTATCGGGTATCTCCGGCTCGAAGGCCGCCGATATGGCTGCCGTGGCGCCGGTGCTGTTTCCCGAGATGAAGGCGCGGGGCGCCAAGCCGGGCGATCTGGTCGCCCTCCTCTCCGCGACCGGCGCGCAGACCGAAACCATTCCGCCGAGCCTCGTCCTCATCACCATAGGTTCGGTCACCGGCGTCTCGATCGCGGCGCTGTTCACCGGTGGCCTGTTGCCGGGCCTGGTGCTGGCGCTCACGCTCTCAGTGCTGGTGTGGTGGCGCTACCGCAACGAGGATCTGCGGCACGTCACGCGCGCAGGCGCCGGCGAGATCGTCCGCGCGTTCGCCATCGCCCTGCCCGCCATCGCGCTGCCGTTCGTGATCCGCTACGCCGTCGTCGAGGGCATCGCGACCGCCACTGAGGTTTCCACCATCGGCATCGTCTATGCCTTCATCGTCGGCTACCTGATTTACGGCCTCTTGATCTACCGCAATTTCGACTGGCGGCGGATCATGCCCATGTTGGTCGAGACCGCGTGCCTATCGGGCGCGATCTTGCTGATCATCGGCTGCGCCACCGGCATGGCCTGGGGACTCACGCAATCCGGCTTTTCGCGGACGCTGGCGGCCGCCATGACCGGCCTACCCGGTGGCTCGGCCACGTTCATCGCGGTGTCGATCGTGGCCTTCGTGATCCTGGGCAGCGTGCTCGAGGGCATTCCGGCGATCGTCCTTTTCGGGCCGCTTCTGTTTCCGATCGCCCGTGCGGTCGGCGTCCACGAGGTCCATTACGCGATGATCGTTATTCTCGCTATGGGTATCGGGCTATTCGCGCCGCCCTTCGGAGTGGGCTATTATGCGGCCTGCGCCATCGGGCGCGTCGATCCGGCCGAGGGTATCCGGCCGATCTGGGGTTACCTGTTGGCGCTGATGGTCGGCCTGATTATCGTGGCGATCTTCCCGTGGATTTCCATCGGGTTCTTGTAAGTCAAACTTTTCAAATGGGACAAAGCCGATGAGCGCAGCCCAGAACCAGTATTCCATCGGATTGGACAAGACGCCGGCGAATTACGTGCCGCTGACGCCCCTGAGCTTTCTCGCGCGCAGCGCCGCCGTCTATCCCGATCATGTCAGCACGGTCTATGAAGGCCGCAGCTTCACCTGGGCCGAGACCTATGCGCGGTGCCGACGCTTTGCGTCCTGGCTCGCCGGCCGCGGCATTGGTCACGGTGATACGGTCGCGGCGATGCTGCCGAATGTCCCAGCCATGAACGAGGTGCATTTTGCCGTGCCGATGGCGGGCGCGGTCCTGAACGCGCTGAATATCCGGCTCGACGCGCCATCGATTGCCTTTCAGCTCGACCATGGCCGCGCGAAAATCATCCTGGTCGATCCCGAATTCTCTGGTGTAATCGCGGAAGCACTGACGCTGATGAAGGAGCCGAAGCCCTTTGTCGTCGACGTCGACGACGCTGCATTCGCGGGCGGCAAGCGGATCGGCGAAATCGAGTATGAGGCGGCGGTCGCAGTGGGCGATCCCGGCTTCGTGGCACGATTGCCCGGCGATGAATGGGACGCGATCGCGCTGAGCTATACCTCGGGCACCACGGGCAACCCCAAGGGCGTCGTGACCCATCACCGCGGCGCCTATCTCAATGCCGTCAGCAATATTCTGGCCGGCAATCTCGGCCAGCATCCGGTCTATCTGTGGACGCTGCCGATGTTTCACTGCAACGGCTGGTGCTTTCCGTGGACGGTCGCAGCCTCCGCCGGCGTCAATGTCTGCCTGCGCAAGGTCGATCCAGCCAAGATCTTCGAACTGATCCCGAAACACGGCGTCACCCACATGTGCGGCGCGCCAATCGTCTACAACACGCTGATCAACGCGCCCGGCGCGCCGAAAGGCAAAGCCGCGCGCCCTGTCGTCGGATTGATCGCAGGCGCCGCACCGCCGGTCGCCGTGCTCGAGGGCGCCGAAAGCATCGGCATCAAGCTGACGCATGTCTACGGCCTGACTGAGGTCTATGGCCCCGCCTCCGTCTGCGCCGAGCAGCCGGGTTGGGACGACCTGCCCGCCGACCAGCGCGCACAGCTCAAGCGCCGGCAGGGCGTGCCCTACCCGCTGGAGGAAGCCGTCACGGTGCTCGATCCCGAGACCATGCAGGAGGTGCCGCGCGATGGAGAAACCATCGGCGAGGTGATGTTCCGCGGCAATATCGTGATGAAGGGCTATTTGAAGAACGAGAAGGCGACGCAGGAAGCCTTCGCCGGCGGCTGGTTTCACACCGGCGATCTCGGCGTGCTCGACGAGCACGGCTACGTCATCATCAAGGACCGCTCCAAGGACATCATCATATCAGGCGGCGAGAACATCTCCTCCGTCGAGGTCGAGGACGTCCTCTACAAGCACCCGGCCGTGCTGTTCGCGGCTGTGGTGGCAAAGCCTGATTCCAAATGGGGCGAAGTGCCCTGCGCCTTCGTCGAGTTGAAGGAAGGCGCCAAGGCGACGGAGGCCGAGATCATCGCCTTCTGCCGCAGCCACATGTCCGGCTTCAAGACGCCAAAGGCGGTGGTGTTCGGCACCATCCCGAAGACCTCCACCGGCAAGATCCAGAAATTCATGCTGCGCAACCAGGTGGAATCGGCAAAGGCGATTTCGGCCTGACCGTTATTGCGGGCGAAGCGTGACCGGCGGATAGTACTGCGGTGCTTCGGTCCGCTCGTACATTCCGTAGTCGCGCATGACCTCGAAGATGCGAAAGTACTGGGTTGTCGGATCGGCAAACAGGTGCGAGCCGAATTCGACGCCGGCTCGATCGTCCGGTAAATCGATCAGGTGTGCAAAATGCCCACCACGATAGACGCTTGTGAAAGCGTCACGGCGCCATGCGGTTTCTGCCGGTAGCGTGGCATTATTCGATTCCGAGGCGAGAACGTACGTTGGCTCGCGCCTTGCCGGATCGTTATAGGGCGTGCGCCGCTCGGGTTGCCAGATCGGTTGCCCCCGCCTTGCTTCGTGAATCACCTGGGCGACGCGGATGCGATAGTCCGAAAAGACTCTTTCGCGGCCGATGGTTTGGACATCGTGATGGCGCGCGTGAGCCCGCCAGGCCGTTAAAGCTCCCTCGTCCTGCCAGATCTGGTAAGACAGCAGCAGGTTCTCTCGCGTCAAACTCCTGAAGCGGTCGATGAAGAGGCAACCACCCATCGCCTCAAGGTCTGGCTTCAGCGAGGCCGCAAGATCGAGATACTGATCGCGGTGTCCCGGCCTTGTCTGGACTTCAAAGAACAGGCCAATCATCCACATTTCTCCGCGGCCTGCGATCGGGTGCGCGATGCGCGACCGACCCTGCTCCGTCTGGGTTCTCAAGCGCCAGCTTGATCTCCTCATAGGCCGGTATGAGGCCCTGCGAAAGGCCCCGCCGGGGTGTCTTTTAGTCGAGAATATGTGATCGTGAGAAAAGCCGGCCCTGCGGCTGCAGCGCCTAACCGAGCTCCAGCCGCATCCCGTCATAGGCCGGGATCACGCCGGTCGGCAGGCTCTGGCGCAGCACCTCGTAATCGAGGTCGGAATGCATGTTGGTAATGACGGCGCGCTTCGGTTTGAAACGCTCGATCCATGAAAGCGCGTCATTGACGCTGAAGTGGCTGGGGTGACCGGCATAGCGCAGCCCGTCGACGATCCAGAGGTCGAGGTCTTCCAGCGACGGCCAGCTCTCCTCGGGAATGTCGTGGAGGTCGGGCGTGTAGGCGGCGTTGCCGATGCGGAAGCCGAGCGCGGGAATTCTGCCGTGGTGAACCAGGAAAGCGGAAAGCTTCACCGGCCCGCCCTTCCCTTCGGTCTCATGACTCTCGCCCGCTTCGATCGAATGGCGCGTCAGGATCGGCGGGTAGTCGCTGCCTTCCGGCGAGATGAAGCAGTAGGAGAACCGCGCCATGATGTCTTTGGCGGTCGACTGATTGAAGTAGACGGGAATGCGGCGGCGCTGATGCAGTACGACCGAACGGAGATCGTCGATGCCGTGGGTCTGGTCGGCATGCTCATGGGTCAGGAACACCGCATCGATGTGATCGACCTCGGCGTCGATCAACTGCTCGCGCAGGTCGGGCGAAGTATCGATCACGACCCGCGTGGTGCCGTGCGCGCCGTTGCGCTCGACCAGCAGCGAGCAGCGGCGGCGGCGGTTCTTCGGGTTGTTGGGATCGCAGGCGCCCCAGCCGAGTGCCGGGCGCGGTACGCCCGCTGAGGAACCGCAGCCGAGGATCGTCAGCGTCACCGTCATGCGGCGGCCTTCGGCGCCGGCACCTTGGAGAACAGACGAAAGAAATTCTCCGTCGTCTGCCGCGAGATCTCTTCCAGCGAGACGCCGCGCGTCTCCGCCAGCACCTTGGCGACTTCGACCACGTAGGACGGCTCGTTGCGCTTGCCGCGAAACTTGCCGGGTGCCAGATAGGGCGAGTCGGTTTCGACCATGATGCGGTCGGCCGGGAGCTCGGCGGCGAGCTCGCGCAAGGCTTCCGACTTCTTGAACGTCAAAATGCCCGTGAACGAGATCGACAGACCCAGACTGATCGCCTTCATCGCCAGCTCCCGCCCGCCGGTGTAGCAATGTAGCACGGCGCGGAACGGTCCCTTTGCCACCTCGTCTTCGAGAATGCGGCCGCAGTCCTCGTCAGCTTCGCGGGTGTGGATCACCAGCGGCAGGCCAGTAGCGCGGGCGGCTGCGATATGCGCGCGAAAGCCGCGCTCCTGCGCCTCGCGGGAGCCGTGCTCATAGAAATAATCCAGCCCCGCCTCACCCAGCGCCACGACCTTCGGATGCTTCGTCAGCTCGATCAGTTCGCTCGCGGGAATGCCGTCTTCCTCATCGGCCTGATGCGGATGGGTGCCGACCGAGCAATAGACGTTGGGAAACCGCTCGGCGATGGCAAGCAGCCCGCCGAGCCGCTTGACCCGGGTCGAGATGGTGACGATACGGCCGATCCCCGCCGTCTCGGCGCGCGCGACGATGGCGTCGAGATCCTCGGCAAAATCCGGAAAGTCGAGATGGCAATGGCTATCGACGAGCATGGCTTGCAAACGGCTCAATCCACCTTTGGTTCGACGTAGCGCGGAAAAACGCCGACCGGCGGCGGCAACATCGTGCCCGCCTTGACCCGCGTGGCAAGCGCTGCGAAGTCGCGCGCCTCCTTGTCATCGGGGATGCCGAGACTATCCAGCAGCTTGCTCGAGGCGTCCGGCATCGCCGGCTGGGTCAGGATGGCGACCTGCCGCACCACTTCCGCCGTCACGTACAGCACGGTCTTCTGGCGCGCCGGGTCGGTCTTGGCCAGCGCCCACGGCGCCTCGCCCGCGAAATAGCGGTTTGCTTCCGCCACCACGGCCCACACTGCGTTGAGCCATTGATGGATCTGCTGCGTCGCCATCGCGGTACGCGAGGCCTCCAGCATGCAATCCGCCTGCGCCAGGATCGCCCTGTCATTGTCGGTGAACTCGCCGGGCTCCGGCAGCACGCCGCCGAGTTGTTTGGCGATCATCGACAACGAGCGTTGCGCCAGATTGCCGAGATCGTTGGCGAGATCGGCATTGATGCGCGCGACAATGGCTTCATGGCTGTAGCTGCCGTCCTGTCCGAACGGCACTTCGCGCAGGAAAAAATAGCGCATCTGGTCGACGCCATACAGGTCGGCCAGGTTGAAGGGGTCGACGACATTGCCGACCGACTTCGACATCTTCTCGCCCCTGCTGAACAGGAAGCCGTGCGCGTAGACCCGCTTCTGCACGGGGATACGCGCCGACATCAGGAATGCCGGCCAGTACACCGCGTGGAAGCGGATGATGTCCTTGCCGATGACGTGTACGTCCGCCGGCCAGTAGCGCCAGTTCGGATCGCTCTCGTCGGGAAAGCCCACGCCAGTGATGTAGTTGGTCAGCGCATCGACCCAGACATACATTACATGCTCAGGATCGTTCGGCACCTTGACGCCCCAGTCGAACGTCGTGCGCGAGATCGACAGATCCTTCAGGCCGCCCTTCACGAAGCTGATGACTTCGTTGCGGCGCGAATCCGGCCCGATGAAATCAGGCTGGCTCTCGTAAAGCGCGAGCAAGCGGTCCTGATAGGCCGACAGCTTGAAGAAGTAGCTCTTCTCCTCGACCCACTCGACCGGCGAGCCCTGCGGGCCGCGGCGCACATTGTCCTCGCCGAGGACGGTTTCCTCCTCGGCGTAATAGGCTTCGTCGCGCACCGAATACCAGCCGGCATAGACGTCGATATAGATGTCGCCGTTCTGCTGCATCCGATTCCAGACCGCCTGGACCGAACGATGATGGTCAGGCTCCGTGGTGCGGATGAAGCGGTCGAACGACACGTTGAGCCGCTCGTCCATCTCCTTGAACCGGCCGGCATTGCGCGCAGCGAGCTCCGCGACGCCCATGCCTTCGCTCTCGGCGGTCTGCACCATCTTCAGGCCGTGCTCGTCAGTGCCGGTCAGGAAAAATACGTCCTTGCCGTTCAGCCGCTGAAACCGCGCCAGTGCGTCGGTCGCGATCGCCTCATAGGCGTGGCCGATATGCGGAATGCCGTTCGGATAAGCGATCGCGGTAGTGATGAAATAGGTGTTGCGCTCGGCAGCCACCGCTGGTTGGGCAGCCGGCTTCGCGCGTGGCGCGGCGGGCTTCGAACTTTCTGCCACGGAGGCGATCTGCACCGCAGAACTCGCTTCTTGCGGCGGTACCGCGCGCTTCTTCATCGGCGTCTTGGTTGCGGATTTCTTCGCTGATTTCTTGACGGTTTTCTTCGCTACCTTTTTGGTCGATTTCCTCGCGGCCTTCTTCGAAGCCTTCTTTGCAGCCTTCTTCGAAGTCTTGCCGGCCTTCTTCACGACGCGCTTGCTCTTGGTCGCACCCTTCTTGGCCGCACGCTTCTTCGCTGCCTTCTTGCTGGCGCGCGTGGGCGGCGACTTGCGAGCCTTCTTCGCCTTGCGCTTTTTCGAAACTTTCTTTCCAGCCTTCGCCACCACGAATTCCTTCTCAACTCAATGATTGTCGGGATTATTATCGGACGGAGCGTTATCGGGTTGCTTCCGCGAGCATCCCGAATACCGAGAAAACCAGCGGTTTTCGCTCCAGATTGTACGATTCGGTGTCGCGCGCGGCGCGGATAATCTTTTCCCATACCTCCGCCAGCCGTGCAAGGCGGGGCAGATTCGCGTTGGCGTCGCCAGCGCGCAGCTTTTCGCCGATCCAGCGATCGATGCCGTCGATGAAAGCAGCTAGCGCCACGCGGTCGCTGGTGCCCAGCGCATCGCCCAGCGCATGCAACTCGCGCGGATCGACCTGAGGCAGCGTCGCCAGCAGCGCCGCGGTCCGCTGCTGCAGCTTCAGCGCGTCGCCGCCGAGCAGCGTCAGCGCGCGAGACACACTCCCCTCCGCGGCATCGGCCGCCTCCGACAGAGCCGCATCATCGGATGCGATGTCAGCGGCCCGCGCTGCTGCGCGGATCACGTCGCCGGTTGCCAGCGGCCGCAGCGGCAGTTTGCGGCAGCGGGACAAGATCGTCGGCAAGGCCCGCGCCGGCGAATGGCTGACGAGCAGGAACAGCGATCGTTGCGGTGGCTCCTCGAGGATCTTGAGCAGCGCATTGGCGGCGTTCGGATTGAGCTCGTCGACGGTGTCGACGATGCAGACCCGCCAGCCGTCCACCGCCGCGGTCGAACCGAAGAACGAAATCGTCTCTCGCGTCTCGTCGACAGTAATCACGGTCCGCATCACGCCGCGATCGTTGAGGCCGCGCTCCAGCACCAGCAGCCCGCCATGCGCGCCGGCGGTGATCTGGCGCGCGACGGGATCGTTCGGATCGATCGCAAGCGTCTCGGCGCGCTGCACCGAAGGCGCCGTGGGCTTGGGGTTCGCGAGCACGAAGCGGGCCATGCGATAGGCCAACGTCGCCTTGCCGATGCCCTGTGAGCCACCGATCAGCCAGGCATGCGGAATGCGCCCACTGCGATAGGCATTCAGCAACGCCGTCTCGGCCTCGCGATGGCCGAACAGATCGGCCGTTTCACGGGGATGTCTGACCGCCACCTCCGGCTCGGTCTTGCGTGCGCTCATGCCGTACCTGCCGTGCTCGGGATCGCGAACAGGTGATCGCGCAGCGCAGTCCAGACGCGCGCAGCGACCGTGTCGGCGTCGGCATTGGCGTCGATCAGCACGCAGCGCTGCGGGTCTTCGGCGGCGATCTGCCGATAGGCATCGCGCAGGTCCTGATGAAATTTCAGATCTTCGGCCTCGAAACGATCCGGCGCGCCGCTGCCGCGGCGAGCCGCGGCGCGCTGCAGGCCGACTTCCACGGGGATGTCCAGAATGATGGTCAGGTCCGGCTTGAGATCGCCTATGGTGACGCGCTGCATGGCGTTGAGCACGATGGGAGAGACCTGCCCCAGACTGCCCTGGTAGGCGCGGGTCGAGTCCGAGAAGCGGTCGCACAGCACCCACGTTCCCTGGCTGAGCGCGGGCTGGATCACCGTACGAACGTGATCGTCGCGGGCGGCTGCGAACAGCAACGTCTCCGCTTCCGGTCCGAGCAGCTTGCCCATTCCCGACAGCACGAGATGCCGCATGATCTCGGCGCCCGGCGAGCCGCCTGGCTCGCGGGTAACGATGGCACGCAGCTTTGCCGTCGCAAGACGCTCGGCGAGCTTCTTGATCTGCGTGGACTTTCCGGAGCCCTCGCCCCCCTCAAACGTGATGAACTTCCCGCGTCCGGAAGGCCGCTGCAGCGTTGCCTGGGTCATACTCAGAGCTTCTCTGCGCTCGCGCGGAACATGCCGATGACGAGCTCGCTGGCTCCGTCGATCGCGCGACGCATAGTCGAGCCAGTGCCGATCGATTCCGCGGCAAAGACCGGCGCCTCCACGGCGATATTGGCGCCGCGCCATACCTTGACGACACCGACCGGTTGGCCGGCCTGCACCGGCGCCCGCACCGGGCCGCTGTAGACGATGCGCGCGATCAGTTTCTCATTGCCGTTTTTCGGCACCATCACCTTGATCGGCTGGGGGCTTGCAAGTTTCACCGAGCGGCTTTCGCCGCCGAACACCTTGGCATAGCCGACCTGTTGATTGGCCGCGAACAGCGTGCGCGTCTCGAAATTGCGAAAACCCCATTCCAGCATTTTCTTGGCTTCGGAGGCGCGATCGTCGGGATCCTCGAGCCCGTTGATCACGACAATCAGCCGGGTGTCGTTCTGCACGGCGGAGCCGACCATGCCGTAGCCGCCCTCCTTGGTGTAGCCGGTCTTCAGCCCGTCGGCGCCATTGAGCGAGTTCAACAGCGGATTGCGGTTCTGTTGCCGGATCTTGTTCCAGATGAATTCCCTCTCACCGAACAATTTGTACATGTCGGGATAGGTCAGGATCAGGTGGCGGCTAAGTTTTGCCAGTTCCCGCACCGTCATCTTGTTGGCGGGATCGGGCAGTCCGCTGGAATTGCCGAATGTCGACTTGGTCATGCCAAGCTCGCGGGCGCGCTTGGTCAAGAAGTCGGCGGCGAAGATCCGCTCGTTGCCGGCCATGCCTTCGGCGAGCGCAATGCAGGAATCATTGCCGCTCTGGATGATCGCGCCCTTCAAAAGGTCGTCCACCGATACCTTGCTGTTGAGAATTGCAAACATGGTCGAGCCGCCGGCCGGCGCGCCGCCCTTGCGCCAGGCGTTCTCGCTGATCCGGTATTCGTCCGTCGGCTTTATCTTGCCTTCCTTGATGGCGTTGAAGACCACCTCGACCGTCATCAGCTTCATCATGCTGGACGGCGCCCGCAATTCGTC
Source organism: Bradyrhizobium valentinum (assembly GCF_001440405.1). Taxonomy (GTDB): domain Bacteria; phylum Pseudomonadota; class Alphaproteobacteria; order Rhizobiales; family Xanthobacteraceae; genus Bradyrhizobium; species Bradyrhizobium valentinum. The sequence goes on from NZ_LLXX01000090.1 coordinate 155,172, forward strand.
GGCGTTCTTCTCGAACAGGACGCTGCCGCTGGAGGCCTCGACCAGGATCGCGGTCGGCGCGTCGCCGTCGAATCCGCCCTCCTCCTTCTTAGGCGCGCCTTGCACGCTGTTGTTGGCGGCGTACACGATCCCGCCCCAACCGACCGCGAGCGCGAGCACGGCGGCCATCAGGCCGCGCCATGGGATGACGGCCGCGGCGTCGAATTTGCGGGAAACGGAAGTCTCTGCTGCCATCGGCGATGTCCTGAATCCCTGTGTTCTAACAGTTGGAAGTATCGCAAACAACACAGGTTTTTGGGCTTGCCGCCGTGTCGGATTGCGGCACCGGACGAAGGAACGTATCGTGCCGATGCTGCAATTTCCCGACAGGATACGAAAAACAGGGCGGAAACGCGATGCCAACTTCACGCACTATTTCCGTCAACGGATTGGAGCTGTTCGTGCTTGAGCAAGGCCAGGGTCCGCTGGTGCTGCTCTGCCATGGCTGGCCCGAACTATCCTATTCCTGGAGGCACCAGATCCCCGCGATTGCGGAAGCCGGCTTCCATGTCGTCGCCCCCGACATGCGCGGGTTCGGCCGGACCAGCGCACCAGCCGACGTCGGCGCCGACACCCTTTTCCACAATGTCGGCGACATGGTCGCATTGGTGGCGGCGCTTGGCGAAAAGCAGGCCGTCATTGCCGGCCATGATTGGGGCGCGCCGGTCGCCTGGCATGCGGCCATGTTCCGCCCCGATGTCTTCACCAAAGTTGCCGGCCTGAGCGTTCCGCCGCCTTCCCGCGGACGCGGTCTTCCGCTCGAAACCTTGCGGCAAAACGGCGTCACCAATTTCTACTGGCAGTATTTTCAGACTCCGGGAGTGGCCGAGGCCGAGTTCGAGCGCGATGTCGCCGCGACAATGCGGATCGTGCTGGCCGGGCGCGGGTTCTCTGATCCGACGGCCCACCAATTTGTTCCGGAGGGCAAGGGATTTCTCGCTGGCGCCGATCCGAATCGACCATTGCCGGGCTGGCTAACCGAGGCCGACCTCGCCTATTTCGCGGCCGTCTACCAAGTGTCCGGCTTTCGCGGCGGACTGAATTGGTACCGCAATATCGACCGCAATTGGGAGCTGACCGCGCCGTGGCAGGGCGCGCAAATCCACCAACCCTCCCTGTTCATCGCGGGTTCGAAGGATGGCGTCATTACCGGGCTGATCGGTGCCAAGCAGGTCAAGGAGATGGAGCGCGTGCTACCGAACTTGCGGCAAAAACTCATTCTCGATGGGGCCGGCCACTGGATCCAGCAGGAGCGGCCCGACGAGGTCAACGCCGCCCTGATCGCGTTCCTGAAGGGATAGAGCGTTTTCCAGCGAAGCATGCCCTCGGACTTGATCCGTGGGTGGCGACCGGTTCGCGTCAAGAAAACTAGTACAGCCCGCGCCCGCTGAGGACCTCGCTTGGTCCCCGCGGATCGACCGGCAGGTAAGCCTGGCTCGGAGCCGCATAGCGGGCATCATTCTCATAGGACACGGCGCGGAGGTTTTCCGCGGCGCGACCGCGCGAGCGGCCAGAGGCCGACATTTCCGAGGTGGCGTTGATTGAGGCATAGTCTGCCGAGGTATTTCCGAGGCTATAAGGCCGCCCCTCCGGCATTGGAACCTCGCCCCGGATTCGAGCCGCGGACGACGGCATCATATCGGGAACAAACGGACGGGCCGAAGCGACCCGGACCGTGGCCGGCGACGGCGCAGGCTCGCCAGTCCGGAGCGTTGCCAGCAATTGGCGGTCGTCGGAACCCTCCAGTGGCGCCCGGCCGACATATTCAACGCGGACCTTGGCAACGCCATTTGCTTTGAAATCAAGCAGTTCCGCTGCCTTGTTCGAGACGTCGATAAGGCGGTTGCCGTGATAAGGGCCACGGTCGTTGACCCGAACGATCAGCGACTTGCCGTTCCGGGTATTGGTTACGCGGGCGTAGCTCGGAATCGGCAGCGTCGGATGGGCGGCCGTCAGCGAGGTCATGTCGAAGACTTCGCCATTAGCTGTCAGCCGGCCATGGAAGTCGTCGCCATACCAGGAAGCCATCCCCTCGGCGCGATAGTTCGGATCCTCTTCCGGCACGTACACCCGCCCTGCGACGGTGTAGGGCTTGCCGATGCGGTAGGTTCCCCCGCCCTTCGGCACAGGCTCCCCGAATGCCACCACGCGGGGGCTCGAGGACACGCCATATTTGGGATCGATGCGCTTGGCGAATTTGTCCGACGAGGCGCAATTGGCAAGGACAAGGCACGTTGCCACGGCAACGGTACCGCGAACCGCAAGGATGATCGTTCTCGCCCGTCGAATCCCCATCACCCCAAATACCATTTTCAGCGGCCGACTGCCTATGTTGAAGCGTTGCGGCCTAACCCCACGATGCGGCCCACCTCCGCATCACCCAGTGACGATATCGCAACCGGAACACGGCGGAAATGGGGTGTGGTCCCGCGTGGTGAATGAATGGTTGCTTTGCGCATCGGCCGATTTACGGGCGTGCACTATCGATATCAGGCAAAACAGGGCCGTGCGTGCCGTCTCCTGTGCCGCTTTCAGACGATCTGTTGCAGCAAATCATCACTCATGACCGTTCTGCGATTCTGCCTGTGAATCTTTTTGACTGTGCAGCGGTGGAGTCGTTCTGTGCGTGCAGGGGCGCATAAGGATTTGTGCGATGATCGAGACGGTTACAGCGGTGATGGGTTTGGTGAGCGCGGGCATTTTCCTTGCCCATGCGTTTGAAGGCTATCGCTCCAGAGCTTGAGGGTTGCCCTGCGGTTCGGGGGGACCGCTCGGCTTCGGACAGACGGTTCGACAGGATTCGGAAAGCTTTAATAAATTCGGACGAGCATCTGATGTGGTAGGTGTCTCATGCGTAACCACGACGTGGTCTCCAACGGATTTCTTGCCCTGATGACGGCCAGCTTCGTACTACTGTGCTCGGGCCTGCTGGCTGTAGCGTTCGGCTAAACAAACGTCCGCTCCAATTGCGGCATCGGTGCCGGGACACGGAACGGCAGCGCGCCGGCTCCCGGCCGCTTCGATTCGAAACCTCAGGGCAGATGGTCTGCTCTGCCACGATCGGCGGATCAGTCTGGTACAGCCAGTCCAAATTGGTCCACGTTCGCATTGCGTTCAAGCCAGCCCTACGCTAAGCGACTGAAATTCTTGAGCTGGAAGGGTGGCCGAGTGGTTTAAGGCACCGGTCTTGAAAACCGGCGTGCCTGCAAGGGTACCGTGGGTTCGAATCCCACCCCTTCCGCCAGAACAGTGTTCTCCGTTGTTCTCCACTGTTCGGAATCCCCAGCAAATTCAGCGCTTTCGTCGGCAAGCTATCTTCCTTCGTTCGCCGTCGTTCCTCACAATAAGAGCGCAAACCGTAGCTTGGGCCCGTAGGTTCGGAGGACGGTTTTGATTGGAGGAACACATGGCTGGACGCCTGAAGCCGCTGGATGTCGAACGCGAAACGAAGCCAGGCAAGTATGCCGACGGTGACGGTCTCTACCTGATCGTCACAGGACCCGCGGCGAAGAGCTGGTCACCGCCAGAGCAGGCACGACCTTCTGGTGGTACCGATCCGCAGTCGAAGCCGTCGCTGGGAGGGATCCAGCGACGGCTTTTGCCTTGGGCTAAGCCGCCGTTGCTTGCTCGTGCGGCGCTCGCTC
>NZ_LLXX01000091.1 GCF_001440405.1 Bradyrhizobium valentinum
TCCTACCTCTAGTACCGCTGCACGGTGATTATGACTCATTGGCCGAGGCGTTTGGGGCCCGCCTGCCAAGGCGGTAGGCGCGGCCATTTTGGCACGAGCTTTCGCGGTTGTGAACATCCATCTGATGCGGGCGCGTGATGCGTTGCGCTGTCGCTCGCAAGCAGCGATCTCGGATACGAGTTGTTGCCGGTTGGCGATGCGCCTGTCCAGACACTGGCTGCGCAGCACGCCAATCTCGATCTCCACGATATCTTCTTGTCACTGCAACCAAATGATCAATGACCTCCGTATATCCTTGAGGCCAGCCGCACCCTGTTGACGTCCTGGCAATTGCACCGGGCCGCAGCTTCGCGTCAGTACCGGACATCCCGCCCAGTAGCGCCAGACGACCGCTCGCCATCCATTTCGGGCGATCAATTCGCTGGGGGGAATGACCGCTTCGATTCAAAGTCGGAACTTGGCTCGCTTGAACGGCATGTCCGTTCTACCCCTAAGAGCGGACCTCATCAGACCAGCCCGGTTGGTCCGCTTCGTGCCAATAAGCGACGTAGTAGGTTTATGCGAAAGATCGTCTGACAATCGGCCGTCGAACTGTTAGGTGCGCGAACGGAACGTCAGATGCACACTTCCACCATATTTCAGCATTTAACGCCTGTATCCACGAGCGAATCGAACCCTTGAGCACCAACAAGCTGCGTGGCATTGTGACCCTCAAGGTCCAGGCCGGAGCAACATGACGATTCCCTGCCGCGTCCTAATGATCTATCCGAAGTTCGTCCCGGACTCGTTCTGGAACTATACGGAAGCTTGCGAACTGGTCGGCGCGAAGTATCCGGCGGCGCCACTCGGCCTGATCACCGTCGCTGCCATGCTGCCGAAGCATTGGGACATCCGTCTCGTCAACCGTAACACCGAGCCTTTGACGGACGCGGACCTCGACTGGGCCGATCTCGTGATGATCGGCGGCATGCTCAACCAGCAGCCTGATTTCATGTACCTGATCGATCTCGCCCACCTGCACGGCAAGCCAGTATGCGTCGGTGGACCTGA
>NZ_LLXX01000092.1 GCF_001440405.1 Bradyrhizobium valentinum
TCTATCTACACCGATTCCATCAACCCAATCTCCCGGGACCAAACACGAACGCAGGGGCCCATAACCACAGCAGGGTGTGATCGCAGAAAGGCGACTGCCACAGTGCCCAAAAGTAAAGCCGCGGCGTATGGGTCCCTGCTTATCGCAGGGACGACGACGGAATCGTAGCTAGCGCTTGCGCTCGGAGCCGCAGACCGCGCCGCTGGCGACCATGGCGTCGATCTCGCCCTCGGAGAAGCCGAACTCGCCCAGCACCTCGGCTGTGTGCTGGCTGAACTTCGGCGGCGTCCGCCGCAGGCTCGGCTTGGTCCGCTCCAGCCGGATCGGGGAGGCGACGCCCTTGTACCAGTCCTTCGTAATGATATCGCCGCGATGCAGCGTATGCGGATTGGTCAACGCCTGATCGATCTTCTGCACCGGGCCCGCCGGCAGGCCGGCCGCCAGCAGGCGATTGCAGAGCGGCTCGGCCTCGTGCTGGCTGAACACGGCGGCGAGTTCGGCGCGTAGCGCATCGCGGTTGGCGATGCGGTCCTTGTTGCGGGCAAAGCGCGGATCGGTGCCAAGCTCGGGCTTGCCGATCTCCTTGGCGAGCTTGCGGAAGGTGCCGTCATTGCCGACGCCGATGAAGATATCGTCGGTTTTGGTCGGGAAGATCGCGTAGGGCACCAGATTCGGATGCTCGTTGCCGGTCAGCCCCGGCGGCTTGCCGTGCATGAAATAATTCGCGGTGTGCGGGTGCATGATCGCAAGGCCGGTTTCGTACAGCGTGGTCTCGAGAAATTGGCCGAGACCCGAACGCTGCCGCTCCGACAGCGCCATCAGGATACCGATCGCGGCATAAAGCCCGGTGGTGATGTCGACCAGGGGTACGCCGATCCGCATCGGGCCGCTTTCGGGTGAGCCGGTTGCCGCGATCATGCCGGTCATAGCCTGAATGATCGCGTCATAGCCGGGATTGCCGCCGCGCGGGCCGTCGGCGCCGAAGCCGGAAATCCGGCAATGCACCAGTTTCGGAAATTTTGCGCGCAGCACGTCGTTGCCGATGCCCCATTTGTCGAGCGTGCCGGGCTTGAAATTCTCGATCAGGACGTCAGCGGTCTCCAGCATCTTCAGCAGAACCGCGCGCCCGCCTTCCGAGGCGAGGTCGAGCCCGATCGAGCGCTTGTTGCGGTTGATGCCGACGAAATAAGCCGCGTCCTCCTCGTGGAACGGAGGGCCCCAGTCGCGCACTTCGTCGCCGGCCGGCGGCTCGACCTTGATGACGTCGGCGCCGTGGTCGGCAAGGATTTGCGTGCAATAGGGGCCGCCGAGCACGCGCGTCAGATCGATCACGCGCAGGCCGGTCATTGCGCCGGAAGAACTCATGGAAAACAAACCTTCGCTCAGGATGACAATGGAAATCCTGAGCTAGCTGTCTTCAGGCGCGGCGGCAATGGCGTCCCGCGCACAGGCGCATGACGCGGCCGCCGTAGCGGGCTCGCGAAAATTCCGTGGGGCGAACGGCCCGCCGATATCAGCGGCGGGCCATCCGGAGAGGCCGTCAGACGACCGAAAGGCGCACATCCACATTGCCGCGCGTGGCGTTGGAGTAAGGGCACACCTGATGGGCTTTAGCGACCAGGGCTTCCGCTTCCGCCTTGGGGACGCCGGGCAGCGAAACGGCCAGCTCGACGTCGAGGCCAAAGCCGCCCTCCGAACGCGGGCCGATGCCGACGGTGGAGGTTACGGTGGCATCCGCAGGCACCTTCGGACCGCCTTGCGAAGCGACGAATTTCATCGCGCCGATGAAGCAGGCGGCATAACCGGCCGCGAACAGTTGCTCGGGATTGTTGCCGGCGCCGCCGCCGCCGCCGAGTTCCTTCGGGGTGGCGAGCTTGACGTCGAGCGCGCCGTCGAGAGTTGCGGCGGTGCCATCGCGGCCGCCGGTGGCCTTGGCGCTGGTCTTGTAGAGCACGTTCACGGACATGTCGGTCTCCCTGGGGTTTGCCGTTTCGATGGCGTCTATATTGCACACAATTTGATTGCGCGCAATATAAATTCATTGCAAATGGCGCGATTTAATTGTATGCAATTGAAATCAAGCGCTTAGGACGCCAAATCGGCGCGGCGTGTCGAAGAGGTTACGATGGCGAGAAAGCATTCGGCCGATCTGCCGCTCAGGCTCGACAATCAGCTCTGCTTCGCGGTGTATTCCACCGCGCATGCCTTCAATCGCGTCTACAAGCCGCTGCTCGACCGGCTCGGCCTGACCTATCCGCAATATCTGGTGATGCTGGTGCTGTGGGAGCGCGATGGCGTGCCGGTCAAGGACATCGGTGAACGGCTGTTCCTGGATTCCGGCACGCTGACGCCGCTGCTGAAGCGGTTGGAGGCGGCCGAACTGATCAGGCGCACGCGCAGCACCGAGGACGAGCGACAGGTGATGATCGCGCTGTCGCCCAAGGGAGAGGCTCTGCGGGAGAAAGCGCGGACGGTGCCGCAGGCGATCCTGGCTGCGTCAGCCTGTTCGGTCAGCGAACTCATGGCGATGAAGAGCGAGATCGTCGCGCTTCGCGATCGGTTGAATGCGGTGTTGGGAGAGTAGCCCGGCTCCGCCCTTCGGGCTACGCCGCGGCAGCCTTCGCTACGATAGGGCTTGCCGAGCCGGAGCTGGCGAAGCCAGCGAAGGCTGGGGCAGTTGCGAGCTAGAGGCGCTTCTTGGCGAAGGCGCGGCCTGAGGCTGATTTCAGATATTTCTCGAATGCGACAGCCTGAGCTTGATTGCTGAAAGCTATGTAAGTTTTGATGCGCCAGGGCCCGTATTTCGAGGTGTGCGGCACTTCACCTGCATTGTGCTTGGCTAGTCGCGCACGCAAGTCGTCAGTGATGCCGATGTAAAAGTGCAGGGAATCGAGGCTTTCGAGGATGTAGACGTACTTCATGGCGGATCATCTCCGCCGTTCAGCCTACAATAGACCTATGAGCTCTGCCGAGGCCCGGCTCCGCCCTTCGGGCTACGCCGCGGCAGCCTTCTCTTGCTTCGCTACGATAGGGCACGGCGTGGCTTGCCGAGCCGTAGCTTGCGAAGCGAGCGAAGGCTGGTGGAGCCAGGCGGGATCGAACCGCCGACCTCTTGCATGCCATGCAAGCGCTCTCCCAGCTGAGCTATGGCCCCGTAGAATCGCAGCGCCTCAAATCAGCGTGCGGGCAATGACCCTGAACCACAGTTCAGGGCTGATCTCAAGTCTCTTCGTCACCTCCGACGTCGCCGATGATGTCGGTAACGTCCTCATCGCCTTCTTCCTCGTCGGGAATGAAGGTGGAATCGTCGTCGTCATCGTCTTCGATGGTCTCGTCGATCTCGATGTCGTCTTCCGATTCGGGAACCACGGCCTTGACCTTGCCGGTGTTCTCCTCGGCGTCGGCCTCCTCAAGCGAGACCAACTCTTCGGCCTCGGCGGCCTCCGGCAAATCGGCGGCGGCGGTGGCCGAAGCGGCGGCTGCGGCGCGTGCGGCATCGCCACGGGC
>NZ_LLXX01000093.1:0-4339 GCF_001440405.1 Bradyrhizobium valentinum
GAGCCCGTACGCACGACCCATAGCACGCCTTCCACGAACATCCGGTTGTCACGGCCGGTCGAACCCTTCTGGTCAGGCCGGCCAATGATCAGCGGCGCCATCCGCTCCCACGCCGCTTCGCTCAACAATAAACGATCCATCACGCCCAAGACTGCCTCCCCAAAAGCAGTCTTGAATCTGATTTGGTCCTAAAAGGGAATCCTTAGAGTCCACACCACCTAAGGCCCGGTGGCCCGTCAAGGATCCTTGCGGCACCATAAAGCCGATCGCGCTCGGCCCTTCAATGATACTGATGTATAGACCGTGACCGCTTTTGACTCGCTTATCCAGCAACTGCGGTCTGCAGGCTCATAATCGCGATGAGGGCGGCGGTGCTCGTGCGGCTGCTTGGATGATGCCCACGCGGTGGTGCGCCGGGATCTAGTACTGCCTGTTTCCGGGCTCAGTGGCCTAATCAGAAATACGGAATGGCTAAAATTCACGGAGGAACGGAACGCGCGCGTTGATCGCAAGCTCAAGGTGCACCATAATGGGCTGCGAGGTGTTGCGCGTTACCTTTGCAACGGCGCCACCGTTAATCACGGACGGCGGACGAAGTGCATTGAGTTTGGCAATGTGCGAATCGATGCAGCTGTGTCGGCCGAGGTATTATCGGCGATTGCACCTCTCGGCCTTGACGCTGCCCTGCAAGCAATCGCGGACCGCGAGCGAGCCGGCGGGGAGCGGCTGCAGCACATAGAGCTGGAGCTGGGGCAGGCACGCTATGAAGCGGCTCGCGCGCACCGACAATATGATGCGGTTGATCCAGAAAACCGCCAGGTCGCTGGAGATCTCGAACGGCGGTGGAATGAACGGCTTGCGGAAGGGGCGCGCCTCGAGGATGATCTTCGCATCGCCCACGCCAAACAGCCGCCCGCTCTAACCGACGCAGAACGCGCAGAGATTTTTGGACTAGGGACAGACGTGGAGCGCCTGTGGAGCCATCCGGCAGCCTCGGTTGCGACACGAAAGCGGATATTGAGAGCGGTTCTTGAAGAGATCATCGTCACCGTCGAGCCAGGAGTATTGCACCTCAAATTGCACTGGAAGGGCGGCGACCATACTATGCTCGAAGTTGTGAAGAACCGGGCCGAACAGCATCGGTGGAAGACCAATGCTTCAACTGAGCAGCTGATCCGTGATCTGGCTCGTTTGCTGCCGGACGGGAGCATTGCCTCCGTTCTCAATCGGCTTGGCACACGCACGGCTAAAGGCAGCACGTGGACCCAGCAGCGCGTTTGTGTCTTCCGCAACGACCACAACATTCCTGTTTACCGAGATGGCGAACGCGCCGAACGTGGGGATCTGATCCTGCATGAGGCAGCAAGCCGTTTGGGCCTCAGCAAGATGACTGTGGTACGATGGTGTCTTGCCGGCAAAACAGAGTTGCGTGGGCGCACCGTATGTGATCCGGGAGATTGACCTGAATCGGCAGGAAGTCGGTCATGCGGTGACGAATGGTCGCGCAGTAGTATCACAAGATCCGCGGCAACGAAGCTTCGATTGTCAATGACATAGCGAGATGTGCACCATGTCACCAACCCGATAGGGTCAACAACAACGTGCTCGGTGTGGACTCACAGTTCGGGCACGTAAATATCCGGCTTTCGAGCCCTGTGCCCTCTGGTTCGATGCGTTACGAGCGCGGTTCGAGTGCCGCACCGCTTACAAGCGGGACGTTTTATCGATTCCGGGAACATACGCATATCCAACCCCGAAGGGGGCTGGGAGCGACTCCGGTGAAAGCCCCCTTTCCCGCCACAACAATTAATCTGGTTTGTTTGTCGGGTCTGCAACATACCCGACATAATCGTTTCGGCATGGGCAGCAAACCGAGACGCCGCCCCGCCGGCTGTCAGGTCGCTCGGTTGACAAACGCAAAATCCGAGTCACGCTTGGCCCCTTTTTGATTGGCCATTTGCATGACGTATCGGCGCCGAGGCCCTGGTTGGGTTGCCGCCATTTTCATCACCGCGGTGATGTGGCTCGCCGTCGTTTCAGCGTTCATGACCTTGTGGTCCTGTGACGCTGCCGCTCCGTAATTTCCCGGAGCAGAAATAGTGCCCGCTTGCTATTGCTGGTGCCAGCAGCCGAGGTGAAGCATTTCAGCACGGACAAGCATAATCTGACCGGTAAGCCGCAGAGCAAGCTGCGGCCATTCCGTTTGTGGGTAGCGAGCGCTTCGCGCTGACAGAAGCTCCAGTCCGCGCCGGCCGCCCAGCGCGAGCGACCGGCGACGGAAGGAGGATGACCTGCCTTCGGGGCTTTGGGGGCATAGAGGCCAGGCCGCCTCGCATGCAGTCCAGCACGCCTGGGTCAATGTTGTCTACCCGCAAAGGTCCGCGTATCGACGGTCTGACGAGGAACGTTCGGCGAGGGCGGCGCGTTTCGGGCCATGGATATCATCTACTGGATCGCCGGTTTTGCCGCCCTGGTCGTACTTGCCGTGGTCGCCTTCGCTCTCATACGAGAGATGCGCTGAGTTTCCACCAGCGCTTCGCGCGATCTATTGTTCATCTGACTTTGGCTTACCCGTTAGATCGAGCGGCTGCTCGCCTTGCATATGCGCCATCACCTGGCCGAGGTCGCGCATGTCAACCAGGGCGCCGCAAACCGGGCAGTTGCCGAAATGCTCGATCTCCGGCCGGTTCGGATCATCCATGTCGACGCCGGTGTAGCGCGGCAACTGCTGAGAGCTTTCGACATCCGGCTGAAATCCCTCGGGAAGATCCGGCGCGGTGGACTCATCGGATTGATTGCAGACCGGGCATGCCGCTCCGGCAGCGCCGCAGGTACAGGCGCGCGCGCCTAACCACGGCTGGTCCGGATGCTCCTCGCACACCCAATGACAGTTGTCGCAGCGGGCACACCACTTCATTGCAGGTCCTCCCTCTGGGCACAGAAACCAGCGCGGGAAAGGTTCGGGAGGAGATTCCCGCAGGGGGTCCTGGAATTGCTACCATGCCGGGGCTGCGCCCGGACAAGGTCCTGCGCCTCTACAAGGATCTTGGCATCACCTCGCTTGACGAACTGAAAGCAGCTACCAAGCAAGACCGGATCAAGAAGGCCAAGGGGCTCGGTGCGGCAGTGCAGACGAAGATCCTGCACAATCTCGAAACTGCAAAGGGCAGCGCGGGGCTGCTTCATCTGCATCGCGCCGCCGCCCTGCTCGAGCATTCGAAGAAAACTCTCGAGAAGACACAACCCGAACTGAAGCACGTGACCATAGCCGGCGAGTTGAGACGGAGCTGCGAGCTCGTCGGAGAGCTCGCCCTGGTGGCAGAAACGCCGGTTTCGGAAAGAACCGACCATCCGGGATTCGTCGGGCCTGAAGGTTTACGTGGCCGACCGCAAGCACTTGGGCGCTCTGCTCCTCCAGGCCACCGGATCGGCCGATCATTTGGAAGGGCTCCGGTCACTCGCCGACACGAAGGGCATGAGGCTTGAGGTGCACGGCCTCCACAAAGGCCGAACCGTGATCGCCGCCAAGGAGGAGGACATCTACCGAGCTCTTGGCTTCCCTTCATCGAACCCGAATTACGCGATGGCCGCGGCGAAATCGAGCGCGCGCTAAGAGGCAAGCTGCCGAAACTGGTTTCGATCATCCCGATTGAAGGGACGTTCTGAGGGAGCCTCAGGTACCATGTCTGCGTCAGGATCGACGCCGCAAGGCCGATGCCGCGCGGGCTCGCTTCACGCGAGCCTGCGTCCGGACGTCTCAAGGCGCCCCGGGGCAACCCAGATCACGATAGAAGCTGCTGAACTTTTTGCATTAAAAGCGGATCATGCATATACACCGCCCATTCCAGCAGGGTCTGCCGCACGGTAGTCCCCAATATGCCATGAAGCGCCAGCCGATCGAAAACGAGTGACCGGTCCGCCTCAACACGCGCCGCGATGACGTCTGATAGCAAGCGTACGTCATATCCGCGCTCGGCCGCCTGCAGTGCGGCAATGAATATCTCCTCTTCGAGCCAGCTTCCTCCGAAGAAAATGATACCGGTTTCGGGTGAAGCCAGATTGTCCGTAAACCGCCGGTCGTGCCAAATGGAAAGGGCGTCAACGTCCAGCTGCGTCATCGAGTGAACGACTTGCTGACTACCAGTAATCCCGAACGGCTGGCATTTCCCGATGAGGGTCGACGCGACGGTGAACATCTCCAGGCCTGTCTGCAGTAATGAGAAACTGACGTGCCGCGCGGCAAGATCGGCCGAAGCCGGCGTTTCGCCGCGCCTCAGATTGACCAAAACCACCCGACTATGTCGTGGGTCTGCAAGCATCTACGTGTCAAATGACCTTG
>NZ_LLXX01000093.1:4553-10847 GCF_001440405.1 Bradyrhizobium valentinum
TGCGGAGCCGCGATCCGTCTCAATGGCCAGCCCGCGCGCCGCGGAATGCGCTCCATACGTGTATCAGTGACCGTCACGATGCTGTCTGCGAGCGCGCCGCGTACTGCCTCCATCATGGCGGCGAAGAGGATAAACGTTGCGCGGTTGAGACTATTGGGCGCCTGCTCCGCGACAAGACTGGTGTCAACGCAAAAGCGTGAGCTTTCGAGAATTCTTTCGTCATGCGGCGCTGGCGACCCGCCGAGCAGAACGGGAAAGGCGTCGGCCAACATGGTTGGGCCGGTCGTCGGAAGCAGGCGAACCGAACCAACCGGCTCTCCGGCGTCTGCCATAAGAATGAGATAAGTCGGACCGAGAGTGTCATACACATCGAGCTCGAATTCACCCGAGACCGACACTGACCAGTCGAGCCGGTCCTTGAAGACACGGCGCCGCAGCCGATACATCGCCGCGAGCAACTCCAGATGACGACCAAATTGAGAGGTGTGAAGTGCGATGGCATGCATAGCGACCTCCTGAAATTATCGGGAGGCCTCAAAACCAGAAAGAGAGTTGCTAATCGCCTGTCAAATTTTACAGGTAACACTTATTCAGTTTGATTATCCACTTTTCGGGATTTCCACCGAAACAACCTTGGAGGCCGCCAACAAAGTTTTCGAGGGCGCGTCTTCCGGCGAGGCGTTTGGCCGTGAGGCGCCGCAGTCCTACAGCGGGCGCGCGATCATCATTCCGGCCAGCGCGACCTGATGGAGCGCATCCGTGCTCTCGGCGCTCGTCTGGTGTTCGCCCAATGCTACGACCCGATCGTCAGTTGGAAAACGAGTCCCAGATGCCGCGCGCCAAGACGATCTTGATTCCTCTGCCAGGAACGATCTTCAAGCAAGCCAACACATGGAAGGGAAGCGGCGGCTGATCGAGCGCCGCTTTCATACGTCCTTTTTGCCGTACGGCAATCCGGTGTTCATGTTGGGCGCAGAAAAACCTGATCCTCATGGCCTGCCGGCCCTAATGTGGCCGCGTAGTTCACGCCGTTGAGAGGAAACTTTGTCTCCGGCTGAGACGCACTCGGCAGCAGGTTATGCAAGCGCATTGCTTGCATGAAGTCTTCCGACGCCCAATGGGGGCCGTGCTGGAAGTCCAGGGGTAGGTACATTGATAGATTCGGCAGCGGACCCGGCTCGCAAGCCGACTGATCTGCCGGGCCTGAACTAGATGCCACTCCCAACGGCGCGGGTTCATCAGCATTCAGTAGTCGCCAAAGCTCCTTCGGAGAGAACTGCTCTGGATTTAGAGCGAAGTACTCTGGACCGGCGGGGACTGGCGACGAGATGGATCGATCATCCAGCATTCGCTGAAGCTCGCCTGGAGAGAACTGCTCTGGATTGAAAGTAAACTCTTCTGGATCGACGGAGAGCGACTGGGCAGCGTGATCGTCCTGTCGTGCGCGAAGCTCGTCATGCAAGTCCCTTTCCAGTGGCTCAAGCTCCGCTGAAGGGACGGCGACTGGGGATGGGATGGATTGATCATTCAGATGATCCAGCACTCGCCGAAGCTCCTCCGGAGCAATCTGCTCTGGATAGAACGCGACGTGCTCTTGGACGAAAGCCGACGGGGCGGATTGATTATCCCGCCGTCCCTGAAGCTCCTCTCGTCGAGTGTCAGCTTCCTGCGACGCGCTGTGCTGCGCAGCGGTGGCGCCGACGCGCCTCGGCTCCATCACTACCGCCTCTTCGGGATTGATGAGGGCCACGTTCGGGGCGTGAGGATTCCGCTTGGCGCGGCGTATGATCGGCACGGCCCCTGACCGCAAGGTCCGGAGATGGTCTAATGCCCTAATGAGCCTCTGATTACCGTTTCCGATGTACTCGTGCACGTCACTGCCATTGCCGTTCAGCGAATTACTGTCGAGCCGAGCAACAATGCTCGGTTTCTTTTTTTGCGAAGAGCCAGCGGCTAAAGCCAAGAAGAGAACTTACATACTGCTGGGCAGTGCCTTTGGCGGTCCCGCCCTTGATGAGGGCCTCCCCAAGCCCCAAAATCGCGGGAGCATCCTCGGAATAAAGAGGCTGCCTGTCGTGCCGTATCACAACGCCCGTTGACTGAGCCGGCTGCAGCGCCGAGGCTGGCGGCATTGCTCCACCACCTTCACCTGAATTGGCGATCTCGCTCAGCTGCCACTCAATGGCAACGCCTTGCGGATTGTTTGTGGTCCTCGGCCTCTTCGCTGCTCTCAACCCAGCTGTATCACGCTCATCGTTGATGAGGACCTCCTCGCTTGGCAGGATGTTGCTCCTGGCAATTGCACCCATCAGCCCGTTGGGGGACTGCTGGCCGTCGCTAGACACATTGGGACGGAGGCCACCGCGCGGCCCCCGATCTGGCATCGCGGAACCGGCTGGGCGCGCCTGGTGCAATTGCTGCTCAAAGACCCCTTCCGACGTCGCTCGCTTCAGGCTCGTGCGAGACGGGGGCTCTACCTGCGGCCAACCTCTTACATTGAATGAGTCAAAATTGTGCGGGTCCATCCCAGCCTCACGTTTACAAATCACCTGAGCAACCTTACTCGGGCAAGCTTTCGAAAACCTGACGAGGCCGTCGCTTGTGAAGTAATGCATCGCCACATTCGCAAAAAACGAGACTGCCCCGCGGCTCTCAATGGTCAATCATGGTTTCGAAGGATAGCCACAGCTTGCACGACGTCGAGGCCATTCTCCTGTGCCGCCGCTATCCGGCTAAGTCCGTGAAAGGCTTGGCCGGCGCACCAGGGCTCGAACCTAGGACCCGCTGAGTTGTTGATACTCCTTTTCAGCCCAGTCTTAGCCAAAGATTCCAGAATCCTTGTATTTCTCAACGCAAACGAGACCAGTCTCGTGAAACGTTCTCTGCCAACTTAGTTTGGATACGAGCCAATCCGCCCTGATCCGGAGTGTTGAACTTGCGAGAATCTGGCTCGGTCGCGGCACGTTCGTAAGCGTCGTTCTGCGCCCACCTCCTGACGAAGCAGCTTCACACTTGCAAATCTGCACAAGTATCCGGGCTTCCCGCCGAAGTGAATAAGTTCAGTGGGTTTCCGGAGCGGACCAACGACTTGACCTTCTCTACGATTTCATCGGGCAGCTTGCTGCCCTGTCGTGCGTTGATCTTGTTGCAGAGCTTGCAGTAGCGATATTGCCTCCCGTTCACATGATTTTTGTAAGATAGCCCATGCACTGCAAACTCGTGGCCGCGCCGCAATGTGTGCGGGAGCTATAATGTGCGCCTTTTAGCTTGTCCGTCGCCTTTGCATTCGCAATAGCAAGCCGCTTGGCTTCCGCGCCCCACTCCGGATAGGGCTTGCAGTGCTTGCGAAATTTCGTAAGCGATGCGATTGCCGGACCAAATTTCCCGCCGCCGCAGATGCGTCTTAGCGTTCGGCCGGCGCGTAATGCTTTCATGAACTGACTGGCTTGCGCCAGCGTCATCAGACGTGGGAATTGGTTTGAATGGCCGGCGAGATACTGCGCGTTGGTTTCGTCGAGGCAACTGCCGACCTTCGAACAATCGCTTTGGTGCGGACAGATGGCACAGGCTTCCATTGTCATGTTCAGCTCCACCATTGCGCGTGCTTGCGCCGGCAGATGCAGAGCCTGAGTCGCGGCGGAGCGGTGGCGGTCCCTGCCATAGCCCTTCCAAAATCGAAGAGAGCCAACTTTGAGTCGCGGGCCTATTGCCCTCGCCTCACGGCTGCGGAACAATCAGACTGTCTTTTCAGGGGGCTGATATGGCTATT
This sequence comes from Bradyrhizobium valentinum, assembly GCF_001440405.1. Lineage (GTDB taxonomy): Bacteria > Pseudomonadota > Alphaproteobacteria > Rhizobiales > Xanthobacteraceae > Bradyrhizobium > Bradyrhizobium valentinum. The sequence goes on from NZ_LLXX01000093.1 coordinate 8,323, forward strand.
TTCCTAAAGATCGTTTCCGGCGTTTATCTCGCTTTTGTTTGGCTGGTACTTTTCCTGACGTTGAGCGTCCCAACGCCTTTGAACGCTTCCGTAGCGAGCGCTGGCGCTAGCGTTATCGTCTTCATGATTGCAATCGGCCTATCTATTCCGGCGGTTGCCCTCTTCGCCTTCGGCCAGGTGGTCGGCGACGTCCGGATCCTGCGCAACAATGCGCGGCTACAGAGCGAACACCTAAAAGCGATGCGGGCGTATTACGAGCCCAGCAATTCCCGGTGAGGCAGGAGACAACGAAACGGATCACGAAGCCGCATGCTGGACTCCACCGGACTGGCCCAGAAGCGCGCCTGCCTTGACCTCAATCCTTCAACTCATAGCGAGCTTTGAGGTGATGGAAATGTTTGAAGTCAATCACCCTGTGATGCTGAAGCATTCCAACGACTATACCGGGGTGTATCCCTAACTCGCCCGCGAATGTAACTATGGCCTTCGCTGATCGCGGTCGCGTAGCCTTGAACGCCGCAAAGCGTTCAGTTCCGACCAATATGTCTTCAGCCCATGCATCGGCTTCATCTTCGAATCCATCACCTTCGCCGCCGTGATCGTCCGCGAACGCTCTCCCCTTATGCAGGGTGATATGCGCCGCTTCATGAAAAAATGTCCACCAAAAGTGGTCATTAGTTTTCATGCGTAGAGACATTTGAATAATCGCCCGATTGCCTTCGATCCATCGCGCGGAGCCATACAAGCACGTCTTCTCGATCGGCTTTTCGAGAACCATCGCCACCCCCGCACCACGGCACAACTCAACCATCCGGGGATAGAACTCTTCCGGGTCTTTCACGGTGAGTGTGCGAATCTCTCGAACTGCAACCGCAAACTTTCCTTCGTCATATGCAGGAATATCCATCGCGCGCGCCTGCCGCTCTCCCAGAAGAAGCCACGCTGCAACGTGATACGGGGACGTCTTATGGGCCTTGGACTGACGGTGACGTACAGCCATATTCGCCAGACGGGCGTCGAATGCCTCAATGCCGCCTACTCCGAAAAATTGGAGAAGGCCATCGAAAAGCCGGGCCGGCTCATTTGTGGCCGGGAGTATCTTGCGTTCCTTCAACACCTTCACGGGGAAGCGAGCCAAGGTCGCCTTTGCTTGTTCTGCTTCAACTTCCTTGGCCGCCTTTGCCTGATGCAAATCCCAGTCAGCCTGAAGGCCGGTCCAAATATCAGCCTTCATGCCGAGCACCCGCTCAAGCTTAAGTGCGGTCTCGGCTGTCACCGGATTCGCGCCACCTAGAATGGTGCTAACCAGCTTCGGCGTCATGTTGGCCAGACGCGCAAATTCCGCCTGCGACAGGCCCCTGCTCGCTAGATGCTCTGCCAGATGTTCGCCAGGATGGACTGCCCAGTCAGGCGACCAGGCCTTCTTCTGTGCCGCTCCGAATCTAGCCATCTCTTTACCCTCGTTCAAATTGTGACCAGCTCTTCGCTTCTTACTTCCCGTGATAGTCGTCGACCGCTTCAATCATGATCGCCGTTACCCTCAATGGATCAATTCCGCCATCTTCCTTTGTTGGCACCGGCTGATGATCGGGCCGGAAAATTAGGCGCCAGTTATCCTTCAGCACGACGGCGAAGCGACCAGCAAGGTTCATCTTCAATTCATGGCACCGCTCAGGCGGCGTGCGGGGGACATCCGCCAAAGTCGGGGCGTTTGCCAGCACGCCAAGTCGCATCTGGATGGGCTTGGCCAGCTGCCCGAAAGCCTTTTTGAGCTCTGCCTCGGACTCCATCTGTCGACGGAGCTTTTTGCTCGAGAAGTCCAATTCCATGCCCGGGGGCCGCCCGTTACCTAGAAGGTAATAAACCACGAATCGTTACGCAATAGGTAACAGGACAATCCGACCGTTAAAAGGATGGACCACTCAAAGTTCCGGTGAATTTTGCCGATTTGGCCATTTTTTCTCGGAGGTCGTTCAAGCGCTTCCCGCCGGCAGCTTCCATTCAGCGAGCGGCGATCGAAAAGACGAGATCGCCCGCGCCTTCGCCAGCTTGATCCATGCGCACCGGCGGCGCCGAACGACCCTTGCGGCAGGACCGGCATTTTAACGAGGCTTCCAGCTTCCAGATCGGCGTATCCCGTGGCCGGCGGATGGCATCGAGCGGCAGGCTAGGAGCCTGTCCAGTTAGCATCGGGAAGCCGGTTTTATCCGAATGATAGCGGCTCATGCGGCCCTCGCCAGCTTGACGAGGTTGTGAGCGGTGCAAATCAGGGCCCATTCGGGCTTCACTTTGTCGATGCCGCGCAGCAGGAATTGCCTGAACCCTCTTGCCTGTTTGATCTGTCCGAACACGGGTTCGACGATCTGCTTACGCAAGCGGTAGCGACTTCGGTAGCCGGCGCGCTTGAGCTTGGTGCTCATCCTGGCGATCAGCGAGCCGGCTCTTGAAGGCTTTTTCGCGGTGGCGGATTTGGTGCCGTGCTTCTGCCTTCCGGTGGCGATGTAGCCCTCGATGCGCCGCCGTTT
>NZ_LLXX01000094.1 GCF_001440405.1 Bradyrhizobium valentinum
TTGGTCCGGCCGACGGTGGAGAGGCTGACACTCACGGTCCGGGCAATCTCCTCGTCGCGGCGGCCCCTATCGGCCGCCAGCAAAATCTGCGCCCGCTTGAGCTTGCGGGCGGCGTGCTTGCCGCCGCCGAGCATCGCCGTCAGTTCATCGCGCTCGGCTTGGCTCAATTCGACCTGATAACGTACATTCATGCTTTGCCTCCTTGTCGGAGGCCGGGACGAATCCAACGATGAGTCAAAAATCAGGCGCGCGTTTCACCGAGAAGCAGGGGCACTACCTCGCTTTCATCCATACCTATTCGTACATGTTCGGACAGCCGCCCGCCGAAGCCGACATCCAGCGCCATTTCCGCGTCAGCCCGCCGACTGTCCACCAGATGATCGTCACCCTCGAACGGAACGGCTTCATCCGACGTCAACCCGGCGTCCCCAGAAGCATCGAGATTCTCTTGCCACCGGAAAACTTGCCCATCCTCGAATGGCTCGGTATCAAAACGTCAAAATCACTATGATGAACCACTAGGTGAGAATGAGGGAAGTACTTTTAGCGCCAGTGACGGACGTCATTCTTCAGTCGATCCGACGGCGAGCCGGCGGCCCTGAATGTAGCCGCTGGATTGAACCCAAAATGCGAAAGAATTGTTGCCGTCTTGGCGGCACGAGGGGGACCGGCGTCATTTGTCATCTATTTTGTCGTACCAGTCGTGTCCGGTTGCGGACGTTGATGTGGAGAATCCGACTACTGCACCTAAATCATTCCGCGGGTGCCGCTTCGGGCACGTGCTTTTTCTTCTTCAAGCGACGCGCAGAGCACTTTCGCGTTCGGCACGCCGATTGCTGAGATGAAGATGCCGCAGTTAAAAGGCGGCGCGCTGGTCACCAACCCAGGAATTCACAATGAGACTTGCTCGATTGATATTGATCAATGCGGCGTTGAGGCTAGTCGTAACTGTACAAGCGGCAGACATTAATGTGGCCCTCGCCGCCAACTTAACCGCACCGACCAAGCCTCGACCGTCAAGCGGACGGCTGGTCACGGGGCAGCTATGAGATCGGGCGCGAATGGACAATGTTACAACCACGTCATGCAAGGTGCGCAATTTCAGATCTCGGCCGACACGCGACCAACGGAGCTGGTCGTGGATGAAACCGTACTACCGGAAGGCCGCTTCATCAACACGATCGGAAACTTCCTACTTTGGAAGAGTGCGAATTTCGTGAACGGCGCGGAGATGTCCAAGAGGATGGCCTTCGCAAAATTATCGATCTGCCTCGCCGAGACACCTTTTAAGGTAGCCGTGATCGAGTCAGTGAGTTCGCCCAGCGTTCATGAGGCCATGCAGCCGAAGGGCATCGAGGGCGCGACAGTCGCGGGCGGATCAATAGGAGATCGGCTATGACGAGCTCGCCTTCGTCACGAGATTTCAATTGATTGGTGATGATGCCTCGCGCTGGCTGATGCCGCAGGAGCTCCATGGCCCCATTGAGCAAGGTGCCGCGTCGTCGAAGGGAAGCGCCGACCGCGAAGCAACGCTGGGGTTCATCGATCTCCAAAAGGCCTGAGGCTCACGTGATCATTGAGCGCTATGGTTAGGTGCTCGAAGAGCCAACCCTGGACCGTAGGTCGGCTGGGATCTGGTAGTCGGCAAGGCGGACGATCAGGCTCGCCAGCCTCACGGCCGTGATTCTATCGGCATCGGCATGGCGACGTTCACTTGACTTGGTGATCTCGATTTGCTGGGACCCAAATCGACTAGCGCAGCGCAAGCATGGGATACGGATGACACACTGGGGCAAACCACAACCGCGCGTGATTGAAGGCGGTAAGGCCGATCGCGCATTGCATACTGATGCTTCGCAGCCGCGGATAGTGTGGAACTTCTGGCCGCTTGCGGCGGTCCTCCTCAACACGCTCCTGTGGGTCGGCATCTGCTGGGTCATTTACGCGTTCTCATGAGCAAGGCGGCGGCCAAAGCAGCCAAGTTCGCGCCACAAGGATGGGCGCGTTGGCAAGCGCCATCTGGCATACACGCCTGAGGTCATCGACTGACCTCTCAGCGGGTCGCGAATATTGGAGGCACGTGCGTACGCACGCCAGTTGGATTAGCCCAATTTAAGCCGTCACCAACGCCAGACGCCGCAATACGCTTCGCCATTGCGCCCTACCACCTAATCAGCCGGAATTCCAGATCGGCCCGGTCGGCGTCCGCGTTCAGCACGGGCCAAAGCTGCCGCCATTGTAGCGGCCGTCGTAAAAGCCGGGCCGGCCGAAATAGTGCCAGGCGCCATCATACCCGTAGTAACGGGGGACCGGGTCAATGTACCAAGGGCGCCGGTCGCGGCGTGCCGATCGCCGCATCGCGTCTTTCTGGGCGTAAAGTGGAAGGCTGTTGTTCAGCGGCTGCTGGTCACCCGGCAGGAAGCCATAGCCGTGCCAGCGCGGAGCCCGCCGCTTTTGAAGCGGTGCGGCCAGAGCGGCGACTGATAACAGCGACAGGACGATAGCAGTGAAGAGATACCCAAGGCGGGACATGCGGACACCATAGACAGTCGATCGTTGAGAGGCCATTCAAATCCAGGTGCAAAGCTCACGCGCCTATGCAGCTGCGGCATTCTCTATCGCCGTACGCTGGACGATCTAACTACCCCCTTCTTCCACAGCCGAAATCCGCCCTCGAACGCGTTGGTGTTGACGCCGAGGCGGACCTTGCGCGGCAGCTTGTCGACCTTGCCGGCGTTGCCGCCGCCCAGCATGATGTGATCCGGCTCCACGGCTGCGAGCAGGCGCCTGATGACGTCATCGACCGTGCGTTGCTATTTCTTCCTGCCAACGCGCTTGAGGGCTGCGGCGCCGACATATTGCTCGAATGTCTTGCCGTTGCGGTACGGCAGGTGAGCCAGCTCCATCGATTCCAGAATGCCATCCACGATCATCGCGGAGCCAAGACCCGTGCCGAGGCCGAGGAACAGCATTCGGCCGCCCTGATAGCTGCCGATCGCCTGCATCAGCGCATCGTTGACGACCTTGGTCGGGCGACAAGGCCCTTTCGAAATTGAAGCCGGCCCACCCGAGACCGAGATTGTGAGGCTCCGACAAAGGCCGGTTGTTGACCACAGGTCCGGGATATCCGACCGCGACGACGTCATAGGACCAGTCCTTCGTCAGCGCCTTGACCTTCCTGACCATCACTCTCGCTGATAGCTTGGGATCGGACGCAAACGCGCGCCTGGTTCGCTCCCTGTTAGTCGTGACCTTCACACGCGAACCACCGATGTCGATCACGAGGACCGTATGCCGCGATGCTTGCTTGCCCGCTTTCTTCGCCATGAAGCCGCGCCCTGCTCGGTCGGATGATCATAACTCCAGCCGATCCTTACCTGAAGCAGGGAGACAAGCAGCATCACAGCTTTGTTCTCCATCCGACTCTATTTTGTTCGCAAGGAACGAATCGGAATCGCGCAGATCAGTGCGGGCCAATTCTTAACAACGCGTTTGCTTCGTGCTTGCACGCGGATGCAGCCGAGCAAGCAGCCGGATGAAACGAAACAAGCATAGCCCGGATCAGCAGAGCGCTATCCGAGCCTGCTCGGTCGATCGATCTTACCCTCACCCCCGCCCTCCGGCTTGATCCCCGCCTTCGTGATCGGCAAGAGGCGCGCTCCTCGCTGTCGCGAAAGGCCGATATCTCCTGCGGCGTGGTCGGTCAGCGGCGGCCCCTATGCGATATGCGAGGCTGCTACGGCTCTTGGGTCAGATCTCAGTATACGTGCTGAATGTGCTGGCGAGCCGTGAAATTCCCCAAGCGTAACACAGCCTGAAGTGGCCGCTATGTGACTCCATCCCCAAGATCAGCCACAGAATCGATTATAATGTAACGCATCGGAAGGATCGCCATAAACGGAAATCGATTTATTGGGTTTGGTGCTGGGAAACCTTTGCAGCCTCCGTTCAGGACCGCGCGTAGAAGCGCGGCCGTTTCGATATCGAACTAGGAGATGCCCCCATCCGGTAGTAGGAACGACAGACAGGCTGATCGAGATGTTCGGAAAATCGCGCATCATTTGAGCTCTGCAAATCAGTCCTAACGGTGCAGCTTAGACGCGTTGGCGAACGCGCTCTCCATGCCAGAACCACAGAAAGCGCTTTTGATGTTGCACGCGCGGCAATGCACAGTGTCACACCTCGCACAGCGCGAGTGAAACGGCACCGTTGTATCGGTCATCGCACAAACGGCTGCATCCGACTTAACACCGATGAATGCGGTCGAGCGTCGATCTCCTATGCTGAAACAGCACCGGCCCGACGCACACTGCCGGGTATGAGGTGCGTCGGGCCGGTTGGGGCATGGCGCGGCACCTGGCCGTGTCCAACCCAGATAAACCCGTGCAAATGATATGCCACACGAAAAGGTGCCGATGATCGGCGTCGAAATCGCCGGTGTCCGGCCACACGGATTTTCATTTGCGGGCGGGCGCGCGTACGTATGGGCCATCTCCTCCGGGCTTAGTTTGCGTTACGCCATCAAGATCGATTTGATCGGTGGCCGGACGATTGCCGAATTTCGATGTCAGGGAGACTTCCTTTGCGCGGCCTGTGACCAGAGGGACGCCGATATCCGAACGGATTAGATTTACTGCGTCACAAATCATGACGGCGCATGAGCTTCCATTTCGATAGCGCAGCACGGACATCTACGTAGCGTCTAAGCAAATACGCTCGCGAGGCACCGCCGCGTGGTAGCGAACGAGTCGGCATGTCACCCTCTGTTCTGAGCGGGAGCGCCGCGGGTCAGCCAGCGGGGCGGACCCGGAGCCGCGCAAAGCGCGAGGTCAAGAAGTCAACGCTGCCGTCGCGCCATTTGACATTCCGCCAAGCCTGTTTCGGTAAACCGAGATCAAGTCCCTTGACCGAGCAAGTATTTTGCTCGTCGTCCCACCGCATCAATTTCGCCGGCCGTCCATTCCCCGACCATTTCTTCGGACGGCAGCGGTCCCTGCCGGGCGGCCGCACGGAGTGCTCGGCAAGATGCCCGTTTCTTGAAGGCTCGTTCGAAACTCTTCCGCTTACGATATATGAGAGTCCTAACCTGCACCCTCTCGGTCATATCGGCCTCCTTTGCATTCACGCACTATTGCCGTTCGTACTTTCGACGCTGCCACCCGCTGGACCAAACAGTGCAGAGGGTGTCACAAATGGTGAAGCCACTTCGCAAACCTTACGTACGAGGTTGTGAGGTTGGATTATCCTTCGCAACGACTTGCGCGCGGTTGCGACACGTGTAGTTGTTGCGAACCGAATATGTCCGGAATCCGCCAGGCTGTTTGTGAACACGACATCGGGCAAGTTGGCGTTTGCGTGGCCTGCGGTTGTTGTGGAGGAGAAGAGCGTATGAAGTTCAGTGGCAGACGCCTGTCGATCCTGTTGTCCTTGCTTTCGGCTGTAAGCGTGAGCACGATCGCCAAGGCCGATGAGCCCTCGCCGAAATACGCCCAGGTGCTCAGCGCCCTGCAGGCCGGCAAGAATGTGAAGTTCATACTGGACCTGAACCGCTGTACCACCGTCGATGGCGGCAAGCCCGGGCCGGCCACGCAGGCCGGGTTGGTTATAAGTGCCTTCAGGGTGACCGCCCAGAACGGCATAAGCTTTGCCAATGCGCATCAAACCGTGGATAGCTCGGGACACCCGGTGACGGAATACATTCGCCACAGCCTCAGCCGCGAAGGCAAGCTTACGGTGCGGGCCTCCAAGCTGACCGCCGGGACGACCGAAGTCCTGAATCAGGGCGAATTCATCTGCGAACTGCCGGACGGCGCGAAGTTCGTTTGGGACACTGCGCAGGGCCACGGTGCGGCTTCGCTACCCTGATCCTTTCGAGTGGAGATCTATCGGCCATAACACGGCATCCGATTTTGTCGAGAACCCGGCGAAGAATCAGGAACTGTGATTAGGCTCTGCGTCGCCATCCTCTTTAAGCGTCGGCCACTGCTCTGCGCGTCGGGCTAGCTTCTCATATTCCTCGGCGATCTTAAGGAGCCTATCTCTGGACTTGCCTTCAGCGAACGACACCGCTTTGGTCCGCGTCGCTTCCGCACGGCCTCGCCAGAATTTGGGATCGTAGAACGGATCTATCGGTTTCATGCAGATGAGCATGCAGTTCGTACATTAGGAAAATGCGACACCAGCCCCTCCAACATTACGTAGGCCGCCCTCCCCGCAAAATTCACAAATTCGGCCCAATTGCCTATATCTCGGAAGGAGCGAAGCCGCGGGCGCGATTCGCTTGAGAAAGCCGAAGCGGGTGCACACGCATTGAGCGGTTGATAGAGTTGCTTTGCTCATGCCTCGTACACACCCGGTGGCAGCCGGACCCAGCACGATACCATCCCCAGCCGCCACGACCTCCTTCGAAAGCGCACTACGTCAAGTTTCTGCCAGGACGAAGGTTTAGACGCGCAGCATCTAAAGCGCCCGCCATCTCGGGCTTGAAAGCTCTTCCCTCTTCGAACTGCTACCACGTCGCACGATTTGCGCTGACTAGGATCGCAAACCAATCCAATGTTTCGATCTCTCCGACTTGCCGGCTTGGAGGGATCAGCCGTGCTGGAGCTGTCACTTCTAACACGTGCACGGCTGCCCTCGGCTTAGATGGGAATGAAACTGAGATTTTCCGCGCCAGTGGAGGCCTCTCACTCTGATTCGCGCCAGATGGCTCGTGGGGGCCCGCGAGTTTGGACATATCCACACGAGCAGTCCTCGAAGGGGCTTGAATCGTACGCAGCGTTAGATTGTACGATCTTAAAAGCAGGTGCCGCCCCTAAGGCCATCTGAAAGCCTCCCACCAGGTGATGAGAATTGCGAATGTCCCAAACTCTTAAGCTCACGCCGCAAGGGCCCGTCACGATCCTCGAGCACTCCCCCGAAAGCGAAGTGATCTATGGAGCGCATGGCGAACTGGCCAAGTTGCAGCCGGAACAGGACGGGCATTTGGCACAATCTCAATCTCCGATGTCACGCGTGCCGCTCCTCGCAAGAGGTGGCATGCAGGTCGCGAGAGCGCACCATGTGGGTGATGGCCCCGGCTGTTACAGACCGATAATGGTTCGCACTCCCCAACCAGGTGCAGCTTCGGGGGCGTGTTGGACGTAGCTGAATGCCGGAATTGCTCCCGGGGTATATTTTACCGCTATCGTAACTTCTTTCGGCTAGCCGGGCCGCAATCGTTGTTTCGCCCTGGTTGGCGGCTCTGGGTATCGGCCGACTGGCGGGTTGTTAGCCACCTCCTCGCGCTCGGAAAATTACGGTATCTCACGACTAAGCGACCGAGGCACCGCTGCGATGGGTGTACAGATACGCAAAGTGCGCTTCCGCGGCCGTCAATGCTTTGAGTGGTTCCGGCCTGTTTCCCGGTAGACAGGTCATACTGCGCTTCGCGCAGGACGAACAATACCGCAGGATGTGTCGACTTGAAGAGGATATCGTGAATCAAAAGCAGCGAACGGATGGGTCTTGGTTCTTCAAAGCACACCGCTGTGCAACAGCACTTGCTGTTGCTGTTGTGACGACAACAGCTCTATGCACCGAACAGGCGGGTGCGCGAGATCGGCCGGCGACACCGGAGGAGCGAGAGGCTTGCACACCGGACGTGTTTCGCTTTTGTGGCAGCCACATACCTGATGCAGGCGCCATTACTGCCTGTCTCAGAGCCAAGTTCACAAACCTGAGTGACCAATGTCGCTACGTGATATCAGCTCGAGACTCTGCCAAAGGAAAGGAAGGCTCCAAATGAGCCAGCGTCAATAGGCCGGCGCCTTCGATTGCCCGCGTTCGAGACTAGTCCCCGGCTGAATTCCAGGACGGCAACGCTGGATGGGGACAGATGAAAGCGCGCGGGCAATTGAGGCAGCACCAACCGCTTGCGCCTGACGGGACTCCCGGCATCGGGCACTTGCTTGGACGAATAGGCGAAATGCGTGAATTACCCTTCCACACCATTCTGATCGCCAACAGAGGCGAGATTGCCGTACGAATCATCAAGACCTTGCGAAGGCTGGGGCTTCGCTCTGCAATTGTCTACCACGATGCCGATGCGGGGACGCCGGCTGTCTCCATGGCTGACACGGCGATTGCCATCAGCGGTCGCACGCCGATAGCGGCCTATCTCGATATCGCGCAAATCATCGCTGCTGCCCACAAGGCGAGCGCCGACGCCCTTCATCCGGGTTATGGATTTCTCTCCGAGAATGCTGAGTTCGCCAGGGCCGTGATAAAGGCGGGTATTGCGTTCATCGGGCCCGCCCCCGAAAGCATAGAACTGATGGGCGATAAAATCCGGGCCCACAAGTTCGTTCAGCGGAAACGTTTTCCGGTCGCACCTTCGGCGATCGAAGAAGATGATCCAGCGACATTCACATTCAGGGCGCGAGCTGTTGGAGTTCCTTTGCTGGTGAAACCATCGGCGGGCGGTGGCGGCAAGGGCATGCGGATCGTACGCGACCTCGCTACCCTGGAGGACGCGATTGCGCAGGCGCGCGCAGTGAGGGGCAGAGGTACTTCGGCGATGGCCGGCTTTACGTCGAACGATATGTCGAAAACCCGCGGCACATCGAAGTACAGGTGCTCGGCGACTCCTTCGGAAACGTGATCCATCTCTTTGAGCGGGAGTGCTCGGTGCAGCGCCGGTTCCAGAAGATCATCGAGGAGTCGCCGTCGCCCGCGCTGTCGCCAGAGTTGCGCAAGCGGGTCTGCGAAACCGCCGCCAGCATCGCGCGCGCTGCCAACTGTCGAAACGCAGGCACTGTCGAATTCATTTTCGCCGGCGGAGAGTTCTATTTTCTTGAGATGAATACGCGACTGCAAGTCGAGCATACTGTGACCGAGATGATCACCGGCATCGATCTTGTTGCTCAACAGATCTATGTCGCCGCGGGCCGCGAACTTGGATTTTCGCAGTCCGATATCGTCTCGAGAGGACACGCGATCGAGGCTAGACTGTATGCGGAAGCCCCGGAACGTGGATATGTTCCGACGACTGGTAAGGTACTTGTTCTTGAGTACCCGGACGGCGACGGCGTACGGATCGACAGCGGCATCTTGCAAGTCCAGCAGATCACGACAGCGTTCGATCCCATGCTCGCAAAGATCATCGCGCATTCGCCGACGCGCATTGAGGCTGCGCTGAAGGCCCATCGCGCGATGCGGGAGCTGGTGCTTCTCGGCTGCGAGACAAATGCAAACTTTCTCACACGTATCCTCCGTGACGAGGCATTTCTGAGCGGACACATCCGTACTGGATATCTTGAGGAAAATCCGCACATCGCATCGGGCGAGCCTGCGTCCGACTTATCTGCCTTCCTCGCCACAGCCGCCCTCCTGACGAGACCTATCCGCGAATCGGCAGATGCCGTGCCCGAGCTTCACGCAGCGCTGGGCAGCTGGAGAAACTGACGTGAAACACTCTTTTGAAGTTGATGGCGTAGATTATCAGTTATCGCTTTCACGTTACCAACAGGGCTATCGCCTTCTCTTGAGTAACAAAGTGATTGGCCCAGTCGTGTTCTCCCAGCAAGGCGACGGTTGCGGCGTCCTTACCATCGCTGGCGAAAGCGAACCGGTCAGGTTCGCCATCGACGGCGAGGTTATTCACGTGCACATCCGCGGCAGGACGCGCATTTTGCACTATCGCGACCCGTTGAGAACGCTCGCTTGCGCGACTAATGAGGCAGATCATCTCCTGGCCCGCGCGCCAATGCCGGGTCTCGTCGTTACGACCAGCGTTTCGCCTGGTCAACCCGTTTCCGCAGGCACGGCGCTGATGAAAATCGAGAGCATGAAGTTGGAAACCATCATACGCTCTCCACGGGACGGCGTGATCGACCGAATTCACTTCAACGAAGGCGAGAGCTTCGAGCGAGGCGCAGTGCTGGTTACGCTCTCAGAGGAAGGGCGTTGAGATGCAGCGGATCGCTTCTGCGGCGGATGTCAAATCCCACGAATTCCGCCTCAACGAACTCCACAATAGACGACTTGCGGCCGAATTGAAGGAACGACAACGTGTCGTCCGCTTCAACCGTCCTGAACGAGAACTTGAGCGCCTGCGTCGGCAAAACAAGTTGTTTGTACGTGATCGGATCGAGGCTTTGCTCGATCCAGAAACTCCGTTCCTCGAGCTTTCGACGCTAGCCGCTAACAAGGCTTACGACGGCGAGGTGCCGGGCGCTGCGCAGGTCGTCGGCATCGGCATCGTAGCGGGTCGCGAGGTCATTGTTCACGCGGATGACGCCAGCGTGAAGGGCGGCGCATGGTATCCGTTGTCTGTCAAGAAGATCGTGCGGGCCTTGGACATAGCGATCGAGAACCGTCTGCCAGTGGTTCATCTGTGCGACTGTGCTGGTGGTTTCCTGCCTTTGCAGGCGGAGTTCTTCGCGGATCGATACTACGAGGGTCGAATCTTCCGCAATCAATCCATTCTCTCGTAGATGGGAGTGCCGCAAGTCGCCATCGCAATGGGTCATTGCACCGCGGGAGGGGCGTACGTTCCGGCGCTTAGCGACTACAACATCATCGTGGAGGGAACGGGCGCGATTTTTCTAGCACGCCCCCCGGTCGTGAAAGCGGCCACGGGCGAGACGGTATCCGCCGAAGAGCTTGGTGGCGCTCATATGGCATACCAGCGTGTCTGGGGCGAGTGACTATTTCGCAGCTCCGAGATCCACGCGATTGCCATCGCACGGGACATCGTCGCTCGCTTCAATCGTCCCACGAAAGCCTCGATGGATCGAGTCTCTCCGGAACCGCCGGCGTACGACGCGTCCGAACTCTACGGCATCATTCCCAGGGATCCTCGAGTGCAGTTCGACATGCGGGAGATCGTCGCCCGTCTGGTGGATGGCAGCCGGTTCCACGAATACCAGTCTCGCTATGGCGAGTCTCTGGTGTACGGCTTCGCGCGGCTTTATGGATATCAGATCGGGGTTATTGCAAACAATGGTGTGCTGTTCAGCGACAGTGCGCTGAAGGGCGCTCACTTCATCCAATTGTGCGACAAGAACCGAACGCCCCTGCTCTTTCTGCAGAATATCACGGGTTTCATGGTCGGCCGCGAATACGAACGGCGCGGCATCACCAAGGATGGCGCCAAGCTGATCATGGCCGTCTCTGGAGCGTCGGTGCCCAAGTTCACAGTCGTTTGCAACGGCTCCTACGGAGCGGGGACGTTCGCTATGGCCGGGCGGGCTTTCGATCCACGTTTTATGTTCACCTGGCCGCAGTCTCAGATTTCTGCGATGGGTGCAGAGCAAGCAGCAGGCGTGCTCACCCATGTCAAGGCAAGACAATTAACCCGTGAGGGTGGACGCCTGCCTGAGCAGGAGTTGGCAGCTATTCGAGAGCCGATTCTGGAAGAGTATCGGGAACGATCGAGCGCCTATTATGCAACCTCCGAAATCTGGGACGACGGCATTCTTGATCCTGTCGACACCAGAAATGCGCTCGCAGTCGTCCTGAGCGCTTCGCTCAATACACCCATTGAGGCGCCACATTACGGCGTCTTCAGAATGTAGCGATCGGATCGGAGCCGCCTTGGCGGGATCATCGAGGTAGCGCAGCGCGATCCAGCCGCACATGAAATGGAAGTCGGCGCGATAATCGCAAAGCGCAAGGCGCCGATTATGCCCGTCCTTCGATCTGGCTGGGTTTCAAATCGGCGGCCGGGTCTACCTCCACACCCCACGGAAAGGCAGAGAAGTGAAACGCATCACCTTCGCCGCGGCGCCGCTCGCGCTGACGAGCGCGGCGCACGCTGGCCCCGAGCTCGAAGCCAGCGCCGGCTTCCTTGCCGGCATCCGCTCGATCAACGTCACCATGCATCGCGTCCGCCCGGACAGATTAGGCGCCGCAAGCCGAAAGAAATGTCCAGCCTCGGCGCGCCGTCGCACATCGACGCCGATCACAACGACTGCGGTGCGGTCGGAGCGGTGCGTGCGTCCCCTTAACGGGTCGCACAAGACCGAGAGATCATCGCGAGCAGGATTGCTGCGACGAAGACCAGGGCGAGCGCGAAAGCGTTTCACCGAAACGACCAGAGCAAGATACAGAGGACAGTCAGAAGCAGAGCAGAGTAATCCGCGCATCCCCGATGATCGGCGCCGTAACAGATCGCTGGGCGTCGTAGGAATGTCCGTGTGCCCCCTGATCGATTCCTGACCGCACCACCACGATTCCGGTCCGTCGTCCCGTACTGCAGAACAAACACCGTCCCGTTGAAGCGAGGGATTGAATGCCACCCAGAAGCCGCCGTTTCATTGATGACAATCATCGGCTTGGATGACGCAGCTCGAACGGTAGCATTGGTGAAGGATCGCTGGCTTGCTGCTGGCGAATACCGGCGAGGTATCGATGGCGCTCTCCACGGTTTTGTTCGCAATCGTGGCGGCGTTGTTGTCAGTTCATCTGAGGACAGGCGGATCCGGTTTCAATGTGCCCCATCGCGACACTCTCGAAGCAGCTAGAGGAGATTGGCTTCAAACCAGTTTCGGTGGGGACCAGTGAGCCGCTGAAGTCTGGCAACCTCACGCAGCACGGCAAACGGTTTCAGAAATGGTCTGTGCCAGTACGACGTCATCACGCAAATGATGATCTATGAGTATCCGATGCCGATATGTCGTTGAACGAACGCGATGTGCTGTCGCAAACACGCAACCGGGCTATCGCCTTAGGCCGGATTCGCTCTTCGCGCGCGCCCGAAGCGATGTTTTCGTCGCCCCCGAACGGATCCAGGAGTACACCTAGTGGACAATGCCAAACAAACAAATAGCGCTTGAAGAACACTCGGGTCGCGAGCAGTGGTAAAAGATGCAAAATGGCATCACGGCCCGAACCGCGAAGATACTCGGCGCGCCCTTCACAACGGCGGACTTTGCAGCTTTGTCAAAAAGGCAGCCCTCAACTGTGGAGCTGCGCTTGCAGTCTGGCGTTCCTCGAACGTATATCAACCAGAGCCACAATCGATCTGAGCCTTATCGGCGCCCTCGCCTCAGCAACGCTGTCCTTTGCCGTTGGGGGCCGCGCTCGCTTTGCTCGCAATGTTCGCCTGCGCCGCAGCTGAAAGGGCGGTTTCGAGGCTAAGTACTTGTGAGCCACCAAGGATCCAAAAGGCACGCCGCTTGCGCGCTGCAAAGACCGCGCGCGTTTGCCACGTCTGTTTCGCTTTCTTCCGCGCTGGCCTCGCTAGCTTTATTCGCTTCTGGAATGTCCGAAACGAGCTCCACACTCCCGATGCTTCTGCAGAGGTAAGCTGCCCAAGCGCCCGTTCGAGTTGGCAAGAATCGAGCCCGCGAGCTGAGAACCCGCCAGGAGCCCCCGCCCATGCAGTGTCCGAAATGCAACTCCGATAACTGGTGCGAAATCGCGTCGCATGATCCCTGGAGCGGTCGACCGATGATCCTGCAATGTCTGCGGCGAATATACTGAGCACAAGCTCGCTGAGCGCGAGGAGGCGTACGGCGCCCTGACCGGCGAACACCAACCGACGCGCCGGCTTATGCAGGCAAGATCCTGGATGCCCTTGAGAATGCTGGTCTAACGATCGTCCGCACCTTAGAAAGAATGGGAGACCTGCGCATGGGCCCTGCCATTCCTTGCCCCGCCCACCCTGTATCCCCGGCTCCGGAAAACGCGGGACTGTGAGGCGGTGCCTGATCGTCATGCGGGCTTCACGCCGTTATGGCCGATCTGAAGCGGCAGGTCGAGCGAGTGGCATCGAGCCGGCACGATGTGCGTTTAGCTAACTATTTCCGTACCGCAACCTCTTGCGCCGCAGTACGGCGAGCACTCGAGGAGGCCACAATCAAGAATAGTGCATAAGCTCGGGACTCTGAACCGCATCTATCCACATTGGACGACATGCTCTATCCGCCGCTTCGTGCAATCACGTGGACGCGGCTAGGAGTTGCGGCGGGATCTGCAATGTCGCGATGTCGGCTCCGCTCACCTCACCGCGCGCGTCGCTTGGGTGCAATAAACGTCGGCATTGCAGAACAAGTCGGCTGGGGCACGTATCGGGCTGCCGTTTTTCAATTCTTCTTCTTTGCGCCCATAGGGATCTTGAGCACGTCTGTCTGGAACGCCCGCGGTGAGTGTTCTCATATCAGTCAGACTGCGCTGGGAAGGGTTTTCCACGATGGCGGCGGCCTGCATTTGGCCGCTTGTTTCCTCGTACCTCAGGAAGTGGCACAATGGAATACTGGAATAATGTTCAGCCAAGCCACTGAAGGGGGTTGAACCTTACGCTGCGTCAGGTTGTAGGCTTGGAAACCAATTACGACCAAACCTACACCACGCAAGCAATGGTTATCGGCTAACGCGGCAGCGGGGTTGCCGTGCACATGATTTCAGGCTTGGAACTGACGCATATTCAAATTGACTTCCCACTGATGAAGCCGGAAAGCTGCGAGATAGTGCCGTTTGTCGAGTTCGCATCGGACGAGAGAAGAGCCAAAAGAGAGGTCTTCAAGCATGTTGTGCGACAAGCGGCCCCCCGGCCTCGTGACCAAGCTGGACCATCGGGATCGGCTCATTGATCAACGAGGTCGCCTTCGCCCACGCAACCGCTGCCACTAGCAACAGCTAGCACGTTCGAAAGCACGATGAACGCCTTCAACTCGAATATTGGCAAAGTCGCCGGCGGCGCCACGCTGACCCGCGAGGAAGCGGCATCCGCTTTCGACAGCATGATGTCAGGCGAAGCCACACCCGCGCAGATGGGTGGACTTCTCATGGCGCTGCGGGTGCGCGGCGAGACGGTGGAAGAGATTACCGGCGCCGCTTCCGCGATGCGGAGTAAGATGCTGCGAGTCAGTGCGCCGCACGATCCCGTCGACATTGCCGGCACTGGCGGCGACGCTTCGGGCTCGGTCAACGTGTCGACCTGCGCCGCTTTCATCGTCGCTGATGCTGGCGTGAAGGTTGCCAAACATGGCAATCGCGCACTGTCCTCGCGCTCGGGCGCTGCCGACGTCTTGGCGTCGCTCGGCGTGAGGATCGACATCACCCCTGAAGACGTCACTTGCTGCGTGCACGAAGCCGGCATCGGCTTCATGTTTGCGCCGGTCCATCATACCGCCATGAAGCACGTTCACCCGACCCGGATTGAGCTCGCTACCCGCACCATCTTCAATCTACTCGGACCGCTGTGCAATCCGGCCGGCGTCAAGCGACAGATAGTCGGAGTGTTTTCGCGGCAGTGGGTGCTGCCCTTGGCGCAGGTGTTGAAGAATCTTGGCGCTGAGTCAGTGTGGGTGGTGCACGGCTCGGACGGACTCGATGAGATCACCCTGACCGGCCCGACCTTTGTTGCCTCGATTGAGGCCAGCGAGATCCACACCTTCGAAGTGACCCCTGAACAGGCCGGCCTCCCCCGCTGCGGCAGCGTGGGGCTGAAGGGCGGCGATGCCGATGCCAATGCAGTCGCGCTGCAAAGCGTGCTCGACGGCGCCCCAAGCCCGTATCGCGATATCGCGCTTCTCAATGCGGCCGCGGCATTGATCGTGGCCGGCCGTGCCAAAACCTTGAAGGAAGGCCTCGCCCTTGGGCAGAAATCGCTTGATAGCGGTGCCGCGGCGGCGCGATTGAAACATCTAGTCGCAATCTCTAACGCCTGACAGCCGAGCTGACCGATGTCCGACATTTTGACCAAGATCGAGGCCTACAAGCGCGAAGAGATCGCAGCCGCCAAGCGCACCTTGCCGCTTTCAGAGGTCGATGCGCTCGCGCGGCGGGCCCCGCCCCCGCGGGGTTTTCTCGCCGCCATCTGCAACAAGCACGCAGCAGATGAGTATGCGCTGATCGCCGAGATCAAGAAGGCCTCTCCCTCCAAAGGCCTTATCCGGGGCGACTTCGATCCGCCCTCGCTTGCCAGGGCCTATGAAGCGGGCGGCGCGGCCTGCCTGTCGGTGCTGACGGATACGCCCTTCTTTCAGGGGCACCCTGATTTCATGATGGCAGCGCGAGCGGCAACATATCTGCCGGTGCTGCGCAAGGACTTCATGTTCGACACCTATCAGGTGGTACAAGCGCGCGCTCAGGGGGCCGACTGCATCCTGATCATCATGGCGGCGCTCGACGACGAAACCGCTCGCGAGATCGAGGCTGCGGCCCTAGCCCATGGCATGGATGTGCTGATCGAGATCCATGACCGCGACGAGCTCGATCGGGCGCTAAAACTTCGCTCGCCGATGATCGGCATCAACAACCGCAACCTGCGCACCTTCGAGACCACGCTTACGACCAGCGAGGCGCTGGCGCCGCTCATACCGAAGAATCGCCTGATCGTCGGCGAAAGTGGTATCTGCGCCCCGGGCGATGTTCTGCGTCTTTCGCGGCTTTGCATTTCGACCTTCCTGGTCGGAGAAAGTCTGATGCGGCAGGCTGACGTGACGGCGGCGACCCGCGCGCTGCTCTCGCGCGAGGCGGCGGTTTCGACCGAAGTGCAGTGATGGCGCGCAAAGCCTCCAAGCCGAGCTCGCTTCGCTCCGAATACGGCTCGCCGCAAACGATAGTGAGGTGTCGCCGCTGTTGGCGACGGCTAGTCAGCATCCAGAAGGTCCGCGCAACTCAATCAGCACCGAGCCGGTGGGTCTCCCCTGCATTTGACGACGGCCGAGAAGTGCGGCCGGTGATGGTGAGGCGAAATGCACCGTTTGCACGAAATAGCCGTGCATTAGCCTGAGACGGTAAGAGCACAATCATGGAAAGTTTTCACAACTCGAGGCGGATGAGGGCAGTCTATGCTCGGAGCAGAGCGCTTATCAGGCTGCAGGATGCGTACCGTATCAATCTTGCTGAGCTAATCGAGGCTAGGGCGGCGCCTGAAAGATCGACGGCCACTCAGATTGCCAGAGCCGGTGCGAAGCGCACCACCGCGATCGTCGAAAAGACAGGCGACTCGGGGACTCGCGCTTCGCGGTACCGCGAAGGAGACAAACAATGATGTCTTGGCGGACGATCACGCTACTCGGATCGATCGCAACGATCGAACTCATGTTTCGTAAGTTTCGTGAGGTGATCGATACAGACGACTCGATCTCGCCCGAGCTGCGGCTTTCGTTACACGCGACGCTGGATGAGCGTCTTCTCTTCGGGAAAGAGCGCCTTTTCAACAGTATCGGAAAACAAAGCGGCGCGGCGGCCATGCCCATATCACCACCGAGGAACGATTCGCAGTGAATGACGCCACGCCAGACAGATCACGGACCGCCAGCCCTTCGGACGTACGGGCCCTCTTCCCCGTCGCTGCTGCTACGCTACGAGTACGCGGAACATATTCGATCTGACGCGGAGGCGCGCTGAACGTTATCATCCAAGCGGAGCGACGATTGTGTTCAGCTGCATTGCCAGATCATGCTGTGGAGGAGTCAGATTACCGGTGCGATCAAACGCGAATTGCGCGGAGGCAAGTTCGAGAGTTGCGACCCACGCAATCTCCGTATAGTTCAAAAGTTCGAGGTCAAACGCCACTCCGGAGCTGGGCTATTGCCAATCGCCTCCCCGGATGAACGATATTCAGTCCATCGAGGCGATTGAGTTTCGCCAAGCCATGCGAAATCTGGCGAGCGGCGTCTCCATTGTAGCGACCGGAGCGGCCGTTGGACGGGGGGGGGGGACGGTCAGTTCTATTACCTCGATCTGCATGGAGCCGCCCTGCTTGCTGGTCGGTATTGATGCCAATTCCGACACTCACGATGCGATACTCGCCAACGGCACTTTTGGCGTGAGTCTTCTCGGCGGCAATCAGTAGGACCTCGCGCTGCGTTTCGCCGGCCGGCATGGCGCAAACGGTGTCCACCGTTTCGATACAGCGCCATGGGATCAGGGCGTTCTTGACGTACCGGTTCTGCAAAGCGCAGTTTGCGTGCTCGAATGCGTCTTGCATCACCACCAACTCGTCGGCACCCATGGGATCTTTATCGGCCGGATTGTCGCGACGCGATCAGCTCAAGGCAATCCACTCATCAACTTCCATCGCGAACTTCGAACGTTACTGTACGGCTGAGTGCAGGTTTTCACCGCAATGTCGCTATTCGTAACGACACCCTACGGCTAAGGCTATGTTGAGAGCCACAATGAAGGAGCCGAGTCATGATGATAGAATACTTGCCCGAGAGGGGAGTGCAAATGGCGGAGCCCTTCGATTTTTGCGGGTTTAAGCTCGTCTTGAAGGGCCCGTATGCCGCTAAGCCTTCAGACTTGAAAGGGATCACGCTCGTTGACCACGACAATGCGCTGATGCCTATTTAGTGCCTATGCTGCCTGGCTGCCCCAAGGACAACAAAACCTGTAAGCAGCCTACGCCAAGATGGTCGCAAGCGCGCGCGAGCGCGGCTGGATTGACGCTAAAGCAAATGCAATTCGCGCACACATCGAAAGAAGGTTCTGATCAGAAAGATCCGAGGCAGCTCGCATCCTGAGTTAGTGCCCTGCATGCAAGTGACACTCGTTCCTAATCTGTCTCGATAGCAACTCCTTTGGCAGCTCGGCTTCTTACCCAGAGGCAAACAGCATGATGGCGACGAGAAGATCAGCCCTGAATGGGAACCCGACACGCATCAGCTGCGCCGCTCACTAAGACGGCGCCTTAAGGCCTTGGCGCTGGCAACGCTAGCCCGGCTCGGCCCAGATCCTATGAGGAAATGGCGGTGCTTTTTCAGTTTTCGTATCATCGCTGCTCCCGGGCTTAGGAGTTTGAACATATTCACACGACGGCCGCCCAAAGGACTTGAATCGCACGTGGCGTCAAATTGTACGATCTCAAAGTAGGTGGCGCCGGCTTCCGGCCACGCCGCGCTCAATCCGAGAAGCGTGTTTTGTTCTGTGCGCACAGATCCCTGGGAGCTGGTATGGCAACAAGATCGCGCAAACGCATAAAGGTCGATTGGGCTGCAGAAGCTCCCAAGGAGCTGTGGCGGCAAATTTCGCTCGCCACGATCGGCGCGACATCGCCAGAGATTGCCCGGTATCTCGGAGCGGCATGTGAAAAGACCTGACGGCTCCAGGAAGATCTTGCTAGTCAATCACACTCAAGGCCAATGCCGGGCCATTGTCGGCCTCAAAGGTGGAGATGCCGGAGCCGCCTATATGTGTGGCGAGCCTGTATTGAGAAGATCGCGCAGGAAACTCTCGTCATGGTGCGCTTATCACCATTGTCTGATGCACGCAGCCCCTGTCGAGCAAAACTGAAGTACGTGAGCAAGAGCCTACACTTTGAGTCTGAGGATTACATCCACCCTACCTGAGCCTCACGAGATCGTCACAAGCTGAACTCTTTGCGGGTACCTAACGGAAGGCCCCTCATCTAAGACAATAAAGCCGTAATCGACACCTTCCGAGCGACGTAGAGGATCTCTCATTGGCCGCTTCGGGAGGCAAGTACTGTGCAAGCCAGGGAAAACGGAAGTGACTGATGGTTGATCTCTGCACGCTGATTGAGCGCAACGCGGCGTTCACTCCCGACAAGCCCGCGATCAATTTCGAGGGCGAGACCTTAAGCTACGCGATCTTCAATCAACGGATCGAGCAGGTCGCGCGCGCCCTAAAAAGCCAGCTCGGTGTCGAGAGAGGCGATCGCGTCGCGATCCTCAGCCTTAACCGGCCTGATCATCTGGTGCTGCTCTATGCCTGCGCGCGGCTCGGCGCAATGCTCGTGCCACTGAACTGGAGGCTTGCGGTCGCCGAGCAGCTCTTCATCCTGTCCGACGCCGCCGCCAAGGTGCTGGTGATCGAACACGCCTTCGAGGCACTCCTGCCGGCGCTGGCGGAGCAACTGCCGGATATCTTTGTCGTCGGCTTGGATTTTGCGCCCCTCGGCGGAAGCAAATGGGATGGCCTTCTAGACCGAGGGCGCGGCGATGGTCGCAATTTGTACACGGACCTGTCCTGCCCACTTCTGATCGTCTATACCTCGGGCACGACAGGGCGGCCGAAAGGGGCTGTGCTGCGCCAAGAGGCCTTGCTGTGGAATGGGGTTATGAGTCAGCACATGCATGGCCTCACCTCGGCTGACCATGTCTTGACAGTGTTGCCGCTGTTCCACGTGGGTGGCCTCAATATCCAGACGACGCCAGCGTTGCATCACGGCGCGACGGTTACGATCCACACGCGGTTTACGCCAGAGGCGACGCTCGCTGCGTTCGAGCGCGAACGACCAACTCTGGCCGTGCTGGTGCCTGCCATGATTCAAGGCCTGACCGAGCATCCCAAGTGGTCGACCACCGACCTAAGCTCACTCAGAGCAATTTCCACCGGCTCAACCATGGTGCCGCAGCACCTGATCGAACGCTTTGTCGCACGCAGCGTACCAGTGCTGCAGGTGTATGGCTCCACGGAGACCTGCCCAATTGCTGTCTATACGAGACTCGGCGGTGATCTCTCGCGTGAGGGTACGACTGGCCTGCCCGGCCTTTTCTGCGAAGCGGCAATCATCGATGATGGGGGCAACAAGCTGCCGCCAGGCACCCTGGGCGAGATCGCAGTGCGCGGGCCTAATGTTTTCTGCGAATATTGGGGCAATCAAGAAGCAACGCGCGAGGCGCTGCATAACGGCTGGTATCACACTGGCGACATCGGCCGCCGCGATCCTGATGGGTATTTTTGGGTCCATGATCGCAAGAAGAATCTGATCATTTCCGGCGGGGAAAACGTTTATCCGGCAGAAGTCGAGCGTGTGCTTATGGAGCATCCCGATGTCGCAGAATGCGCTGTCGTCGGTCGGCCCGATTCGCGCTGGGATGAAGTACCAGTCGCCTATGTGATCAGGCAGTCGGGCGTGCGGATTGAAGCGGAAGCACTGACCGCGCATATGCAGTCGCAGCTCGCCCGTTTCAAAGTGCCGCGCGAAATCATTTTCACGGAAGAATTGCCGCGAACGGGGTTGGGCAAGATCCAGCATTTTATGCTGAAAGAGCTCGATGCGCGATCAAGTCGGTAAGGAGGCACCAAATGAATATCGCGGATTGGGCGTTGGCAATATTTCTCTTGCCGCCTGCACGCGAACTTATGTCTCTAGCTCACTGAAGTCGTTTCGAACAACTGTACCTACATGAATACGCTTCCGCACGTTCATCGTAGTGCCGGACTGCGCTTCCGTCCCGATATGCCAAGTACCACGGAGCTCGTTGATGCCGCGGATCCTAATTATGAACGCCGGTACCGCCCAAATGTCGGGTGCCGATCTGACGGCAATCCAACTTTCGCTTGCCGCCAAGTCAGCCTGGCGCTCCGTATGGTTTGCACAAGCGGGCGACCTAATTGTCTCTCCGGTAGCGATCCCAACTGATCTGCTACGCTACGTTGGCGCGACGCTAAGGTTCGACCCATCGACCGTCTTGGTGCTCGTGCCAGAAAACGCGCACGAGACCCGGGTCCTTAGTGATTTCACTCTGCAGTCCAATACAATTGTTGAACAAATCCGACGCCACATTCGTGAGAAAACACATTGGAAACTCTGTGCTTGCTACTCTACTGAGGGCGTTGCGCGCTTAGCGGCGATGCTCGGCATACAGCAGAAAGGGAACGACTTCGCTCTGCAGCGAGGCCCTGATCTATTGAACCGCAAGAGCCACTTCCGTCAATTGGCAACAAGTGTCACGCTTCCGTTGCCCAGTGGATGCATAGCAACAAGCTCAGAAGAATTGTTCAGAGCGGTCAACTCCCTAAGGCTTGAAACCGGCAGCGTCATTGTAAAATTAGACAATGGAGCCGGCGGGGTTGGAAATGTCATATTAACCGGCAAGGAGAGCGCTCCACTACCTGGGGCAAGGGAGACCCGACGGGTCCTTTGGCCGTCGTTTGATCCTGATGCACTTTGGTCTGAGATGACAACCCCCTCGTGTAAAACAGTGGTCGTAGAATCATACCACTTGGCCAGTTCTCTGTTCTACCTTGAGTTCGAAATCGAGGAAAATGGTTCAATCGCATACGTCAACAGTGGAAACATACGTCTGCATGGAAGCGAAGATCGGGCCGAAAGAGCTCTCGTCTGGACTGGTCTAGAGCTTCCAAGCGACTTGAGCAATGAGCAGTACTCGACCGCTTACGCGCACGCCTATCGATTTGTGGAGCTTGCGCGGACCTTGGGTTACCGCGGAATGATCAATATAGATGCCATTTTCTCGATCGACGGGCGGCTGCTGTTTAATGAAGCGAACGGTCGGTGGGGCGGTGGCTCGGTACTGCACAGCATTGCTGACCGGTTGCTAGGAGCCGACTATTCCCATTCCTACGTGATTTCATCTGTGCGGAACGTCCGACTAAACTCCCTCCAAACGGCACTTGATTGTTTTGTCGATGAAGGATTGCTATTTGATCGCATACACAAGGAAGGCGTTATTCCGCTTGCCGCCGACCAAGAGGCAGGCACGGTGGAGTGTCTCGTGATCGCGCGCGACAGGCTGGTGGGCCGGAATTTCGAGCATCGATTATTGACGATGCTCTGATTTGGATCACTGCCCCATGTTCCGCTCTTCAGGATGCCTTCTTCGGTCCATTTGTTTCAGCTTGAACAACATCCCTATTGCCAACCATGTGCTGAAGCCAAAACGCGCTCTAAGAAGATGGCGAAGCACTCTCTTCCAGGTTGACTGGCGCAGCACTGTCGATTCTTGTTCCAAACCCAAGTTGTTCGGCGCACCAACCTTGTCAGGTTTCCTATACCACACAACCGTGCAAACGGTTTAGTTCTGGGACGACGCGCGGAGCACGAGAATGCCGGAGCGATGCAGATCGGTACCCTAATCTGCAGTCATTGGCTACATTCTTTAGTTGATTAAAGTAGTTAGGCAGATCGGCTGGACGTACAATACATTGTCCGGGATATGAGCCTCGCAGTTTGACCATCATTGCGCCAGTGGTTAGCGTTCCCCTCTCCTCTTCACGCAGCAAAACTCGCTCCAGTCTGATAACTTACCATACAGCATAACTGTACAGACGATAGCGACGGGCGAGGAAGACAGCAAAGTATCTTCGTGCGTCGAGTCCGGCATTCGTCTAGTTAGGGAATGCCGGCCTGCATCCATAGACCTCATTCGCACGCCATCATAATCCATTCTATCTAGCCTAGTTTCTGTCGCGAAAGACATTTCGCCCTTTAAAATAGGGTTGTTTCGCGATTTTCGAGAACGTTTTTTCTTGCGGCGTACATGTGCATGGTATCACATTCTTCATATGAAGCATG
>NZ_LLXX01000095.1:0-28662 GCF_001440405.1 Bradyrhizobium valentinum
CCCCACAAGGCGGCAATTGCGAGATAACGCCGCTGCGCGGGCGATCGTGATTGGGGGGTGAAGAAGCATCCTCACTATCTGTACGCAGACCTGCCGTATTGGTCCGCTTGTGGCCCTGAAACGGAAATTCCGTCCGTAGCGGCGGCCAAGCGGTTGTGGCGCCGATCTGATATCCTGCGCAGCGAGGGCTGGCCCATACTCTCACTCAGATACTCGTGAGGGCATATTGATGTGTTGCATGCGCAGCAATTGAACCACACGGTTATCCTTCGTTTATCGCGGGAGCGATGATGAATAAGTGTCTTCTGGTGACGATTCTTGCGGCTCTCACCGGTTCGGCGGCGGCTGCGCAGGCTCCCACCAAAGACGCGCTCATCGCCCGCGCGAAATCATTCGAACTCGATACGCCCTATGTGCCGCCGCCCGGCGACCCCTTGACGCATGATGCCGCCGGATATGCGAAGGTCATGTGCTCAGCTGTATTCATGACCGGGCTAGCCCCCGATTTTGCAGCCGAAAATGTTGGGTTTTTCACGGCGCCCTACCGACAGCGCGCGAAGCTCGGCAAGCCGGTCATCGATCGCGCCAACAAGGCGGTCCATGTCACGCTCCCTAGCGGCGTGACCCGGACGGCCAAATATCTCGGGAGCCAGGGTTGCGTCACGTTCCCGATCGGCAAGAGCGCCGTGAATTTCAAGCCGGTCGCCGTCAAGAGCCGATTGCCCGATCCCGCAACCCAACTGTGGCCCATGGGCGACATGCTGCCGCAGGAGCCGTTGCTGACAGAGATCGACGCCGAGAAACTCAAAGCTGCCGTGAATGCCGCGTTCCAGCCGGCCGAAGGATTGACCGCGGCGTTCGTTGTGACATGGAAAGGCCGCCTCATTGCAGAGCGCTACGCGGAAGGTATTTCGGCGCACACGCCGCTCGAAAGCTGGTCCATGGGCAAGAGCGTTACGGCAGCGCTCTTTGGCATTCTGGTCAAAGACGGCGTCTATGATTTGGACCAGCCGGCACCGATCCCTGAATGGCAAACACCCGGCGACCCGCGCGCCAAAATACGCATTGCGAATCTCCTTCACATGTCGAGCGGACTTCGGATCAGGGCGCCCCAAGACCCCGATTATGACCCAACGGGGCCTTACCCGGATCACGTCTATCTTTATACCGGCAGCATCGATTCCTTTCACTACGCGGCAACACGGCCATTGCAATGGCCTCCCGACACGGTCGGACGCTATCGCAACACCGATCCGGTCCTGATCAACTATCTGATCCGGCTCGGTGTCGAAAAACGCGGCGATGAATATCTCTCATTTCCCCAGCGGGTGCTGTTCGACAAGCTCGGCATCCGTACCATCGTGATCGAAACTGATCCTTTCGGAAATTTTCTAGGGCAAGGTTATGAGGTGGGCTCCGGTCGCGATTGGGCGCGGCTTGGCAATCTCTTTCTTCAGGGGGGAGTTTGGAACGGTGAGCGCATTCTCCCAGAGGGCTACACCACATTCGTCAGCACGCTTGCGCCCGCCTGGGCCGCGGACAATCGGCCGATCTATGGAGCCTTTTTCTGGCTCAACGGCGACGGGCAGTATCCAGTCCCGCGCGATGCCTATTACATGGCGGGCGCTGGCGGGCAGACCACGCTGATCATTCCCTCGCACGATCTCGTCGTCGTGCGTCTCGGGCACTATCGGGGCGTATCTTACGCCGCTTCAGGCTTCAGCAAGGCGCTCGCGCTGTCGATCGAGGCGGTGCCAAAAGCACAAAAGACCCGGCGCCAAGAATTTGACAACAGGGGGCACAACGGGCCAAGCGAGGAAAGTAAAAATATTGAAAATCGTGTCAACGAGGCTATCGATCCATCTGTTGGGAAATGAGACATGCCAATCATGCTGACCGGCCCGCTTTCGATGGAAGTGGAGACATAGGTAAGACGAACAGGGATCTCGCCACTTGAACCATATGAGACATCAAAAATACGAAAACCAACGTGACAGGCAGCACGTCAGGGACGTTGCAGATCAGATGCTTTCACCACACAGTGACATTCACCACACGTGTTCCATCCAGTTCGCGCACAATGCGTCCGTCCGCACGAACGATACCAAGGTCGAACTCGCGACGAGCGTCACTCTTTCATCGACGATCACCAAGACGGTCACATCGCCGTGTTCTCCAGCTTCAGCCCATTTATATATCTGACTTCGGAACGGCTCCTTACGCCAAGCATCTGGAAACCCGGGGTCGCACCTAATCTCCAAACCATCCTCCGACGTGGTCAGGAGAATCTTGAACTTGTTGGGCTTCCAGTGCGGTCCCAACCTCTCAGCGGTCAACCAATGACAGTTAAATGTACGACATTCAGCGGGTCGCTCGGCGTATATCTTGCACCCCCTTCCAACGTTGCAGTGCTTGCACCAAGACTCTACTGGCTTCTTCAGTTCGTCTATCGACATTACCTTGCAGAAAAGCGTGCAATCTTCGCATACTCTATTCGGGACGACGCAGCCATCCGAATGCCTATTCAGCCTCCATCAAGCATGTCTAAGATAGCACGCCGAGCCTGGTTGCGAATATCCTAGAAAGGATGCCGCTTAGTGCTCAGTCGGCCTCGTCAACATCACTCGGTGCGACTAAGGTCATGAATGACCGGCCGAAGGCAGCTTGCAGTTAGCTCTAAAGTAGCCAGCGTGATAGGCAGCTTGAAACGCCGTGGCCCGGCGCTTCCAGGATTTAGATAGAGCACACCGTCAATCGTTTGGATCCGTGGACGATGCAAGTGGCCAGAAATCACCACGTCAATTCCACAAACTGCTGGATCGATCTGCAGTTCCTGAAGGTCGTGCAAGACATAGAAGGACCGTTCACCGAGCCGTACCACCTGAGTGTCGGGATAACGTTTCGCCCAGTCGCCGGTATCGATGTTTCCTCTGACCGCGGTGACAGGCGCAATCCGACGGAGTCTGACGAGAACGTCCGCGCGACCAATATCGCCGGCGTGGATGATATGCGCCACCCCGGCAAGCCCTTGCTCAGCCTCAGGCCGCAGGAGCCCGTGGGTATCTGAGACTATGCCAATCCTCAGCACTGCGCAGTATCCCTCGATGCGCGGCCGAACGGCGTGTCCAACTATCTTGATCACGCATAACACGGCTAGCCAATATCGGCCTCCAAATCAGGGAGCGCTACCAACCCCCGCTGCCGACTTCCCTTTCAAGTTGAACCAGCGCAGCTGGGCAAAAGAGGAGACGCTTTTCGCCTCCGACAACAGCGGCGCTGGTCCCAGCACGCGTAGCTCCCCGCCTTCGATCTTTGTCGTCCACCACGCCCAGCTTCACGCGCCCTGCCCCACTTCAGAGGAGCTCACATTGGCTGTCGCAAGATTTTTATTGATCTCCCGGTGCACACGTTGTGCACACGCGGTCCTCTAACTAATTGAAATTCCTAAACTCTCGTTCCAGTCCATCATGAGGAAGTTTGAGCTAGGTCCAACCAGCGACGTCCAATCGCTAGATGGAATGTCGCGGTGCGAGCGAGACTCCTACCCTGGCGACGCCGTGCTGATCGCACCCATGCAGCCAAATTCCCTGCAAACCGGGATCTTTCGGAAGTTTGTTACTTTGACTAGTAGATTCCGAATTTCGTTGTCGGCGGCCAAGTCGAAACCGCCTAAGCAGATCGTGCTTTGGCAGCGGCGGAGCGTAGCCGCCTTCCCCATAATGACAGAACCTACGATATCTCATTCTATCCTTTGCATGAGCCAGTTCAAGAGTTCCGCAGAGAACTCCGCTATTGCGCCCCTGCTTAGGCACGAGCTGCAGCGCGCATTGCCCCGCGGCGATGCGTTCTTGCTTGGGGTCAGGCTTGGTTGCCCCGATGAGACCAGCCCCTAGTGTTATCTGCTGTGTCGTTATTGCGGTTGCGTGTCGTCAGCGCCCAGCGAATTTCGGCGGACGCTTAGAGTTGAAGGCTTCGACGCCCTCCTTGAAGTCATCTGATTGGCGCAACCGGCTGTAGCAATGCCCCTCGAGTTCGATGGCGATCGCGAGCGTGGAATCCTCCGTATCGTTCAGGAGCTTCTTCGCCGTGCGCTGCGCCAGCGGTGAGAAGGTGCGCAGCTCGTCAACGAGTTGGTCTGTCGCCTTCTCCAGCTCGCTGTCCGGCACACACTCGGTCGCAATCCCCCACTCCTGCGCTTGCCTCGCCGAAATGCGCTTCGATCGCATCACGATGTCCTTCGTACGCGTAATGCCGACCATCTTCTGCAGCCGCGCGGACCCGCCCGACCCGGGGATCTGCCCAAGCTTCTGTTCCGGCAGGGCATACTGCGTGGTCTCCGAGGCGATGCGGAAGTCGCAGGCGAGCGATAGCTCGAAGCCGACGCCGAAACAATAACCGCGATTGGCGACGATCACCGGCTTGGCGCAACGCGCAGGTGCCGCGATATTCCAGGCCAGTTTCGACACGTGCTCGGGGCTCGCTTCCATGAAGCCGCCGATATTGCCGCCGCTGGAGAAATGCTCGCCCTCGGCCCGCAGCACGATGATACGGACGCGCGGATCCTCATCGAGCGTCTCGAACGTCAGCCGGAGTTGGTCGCGCTGCGGCATCGCGACGACGTTATAGGGCGGCCGGCCAAGGATGATATCGGCGCGTTCATGCGCCTCGTCGATCTCGACCTTGAATCCGTCGAGCTTGACCAAGCGAGGATCGGCAAAAGTGTAGGATGACGGCATTTACTGCTTCCTTCTGTTTGTGTGTGATTAGGCCGCGTCCGGGGGCGGCAGGCGTTCGGCTTCATACTCTCCGGCGACGAGCAGGCGCCGCAGCAACTTGCCGACGGGCGACTTGGGTATGGCATCAACGAAGACGTATCGCCGGGGACGTTTGAAGTTCGCGAGACCCGAGGTCCGGCAGAATTTCTCCAGCTCAGCTTCCGACACCGGTCGACTGCGCTTGACGAAGGCAGCGACGATCTTGCCCCATTTCTCGTCGGCGAGACCGACCACCGCCACTTCCGAAACCGCCGGATGCAGCGACAGGCAGCTCTCGATCTCCACCGGCGAGACATTCTCGCCGCCGGTGATGATCATGTCGTCGACGCGGCCGGTGACGAACAGGTCGCCGTCGGTATCCATGAAGCCGCTATCGCCGGTGAAATACCAGCCTTCGCGCAGTGTCTTGGCATCGGCTTCGGGTCGCCGCCAGTAGCCTTCGAACGCCTCGTCGCCGGCGAGCGAAGCGATGATCTCGCCCTCCTCTCCCGGCGCGGCAAGTTCGTCCGCGGAGCGGGCATTGATGCGCGCCACCTTGACATGCTGGTTGATGCCGGCCTTGCCGGCCGAGCCGGGCTTGGCCGGCGCATTCTGGTCGATCGTGAAGGTGTAGATCTCGGAGCTGCCGTAGTGATTGACGAACAGATCCGGCTTGAAGACCTCGGCCAGTTTCCTGAGCAGGCCATCCGTCATCGAGGCGCCGGCAAAACCGAGCTTTCGAACACTCGATATGTCGGTCGAGGGGAGCGCCTCGTGATTAACGAGGTCATGGTAGAGGGTCGGCACCAGATAGAGGTTGCTGATCCTCTCGCGCTCGATCAACGCCAGCGCCTGACGGCTGTCGTAGCGTGGCAAGCAGATGAAGGTGCCGCCGATCAGCGACATCGCGAGCAGGGAGCGCACGCCCATGGTGTGATAGAGCGGCATCACGCCGAGCGTGCGCTCGCTCCGGCCATAGAGATTTTGCGCAACATGCGCGATGGCCGCGGCGCGTTCGGCGCGATGACGCCGTGGCACACCCTTTGGTCTCGATGTCGTACCCGAGGTATAGAGCATGATCGACCACGCATCAGCACCGACCCGGGGCTGCGCATCAGGGGCGCTGCCCTTCGCCATGTCCGCGAAAGCGAGATCCCTGTCTGCATTCATGCCGACCGCAATACGCTTCAAGCCGTCGGCACGCGCGGAATTCTTGACGGCGTCGGCGGAGATATCGTGATAGAAGACGGCGCGGGCCTCCGCATTGTCGATACAGAAGTCGAGTTCGTCGGCCTTGGCGCGCCAGTTGATCGGGGTGATGATCAATCCCGCAAACTGGCAGGCCCAATGCAGGGTCGCGGCCTCCCAGCGGTTCTGCAGCAGGGTGACGACGTGATTGCCCGCCTTCAGCCCGATGCGATCGAAAGATGCTACCAGCGCCGAAATCCTGCCGTACCATTGGCGATAGGTAAGGCGAAGCTCGCCGTCGACCAGTGCGAGCGCATCGGGATCGCGCGCGACGCTTGCAACGAAGCTGCTGCCGAGATCAAACATCTGGTTTCTCTTCGATGGCGGTGGCAAGTTCGGCGGCGGCCTGCAGCGCCGCATTGATGATCGGGGTGTAGCCCGTACAACGGCAGAGATGGCCGCTCAGGAGATCGCGGACGTCGGTTTCGCTTGGCGCCGGATGACGGCGCAGGTAGTGATCCAGAGACATCAGAATGCCGGCCGTGCAGAAGCCGCACTGCAAGGCGTGATTGCGACGGAACGCGCGCTGGAGGATGCCGAGCCGGTCGGCGGACGGGGCAAGGCCCTCGACCGTCCGGATCTCGCAACCATCCACCTGCGCCGCCAGCGTCAGACAAGAACGCGCAAGCATGCCGTCGATCACAACCGTGCAGGCCCCGCAGACCCCGTGCTCGCAGCCGACATGGGTTCCGGTCGCGCCAATCTGGTGGCGCAGGAAGTCGGAGAGCAGCATGCGCGGCTCGGCTTCGCCTTCAACCGGCCTGCCATTCAGCTTGAATCGAATCGGGTGGCGGCTATCGGCGCGAAGGCGGGTCACTGCAGCACCTCGCGAACAAGATCGCGTCCGATGATTCGCACCAGATCGCGCCGATAGCGCGCGGTCGCGTGCACATCGTTGCGCGCGCCAAGTTCGTAAGCAAAGCCGTTCAGTGCGTCGTCGAGCGCACTGCCGTCCAGGCGCGGCCAGTCCCGCGCCATCGGGATATCGGCAACGCCGCCAACGGCGAAGCGGACGCCGTTCGGCGTCGCCACGGCCACGCAGGCCACAATGGCGAAATCACCGTGGCGGCGGGCCACCTCGCGAAATGCGCATCGGCTGCCGCCCTGAGCGGGAAACGATACGGCCTCGATCAACTCGTCCTCGGCCCGGGCGGTGGCCATCATGCCGAGAAAGAACTCGCTTGCCGCAAGCCGCCGGCGCCGCCGCGCGCTACGCAGATGTACTTGGCCGCCGAGCGCGATCAGGGCGAGCGGCATCTCGGCGCTCGGATCGGCGTGCGCCAGCGAGCCGCAGATAGTGCCGCGGCTGCGCGTCTGGACGTGACCGACCCAGGGCAACGCCAACGCAAGCAGCGGCAGGGTCCGCGCTAGCTCAGGCCATGCTAGCAAGGCCGCCTGGCGCACACTGGCGCCAATCGTCACAACTCCCGCCTGCTCCTCGATCCGGTTGAGCTCCTTCAACCGCATGATGTCGATCAGGAGTTTTGGCTTGGCGAGGCGCATGTTGAGCATTGCCATCAACGACTGGCCCCCAGCCAGCACGCGGGCATTGCCACCCTCGTTCGAAAGTCCTTCGAGAACTTCGTCTACGGATTCGGCCCGCAGATAATCGAAGGCGGCCGGCTTCATCGTCGGCCTCCGAACAGGCGCGCCAGCCACCCGAGCAGCGCAGGCAGGGAGAAGGCGCTCGCCGACGCTCCACCGCCAGCCTCGCGCGCAAGTGCCGCGAAAAACTGTCCGATGATCACGCGCGCGGCCCCGTCGAGCAGGCGGCCGCCGATGCTGGCGATCTTGCCGCCAATCGCTGCGTCATAACCATAGCGCAGCCGCGTGCCGCCCTTGCCGTCGGGCTCGAGCATGATGCGTCCTTCCGCGTTACCAAAGCCAAGTGCGCCCTCGGCGCTCCCGCGCAACGTCACCGCGTGTGGCGGGTCCAGATCGAACAACTGGACGTCGGCACGATAGCGTCCGGTGACGGGGCCGATACCGAGCGTCACCTCGGCGCGGAAATGCGTGTCGGAGACCCTGTCGACGCGTTGGCATCCCGGGATTACTGCCTGCAAAGTCCCGGGATCGAGCAGCATGGTCCACACGTGCTCCGGCGCTCGGTTGACAGACGCGCTGCCGTCGCCGCGCAGCCGGCGGTCACCCGCGCGCGCAGGCGCTGCCTTTAATTGCCCAGCCGGCGGTTCGGGCTCCGGCCCGCGCACCAGATCGGCTAGCCTTGCCGGCACCAGCGGCAATGTGACGTCGGCCAGTCCCAGCGCATCGGCCACGGCATTGGCGATGCACACCGGCGTCGACATGGAATTGCCTTCGCCGACACCTTTTGCTCCAAGCGGGGTGAAGGGCGACGGCGTCGCCAGGTGGATGATCTGCGGCTCGGGTACTTCGGCCGTCGTCGGCAACAGATAGTCGGCAAACGTTCCAGTCAGAAAGCTGCCATCCTCGGCATAGGCGTATTCTTCGTAGAGGGCTGCACCCAGAGCCTGCGCAAAGCCACCGCGGATCTGCCCGTTCACCATGCCGGGATGCAGGATGGTGCCGCAGTCGTGCATGGTCACGTAGCGATCGATACGCGTCTCAAACGTCGTGCGATCGATCTCGACACCGCAGAAATCGAAGATAAAGCCGTGGCAGAGCGAGGAATTGATCCGGTCTTCATCATCCGGAGCGGTCAGCTCTGGCGGCGTCCAGAACAGGGTTTCGCGGATGGCCTGACCGGTATCGTCGGGCAATGAGCCGGGCGACCAATGGCTCAAGGCCGCGACTCTGGAAAACGCAATACGGTTCTCCGGATTGTGCTTCGAGGCCACGAAGCCGCTGGCGAACACGATGTCCACTGGCTCCACATTCAGTTGGCTCGCGGCAATGCGCGCGAGGCGGGCCGCGATGCGTTCAGCCGCCAGCTTGGCGGTGCCAGCCACGGCGGCCGCAAACCGGCTCGCATAGTTTCCAGACGCGATCGACCAGGCGTCCTTGGCGGTATCGATCTCCGTGTTGACGCGAACGTCCTGCGGCTTGAGGCCGAACACATCGGCGACCACCTGCGACAGCACTGTGCGATGCCCCTGCCCTTGCGGCACCGAAGCGACGTGAACCGTCACGCCACCGACCGGATCGAGCGCGACGGTCGCAGTTGCCTGCGCGCCATTCTTCGGCCCCGCCTTGCGACGCTCGGCAACCGTGAGAACGGTGGTGATGTAGCCCATGTTGGAGACGCTGGGCTCGACAACCGCCGTGAAGCCGATGCCGTAGAGGCGGCCTTGCGCGCGCGCCTCTTCACGTCGCTCCCTGAGTTCCGCCAGCTTTCCGTGGTCCACGGCTTTGGCGATCGCCTCCTGATAGTTGCCGGAATCCAGCAGCGCGCCGGTGGCCGTGCGATAGGGAAAGGCGTCGGCAGGAACGAGATTGCGCTTGATGACGTCGAGTGGATCACGGGACAGCCCGATCGCGATCCGCTGCACCAGGCGCTCCAGCGCGAAGTAGACTTGCGGTCCGCCAAACCCGCGGTTCAGGCCGGTCGGCGTCTTGTTGGTGACCACGACGCGATTGCGCACCTTCACGTGGCGGATGTCGTAGGCGCCGGTAAGGTTGCCGTGCATGCGGTAAAGGGTTGCGGGCTCGGGTGCGCGCAAGTGGGCGCCGCAATCTTCGACCTGGTCCCAATCGAGAGCGAGGATTTTTCCGTCCGCTGCCACCGCAGCTGACAAGGTCGTGCTGCGGTTGGTCGCCGAAACGGATGCCGTCAGATGTTCCAGCCGGTCCTCGATCCATTTCACCGGTCGTCCAACGGCGCGAGAGGCCGCACCGATCAGGACGATGTAAGGAAACACGCCCTGCTTAACGCCGAAGCTGCCGCCGGAATCCGGCGGTGTACGCAGCCGCAGCCGATTGCCGGGCACTTTCAGCGCGCGCGAGATCACGGTGTGTATGCTGAAAGGTCCCTGGAAATTGGCGAGGATGTCGAAGGCATCCTCTGCCGCGTCGTGGGAAGCAATCACACCATAGGTTTCGATAGGCGTGCAGGAATTGCGCGGATAGTGGATATCGATCGAGAAGCGGTGCGGCGCGTCGGCAAACGCCTGCGCCGGATCGCCATAGGAGAAGCTACGATCGCTGGCGAGGTTGCCAGGAAAGCCGTCGTGCAGGACAGGCGCATCGGCCGCCAGCGCCGCCAGCGGATCGACCACGGCCGCGTGCGGCCGGTACTCGACATGGATCAGTTCGATGGCATCTTCGGCCCGGGCACGGTCGCTCGCGACCGCCACGGCGACGGGCTCACCGACATAGCGAACACGCTCAGTCGCGATCGGCCAGCATTCTACCGGCGCCTTGACGCCGACCACGAGGCTTGAGGTCAACGCCTTGACCTGCTCGCCGGTGAGCACGGCTGCAACGCCCGGTGCGCGGCGTGCCGCCTCCGCGTCGATCGAAACGATATCGGCGTGAGCATGGGGAGATCGAAGGATCGCAGCATGCAGCGTGCCCGGCGGCGAACCGAGATCGTCGATGAAACGGCCGCGGCCAGTCAGGAGTGCCGCATCCTCGACGCGCTCGATCGAACGGCCGACCCACGGCCGGCCTTCCATGTCGACAGATGATGCGGGTCGAGCCGCCACCTGCGCCATTCCGACATTCCTCCCGATTGCGCTCTGCGACGCCACGCGGATTAGATGTAAGAACGCCCGCCAGAGGAGCCATACCGTCCGCTCTCACCACTTACCAAATCGTCTCATTTGGAGGTGCGATCAGCTCGCAAGGCGCGAGACGTTGCGGAACTCGCGCGGACTCACGCCGGCGTGATCGCGAAAGAAGCGCGTGAAATGCGCAGGCTCGGGGAAACCGAAGCGCTCGCTGATCTCGCCAAAGGGCATATCCTGGTGCATCACTGCATCGAGCACCCGCTCCATACGCACCACGTTCAGGTAGATCTTCGGCGATATGCCGAGCGAGGACTCGAACAGACGAAAAAACTGCGCACGCGACAAACCCGCGCTCTTTGCGAACTGATCAACACTGGCGCATGAGCCTTCCCGGGCGCGCATCGCTTCGGTGATGCGCCTGATCCGCCAATCGCAGCTCTTCGCGCTCATGCCGCGGATCGAAGCCGGAAAGCGGCGCCATGGCGTGAAACGCTCGATCACCGCGATCATCAACTCCGAGAGCGCTTGTTCATGCGCGTGGGTGCAGTCCGGATGCTCCACCAGTTCGGCGGCCAGCCGGAGCGTGAGCTGGCGAATCCGCGGCGAGACCTCTCCGGAAGGTTGCTCGAAAAAGCCGGGCGCGCCGCTGGCGGCCCAGCCGGAACGAAATTCCTTCAGCCAGTGTGGCTCGACGTAGAGCGCGAGAATGAGGGTCCGCGGCCGCGCCGGATCGTGAACATAGGCATGCGGCGTCCAGGCATCGACCAGGACAGCATTGGTATCGGTGAGTGGATAGGCTCTGTCGCCCACCATGAATTGCGTATCGGCGCCTTCGACCTTCAGGAGGACGTGGCACTGCGGATGCGCGTGGCGCACCAGCGAGCGATCCATATCCAGGAGCGCAACCCTACCGAAGGAGCCGTGAGCGATGCGCAGAGCCGTCGACATACTGGTCCTCCCTTCACAAATTGCTTCGTTTCATGGCGCGGCCGCGTGCCGCGACGCCAGCGCACGCTGACGCAATTGGGTCAGCGTGGCAGAAGGTGTAATGGCTTCAGCCGCGATCTTCAGTTCGAGCAGGGCCGGCTTGCGCCGGTCGTCTGCATAGGCCTTTGCCCGCGCAAAGGCGGCGGCAAAACTTTCGGTTTCCAGGACCTGTTCGCCATAGCAGCCGAACGAGCGGGCCAGTGCCACGAAGTCCGGATTCTCGAGCGCGGTCGCATGAACGCGCCCCGGATATTCCTTCTCCTGGTGCATGCGAATGGACCCATACATGCCATTGTTGACGACAATGACGATGACGCCGAGTCCGTATTGTGATGCGGTCGCAAGCTCGTTGTGGCTCATCAGAAAGCAGCCGTCTCCGGCAAAGCAGAGCGCGGTGCGGCTCGGATGAACCAGTTTAGCCGCGATCGCCGCGGGCAGCCCATAGCCCATCGCGCCGGATGTGGGCGCAAGCTGCGTCCTGAAACCGCCATAGCGGTGGAACTTGTGCACCCAGATCGCGTAGTTGCCCGCCCCGTTCGAAATGATGGCATCGTCCGGCAGGACTTCGCGCAAGTGAAGCATCACCGCGCCGAGATCAACCGGACCCGGCATGGATCCAAGTATCTGATCGGCAACGAACTCATCACGCGCGGCGGTGAGCCATGCCTTGCGCAGCGCTTCCGTCTCGGATTTGTATCGCGCCGAAGGCGGTAAGCCGGCCAGCGCTGCGGTGATTTCGGGCATTCCTGCATTGATCGAAAGATCGGCCTGATAGACGCGGCCAAGCTCGTTCGGATCGGCATGTACATGCACAAAGCGCTGAGCCGGTCGGGGAATTTCAAACAACGTGTAGCCCGAGGTCGTGGTCTCGCCCAGACGCCCGCCCAAGGCGATGATCAGATCGGCGCCGCGAATGCGCTCGACCAGCTTCGGACTTGGGCCCAGGCCCGCGTGGCCAACATAATGCGAATGCCGGTTATCAAGAATGTCCTGCCGCCGGAAGCCGGCAATAACCGGCAGGCTGAATGCTTCCACGAAGCTCGTGAGGTCCGCGCAGGCTCGGGCATTCCAGCCGCCGCCACCGACGATCACCAGCGGCCGCTCGGCGCCGTCGACCATCTCGACCAAACGTGACAATTGAGCGGGCCCGGGATGTGCTGCAACCCGCACGTAAGGGGCGGCATTCGCGGTCGTGACTCGCTCGGTCAGCATGTCCTCGGGCAGCGAGACTACCACTGGCCCCGGCCGCCCGGACACCGCAACATGGAAGGCGCGGCCGACCAATTCAGGGATACGCTCGGCGCGATCGATTTCGACGACCCATTTGGCCATGCCGCCGAACATCCGGCGGAAGTCGACCTCCTGCCACGCTTCACGCCCAAGCATGCCGCGGGCGACCTGGCCGATGAACAGGATCATCGGCGTGGAATCCTGCGAGGCGGTGTGAACGCCGATTGCGGCATGGCTTGCGCCTGGCCCCCGCGTGACAAAGCAGATTCCAGGATGCCCGGTCAGCTTGCCATACGCTTCGGCCATGTGCGACGCGCCGGCCTCATGCCGGGTCACGATGGTGCGGATCGTCTCGCCCACGCCGGCGAGCGCATCAATCGCGGCCAGGAAGCTTTCACCTGGCAGGCAGAATACCGTATCCACGCCGTTGATCTTCAGCGTATCGACGAGAATCTCACCACCGCTGCGCTGGCTCGAAGTCATCAACATCGATAGCTCTTCGTCTCAAGATGCATGGTTGGTCCACAGGTTCGCTACTGGTCGCCAGAGCGCTCATCGAACAAGAATACGCGAGAGCGCCGGATCCGGATTCTTCTGCAGGGCATAAGCGAGATCGACCTGCTCCTCCCCCTTGACATGAATGCGCTTGAAATCGAGCTCCGGCGCGTCGACCGGCACGGTCGCGTCGAGACCCATCTTTGCGCTGATGCCGTCCTTTGTGGTCGGATCGAGCTTGGAGCCGAGCGCGCCGGAAACGACCAGCAGATCGCGATCCGCTTGGAAGCGCGTCGCTACCGCCCATTCGATTTCCTCGGAATCATCGATATTGACGTCCTTGTCGACGACGACGACCTGCTTGATGTCATAGTGGGCGCCGAAGGCACACATGATGATGTTCTTCGGCTCGCCGTCGGACGTCTTGTCGATCTTGACCGCAAGGTGGTAGCGGCAGGTGCCGCCGCGCGGCAGACGCACGTCGAGCACGTTCGGGAAGCTGCGCCGCAAGTGCTGCAGCAGCGTCGCCTCGCGCGGCACAGCGCCCAGGATGAGGTGCTCGTAACCCCCGCCGACAATGGTGTGGTAGATCGGCCGGGCGCGGTGAGTGACCGCATCCACCTCGATGACCTCGCGGTTTGCGCGCGGCCCATAGTATTGGGGAAATTCACCGAACGGCCCTTCCGGCTCACGCACGCGGGGGAGAATTCGCCCCTCGATCACGATCTCCGCCTCGGCCGGCA
The DNA here is from genome assembly GCF_001440405.1 of Bradyrhizobium valentinum. Classification (GTDB taxonomy): domain Bacteria; phylum Pseudomonadota; class Alphaproteobacteria; order Rhizobiales; family Xanthobacteraceae; genus Bradyrhizobium; species Bradyrhizobium valentinum. The sequence continues at coordinate 14,104 of NZ_LLXX01000095.1, forward strand.
CCCGGACGGAGTTGGTTTTGCACTTCACGACGTCGATGGGTTGACCCAATAGCGCGCCGGCGATCCCCATCTCGTCCTCATCGAGCGCGGCAATCGCCTGCGACGCCAGCAGCAAGGCCGGATGAACCCCAATGACGATTGCGATCTCGAGCGCGTCGCCTGCGTCCTCGGCCATGCGGAAATAAGAGAGCGTGTGCCTGGGCAAGAGCAGAACGCCGATCCGGTTCGGACCGCTGATCTGGCAGCGATGGATCGACACGTTCTGAATGCCGTTGCGCGGGTTGCGCGCAATCAGCAGCCCTGCCGTGATGTAGGGCCCGCTGTCGCGCTCGTTGTGCTTCGGGATTGGTAGCTGCCTGAGAAGGTCCACCTGGTTGTGCATGATTTCCTGGGCCGGCCCGCTGCTCACTTCGCGGCTTGGCAGCGGCTCGCGCGCCGCAGCGAGGAAGCGCGCCAGCAACTGTTCTGAGCCGACCTCGATGGATTCGGCGACCCAGTCCCGCGCTGCGAAAAGATTGGCGACCACCGGGATGTCGTGTCCACCGGGTTTTGGAAACAGCACGGCGCGGTCGCGCTCCAGCCGCTTCGAAACGGCAGCAAGTTCGTCGGCGAGCTCCACGCCCTCGCGGGCAACAGCGAGCCTGTCCCGCTCGGCAAGATGGGCGAGCCAGGAGCGCAAATCCTTCGGCGCGTCCGCGGCAGCAGGTCTGGCCAGGCTTTCGGTCCGCATGATGCGCTCCTTTCCGGGATCTTCTGCAAGCGTTCAGGGAGTAATTTTTCGCGGCGAGCGACGCTTGAGCGCCTCGTCCTCACCCCAGCGGCGCACCACGCCAATGTCGATATCGAACAGGTCGAGCACGCGCCCGACCGTGTGCTCGACCATGTCGTCAAGGCTGTCGGGCTTGGCGTAGAACGCCGGCACTGGCGGCGCGATGATTGCCCCGATTTCAGAAAGCGCGGTCATGGTACGCAGGTGACCCGTATGCAGCGGTGTCTCGCGCACCATGAGCACCAGCCGACGCCTCTCCTTGAGGACGACGTCGGCGGCCCGGGTCAGGAGTGTCGTGGTGACGCCTGACGCAATCTCCGACATTGACCGCATTGAACAAGGAGCGACGATCATGCCCGCCGTGCGAAAGGAACCGCTGGAGATCGAGGCCGCCATGTCGTCGATCGCATGGTTGAAATTGGCGAGCGCCCTCACCTCCGAGATCTTCAGGTCGGTCTCGTAGGCAAAGGTCTGCTCGGCCGTCTTCGACATCACAAGGTGCGTCTCGATGCCGGCATTGCGGAGCAACTGCAGCAAGCGAACCCCGTAGACGACGCCCGAGGCTCCGGAAATGCCGATGATCAGCCGTGTCCGGTCCTGCATGACGGTTCGCGTTGCGCTCCCTGTGCCACGGCGCAACAGACGCTTGAGCGCCCGGCGCCGTTTGAAGGAACAGTAAAGGGAAGCCAGGATCAGAACAAATAATGATTGATGATCAACTCCATCATCTGAAATGATAGCCGCGGGTCAGGACAGAAAGGGAAGACGGCGATGGAATTCAGGCAGATGCAATACTTCCTTTGTCTGGCGGAAGAGAGGAACGTGACCCGCGCAGCCCGCCAGCTCAACATCGTACAGCCGGCACTCAGCATGCAGATCGCCAAGCTCGAGGCCGAGCTTGGCCAAAAGCTGTTCGAACGAAGCAACAGCGGCATGACGCTGACGACCGCCGGCGAAGCGTTCTCCCGACTCGTCTCTCCGATCGTGCGCGACGTCGAATATGCCAAGCAGGAAATGGCGCGGCTCAACGGCCGGATCTCGGGGCGGGTTTCAGTCGGGCTGATCACGTCGGTGGCGCAAAGCACGATGGCGAGTTCGTCGGCTACAGTTGCGCATCTCTATCCGGAGATCACGCTATCGGTCTGCGAGGGCTACACCGAAACGCTGACCGACTGGGTCAACTCCGGGCAGCTCGACTTTGCGCTGATCAACGTGCCGCGCCGACGGGTTTCGCTCGCTGCGCACCATGTGATGGACGAGGAGATGGTATTCGCCTGCCGAAAGGATGCGCCGATCAAGCCGCCGACGAACCTGCGCTTCGGGCATCTGGCCGAGTTTGAGCTGGTTATGCCATCGAAACGGCACGGCTTGCGCATGATCCTGGAGGAACACGCCGCCACAGCCGGTATCGAATTGAAGCCCAGATTGGAGCTCGACACCCTGCCTGCGGTTTGCGACGTGATCGCTACCACCAACCTTGTAACCGTGCTGCCCACGATTGCACTTCAACAATCGCTGGCCGACGGCAGGGTGAGAGCGCACCGCTTTGCCGAACCGCGTATCACCCGATCGATCGCCTGGGTCCACCATCCGCGCCGAATGGTGTCCGCCGCGGCCAGAGCCGTACTCGATATCATTCGGCGCGACCTGATCGAGGCAGCGACATCGGCAAGCAATTACGTGCAGCCGCCTTCCGGCGGCGCCACGAGGCGCGGCGCTGCCCGGCGTTCAAGGTCGCGATAGCAACATCCGCCGGCAATCATCCGAAATTATCGCGGTTATCATCGCTAATTATTTGCGGTGATGACCGGATGCATCCTATGAGGGCTACGCAACAAGGACGCTTTCTCATGACGGGCGATCTTCGCCGCTCCTCACCGCGCGCGCATGCCTGGGGCGCAGGCAGCGGAACGACTCCCGAGGCCCGCCTGCGGCAGCGCCTGCCCACGCTGGATGACGTCGAGCGCCGCGCGCGCCGCCGCATCCCGCGCTTTGCCTTCGACTTTCTCGAGGGCGGCACCGGAGGTGATCTCAATGCGCAGCGCAATCGACTGGCGCTGGATGCGGTTGAGTTGGTCCCGCGCTACGGCAATCCTGCTCCAGTACGCACGGACATCGAGCTGTTTGGCGTCCACTGCGCCGCGCCGATCGGCATTTCTCCTGTGGGGGTCGACGGCATCATCTGGCCCGGCGCCACGCGGATTCTCGCGCGCGCCGCCGGCAAGGCACGCATTCCCTATATTGCCGGCACGCTCGCCACCGCTGCGATCGAAGAGGTCGCCGAGCTTGCAGGCCCCTATGCCTGGTTTCAACTCTACGGATTACCCGCCAATGACCATGCCGTGACCCTCGATCTGATCAAACGGGCAAGCGCGGCTGGCGTGCGGGTGCTGGCCGCGACACTGGATGCGCCGGTCCGCTCCAAGCGGCCGCGTGATCTGCGCAATGGCCTGGTGGTGCCGTTTCGTCCCACGCCCAGAACCATTTTGGATGTAGCTCTGTCACCGCCGTGGCTGCTTGCGCTCGCCAGAGCAGGCACGCCGGCCTTCCGCAACATGGAGCGCTATGTCGAAAAGCCGGCGACGCTGGCGAATACAGCCGGCTTTGTGCAGAGTCAGATCAAGGGCACGTTTTCGTGGGATGTGCTGAAACGGATGCGGGACGCCTGGCCGGGGGCGCTGGTCGTGAAGGGTGTCATGCATCCCGACGACGCCGAGATGGCCATTGCAGTGGGAGTGGACGGCATCCTGGTTTCCAACCACGGCGGTCGGCAGTTCGATGCGGCGCCTGCCGCGATCGATGTCCTGCCCGCCATCGTTGCCAAGGTGGGAGCCAGGGCCACCGTCCTGTTCGACAGCGGCATCCGCTCGGGCCTCGACGTCGCTCGCGCCCTCGCGCTTGGCGCTCGCGGCACATTTGCCGGCCGCGCTTTCCTTCTCGGCCTCGGTGCGCTCGGCGAGCGAGGCGCAGCCTATGTGGCCGCAATGCTGAAGGAAGAATTGGAAACCGCGATGGGGCAACTAGGCGCGCATTCTCCCGACGCGCTAGCCCAACTCACATCTCGCCATAGGCACGCTTTCGATTTTGCCTGAGCGAGCGAGGCGCGCCGGCGGCAGTAGCGGGTGTCTTCGTTCGAATCCCATCCGCCATTGCAATCAAGGACCCGGCCAGCCCGCCCATTTTTTTGAGACGCTTTGGTAAGTCCCGAGACTCGATGGAATCGAGGTGCGTCATTTGCTTGTCCAGAATTGGACCTCAAGGGCGCCCAAGTGCGCCACGAGGAAACGTTCGGGTACAGGTCGCGCGAGCCACGTGGACAGGTTTGTCCGAGTGGCCACGGTCCGCCGGCCCCCACCCTTTGAGGACACCAATGCTGTTCCGCTCCACCGCCATTGCACTCTGTACATTGTCTGCTCTCGTCATGCAGGCAGCTTCGGCAACTGCAGACAATTATCCTTCCCGTCCGATAACATTGGTGGTGCCTTTTCCGGCAGGGGGCGCAAGTGACGCCATCACCCGTATCCTCGCCGACAAACTGGGAGAGGCTCTTCGCGGCACGATTGTGGTCGAAAACAAGGGAGGCGCCGGCGGCAATATCGGCACGAACAGCGTGGCGAGGGCCGCTCCGGACGGCTACACCCTGCTGCTGAGCTCTTCAGGCCCGCTCGCTGTCAACAAGACGCTGACGACCGATCTTCCCTACGATCCCGAGACCGCTTTCGAGCCGATCTCGCTGATCTCGACCATGCCTAATGTTCTCGTCGTCAATCCGACCAAGATTCCGGCATCCAATGTGCAGGAATTTATCGATTTTGCGAAAGCCAGCCGAGAACAGATCTCATATTCGTCGATCGGCAATGGAAGCTCGCAACATCTTGCCGGCGTGCTGTTCGAGCGCCGGACAGGAACGCGCTTGCTTCATGTCCCCTACCGCGGGGCCGGCCAACTAACCGTCGATCTTGTGTCGGGCGACGTGCCGGCCAGCTTTCAACTCATACCCAACATTGCGAGCCAGTTGCAGGGCGGTCAGATAAAGCCGCTGGCAGTAACCAGTAAGCAACGCAGCAAGGCACTTCCAGACGTTCCCACCATGGCGGAAGCAGGAATTTCGAATCTGGAATCTTTTGCTTGGTTCGGCCTGCTCGTTCCGAAGGGGACCCCAAAGCCGATTGTCGATCGGCTTCACAGCGAAGTGGTCAAGATCATGTCGGATTCGGCGGTGCAGAAACGGATGATCGATATCGGCGCAGATCCCGTCTACACCAGCCAGGCCGAATTCAAGGCTCTGATTTCATCGGAGGTGATCAAGTGGCGAAACCTCATTAGGGAAGCCGGCATCTCCAGTAACTGACGACAATTCGGTAACGCTGGCCGCATTGTGCGTTCGTCCGAAAAACGAGATTACTCCTCAGTCGCAGGTAGCTACCCTGCCCTTGTTACTTGGATCGCGATGAATCCGAACGCGCCGGTCTCGGCCGACCGCTCAGATTTGCCGTCAATAGATTTTTTTGGATCGTGCGGTGCACACGTCGTGCGCACGCTGCCTTCTAACTTATTGAAATTTTTAAACTCTCGCTCCAATCCATCAGAGGAAGTTTGAGCTAGGTTCAGCCAGCGACGTCCAATCGATGACCAGTTGGGCCTTCATGTCGCATTGAGCGCGAAGCGGCTGCGGCCCGCCCCGCAATGACTGCGGGTGACGCACTGGTCGCTCACGCCGCGGCTTCACGCATCATCGCCTTCAGCATTTCCGCGAGCACGCTGGCGATCGCGCTCGTCCCGCGCTCGTGGCCGATCAGCATGAGCGTCTGCGTCTCGTGCGCCAACTCGCGCACCGGCACATAGACCAGGCGGCCGACGCGTCGCTCGAACTCGATGTCGAACGGCGTAAGAAAGGTGATGCCATTATCAAGAATGGCGGCGTGGCGCATGATCTCGATGGCGTTGGTTTCGATGATCGGCAACGGTTCCAGCGAAGCTTTCGCAAATGCCGAATCGAGGTAAGGCCGGATCACGGTCGATCCGTCGGCGATCACCAGCGGATAGTCGATGCAGTCGCCCAGCCGGATCTGGTTGCGCTTGGCGAGCGGATGGCTCGGCGCCATCACCGCGCCGAGCTTGCCGGCGGCGCGAGCCAGCACCTTGAGATGGCTGCCCCGGGTGAAATCGAAGCCGATGCCGAGGTCGGCCTCGCCACTGGCGACCGCGGATTGAATATCCTCACCCGTCGTCAGCAGCGTCAGGCAGAGCCGCACCCGGGGATTGGAGACACGAAACTGCTTGACGGTGCCAGGCACGAGGTTCGAGGCGAGACCGCTCATCATCGCCACCGTGATCTCGCCCCGGCGCAAACCCTTCAGTTCCTCGATCTTGCCCTGGGCGCGGGTCAATTCCTTCAGGGTATGGCGAATATGGCCGACCAGCACCTCACCCGCTGCAGTCAGAATCAGCTTGCGCGGCAGCCTTTGGAAAATGGGCGTGCCGAGCTCGGTCTCAAGCGCAAGAATCTGGCGGCTGATGGCGGAGGCCGCGACGTTAAGATGGCTCGCAGCCTTGCGGATCGATCCGGTGCGCGCCACCTCGTCCACATAGGTCAACAGGCGGCTGTGCAGCATCCCCTTGCTCCTGCTTGAAAAAAGTCCTCGCTCCGAAGCGATGCTGTTACGTTGCCTGAAAGGCAACAGTGTTTGCGAAATAAAGCGCTTTTGTGCAAGCCTTTCGGCGTGCTGAATCCATCGTGGCTCGTCACGCGTATGCCCCGCGCCGTCGAACCGACCGCAATCAGGAGTCTCCTCTATGGCGTTCAGCGTCGAAAACCTCGCTCAGTCCAAGGCCTTCCGCATCTCGCCGACGGACACCAACTATTTCGTGATGCTGTTCGATCATGAGAGTGACCGGATCGACAATATCTTCGTCATCGAGATCTTCCGGCCGGGCGGCGCGACGCCGCCCAACGAACATGCGGCCGCGCACGAATTCTTCCATGTGCTGCACGGCGAAGGCGTCGCGCGCTGCGACGACAAAACACTGCCGATAAGAAAGGGCGACTCGCTGCTGCTGCATCCCGGCTCCGAGCACGTGATCGAGAACACCGGGGCCGGCAAGCTGTATTGCCTGACGGTGATGACACCGAACGAAGGCTTTGCCGAATTGATCCGCGGCGGCGAACCGGTCGAGGTCGAGGCCGACGACATCGCTGTGCTGCAGGGACGCGACGTGGCGGGTCAACGATGACCAATATCCGCCTCCAACCGGTCGATGATCTCGTGCCACTCGGCGCCAGCGCGCGCAATCGCTGGTCAGTCTCGGCGACCCAGGCAAACCTTGTGCGGCCGCCGATCGTGCCGCAGCCGGTGACGATCGATGTCGGGGCCAAGCTCGTGACCTTCGATCTCGCGCGTACCGCCATCATCGTCATCGACATGCAGAACGACTTCTGCCATCCGGACGGCTGGCTCGGCCACATCGGTGTCGACGTGACGCCGGCACGCGCGCCGATCGCGCCGCTGCAACGGCTGTTGCCGGTGCTGCGCGGTATCGACGTGCCGGTGATCTGGCTCAACTGGGGCAACCGGCCCGATCGGCTCAACCTCAGCCCAGCTCTGCTGCATGTCTACAAGCGGTCCGGCACAGGCATCGGCCTCGGTGACCGGCTGCCGGGCTCCGGTGCGCGAGTGCTAGAACGCGGCAGCTGGTCGGCTTCGATTGTCGAGGAGCTGACCGTCGAGTCCACCGACATTCATGTCGCCAAGTATCGCATGTCAGGATTCCAGGACACCGAACTCGATAGCATCCTGCGCAACCTCAATGTCACGACGCTCTTGTTCGCCGGGGTCAATGCCGACCAGTGCGTACTCTGCACGCTGCAGGATGCCAACTTCCATGGCTACGACTGCATGCTGCTGCGCGACTGCGCAGCCACCACCTCACCGGACTACTGTATGGCTGCGACCGTCTACAACGTAAACCAATGCTTCGGCTTCGTGCTGGAGTCTTCCGTCCTTACCGCTGCCCTCGCCAGCCGCGGGCCGCGATTGCCGAGGTAAGCGCGCCATGAACGATCTCACGCCCTTTGACGCCTCATCCAACCGGCATCCATCGACAGATAGACTAGCATCGCTGCTCGCCAGTCTCGGCGATATCCCGGTCGTGACTGATCCCACTATCGTGCGCCGACGCTCGCGCGATTTCTTCTGGTACAGCCCGGTCCTCAACGATCAGCTCAACGACAAGTCGGCCGATCTGATCGTCGCGCCACGCGACGAGGCCGATATTGTTCGCGTCGTCGCGGCCTGCGTACGTCACCGTGTGCCACTGACAGTGCGGGCCGGTGGCACCGGTAATTATGGCCAAGCCGTACCGCTCGCCGGCGGCGTGCTGCTCGACGTCACCGCGCTTGACACGATCGAATGGATCAGACCCGGACAGATCCGCGTCGGCGCCGGTGCAAAAATGAATGCGATCGACGCCGCTACACGGCCCTCCGGCTATGAGCTGCGGATGCATCCCTCCACCAAGCGTACCGCGACCATTGGCGGGTTCGTCGCCGGCGGATCCGGCGGCATCGGCTCGATCACCTATGGCGGCTTGCGCGAACCCGGCAACATCCTCGCCGCGCGCATCGTCACCATGGAGCCAGAGCCCCGCATCATCGAACTGCGCGACGACGCGGCGCAGAAGATCAACCGTGCCTACGGCACCACGGGCATCATTACCGCGCTCGAAATGCCGCTGGCGCCGGCGTGGCCATGGATCGATGTGGTGGTCGCTTTCGACGATTTCCTGGCCGCGGTCGAATTCGGCCAGGCGGCGGCGCTTTCCGACGGCATCGTCAAGAAGCTGCTATCGCCCATCACATGGCCGCTGCCATCCTATTTTGGTGCGCTGAAATCCTGTTGTCCCGAGGGCAAGAGTATCCTGATCGCGATGATCGCTGAGCGCTCGCTGGAACACTTCAAGAATCTGCTCGGCGATCGCGGCACCATTACCCTGGAGATGCCGACTGACGAAGGCCCCGGCAAGGTGCCGCTGTACGAATACACCTGGAATCATACCACCCTGCAGGTGCTCAAGAACGACCGCAGTGTGACCTATCTGCAATGCCTGTACCCTCATGACCGGCTCCTGCAGAAGGTTGAGGAGATGCGCACGATGTTTCCGGACGAGGTGCTGCAGCATCTCGAGTTCATCCGTTTCAACGGCCAGTTGACCTGCAGCGGACTGCCGGTGGTGCGGTACAGCGACGCGGAGCGGCTAAACGAGATTATCCGCCTGCACGAGGCGCACGAGGTCCATATCGCCAATCCGCACGTATACACCGTCGAGGACGGCAGCCGCTACAAGCGCGTCGACGTCGATCAGCTTGGATTCAAGCACGAAGTCGATCCCTACGGCCTGCTCAATCCCGGCAAGATGCGCAGCTTCGTGGCGGAGCGTGACGGGCCCATGTCGACCGACTGATGGGGGTCAGGAGTGCTCGCTGCAATCGCAGCTGCTATGACGGATCCAGCCTTATGAAGGACGATTTTAGGCAAGGTGGATTCGCGATCAACGGCATTCAAGGACATCACGATGGCGACGGTATTCGGCGAGACGAACTGGCGATCGATGAGCCAGGAGCAGCGCGACCTCGGGCTCAACAACAGCGCCGCCGTTCCGGGCAGTGCCGAACTTGTCGCGAGCTGGGAGCAGCGCTCCGCCGCCGTGCGGGACAAGCAGTCCGCGCATCTCGACTTGAGATACGGTCCACGCGACCGTAATCGGACCGATTTCCTCAAGGCCGCCGACGGCGGCCCGACGCTGGTGCTGATCCACGGCGGCTACTGGCAGATGCGCTCGAAGGAAACCGTCAGCTGGTTCGCCGAGGGACCGATGGCTCACGGTATCAATGTCGCGCTGATCGGCTACACCCTGGCGCCGGAGGCGACCATGGACGAGATTGTTTTCGAGATCCATCGGGCTCTCGACGCCCTGGTTGAACAGCTTCCCGCGCTCGGCGGCGACCCGAGCCGTATTGTCGTATCCGGCTGGTCGGCAGGTGGACATCTGGCGGCGATGGCGCTATCGCATCCGCGTGTAAAGGCAGGCATTGCGATCAGCGGCATCTTCGATCTCGAACCGATCCGCCACAGCTATCTCAACGTCAAGCTCAAGCTCGACGAAGCGATGTCGCGGCGCAATTCGCCGCTGCTGCACTCAGCAGGCCCTTCGGCGCCGCTGGCGCTGGTGGTCGGCGGGGCCGAACTGCCGATGCTGCGCCAGCAGACCGCCGAAATGGCAGCGCATCGCGCCGTCAATGGATTGCCGGTGAGCTATGAGGAAATTCCCGGCGCCGACCACTTCTCGGTCATGCTCGCGCTGGGCTCGCCGATCGGGCGGATCACGACCCTGATCCGGCAGCTGTTCGAGCGCGGTTGATCAGCGCGGCAGCTTCGCCGCCTTCACGTCGTACAGGAGCTTGATGAACTCCCCCGAGGCGTGCTCGGCGGTGAGACGGCCCTTGTCGGCGGTGGCCTTGTGCGCTTCGCCGACCGCGCCATCGGGATTGAGGTCGCCGGCGATCCAGGCATAGGCAATGAATCCGGTCGGTCTGAGATGGTCGAAGGCCGCTTCGTCGTCCTCGGCAACGGACCGGAAGTCCTGTGCGCGCGCCATGTCGACCAGCTCCGGGCGGAAATGCAGCATCAGCGAGGTCTCGACGTCACCGCCGTGAATGCCGAATTCCAGCTCGCGCTCGCTGTAGAGGCCGGCCGGCTTGCCGAGCCGCGACCAGGCAGACTTGACCACCAGCATGTCGGCGCGCACGCGCAGTTCGCGCGCGATGATGCCCATCACCTCGTCGTTGCCGCCGTGCGAGTTGACGATCACGAGTTTCCGCACGCCGGCGCGCGCGACCGACAATCCGAGCTCGGTCCAGGCCTCGATCAGCGTCGCCGCCGACAAGGTCAAGGTGCCGGGCATCCGCAGATGCTCGTTGGATTTTCCGACCTGCTGGACTGGCAGGATCCGGATGTCGAGATCATCGGGCAGACGATCGACCAGTGTCTCGAGCATGCCACGGTTGATCGCCGCGTCGACGCCAACCGGCAGATGCGGCCCGTGCTGCTCGATGGCGGCGATCGGAAGGATGGCGATGGTGCTCTCTGGATCGAGGCTTTCGAATTCACGCGAGGCGTATTCGTCCCACCAGACCCGGCGGCGCGGCTTGTCCATGTTCGGCTCCTTTTCACGCCGCACCGCGCGGTTGCGGCGCGCACGACCATGATGTCCGACTATGGCATCGCGGAGCCGTTGACAATGGTGCGCAGTGGCGTGGCCCGGGGTTTCTATGCGTTGCCTAAAAGGCAACGTATGCCTCGAATCAAAATGCTTCCGGATGACAGACGACGCGTGCATCTTTTGCAGTGCCGGGAACGCTGCCACCGGGATTCCGCCGCCATCGGAATTCCATCCGATCGAGATCACACCGAGGTTGCCATGAACGCCGTCATGACCATCGTGTCCCGCGCCCTGCTCGTCACCGCGGCTTGCCTTGCCTTCGTCGCCCCGTCGACCGCCGCCGATAAGGTGACATTTCTGACCAGCTGGTTCGCCCAGGCCGAGCATGGCGGCTTCTACCAAGCCAAGGCGACCGGGCTTTACGAGAAGGCCGGGCTCGACGTCACCATCAAGATGGGTGGACCGCAGGTGAACGGATCGCAGCTCCTGCTGGCCGGCGAGACGGATCTCCTGATGGGCTACGACATCCAGGTGCTGAAGGGCCGCGAACAGGGACTGCCGCTGGTGACGGTGGCCTCCTCGTTCCAGTTCGATCTGCAAGGCATCATGGCCCATGACGACGTGGCAGAACTCGCCGCCTTGAAAGGCAAGCCGATCCTGATCTCCGGTTCGTCGCGGACCACGTTCTGGCCGTGGCTGCGCGCCAAATACGGCTACACCGACGACCAGATCCGCGCTTACACTTTCAACCTGCAACCGTTCTTTGCCGACCCCACGGTGTCGCAGCAGGCCTATCTCTCGTCCGAACCGTTCCAGGTGCAGCAGCAGGGCGTCAAGGCAAAATTCTTCCTGTTCGCCGACGGTGGCTATCCGCCCTACGGCTCGACGATCGTGACCACCGAGAAGATGCTCGCCGAGAAGCCCAATGTGGTGGCGCGCTTCGTCAAGGCATCGCTCGAGGGCTGGCGTGACTACCTCAAAAACCCGGAACCGGCCAACGCCCTGATCAAAGTCGACAACCCGAAAATGACCGACGCCCAGATCGCATTCGCGATCGACAAGCTGAAGCAGACCAAAGCGCTCGACGGCGGCGATGCCGCCACCGGCGGAATCGGCATCATGACGGCTGCGCGATGGAAGCAAACCTATGACTTCCTGGTCACCGCCAACCTGCTCGATCCAAAGACCGAATGGCAAAAGGCGTTCACCGATCGCTTTGTCAAGGATCTGAAGATCGGATTCTAGCGCACGACGCGCAGGCGCGAAGCTTGCAACGGTCCGGTGATGATTACCCCGCAAAGAAGTCTATCATGAATGCTCCCTTACCCAGCGACCCCCTGGACGCACACACCACGCGCCGCGCAGCCGATCGTCCGCCGGCGGTCGAAGTGCTGTCCGCGGAAAAGATCTTCGCCAACGGCACCCGTGCCCTGGCACCGATCGACCTCACCATCGCCGAGGGTGAATTCCTCACTTTGATCGGCCCGTCCGGTTGCGGCAAAAGCACGCTGCTCAAGCTAATCGCCAATTTGATCCAGCCATCGGACGGGCGGATTTTGTGGTGGCGCGGCGATTTCGGACAGGTGGGCCAGGGCGGCCGCGGTCTCGCCTTCGTATTCCAGGAGCCGACCCTGATGCCCTGGGCGCGGGTCGACGCCAATGTGCGGCTGCCGCTCGATCTCGCGGACGTGCCACGCGGCAAGGCCGATCCGCGGGTCAGCGACGCTCTCGCCCGGGTCGGCCTCTCGGCCTTCGCACGGCATTTCCCGCGCCAGCTCTCCGGCGGCATGAAGATGCGGGTGTCGATCGCGCGCGCGCTCGCCACCGATCCGAACCTGCTGTTGATGGACGAGCCATTCGGCGCGCTCGATGAATTCACCCGCAACAAGCTCGATGATGATCTGGTCAAATTGTGGTGGGAACGCAAGTTGACCACGGTGTTCGTCACCCACTCGATCTATGAGGCCGTGTTCCTGTCGACCCGGATCGTGGTACTCGCCGCGAACCCCGGCCGCATCTTCCGCACCATGACCATCGATGAACCGCAACCACGCAGCCAGGATTTCCGCGACAGCGCCCGGTTCGCCGCCTACTGCCGCGAACTATCGACCTGGCTTGCCGAAGCGTCGTTGCCGTCGGCATCGGGAGTTACGCCATGAAGCCGCTGTTGCAATCGGAGACTTTCGTACGAATCGCGGCGCCGCTCGCGGTCGGCGTGGCGCTGCTCGCGGTCTGGGAAATCGGCTGCCGCCTCGGCTCAATCCCGGTCTATCTGTTTCCGAAACCGAGCGACATCCTCGCCAGTCTGATCAAGAATGGTCCGTCGCTGCTGCGCGCACTGCTGATCACCTTACGCATCACCCTGCAGGCGTTCGCCGCTGCCGTTGTGCTGGGAACGCTGATCGCCTTCATGTTCGTGCAAAGCCGCGCCATTGAGGTCAGCCTGTTTCCCTATGCGGTGCTGCTGCAGGTCACGCCGATCGTGGCGATCGCGCCGCTGATCATCATCCTGGTGAAGAACACGCAACTCTCACTGACGGTGTGCGCGACGTTAGTGGCGCTCTTCCCCATCATCTCCAACACCACGCTGGGCCTGCGCAGCGTCGATCCCGGGCTCGCCAGCTATTTCCGCATGAACCGTGCCAGCCGATTGAAAACCCTGGTGCGGCTGCGGATTCCCGGCGCTCTACCGTACTTCTTCGGCGGCCTGCGCATTTCCTCCGGGCTCGCGCTGATCGGCGCAGTGGTCGCCGAGTTCGTCGCCGGCACCGGCGGCCGCTCATCAGGACTTGCCTACGAGATTCTCGATGCCGGATTCCAGCTGGATATTCCCAGGATGTTCGCCGCACTGTTCCTGATCACCGTTACCGGCGTGTTGCTGTTCGGCGCGATGGTGGGACTGTCCAAGCTCGCGCTGTCGAATTGGCACGAGAGCGAGATCGGAGCCGAAGCATGAACGCATTGCTGATCGAGAACGCCGAGGGAATTTTCACCGGCCTCGCTGGCGATGCGATGCGCGCCCAAGGATCGATCCGGATCCGCGACGGTGTCATCACGGCGATCGGCGTGCTCACGCCGGAGAGCAGCGAACGAAGGCTGGATGCCTCCGGTTGCGTGATCTATCCCGGCTTGATCTCAACCCACCACCACCTATTCCAGAGCGTGTTGAAGGGGGTGCAGGCCGGCATCAATCAGCCGCTCGCTGGCTGGCTGCGGTCCGTACCCTATGCTTACTGGTCAAAGATCGACGAGCAGGCGCTGGCGGTCGCGGCCCGGATCGGCCTTGCCGAGCTTCTGCTGTCCGGCACCACGACCGTCGCCGATCACCATTATCTGTTTAGCGATACGTACCGGTTCGATCCGGCGGCGGTGATCTTCGAAGCCGCCCGCAACCTCGGGCTGCGCCTGGTGCTTTGCCGCGGCGGCGGCACCAAGACGAGCCATGTCGGCGGCGGTGACGGAGCGCCGACGCCAGTTGAACCGCTCGAGCGCATGCTGGCCTCGGTCGAAGCCTGCGCCCAGCGTTTTCATGATCCCTCTCCCGCCGGTCTCACCAAGGTTGCGATGGCGCC
>NZ_LLXX01000095.1:28731-29074 GCF_001440405.1 Bradyrhizobium valentinum
GGTCACTGGAGCCGGGTGAGCTTCGCGAAGCGGTTGCAGCCGCGCGGCGCATGAAGTTGCGGCTGCACAGCCATCTGTCGGAGACGTCGGACTATGTCGACTTCTGCATGTCGGTGCATGGCAAACGCCCGGTGCACTGGCTTGCCGACCACGATTGGCTCGGCCCCGATATTTGGTACGCGCATATGGTACATCTCGACGATGACGAGGTGAAGATTCTCGCCGACACCGGCACCGGCATGGCGCACTGCCCGCAGTCGAACTGCCGGCTCGGCTCCGGTGTCGCGCCAGCCGACGCCCTCGCCGCGCTCGGCGGCGCGGTGTCGCTGGGCGTCGACGGTGC
>NZ_LLXX01000096.1:0-41973 GCF_001440405.1 Bradyrhizobium valentinum
GCTTGGAGGCGCCGACAGACCCAGGGGCCAGCGCCACGGCGGGACCAGTGCCAAGGCCGTTGGCCTGCCGCCAGCGCGCGATTTCCTCCGGCGGCACGACGAGCTGCGGCACCGGCCATTCCGCCGGCAGTGGCGCGCCGGAGGGCAGCGCCAGCGCGGCATTCTTGTCGATGAAGCGAGGCAGGGCCTTCTCGCCCCAGCGCATCCGGTTGATCAGCCCGAGCCGAGCCTCGCCGAAAAAGCCGACGCGCTCCGGGATCCCGGCCAGCGCAGGGGCAATCGCGGCCTTCCAGGTGCGCGGCAGGACGAGGGCGGTTCGATAACCCCGGGAGCGCAGCTCGGATGCGAGACCCCACTGTTTCGCCAGCGCAAGCCGGCTGCGGGGCAGGTCCCAGACGATCCCGGCCCGGACACCGGGCATGTAATCGACCAGGGGCGCGCACAGAGGGGTCACCAGCAAATCGACCGGCCGGTTCGGCCAGCGCTGCCTAAGGACACGCACGACCGTGTGGCCGCGGACGAAATCGCCAATCCACATATAGGGCACGATCAGGATCGGCCGCGTGTCGGCGGCATCTTCCATCTCGATCCCATTAAGTGAATTAATATTCATATCTTTTGTTCGGGGGCGTTTCCGCTCCGGAGGTAACCGCTCCGCATCAGCAGGTAAAGCCGTTACCGAACAATCATGGCACGGGATGACAAGTTGCAGGTGACGGGGGCGCCGGTTTTATCGGGCCGAACGTCGTGGCTGCGTTGAATGACGCCGGCCTGGACGCGGCCGTGTGCGACGTGCTTGGCCATGACGGATTTGGACGCGATCGCGGCAGCCTACAAAACCTCGGTCTGAGCTATCACCTCAGCAATGAATGCATCGAGATCGCCACCTGTGAACAGGAAGCCCGGCAGGCCCGCGGCCTTCGCCGCCTCGATATCAGTCGGGCGGTCACCAACGACGAAGCTGCCGGCGCGTCGTACTGACCAGTGCTGAATCAGGTCGTGGATCATGCCAGGGTTCGGTTTGCGCCAATGATGATCTTCGAGATAGCCAGCGACCGAGCCCGCCGGATGATGCGGACAGTACCTGATGTCGTCGATCACGGCGCCCTGGGCTGCAAGTTCGGCGCACATCCAATTATGCAGCGCATTGACTTGATCCTCGGTGAAGTACCCGCGCGCCACGCCGGACTGGTTGGTGAAAAGGAAGACGAAATAGCCGGCCTCATTGAGGCGCCGGATTGCTCGTGCTGCATTCGGCATCCAGCGAATCCGCTCGCGTGTGCCGATATAGCCGTCGTCACAGTTGACGACGCCGTCGCGGTCGAGAAAAGCCGCAGGTCTTTGGCTCAACTGCTCGCTCATCGGTGGGGCGCCCATTGGAGTACGCCCTTAGCGGCGTCCTCCATTTCGATCCCATAAGATGAATTTGAATTCATATCTTTATTTTTGTCGTGGCTAATCAACTGCGGTCCTGTCGGTAACCGCTCCGCGTCGGCAGGTAAAGCCGTCGATCGGCCTTCGCTTCGCCCAAGAAGCAAAGTTGCCTGCGGCGCGGGAGTGGGGCAAAGCTTTGCCGAATAATCGTGGCAGGGGATGACATGTTGCTGGTGACCGGGGGCGCCGGTTTTATCGGATCGAACGTGGTGGCTGCGTTGAATGACGCCGGCCGGGACGTGGCCGTGTGCGACGTGCTTGGCCATGACGGCAAATGGCGCAATCTGGCCAAGCGTCGGCTCGCCGATTTCGTGCCGCCTTCGGAACTGATGGACTGGCTGAAGGGCCGCCGGCTGGAGGCCGTCATTCATCTCGGCGCCATCTCCGAGACCACGGCGACCGACGGCGATCTGGTGATCGAGACCAATTTCCGCCTGTCGATGCGGCTCCTCGACTGGTGCACGGCGAACGCCACGCCGCTGATCTACGCTTCCTCGGCGGCGACCTATGGCGACGGCGAGCAGGGTTTTCGCGATGACCAATCGATAGATGCACTGAAGAAGCTGCGGCCGATGAATCTCTATGGCTGGAGCAAGCATCTGTTCGACATGGCGGTTGCCGAGCGCGCCGCGCGCGGCGAACGGCTGCCGCCGCAATGGGCCGGGTTGAAGTTCTTCAACGTGTTCGGCCCCAACGAATATCACAAGGGCACGATGATGAGCGTGCTGGCGCGCCGCTTCGACGACGTCAAGGCCGGCCGTCCCGTGCAATTGTTCAAGTCGCACCGCGAAGGCATCGCCGACGGCGACCAGCGCCGCGACTTCATCTATGTCGACGATGTCGTGCGCGTGACGATGTGGCTGCTCTCGACGCCATCGGTCAGCGGCATCTTCAACGTCGGCACCGGCACCGCGCGCAGCTTTCGCGATCTGATCCTGTCAGCCTATGCCGCGCTCGGCGCGAAGCCGAACATCCAGTATGTCGAGATGCCCGAGCAAATCCGCGGCGGTTATCAATACTTCACGCAGAGTGAAGTCGATCGGCTGCTGGGCGCGGGTTACAATGGCGGCTTCACCGCGCTGGAAGACGCGGTAGAGACTTACGTGAAGGCTTTTCTCAATCGCACCGATCGCTTTCGCTGATGGGCACCAGGTAAACAGATGTTCGATTTTGAAGCCCTGAGCCAGGCGATCCCACGTCAGACCGTGCTCTGCGTCGGCGATCTCATGCTCGACGAATTCGTCTATGGCGAGGTGTCGCGCATTTCGCCGGAAGCGCCGGCCCCCGTTATCGCGGTCCAGCGCAGCGAGACCAATGTCGGCGGCGCCGGCAACGTCGCGCGCAACATCGCCTCGCTCGGCGCACGCTGCATCTTTGCAGGGCTCGTCGGCGAGGACGCGGCGGGCGCGAAGCTGAAGGCCGATCTGGCACGGGAGAGCCTGATCGAGGCTGTGCTGGTTGCGGATTCCTCCCGTCCGACGACGCGCAAGGTGCGCTTCGTCTCCGAGCATTTTTCCACCCACATGCTGCGCGCGGATTGGGAGCTGGCCGTGCCGGCCTCGGCCGATGTCGAGCAAAAGCTGATCGACGCGATCCTGCCGCAGGTAGCACGCGCCGACATCGTGCTGTTGTCCGACTACGCCAAGGGCGTGCTGACGGCGCGCGTCATCCGCAACATCATCGACGCCGCGCGGAAATTCGGCAAGCGCGTGATCGTCGATCCCAAGAGCGCCAATTTCGCGATCTATCGCGGCGCCACCCTGCTGACGCCGAACCGCAGGGAGTTCGCGGAAGCCACCCGCAGCCGCGCCGACACCGACCAGGACATTGCCGGCGCGGCGCAGGACGCGATGGTTCTCGCCGATTGCGAGGCGATGCTGGTGACGCAAAGCGAACACGGCATGACGCTGGTGGTTCGCGGCGGTGAGGCGATCCATGTGCCGGCATTGCCGGTCAAGGTGCGCGACGTCTCGGGCGCGGGCGACACGGTCGCCGCCGTCCTGGCGCTGACGCTTGCGGCCAGCGCGGACTGGGAGACGGCGCTGCGGATGGCGAATGCGGCGGCTGCCGTCGCGGTCGGCAAGAAGGGCACCGCCACGGTTACGCCGGCGGAGCTGCGGCGAAAAATCCTGCCGCATGCATCGCTGGCGGCCGAAGAAAAGATCGTGCCGGCACGCGGCGATCTCGAGGCGCATCTTGCGGACTGGCGCAGGCAGGGGCTGCGCATAGGCTTCACCAATGGCTGCTTCGACATTCTGCATCCCGGTCACGTCAAGGTGCTGACAGTCGCGCGCGGCGCCTGCGACCGCCTGATCGTCGGTCTCAACAGCGATGCCTCGGTGAAGCGGCTGAAGGGCGAGGGACGCCCCGTTCAGGACGAGCGGGCGCGCGGCGAAGTGCTGGCGGCGCTGGAGGCGGTCGATCTCGTCGCGATCTTCGAGGAAGACACGCCGATTAACCTGATCGCGAAGGTGAGGCCGAGCGTGCTGGTCAAGGGTGGCGACTACACCCGCGAGCAGGTCGTCGGTCACGAGATCGTCGAGGCTGCAGGCGGCGAGGTCGTGCTGGTCGACATTCTGCCGGGCCACAGCACGACGTCGCTGGTCGGGCGCGCGAGAGGAGGCAAGGCGTGAGCGTAAGTGCGGTGCCCGTACCCGAGGCACGGATACGGTGGCATTGGCGTGACCAAGCTATGTGGATGACGATCGCGGATGTTTTCGCGGTTCTGACTGCACTCACGCTACCATGGTCGACGACCCTACCGGGGATTTTCGTGCCCTGTTGGCTCGGCGCCGCGGCGTGGGGGATTGAATGGCGCGTCTTCGCGCGATTGCTGACGCAACCGATCTGCTATTTGCCGCTCGCTTTTGCGGGCCTGGCTGCCGTCGGCACGCTCTGGTCGGACGCTGCGTGGGGCGCGCGTCTCTACGCCGTTGGTCCCACGCTCAAGCTTCTGGTGTTGCCCGGCTTGTTCTATCATTTCGAGCGCTCGTCGCGCGGAATGTGGGTCTTTATCGCGTTCCTGGTTTCGTGCACCTTGCTGATGCTGGTATCCTGGATCGTCCTGATTGATCCAAGTCTTTCGCTGAAGCCCGTCGCGGAGGCGGAGCGCGGCATCTTCGTCAAGAATTACATCGACCAGAGCCAGGAATTCGCGCTGTGCGCAGTCGCGCTGGCCTACCCGATCATCCGTCTCCTGCAAGCAAACAGGCTGTGGTTGGCGCTGATGCTGGCCGTGATCTCGTTTGGCTTTATCGTCAACATGTCTTTTGTGATCGTTTCGCGCACGGCGATGGTCACCATCCCGGTCATGATTGCAGTATTCGCGCTGCTTCACCTGAAATGGCGAACCAGCCTGATGATCCTCAGCACATTGGTCGCCCTGACGGCACTTGCTTTTGCCGCGTCGCCGCTCCTGCAGCGGAAGGCGGAAACAATCGTCAGCGACTACCAGCGGTACAAACAGGAAAACCTACCTACATCCGTGGGGCTGAGGCTGGAGTATTGGCGAAAGTCGCTGCAGTTCTTTGCCGCGTCGCCGGTCGTCGGTCACGGGACGGGTTCCACGCTCGGGCAATTCCAGAGAGCCGCCAGCGGCGAGGCCGATCGCGCCACGGCCCAAATCATCGGTAACCCCCATAACCAGACGCTTGCCGTTGCGGTTCAGTGGGGCGCCGCCGGGATCATCGTGCTGTATGCGATGTGGTTTGCGCATCTGCGGCTGTTCCGCGGCGAGGGTCTCGTGGCCTGGATCGGACTGTTGGTCGTGGTGCAAAACATCTTCACCTCGGTGTTCAATTCGCACATCTTCGATTTCCATGAAGGATGGATGTACGTGCTGGGCGTCGGCGTTGCCGGTGGCATGATGCTCGCGGCGAGGCAACGCGGCGCGGGCGCAGAACGGGCCGGGTCGTGATGGGGGTGGATCAGCAGCGCAGGGAGGTGAATTCGATCGGCTCGATGTTGTCGGTCATGGCCTCGGCTCGGCACGATCCGTCCGCGCGCATGCTGAACGTCGATCTCATTGCGGTTCTGGTGGCGGTGTTGCTGCCGTGGTCGACCAGCGGCGTCGGCATCGGCATGGTGGTCTGGCTCGCCGCTCTGGCCGCGACGCTCGAACTGCGCCCGTTCCTGCGTTCGTTGCAGCGGCCGATCTGCGCGCTGCCGATCGTGCTCGTTGCGCTCGCCGCGCTGGGAACCCTGTGGTCGGACGCATCCTGGGGCGCACGCCTCTATGCTCTTAGTCCCGCCACGAAGCTGCTCTTTCTGCCGTTCCTGTTCTATCATTTCGAGCGCTCGACGCGCGGCATGTGGGTGTTCGTCGCTTTCCTGGCGTCCTGCACGCTGCTAACGGTCGCGTCCTGGATGGTTGTGATTGATCCCAGCCTCTCACTGAAGGCTCCCGGCGACCCGGCAGGGTACGGCATCTTTGTCAAAAACTACATCGACCAGAGCCAGGAATTCGTGTTGTGCACGGTCGTGCTCGCTTTCCCCATCATCACATTGCTGCGAGACGGGAAAATACGGCAGGCGTTGTTGTTGACGGCCGTTGCTGCGAACTTCGTCCTCAACATGGCGTTCGTCGTCGTGTCGCGAACGGCGCTGGTCACGCTGCCGATCATGCTCGCCGTGTTCGCCATGGCGCATTTGAAGTGGCGAACCAACGTGTTCCTGTCCGTCACCGCCGTTGTGCTCGGCGCACTGGCCTGGACGGTATCGCCTCAACTGCAGGCGACGACCGACAGGTTTGTGCGGGACTACCGGATCTACAAGGAATTCAATCAGCCGACATCGATCGGGCTACGGCTCGAGTTCTGGGAGAAGTCGTTGCGGTTCTTTGCCGAGGCGCCCGTCATCGGCCACGGCACGGGTTCAACACGTGGGCTGTTCGAGGCGGCTGCGACCGGTCCCGCGGTGCTGGCACAGGGGCACGTGATCGGCAATCCGCATAACCAGACCCTCAACGTCGCCGTCCAGTGGGGCATGATAGGGATCGTGATCCTGTACGCAATGTGGTTTTCGCATTTTGCGCTGTTTCGCGGCGAAGGTCTGGCGGCCTGGATCGGCCTGATGGTCGTGCTGCAGAACATGTTCAGTTCGTTGTTCAACTCGCATCTGTTCGATTTTCACGAGGGCTGGATGTATGTGCTGGGCGTCGGGGTAGCCGGAGGCATGGTGTTGCGCGCGAGATCCGGCGGAGCGGAACCTTCCGGAACAGCCCGGTCATGATCGCTGGCATGCACGCCGGAGATAAGATATCAGCGGACTCGGGAGCCCTGCGAATCCCCTCGCTTCCGCACCCGGCTATTGGAAATGACGCCTCTTTCGCAACTAACCCGTCGTAATTTCCTTATCGCAGCGCATGACGCGCTGGCGACAGCGGTTGCGCTTCTGGCAAGCTTCTACCTTAGATTTGATGGAGGCGAGGCCTTCTATGCCCGGCTGCCGCTGCTGCTGCGCATTCTGCCCCTCTTCATCGTCTTCAGCATCGTGATTTGTTACGTCTTCAACCTGACGACGACGAAATGGCGTTTCATTTCGCTCCCCGATGCGCTGAACATCCTGCGCGTGGCGACCGTTCTGGCGGTAACGCTCATCGTGCTGGACTATGCCTTCATTTTCGCGGCATCAAACGGCAAGGCGCCGGTGCTATTCGGCCGCATTACCATCGTTCTCTACTGGTTTCTTCAGGTGTTCGCGCTGAGCGCGCTCCGTTTTGGCTATCGCTATTTTCGCTATACGCGTGTGCGCCGCCATGCCCGGACCGAAGGGGCCTCGTCGACCCTGTTGATCGGCCGTGCCGCCGACGCCGAGGTGCTGCTGCGCGCCATCGAGAGCGGTGCGGTCAAGCAGCTTTGGCCCGTCGGCGTGCTGTCGCCATCGGCCGCGGACCGCGGGCAGTCGATTCGCAACGTGCCGGTGCTTGGCGGGATCGACGACGTCGAGGACGTGATCCGCGACTATGCCGGGCGGGGAAAGCCGATCTCGCGGGTGGTCATGACCCAGTCGGCGTTCGAACCTGAGGCGCATCCCGAGGCGATTCTGATGCGGGCTAAGCGGCTCGGCCTGTTCGTCAGCCGCCTGCCGTCGCTCGAAGGCGGCGATGTGCCGAGGCTGACCAATGTCGCCGTCGAAGATCTGCTGCTGCGGCCGAGCGAGAAGATCGATTACGCGCGGCTTGAAGCGCTGGTGAAGGGCAAAGCGGTGATCGTCACCGGCGGCGGTGGCTCGATCGGTTCGGAGATTTGCGATCGCGTCGCGACCTTCGGCGCTGCGCGGCTATTGGTGATCGAGCATTCGGAACCGGCGCTTTACGCAGTGACGGAGGCGCTGACGGCGCGCGCGGCCAATGCCGAGATCGAGGGCCGAATCGCTGATATCCGCGATCGCGACCGGATCATGAACCTGATGAAGGAATTCAAGCCCGACATCGTGTTCCATGCCGCCGCGCTGAAGCACGTGCCGATCCTCGAGCGCGACTGGAGCGAGGGCGTCAAGACCAACATCTTCGGGTCGGTCAACGTTGCCGACGCCGCTCTGGCGGCGGGCGCCACGGCAATGGTGATGATCTCGACCGACAAGGCGATCGAGCCGGTCTCGATGCTGGGCCTGACCAAGCGCTTTGCCGAAATGTATTGCCAGGCGCTCGACCATGACCTGATGACGCAATCGGGCGGCAAGCCGCACATGCGGTTAATCTCGGTGCGGTTCGGCAACGTGCTGGCCTCGAACGGATCGGTGGTGCCGAAATTCAAGGCGCAGATCGAGGCCGGCGGCCCGGTCACAGTGACGCACCCGGATATGGTCCGCTACTTCATGACCATCCGCGAAGCCTGCGATCTCGTGCTGACTGCTGCTACCCACGCGCTGACGCCGGCGCGGCCCGATGTCTCCGTCTACGTCCTCAACATGGGACAGCCGGTCAAGATCGTGGAAATGGCCGAGCGGATGATCCGTCTGTCCGGCCTCGAACCCGGCATCGATATCGAGGTGGTGTTCACCGGCATGCGGCCGGGCGAGCGGCTCAACGAGATCCTGTTCGCCAGCCAGGAGCCGACGGTGGAGATCGGAGTAGCTGGCATCATGGCGGCCAAGCCGAACGAGCCGCCGATGCAAACGCTACAAAAGTGGCTCGCGGCGCTGGACGAGGCGATTGCGCGGGATGACCGTCCCACCATCAGGGCGGTGCTCAAGGATGCCGTGCCCGAGTTCGGATCGCACGCCGCTTGATCTATTTCGCCGCTTCGAAAGCCAATGATGCAGCAATCCGGAAAAGTCGTCGTCGTCAGCCAGCACTATCCGCCGGATCCGAGCACGACGGCCGCGATCATGGCGGCGATTTCGGAACGCATGGCGCAGGAAGCCGAAGTCCTGGTGCTGTCGGGAACGGCGGGCTCGGCTGCGGCGGCGTCGGCCGGCAAGCCTCAGATCGTCGAGGTCAGGAACTGGATGCCCGGCAAGGCCGCGCTAGGCAAGCGTGCCTTGGCCGAACTGCTGTTCACGGCAAGGACGTTGGTCGCGATGTTGACGAAGCTGCGGCGCGGCGACGTCGCGCTGACCGTGCCCGCACCCTTCATGCTGCCTTACGCCTTTGCCGCGGCCGCCAAATTGAAAGGCGCGAGGTCGGTGCTGATCATGCACGACCTCTATCCCGACGTCCTGATCATGGCGGGCCTCCTGAAGCCGGATTCGTTGCTGGCGAAGGCGATGCGCGCCCTGAACGCGCTGATGTTTCGCACCCTCGACGCCGTCGTCATCATCGGCCGCGACACCGAAAAGCTGCTGCTGCGTTATGGCGGAATGACCCGTGACAAGATGCGGTTCATTCCGAACTGGGCGACGCTTGTGCCCGGCGTTCGCGCGGTCGATCCTGATAATCCGTATCGCCGCCCGCTTTCCGCCCGTTTTGTCGTCGGGCTGTCCGGCAATCTCGGCTTCACCCACGACCCCGTCATCGTATTCGAGGCGGCACGGTTGCTGCGCGACAACAAGGATATCCACTTCCTGCTGTCGGGCTGGGGAATCGGATTCGATCAATTGCGGGAAATGCAGTCCGAGGCAAAGCTTTCAAACGTCACGCTGGTCGACCGCGTCGAGGACGAACAGCTAGAAGCGTTTCTTTCGGCCGCCGACGTCTGGATCATTCCCTACCGCAAGAACGTCGCCGGCGTATCGGTGCCCAGCCGGTTCTACAATCTGCTGGCGATCGGCCGTCCGGTGATCCTGGTTTCCGAAGCGGATGCCGAGGCGGCGTTGACAGTGACCGAGCACGATGTCGGTTGGGTCGTCGAACCCGGCAACGCCGATGAGCTGGCGAAAACGGTAAACCGTGCGGCAGGCTCTGTGGATCCGCAGCGGGCCGAACGCGCGGCCGAAATCTCCAGACGGTTCGATTTTGAGATCGCGATGGCCGACTATTGCGGCCTGATCCGCGAGCTCTTGCAGAAGAAGCCAGGTTAGCCGGCGGACATTTGCCGGCGCGAGAAGCGGTGCATCAGGAACGCCGTGGCGATGCTGCCGACGACGAAGAGCAGGATTGCGATTGCCGTCGACGAGGTCATGACCGAGCCGATCGCCAACGCAGCCAGCACGAGATTGAGGGCGAACACCTCGCTCACCACGCGCGATACCGAAAATCCGTTGTCGGTGGCACGCTGATAGAAGTGGGTGCGATGCGCCGCCCAGAACGGCTCGCGCCTTGCCATCCGCCGAAACAGCGTAACGGTCGCATCGGCTAGATAATAGAGTGGCAACAGCAGGGCGGTCGTGACGTGCTGATGCCAGGCGAGCTGCAGCAGACACCAACCGATGAGCAGGCCGATAGGCAGGCTGCCGACGTCGCCGAGAAAGATTTTCGCCACCGGCCGGTTGAACGGCGCGAAGCCGAGCATCGCGCCGAACAGCGCCGCGGCGGCGACCGTCGCCGGCGCCGGAAGTTCGCCGAGCCAGCCGAGCAGAACGAGTGCGCCGGTTACGGGCACGATCTCGGCGACGGTCATCAGGTCGAGCCCGTCCATGAAGTTGACGAGGTTCACGAACCACAGGCCCGCAAGCAACAATAGGCCGCGCTCGAGCCAGAACGGGCAGGCGGAGACGATCCTCACGTTTTCGGGCGCGGCGAGGATCACCGCTGCGACCGCCGCGCCCTGCAGCAGCAGCCGCGGCACTACCGGGATGGTTTTGACGTCATCAGCAAAGCCTACGGCCGCAATGAACAGCGTCGCGCCAAATACTGCGACCGGGATTCTCATCTCCACCGCGCCGGCAGATGCGATGACCGCGGCAGCCGCGATCAGCGTGGCCGCGATCACCGCGATGCCTGCGCCCTGCGGCGTCGGAACCCGGTGGGAAGAGCGTGCGTTCGGCTTTGCCAGTGCTATTCGCAGCAGCAGCGGCCGGATCGCCCAGGTCAGGACGCCCGACAGCAGCGCCGCCGGCACCGCTGCAGCAAACGACAGCAGTAGTTGCGAATTGGCCATTCTGTCCGCGCGGAAAGTTACTGAAGATTACTTGGGAACCTCAATGGCCGCCGTGCCCTGCGCGGCCTTCTCGGCGCTCAAGATCCAGACCAGCCCGCCGATCGCGCCGACGATGAAGTATACTGCGCCATAGAGCAGCGAGATGTTGACGCCCTCGTTGGCCATCAGTCCGGCATATCCGAACGCCAGCCCCATGGTGGCCTCGCGGACGCCCCAACCGGCAATCGAAATCGGCAGCATGGTGATCAGCATCACGGGCGGAACGAGCTGAAAAATCTGGCCGAACAGCACGGGGGCTGCGATCGACTGCACCACGCACCAGGCGATGACGACGGCGAGCACATGCACCAGCAACGACAGCACAGCGACTTTCGGACCGTGAACGCGGCCGAACAGCACGCGGTTGGCGATCACCGAACAGGCGTGGATGTGATGGGTTCCCCACCAGTGCTTCAGCCACGGCCACGGCAGCCTGCCGAGCAGCAGAAATCCGAGGCCGCCGGCAAGCGCTGCGAAATCGACGAACAGCAGCGCCGACCTGCCGTGCGGATCGGTGATCAGCCGGTAGCTCCAGGGCAGGCTCGCGACGATGACCACCGCGAGCGCGATCAGGCCGATAGCGCGGTCGACGAAGATCGAATAGGTCGCAGCCCGCCAGCCGTGGCCGCTGCGGGCCACCAGCCACAGCCTGACCGCGTCGCCGCCGATCGAGGAGGGTAGCGTCTGGTTGAAGAAGGTTCCGATCACGTTGAAGCGCATCGCTTGCCGGATCGGCAGCGGCGCGCCGCACTCCGCGCTGATCTCGCGCCATCGCAATACGCCGATGAATATCTGCAGGAACGCCACGGCGATCGCTACGCCGATCCAGCCAAGGCTGGAAACGTCGATGCGGGCGGCGAGGTCGGCGAGATCGACCTTGCGCAGCGAGAAATACAGGAGCGCCGCCGAGACCAGTATCTTCAAAGTCGAAAGCAGGATTCGGCGCATCTCGCCCGTGCTGGGTTTGAGAAGGGGGTGCAAAAAGCGATGCAATTCGGCGCCTTGGTATGGTTTTCAGGCCGGTCTGGCAATAGCGGGGCTGGTAAGTGTTGCGGCCCCCTCGACAACGCGGGTAAAAAGGCGCGAACCGGATGTGGCGAGCCGGTGCCACGTTCAGGGAAATGATGTCGGATCAGGCAATATTGGTCACGGGGGCAGCCGGGTTCATCGGCTTCCACGTCGCTCGCCGGCTGCTTGCCGAAGGCCGCGCTGTGGTCGGCCTCGACAATCTCAACCACTATTACGATCCGGCGCTGAAGGCAGCGCGGCTGGACATCCTGCGCGGGGAACGAGATTTCGCGTTCGAACAGATCGATCTTGCCGACCGCACATCAATGGAACGCCTGTTTGCCAAGCATCGCTTTGCCAGGGTGGTGCATCTCGCGGCGCAGGCGGGCGTGCGTTATTCGATCGACCAGCCGCACGCCTATGTCGACGCCAATCTCGCGGGTTTCGTCAATGTGCTGGAAGGCTGCCGGCATCATGGATGCGTACATCTGGTCTATGCGTCATCCTCGTCGGTCTACGGCGCCAATACGAAGCTACCGTTCTCGGAGGACGACAAGACCGATCATCCGGTCAGCCTCTATGCCGCCACGAAGAAGGCCAATGAGCTGATCGCACATTCCTACAGCCACCTCTACCACCTTCCGGTGACGGGCCTGCGGTTCTTTACCATCTACGGGCCATGGGGACGGCCCGATATGGCGTATTTCCTCTTTACCAAAGCGATCGTGGAGGGCACTCCGATCAGGCTCTTTAACCATGGCAGGATGCGGCGCGACTTTACCCATGTTGCGGACGCGACGCGTGCCATACTGCACCTGGTCGATCAGGCCCCGCGCGATGGCGGCCCGGCGGCCGCTGCGCCAGCACGGATTTACAATGTTGGCAACAATCACCCGGAAGAACTAACCCATGTGGTATCGGTTCTGGAGCGGGAATTAGGCCGCGCGGCGGTAAAGGAGATGCTGCCGATGCAGCCCGGAGACGTGACCGAGACCTTCGCCGATGTCGCGGAATTGATGCGCGACACCGGTTTCAGGCCGCAGACCTCGATCGAGGACGGGCTTGCCGATTTTGTCGCCTGGTATCGTGACTTTTACAGGATTTGAGGCGCCGATGAGCCGACGAATTATTCCCCTGATCATGTGCGGTGGCGCGGGAACGCGGCTGTGGCCGGCCTCGCGCGAAGTCCACCCCAAGCAATTCCTGTCCTTGTTCGGGGCGCGCTCGACGTTCCAGGACACGCTGTTGCGGGTCTCGGACGCGACGCTGTTCGAACGGCCCGTCATCATCACCAACAACGCCTATCGCTTCATGGTGCTCGAGCAACTGGCGGAGATCGGGCTAGAGGCCGACGTGCTGCTCGAACCGATGCGGCGCGATTCCGGGCCTGCGATTGCGGCTGGCGCCGCGTTTGCCGAGACGCGCGACAAGGATGCGATCGTGCTGGCGCTTGCCGCCGATCACGTGGTTTCCGATACGCCCGCCTTCCTCGCCGCCTGCCGCGAAGGGCTGGCTGCGGCGGAAGCCGGGCACATCGTCACGTTCGGCGTGCAACCCGAACGCGCCGCCACCGAATATGGCTACATCAATCCCGGCGAAGTCATTTCCGGCAAGGTCCACGCGGTCGCGAAGTTTGTCGAGAAGCCTGATCCGGCAACGGCGGCGAGTTACGTCGAGGCCGGCTATCTCTGGAACAGCGGCAACTTCATGTTCCGCGCCGCCATACTGTCGGATGAATATCGCAAGGTCGATGCGGACAGCGTCCAGGCCGTGACCGACGCGGTGGCGAAGGCGGGCACCGACCTCGGATTCGTCAAGCTCGACGATGCCGCGTTCGGATCGGCGAAGTCGATCTCGATTGATTATGCGGTGATGGAAAAGACCTCGCGCGCCGCGGTCGTGCCGGTCGCATGCGGCTGGTCCGACGTCGGCTCCTGGCATGCGGTGTGGGAATTGTCCGGCAAGGATGGCGAGGGTAACGCGGCGCGCGGCGTTGCGGTGTTCGAGGATTCCCGCAACTGCAACGTATCGACCGACCGCGCGCTGGTCGCGCTCGAAGGCGTCGACGATCTCGTGGTTGTCGCGACCCAGGACGCCGTGCTGGTCTCCAGGCAAAAGGACGCCAACGGGCTGAAGCGGCTGGTTGCGAAGCTGAAGACGGTGGCGCCGCAGGTGACCGAGGATCACATCAGGGTACACAGGCCCTGGGGATCCTATCAGTCGGTCGACAATGGCGATCGGCATCAGGTCAAGCGCATCATCGTCAAGCCGGGCGGGCGGCTTTCGCTGCAGAAGCATCACCACCGGGCCGAGCACTGGATCGTGGTGCGCGGAACGGCGCAGGTTACCGTCAACGAGCTGGTCAAGACCGTGCACGAGAACGAATCGATCTACATCCCGATCGGCGCGGTGCACCGGTTGGAGAATCCCGGCAAGATCCAGCTCGAATTGATCGAGGTCCAGACCGGCAGCTATTTCGGCGAGGACGACATCATCCGCATCGAGGACGACTACCGGCGCAGTTGAGCGAACGGTCGTTTTACCGGTCCCGGCGGCTGTAATTCTTTGAATCAAAACGTGTCCGAAAACCGTCGATCGCGTTCGCCACATCTGTGACGGCGTGCTAGAGAACCGCCGGGGACGTTACCGGCGCAGAATCTGCTTGGGGTCGATAAATCATGAGTTCCAAAGGGTCCGCATCTGCCGCGAAGACCGATGCAGAACGCGGCTTGCGCGTCGGCGTGGTCGGCGCAGGCGTGATGGGCAGCAACCATGCCCGCGTGCTGGCTGGTCTGCCCGGGGTGACGCTGGTCGGCATCGTCGATCCGTTGCCGGAACACCGTGTGCGCGCCACCGCGCTTGCCGGCTGCCGGGCGTTCGCTGATCTCGACGAGCTGTTTGACGAGGGCGTCGATGCCGTGACGATCGCGGCGCCGACCCATCTGCATCACGAGATTGCGCTCGCCTGCATCACCCGCAACATCCACATCCTGGTCGAGAAGCCGGTCGCTTCCACCGTGGAGGAGGGGCAGGGCATCGTCAACGCGGCGCGCAGCGCCGGCGTGACGCTGATGGTCGGCCATGTCGAGCGCTTCAATCCGGCGGTCGCCGCAATCAAGCAGGCAATTTCGGGCGAGGACATTCTCTCGATCGGCATCACCCGCGTCGGGCCGTTCCCGCCGCGGATGTCGAATGTCGGCGTCGTGATCGATCTCGCGGTGCACGATATCGACCTGATCCGCTGGTTCACCGAGTCCGATATCGTCGAGGTGCAGCCGCAGCTCTCGAGCGCGGTTGCCGAGCGCGAGGACATTGCGCTGCTGCAGTTCCGCACCGCCTCCGGCGTGCTCGCCCACATCAACACCAACTGGCTGACGCCGTTCAAGGCGCGCAGCGTCACGGTTGCGACGCGCGGCAAATATGTGATGGGCGATCTGCTGACACGCCAGGTAACCGAGTGTTTCGGCTTCAAGCCCGACGGCAGCTATTCGATGCGGCATCTGCCGGTCGGGCATGACGAACCGCTGCGCGCCGAACTGATCGCCTTCCTCGATGCCGTCCGCACCGGCAATGTGCCGGCAGTTTCCGGCGACGAGGGCGTCGCCAGTCTCGAAATCGCGATCCGCTGCCTCGAGCAGCCCGCCAAGCCCGCGGCTTCCGCCGCGCGCAAGGGCCCGCGCCGCATCGCCGGCTGAACTCTCCCATCCGATTCCCGGAAGGCACCATGAACCAGCATATGCGCCAAGAACCCGTTCCCTTCGTCGACATTACCGCGCAGCGCCGACGGCTCGGCAAGTCGGTCGATGATGCCGTTGCCCGCGTGCTCAACCACTGCCAGTTCATCAACGGCCCGGAGGTCACGGAGCTGGAAGCCGCGCTTGCAAAATTTTGCGGCGCCAAGCATGTCGTGAGCTGCGCCAGCGGCACCGACGCGCTGCTGATGGTGCTGATGGCGAAGCAGATCGGCCCCGGCGATGCCGTGTTGTGTCCCTCCTTCACCTTTTGCGCGACCGGCGAGGTGGTGGTGCTGACCGGTGCCACGCCCGTCTTCGTCGACGTCGACGAGATGACCTTCAACATCGACCCCGGCTCGCTCAAGCGCGGCATCGCAACCGCGCGGCAGCGTGGCCTGAAGCCGCGGGCGGTGATCCCGGTCGACCTGTTCGGGCAGAGCGCTGACCACGACGCCATCGGCGCCATCGCGGAGGCCGAGGGCCTCTTCGTGCTCAACGACGCCGCGCAGAGCTTTGGCGCCAGCTACAAGGGCCGCCGGCTCGGTACCTTCGGCCTGGCGACCACAACCAGCTTCTTTCCCGCAAAGCCGCTCGGCTGCTACGGCGACGGCGGCGCGATCTTCACCGACGACGATGCGCTGGCCGAAACGCTGCGCAGCATCCGCGTCCACGGCCAGGGCTCGGACAAATACGACAATGTCCGTATCGGTCTCACCGCGCGGCTCGACACTATGCAGGCCGCGATTCTGATCGAGAAGCTGAAAATCTTCGAGGACGAGATCGCGGCGCGCAATGTGGTTGCAGAGCGCTATGCGCGGGGGCTCGGAAATGTCGTGACCGTGCCCCGTCTTGCCAGCGGCTGCAGCTCGATCTGGGCCTGCTATACCATCCGCTTGCCCAAAGGCACGGACCGTGACCGCTTCGTTGCCAACCTGAAGGCGCAGGGGATTCCGACCGCGATCTATTACACGAAATCGATGCATCAGCAGACCGCCTACAAGAGTTTCCCGGTGGCGGATGGCGGGCTGCCGGTGAGCGAAAAGCTCTCGGACGATGTCGTCAGCCTGCCGATTCACGCCTATCTCGACGAGGCGACGCAGGCGCGGGTGATCGAGGCGGTGCGCGGCGCGCTCTCTTCCTGATTTCACGGTTTGGCGAATATGCGCTAGAAGCGGCGCATGCTCGGACGCATCTTCACCGTCGGCGGTTACACGCTGCTTTCGCGGCTGACCGGTTTCGCGCGCGACATCATGCTCGCCGCCATACTCGGCGCCGGGCCTGTCGCCGATGCGTTTTTCGTGGCGCTGCGGCTGCCCAATCATTTTCGCGCGATCTTCGCCGAAGGCGCCTTCAACGCCGCCTTCGTGCCGGCCTATGCGCATCTGCACGGCAAGGGTGAAGCGTCGGCGCGGCTGTTCGCCGACCGCGTCTTCACGCTGCTGTTTGCCGTCCAGGTGATCCTGCTCGTTGTTGCCTGGGTGTTCATGCCGGAGGTGATCGCCATTCTCGCGCCGGGATTCAAGGACGATCCGGCGCGCGGCGAACTTGCGATCTCGCTGACGCGGATCACATTTCCGTATTTGCTGTTGATCACGCTGGTGACGCTGTACGGCGGCATGCTCAACGTGATGCACCGCTTTGCGAGCGCCGCCGCTGCGCCGATCTTTCTTAACCTGTCGATGATGGCGACGCTGGCGCTGGCCGCGTTCTTTCCGGGCGCGGGCTACGCCGCCGCATGGGGCGTCCTGCTCGCCGGCATCCTTGAATTCCTGCTGCTGGCCGGCGACGCGGCCAAGACCGGCATTCTGCCGAAATTCGCTTTCGTCAAATTCGACGAAGACGTGCGCGCGTTTTTTCGGGCGCTCGGGCCTGCGACCATCGGCTCGATGGGAACTCAGATTGCAATGTTTGCCGATACCATCATCGCCACTTTTCTGGCGGCCGGAGCGCTTTCGGCGCTGTACTACGCCGACCGCCTCTTTCAGTTGCCAATCGGCGTAGTCGGAATTGCCATTGGCACCGTACTGCTGCCGGAGATGTCCCGGCGCCTCGCTGCAAATGACGTTACCGGCGCATCCGCCGCGCAGCGACGGGCGTTCGAGTTCTCGCTGTTGTTTTCAGTGCCCTTCGTCGCCGCCTTCCTGACCGTGCCTGATGTCATCATGCGTGCGATGTTTGCGCGCGGCGCATTCTCGAAGGCGGATGCCGTGGCCGCGGGCGCCACGCTGGCCGCTTACGCGATCGGACTCATTCCGTTCGTGACCATCCGCAGCGCGGTGGCGACCTTCTATGCCCGTCACGACACCGCGACGCCGGTCAAGGCGGCACTGACCGGCGTTGCCGTCAACGTGGCGCTGAAGGTCGCATTGATGGGCGCGCTGGCGCAAATCGGCCTGGCGCTTGCCACCGCCATCGGAGCCTGGGTCAATCTCTTGCTGGTGCTCTTCTTCGCGGTGCGGGCGGGTTACCTCGAACTCGACCGCGCCTGGATGACATCGCTCGCCAAGTTCGCGGCGGCCGGTGTCCTGCTCGCCGCCGCGCTTTGGGCCACCGCGCGATTTGCTAGTTTCTACTTCGCGCAAATGCACATCTTCCGCGACGAGACCTCGCTACTGCTGCTGATCGTGACTGGTGCATTCGTGTACGGTGTCTTGATACTGCTGCTGTTTGGCAGGGGATGGCTATTTGTGCTGCTCCGCGACCGGAGATCCGGCCGTAATTGATTGTAAATAAAAGAAAATTGCAGATACGGCGCGTTGTGGCCGCATTCGGGCATTTTTGCAACAAGTTCCCGAAAAAGTTCCATCCCGGCGGATCAGGGCATGATTAGGGTTCCACACCAGCTAGAATACCGCCCAGATTCAACCGATTCATTTTTCGAGGGGCTTCTATGCGTTCTTCACTTTTCAAGGCAATTGCGGCTTCCGCTCTCGCAGTCATGGCCGCGACTTCCGCCGCATCCGCGGCCGACCTCGCCGCGCGTCCCTACACCAAGGCGCCTGTGATCGCGGAGCCTATCTACAATTGGACGGGCTTCTATATTGGCGGCAACGTCGGTTACAGTTGGGGACGGTCTAGCGACACCTCAACGCTTACCAATGGTGCCGGAACGGTGCTGTTCACCAGCGCTAATCGCGCCAACATGGACGGCGTGATTGGCGGCGGCCAAATCGGTTATAACTGGCAGGTCCAGAACTGGGTGTGGGGTCTTGAGGCAGACATACAAGCTTCAGACCAGAAGGGAGGCCGGGACTTCCTCTGCCCGACCGCCGTCTGCACGCCCAGCGCGGTACTCCTCGTGGCGCCGGGGCCAGCCGTTCCGGTCAGCCTGGATCAGAAACTTGAATGGTTCGGCACCGTCCGTGGCCGCGTAGGCGTGCTCGCAACGCCCAGGGTCCTTTTCTATGCCACGGGTGGTCTTGCCTATGGTGAGGTCCGCACTGCGGAGACGATCGGCGCCGGGGCATTCGGATTTTCCAGCTCCACCACCAAGGCCGGCTATACCGTCGGTGCTGGTGTTGAAGGCGTAATCGCCGGCAACTGGACGGCCAAGCTCGAATATCTATATGTCGATCTCGGCAGGGTCTCAGGCTCGTTCGTGACAACGATTCCCGCGCTCGGCGGCGGCGTGCTCAGCAGCAATTATAGCTCCCGCGTCACTGACAACATCGTTCGCGTCGGCCTCAACTACAAGTTCAGCGGCCCGGTGGTCGCGAAGTATTGATTTCGGCGTTACCTTCCTCCCTCAAATTAAAGCCCCGGCATCGCCCGGGGCTTTTTGTTGTGCAAGCGCGAAAAGGATTGCGCTAGGCGGCGATTCCGTTGCGCCGATGCCATGGCGAGTCAGGCGAAAGCGGTTTGCGCTGACGCGCGAACCGCTGCAATATGGAACGCTTCTAGAGCATGACCCGGAAAAGTGGGTACCGGTTTTCCGAAAGGGTCATGCTCAAACAAAAAGATGGGGCGGATGACGGTTCGAAGAGGCGTCATCGTGCTCCAGAACAATTGGAGATACGATGGCAGCTCCCATCAAGTTCGGCGTCGGTCAAAGCGTTCTTCGCAAGGAAGACGACGCGCTCATTCGCGGCAGGGGCCGCTATACCGACGACCATTCGCCGTCGCCTGCGATGCACGCGCTGATGCTGCGCTCGCCGCATGCGCACGCGAAATTCACCATCAACGTCACCAAGGCCCGCGGGATGCCGGGCGTGTCGCTGATTCTGACCGCAGCGGAGGTTGGTGATCTCGGCGATCTGCCGTGCTTGTTCAACCTGGAAGTGGATCCGTTCACCGGCCCGCCCTATCCGATTCTGGCCAAAGACGAGGTTCGCCATGTCGGCGACGCCATCGCCTTCGTCGTCGCCGATACGATCGATCAGGCCCGCGACGCGATCGAGGCGATCGAAGTGAAGTGGACGCCGCTTCCTTCGGTGGTCGGCGTCGTCAACGCCGTCAAGCCGGGGGCGCCGCAGGTCTGGCCCGACAAGCCCGGCAACGTGCTGTTCGATGTCTCGATCGGCGATAAGAAGGCGGCTGAGGCCGCCTTTGCCAAGGCGCATGCGATCGCCGAAGTATCGATCGTCAACCCGCGCGTCATCACCAACTTCATGGAAACCCGCGCCGCGGTCGCCGAATACGACGCCAAGCGCGATCATCTGACGCTGACTATCGGCAGCCAGGGCAGTCATCGCCTGCGCGAAATCCTGTGTGGCATCGTGCTGAAGATTCCCATGGAAAAGATGCGGGTGATCTGCCCTGACGTCGGCGGCGGCTTCGGCACGAAGCTGTTTCCCTATCGCGAATACGCACTGATTTCGGTTGCCGCGAAAAAGCTGCGCAAGACCATCAAATGGACCGCCGACCGCTCTGATCACTTCATGGGCGACGCGCAGGGGCGCGACAACGTCACGACCGCGAAGATGGCGCTGGCCGAAGACGGCAAGTTCTTAGGGATGGACGTCGACCTGATGGGCGACATGGGCGCCTATCTCTCGACCTTCGGGCCCTATATCCCGCATGGCGGTGCCGGCATGCTGCCTGGGCTCTACGACATTCAGGCCTTCCACTGCCGCGTCCGCACCGTGTTCACCAACACCGTACCGGTCGACGCCTATCGCGGCGCCGGGCGCCCCGAAGCGGCCTATGTGGTCGAACGTCTGGTCGACGCCGCCGCGCGAAAACTTGGGCTGACGCCGGATGCGATCCGGCGCAAGAATTTCATTCCGCCGAAGGCGATGCCCTACAAGACCGCAACCGGAAAGATCTATGATTCCGGGGATTTCACCGCGCATATGAAACGCGCGATGGAAGTCGCCAACTGGAAGGAGTTTCCCAAGCGCGCCAAGGCGGCGAAGAAGGCCGGCCTGGTGCGCGGCATCGGCATGTCCTGTTATGTCGAAGTCTGCGGCACAATGGGTGAGGAGACCGCCAACGTCGCGCTCGACCCCAATGGCGACATCAGCATCCTGATCGGCACCCAGTCGAGCGGGCAGGGCCACCAGACGGCTTACGCGCAATTGGTCGCCGAGCAGTTCGGCGTGCCGCCGGAGCGCATTCACGTCCTGCAGGGCGACACTGATAAGATCGCCACCGGGCTCGGCACCGGCGGCTCGGCGTCGATCCCGACCGGCGGCGTCAGCGTCGAGCGCGCCACTCGCGAGCTCGGCACCAAGCTGAAGGAAATCGCGGCCGAAGCGCTGGAGACCAGCGCCGGCGACCTCGAGATCAGCAATGGCGTCGTGCGCATCGCCGGCACCGATCGCTCGATCAGCTTTGCCGACCTCGCGAAGCGCCCGGGCGTCGATCCCTCGAAACTGAATGCGAGCGCGACCTTCGCCCAGGCCGACGGCACCTATCCGAACGGCACGCATCTCGCCGAAGTCGAGATCGATCCCGCAACCGGCATCATCAGAATCGTCAACTATGTCATCGTCGATGATTTCGGCGTGACGCTCAATCCGCTGCTGCTCGCCGGCCAGGTGCATGGCGGTGCGATGCAGGGGATCGGTCAGGCCTTGATGGAGCAGGCGGTCTACAGCTCAACCGACGGCCAGCTCGTCACCGGCACCTTCATGGACTATGCGGTGCCGCGTGCGTCCGACGGCCCGTCATTCCATTTCGAAACGCACAACGTGCCGTGCACGACCAATCCGCTCGGCGTCAAGGGAGCAGGCGAGGCCGGCGCGATCGGCTCCTGTCCTGCGGTGGTCAACGCGATCATCGAAGGGCTGTGGCGCGAATACAAGATCGATCACATCGATATGCCGGCGACGGCCGAGCGGGTCTGGATCGCGATCCGCGAGGCGCAGAAGCGGCATAACCTCTGATATTTTGTCGCACGCGGAATGATGCGGCGCCTGCGGTGTTTACAAACAGTCGGTCCGCACCACCTTTGGGGCCGGTACAAACCCGAATTGAAGGGGATTTAGCCAATGAAGCGGATCGTCGTCGTCATAGCTGTACTTGCATTCAGTGCCGGTGCGGTTGTTGCACAGCAGGATCAGGTCAAGCGGACCCAGGCCATGATGAAGGACAATGGCAAGAACGCCGGCGCGTTGTCGGCGATGGTCAAGGGCGATAAGCCCTACGACCAGTCGACTGTCAATGCCGCGCTGGCCCAGTTCGAAGACACCGCCAAGAGCCTTCCGACGCTGTTCCCCGAGAGCATGAAAGGTATCAAGCTGGAGGGTGATTACGATCCCTCGCCGAAAATCTGGGAAGACAAGGCCGGCTTCGAGTCCCAAATTAAGAGCTTCGCCAAAGTCGTCGCCGATGCCAAAGGCAAGGTCAAGAATCTCGACACGCTAAAGGCGGAACTGCCTGTCATCGGCAAGCAGTGCGGTGCCTGCCACGAGACATACCGGATCAAGAAGGGCTGATCGCATTCAAACTTTGAGCATGATCTCCGCGCAAACGCGTTCCGCGTTTGTCGCGAGGGAAAACCGCTACACATTTTTCCGGATCACGCTCTGGTCTCAAAAAAGGGGCGGACGCCGCGAAGCGTCCGCCCCTTTTGTTAGCCTTTTCTTGTTTTTGTTTACTCGTGTTCGAACTTACCTACTTCGTCACCAAATTTATTGGCGACTTGATTTATTTGGTTACCTGGCCGCGGATTTCGCCGCCCGGATTGGCTGCGGTGTGAATGTTGACGTAGTACTTGCCGGCCACAAGGTCTGCGGCCTGCGCATCGGTCAGCGTCGCGCTGCCTTCGACCGGGCTCGACGCCGCATTGGGAATGGCGACCGCAACACCGGCATTCTTGCCGGCTTCGGCGGGACCGTGGAAATGTGCGGCGGTCGCTGGGCCGGACAGGCCGGAATAGCTCAGCTTCCAGCTCAGCTTCTTGCTGGCGGGATCGTAGTCTATGTCGGCGGTGCCCGTGGCCGCGCTGGTGTTGGGCGGCACCTGGGACTTGCCGTCGAGCGTCGCCTTCATCTTGTCGGCAGACGCGGGCCCTGCAAACGCAATCGCTGCCCCCAGCGCAAGCGTGACAAGCATGGTCTTGTTCGACATGGTGTTCCTCCCTGTTGACGTCAAACGGAAGCGTCAGCCTCAAAACAATGATTTTCCGGATTTATTCCTGAAACGCCACCAAACGCCTCGAAATTTCGTGCAAGCCTATGGCGCAAAGTGCGTCCATACTGGTTATTGAATTTAGACGCGTGACGACGGATCGGTGAATGCTGCGACGAATTCTCCTTGGCTTGATTTTTGTCGGCGTCGCCGGCGCTGGCATCTTCTGGTGGCTGACAGTCCCGGCGGCCGTTGCCCCGGCCTCGCTTTCTCCCCGCACGCCGAACCTTGCCAATGGCCTCACAACGTTCAACGCCGGGGGCTGCTCCTCCTGCCATGCCGTTCCCAACCAGCCCGACCGCCTGAAGCTGGGCGGCGGACTTGCAATGCCGTCGCCATTCGGGACGTTTTACGTCCCTAACATCTCGTCCGATCCCACTTACGGTATTGGCCGGTGGAGCGAGGCGGATTTCGTGACGGCGGTACTCAAGGGGACTTCACCGGACGGCCAGCATTATTTCCCGGCCTTTCCATATTCGTCCTACCAGCATGCGACGGTCGAGGACGTCCGTGACCTCTTTGCCTACCTGAAGACGCTTGCGCCGGTGGCCGGCAGGCCGCGCGACCACGACGTGCCGTTTCCATTCAATATCCGCCGCAATGTCGGCGTCTGGAAATGGCTGTTCATGGACGGCAAGCCTTACACGGCGGACGCTTCACGTTCGGCGTCATGGAATCGCGGCGCCTATCTCGTCAATGGTATGGGCCATTGCGCCGAGTGCCACAGCCCGCGCAACTTCCTCGCCGGTATCGTCCAGGCGCAACGCTTCGCAGGTGGGCCCAATCCGGAGGGCGAGGGCTGGGTGCCCAACATTACTCAGAAGAGATTGGCCGAGTGGAGCGCGAAAGACATCGACTACTTCCTCGAAACCGGGCAAACGCCGGATGGCGACACCGCCGGTGGATCGATGGCGCGCGTCATCAGGAACACGTCGCAATTGCCGCCGGAGGATCGCGCCGCTATCGCTGAATATGTGAAGTCGTTGCCAGCGGTCGAGGGACCACCACGGCCGCCGAAGAAGGCAAAGGACGATCAAAAGTCTTGATGGAAAGCGTGACTTCGCGCGTCGTCAGTTAGTCAAGGCGGCGGTGATCGGCTCACGCCTTTCCGGCAATGTCGGCACGATCGTCAACGGCTTGCGCGGCACGGGCGGCGCGGCGGTTTTGGTCCGTTTCAAATCAGTGGGGCGCTTGGTCGAAGCGATGTCAGCTTGCGGCCGATCGAAATCGCCGATCCGGTACAGCACGACGCCGCGATCTAAATAGGCCGCTGCGAAGCGCGGATAGTATTGAACCCCCAAATTGTACGTGACGAAGCCCGGGACAGGCTCGAAGCGGCCGATTGGCGCGGCGTTGGCTTCCTTCGCGGCGGGCGCTGGGGCGGCCATTGTGACCGCTGCGCCGGTTGAAACCTCTCCCTCGCGCTGGAGGCGCGGTTCGTCCTGCGCCGGAGCCCCGGGCTGCAGCGCGGCAACCTCCAGTGCTCCGCCGGCGGTTCTGTCGGTCACCATTTCCGCCGCTCCCGGCGGTTTTGAAAACAGTCCGAACAGGGTGTAGCCGCCCACCAGCACCGCCGAAATGATCGTTGCCGCCATCGTGTTGGAGGCGGCCTTTCGCATGGTCTCGTAGGTGCGGGTCGCCGGCGTCGCCGGAGGCTGCAGCGCGATGGCGAGCAAATGATCGTAGGTCGCGCGCTGCTCGGTATCGGTCAGGATGTCATAGGCACGCATCAGCTCCCTGAACCTCAGGGCAGCATCGGGATTGTCAGGGTTCATATCCGGATGCGTAGCCTTCGCGGCCTTGCGGAAGGCAGTCCGCAATCCCTCGGCGTCATCACTCGGAAGCGCTCCGAGCAGATCGTACAGCGTCCCCATTGGTGGTACTCGCGACTGTTTCCCCCTCGGAAGGTCTCCCCGCCGCGGAGCTTCCGATTGACGACGCTTAAGCTAATGAAAAACTTCAAGGCGGTAGGATGATGCTCTGATGGCAAAAGCATGCCATTGAGATCCGTCGTTAACCATATGTTGCCACGAAGCTATTCGACCTAGCCTAGCAGGGGGACGCGAGGGGTTCCAGCCCTCGTCGCTCCCATCAAGAGCGGGTCGACGGCCCTGAAGGTGCCGTCCCTCTTAATGCAGTAAGGAAGACCTTGGGCGCTGTGTCCCGCAGGTTTATCGCCCGCGCCAGGACGCAGCCTAACTTGCCAGCCTCAATATTCCGAGGTCGTCGGCGACCTGATCCAGTCCGCGCAGCAGCGCATATCGAGCACGATCGGCTTTTCGTCGCTGGCCGGAATGGCCGCCGCGATCGGATTGGTCGACAGCAGCACGCCGAGGCCGCCCCAGGGCGGAAGGTGGTTGGCGCTGCCGACCGCAAAGTATAGCCCGATCATGTCATGGGCGACCCGGCATCGTGGCGTAGAGCGGCGGCGATTGCAGACAGGCGGGGCCGCTGTTAGCCGGTGCCGAACGCCTTGAAGGTGATGATAGTGTGGGTGTCCTGGATGCCCGGAATCACCTGCACCTTCTCGTTGACGAAATGGCCGA
The DNA here is from genome assembly GCF_001440405.1 of Bradyrhizobium valentinum. Taxonomy (GTDB): domain Bacteria; phylum Pseudomonadota; class Alphaproteobacteria; order Rhizobiales; family Xanthobacteraceae; genus Bradyrhizobium; species Bradyrhizobium valentinum. Next base: position 25,813 of record NZ_LLXX01000096.1, read on the forward strand.
TGTCGGTGTCGTTGTCGACGTAGAACTTGACCAGCAGGTCGTAATCGCCGGCGGTGGAATAGATCTCCGAGGCGATCTCAGCCTCCGCGAGCGCGTTGGCGACGGCATAGGACTGGCCGAGCTTGCATTTGAACTGGACGAAGAAGGGAACCATCGCTGTCGTCTCCAAAAATGTTGGACACAATAGGCCAAAAACCGCTGATAATGGCAAGCCAACTTGCCGCCAGTGGCAGGGCGCGTTAGGACAAGCCGTGGCTCCGAACACCGCATCTTCACGAGACTTTTGATGACGACGCCGATCGCGCTGACCATCGCCGGCTCGGATTCCTCAGGGGGAGCGGGCATCCAGGCCGACCTGAAGACGTTTGCCGCGCTCGGCGTCTACGGCGCCTCCGTGATCACGGCGCTGACCGCGCAGAACACCAAAGGCGTCAGCGGCATCCATCAGGTGCCGGCTGAGTTCGTGACCGCGCAGATCGACGCGGTGTTTTCCGATCTCGCGGTGAGGGCGGTCAAGATCGGCATGGTGGCGCAGCCGCCGGTTATCGATGCTATCGTCGCCGGGCTGGCGCGCTGGTCGCCGAAGCACGTCGTGCTTGATCCGGTCATGGTTGCAACTTCGGGTGATCGGCTGCTCGCGATTGAAGCTGTCGACGCGCTTCGGGCCAAACTCATTCCGCGCGCTTCGGTGATTACGCCCAATTTGCCGGAAGCCGCCGCGTTGCTGGACGAGCCGGTTGCAGCAGGCGAAGCCGCCGTCGAGGAGCAAGGCAAGCGATTGCTGGCGATGGGATGCAAGGCGGTGCTGATCAAGGGTGGTCATGGCGAGGGCGCCGAGAGCATCGATTATCTAATCGACTCGAACGGCACCATTGCGCTCGCTGCGCCGCGCATTGCGACGAAGAACACGCATGGCACCGGCTGCTCATTGTCATCGGCGATTGCCGCTGGGCTCGCGAAGGGCGAGGGCATGGAAACCGCCGTCCGCAACGCCAAGGCGTGGATCAGCGCAGCGATTGCGGAGGCGGATCGTTTCAGCGTCGGCCACGGTCACGGCCCGATCCATCATTTTCACAAGTTTTATTAGCGCTGCGTCACCCGGTCCCGGATTGCGCTTCGCTCCATCCGCGCTTCGCATCTTCGCCCCGGTGGTTCCCTGTGTTCGTAGGGACGACAGCGAGATCTTGCCGCTCTCATGTCGCTTGCCTGTCGTATCGCGCTGTTATCCGCAAAGAGCGGGGCGCGACGTTGATTCTCGTGGGGCTATCAGTCACGTGAACTAGTCATCGCTCTGTCACAGAAATCTGTCAGGGGACAGGTATGGGTAGCGACGCCTTGAGTGAAGAAAGCCCGGAACGGCGCTTTCGTACCTTGTTTATCTCCGATGTCCATCTCGGAGCCCGCGGCTCGCAAGCCGATCGTTTGCTGGACTTCCTCAAGAGCCATGACGCCGACACCATCTACCTCGTCGGCGATATCGTCGATGGCTGGGCGCTGAAGTCGAGCTGGTACTGGCCTCAATCCCACAACGACTTCGTGCAGAAGATGCTGCGCAAGGCGCGCAAGGGCGCCAAGGTCATCTATGTGCCGGGCAATCACGACGAGTTCCTGCGCAACTATTACGGCACGCATTTCGGCGGCATCGACGTGGTGGAAAATACCATTCACGAGGGTGCCGACGGCAAGCGCTACCTCATCATCCACGGCGATATCTTCGATCTCGTCGTGCAGAACGCACGCTGGCTCGCCCATCTCGGCGACAAGGCCTATGATTTCGCCATTCAGATGAACCGGCTGGTCAACTTCTTCCGGCGCATGTTCGGCGTGCCCTATTGGTCGCTGTCGCAATGGGCGAAGCTGAAGGTCAAGAACGCCGTGAACTATATTGGCGCGTTCGAAAAGACCCTGGCCGGCGAGGCGCGGCGGCACGGCGCCGATGGCGTGATCTGCGGCCACATCCACTACGCCACCATTCGCGACGAGCACGGTATCCGCTACATGAATTGCGGCGACTGGGTGGAAAGCTGCACCGCGCTCGCCGAGCACGAGGACGGCCGGTTCGAGATCATCACCTGGACCGATCCGCAGCGAAGGGCAGCACCCGTACCCCGCGTCGCGGCGCGCGCCGCATGACGCATATCCTGGTCGCGACCGATGCGTGGCATCCCCAGGTCAACGGGGTGGTGCGGACGCTGACCGCGACCGCAGAGGCGGCCAGGGGGATTGGCGTCGAGGTGAGTTTCCTGACGCCGCAATCGTTTCGCACCTTTGCGATGCCGAGCTATCCCGATCTGCGGCTGGCGCTGCCGTATCCAGCAAAAATCGCGCGGCTGATCGCGGCGGCAAAGCCCGACAGCATTCATATCGCGACCGAAGGTCCGATCGGACTGTTGGTGCGGCGCTATTGCCGCAAGCGGGGCCTGCCGTTCACCACGAGCTTTCACACCCGTTTTCCGGAATATGTATCGGCGCGTTCGTCGGTGCCGGAATCCTGGGTGTGGCGCGCGCTGCGCTGGTTCCACCGGCCGAGCCAGGCCGTGATGGCGGCAACGCCGGCGCTGGCGGCCGAATTGCGCCTGCGCGGCTTTCGCAACGTGGTGCTGTGGTCGCGTGGCGTCGATACCTCGCTGTTTCATCCGCGCAGCGCCGATCTCTGCCTGCCGATGCCGGTGTTCCTCTGCGTGGGACGCGTCGCGATTGAAAAGAATCTCGAAGCCTTCCTCGATCTCGATCTGCCCGGCACCAAGCTCGTCGTCGGTGACGGGCCCGCCCGGATGGCACTGGAGCGGAAATATCCGGACGCCGTATTCCTGGGTGCAAGGCACGGCGAGGAACTGGCCGAAATCTACGCAGCCTCCGACATCTTCGTATTCCCCAGCAAGACCGACACGTTTGGCCTGGTGTTGTTGGAGGCGCTGGCCAGTGGCGTGCCGGTTGCCGCCTTTCCGGTCACCGGCCCGCGCGACGTGATCGGCTCGGCGCCGGTCGGCGTCCTGGATGAGGATCTGCGTGCGGCCTGCCTGGAGGCGCTGCAGATTTCGCGAGAAGATTGCGTCGAATTCGCCGCCGCCCATACCTGGCAGGGCTCCGCGCGGGTCTTTGTCGAACATGCCCTGAATGTTCGCCCGGCCGCGCCGGAAGGCGAGGGGGCCGGATTCGTGGCGGAAGACCCGCATTTCGCCGCCTAGAGCCTTTCGGTTCTGATTGGATCAGAACCGGGCTCTAGATTCTTGTTTTGACGCGTTTTCTTGACGCGAACCGGTGGCCACCCACGGATCAAGTCCGAGGGCATGCTTCGATCGAAAACGCTATAAGGTTCACGCTAAATCGTCTTGCCCGCCCGTCTGTGACCGCGTTACAAATGGCGGGTGCCAGAATCTGTCCAAAATCCGCCCATTGGCGCGGCCGATATCGAGGTCGCCGCCAAGGTGGTCGCGCCCTTTGCGGTGCGGACGCCGCTGTTGTCGTTCCCCGTTCTCAACGAGCGCGTCGGGACCAAGGTCTTCCTGAAGCCCGAAATGCTGCAGCGGACCGGATCGTTCAAGTTCCGCGGCGCCTTCAACAAGCTGGCTTCGATTCCGCAGGACAGGCGCGGCGGCGGCGTGGTCGCGTTCTCCTCCGGCAATCACGCCCAGGGCGTGGCGGCGGCGGCGCAGATCCTGCACATGCAGGCGACCATCGTGATGCCGGCGGACTCTCCCGTCACCAAGCGCGAGCGCACCAAGGGCTATGGCGCCGAGGTGGTGCTCTACGACCGCGACAAGGAAGACCGCGAAGCCATCGCCAACGGCATCGCCTGCAAGCGCGGCGCGACGCTGGTGCGCCCCTATGACGATCCCTTTGTGATCGCCGGACAAGGTACCGCGGGCCGCGAGATCGCCGAGGACATGGCGGCGCTCGGGCTCATCCCGGATATCGTGGTGGCGCCGGCGTCTGGCGGCGGGCTGATCGCCGGCGTTGCGACTGCGGTGAAGGCGAAATTCCCGCAGGCGCAGGTGATCGTCGCCGAGCCCAAGGACTATGACGACCACGGCATTTCGCTGCGGGCAGGCCACCGCGAGGCCCATCACGCCGCCGGCCGCACCATCTGCGATGCGCTGATGGCGGCGATGCCGGGCGAACTCACCTTCTCGATCAACAGCAAGCTGCTCGCGAACGGCGTTATCGCATCCGACGAGGAAGTCGGCGCGGCGGTCGCCTTTGCCTATCGGGAATTGAAGCTGGTGGTCGAGCCCGGCGGCGCCGTCGGTCTCGCCGCATTGTTGGCCGGCCGTATCGACGCCAGGGGCAAGAACGTCGTCATCGTGCTCTCCGGCGGCAATGTCGACGCGGACTTGTTTGCCAAGCTGGTCGCCTGATCACCCCGTCTTAAACGTAATCGGGCAGAGCGTGTGCTCTGCCCGATTTCGCATTGTACCAAGCTGTCTGTCAGCGCCTGAAGCCGCCGCCGAACGAGCCGCGGGACGGGCTTCCGGCCATGCGCTGGCTGAAACCTCCGCCGCCCATGCCGCCGCTGAACTGACGCGGCGCCGTGTTCATCATGGGCCTGGTCATCATCGGCCTGGTCGTGATGGGTTTGGTGACTCGTATCGGATTGTTATGAATCCTGGGCGGCAACGTCGTGACCTTGCCGACTTTGCTGCTGTTGTTGCCGGCATTGACAGGGATCGGGTTGATCTTGCCGGGCAGGGTCGTGACCTTGCCATTGCTATTGTTGTTGCCAGTGGGATTGAGCTTGCCGGGCAGGGTCGTGACTTTGCCCGTGTTGCCGTTGTTATTGCCGCTATTGATCGGGTTGTTCGTGGTCACGCCCTTGGCGGGCAGCGTAACGATCTTCGACGTCCCCGGCATGTGAGCGTGGGCACCAAGATTGTGCTTGGAGATGCCGAGGGCGGGTGAGTTGCCAATGTTTACCGGCTTGAACTTCGGCGACTGCTTCGCCAGATGCGTGAACTGCATCAGCGGCACGGCCTTCGGCGCGACATGCAGCTTCAGCGCTGACTTGGCGTAGGGGCTGTTGGAATAATTGTCGTGGAACGTCTTGTAGGCGAAGGGCGAGTTCGCGAGCACCGCCTTGTGCCACGCCTTTGCCACCTTCAGGTTGCCGAGCAGCACCCGGATGTGGTCGCACAGCGGGTCATGCGGGTAGAGCCGGATGAACTCCTCATAATACTCGGGCGAGCCTTCGGACAGCACATAGTCGTAGGCCTGGCGCACCGAACGCGAGGGCAGATTCGCCGCAGTCTGCATGATCGGGCGGCGATCCGGCGCGCGGCTTGCGGCAACCGCCGTATCGCCGAAGAAGTAGAAATCGGAGGTCAGCGATGAGCTTTCCCACGGCGTCTGACGGCCGTTGGTCGTGTTGTTCACTTCGAGCCGGACACGCTTGAACAACTGCTCGATAGGCAGGTTCGGCTCGCGCGCGATATTCAGGAATGCGGACGTATATGGGCTGTGGTTGCCGTCGCCATCCTGCGCCTCCATTCCCGGTGCGGTCGAGTAGCCGACGATCGAGCCGTTCGGCGCATCGACGATGGCAAGGCCCCGTCCCGCATCGTTGATCTCCGGGAACGGATTGTTGCGGCAGGCGTCGAGCACCACGATGCGCATCCGGCTCGAGATGGATTCCAGCGTACCCATCAGGTCGACCAGCCGCAGCGAATTGCCATCGAGATCGGACGGCGACGAGATCTTTGCATCGACCGGAAGCAAATAGTTCTCGCCCGCCACCTGCACGCCGTGGCCGGCATAGTAGATCATGGCGACGGTGCCGGGACCGCGCTCGGCCACCCTGGCGGAGAAATCCTGCACGACCTTGACCATGTCGCTGCGCGTCAGGTCGGTTGCCCGGGTGACCTCGAAACCGGCCGAGTTCAAAAGCTGCGCCATCGATTGCGCATCGTTGCCGGGATTGGCGAGCTTCGGTGCGCTCTGGTAATTCGAGTTGCCGATGACAAGCGCGACCCGCTGGTCGGCGGGTGGCGTCTGCATGCCGGTGCGGATATCGGCGTTGGGGGCTTCGGCGAAAGCTGTGCTGGTGCCGAAAATCAACAGGCTTGCCAGGAGACCGGCGCGTAATAGCGTTGGCTTAAAACGGGACATGGCAGCGTTCCTCAAATGAATCTCGCGGCGAGATTTTGCTGTGGGGACGCTAAGCCGTATCCGCATGGCCGTACGTGACGCCGGTCACGCTTGCGGCGCGCCGTGTCCCGCTCTTGCCGCGGCGTGATGGAGCTGACAATCTCGGGTTGCTGAAAGGTCGAAGGAACCCAAAATGGGGGTAGGCTTCGGGCTGAAGACCGCAACCGGAATCATCGCGGCGGTGCTGGTCGCCGCAGCGGCGGCCCAGGCGAGGCAGGTATTCGCGCCGCTGGCGGCGGCCCTCTTCATCATCGCCATCGTGTGGCCGGTCCAGAAGCGGCTGCAATCGTGGATGCCGAAGCTTGCCGCGCTGGCGATCACCGTCATCGTCACGGTGGCGGTCTGTCTCAGCTTCGCCTCGCTCGCGGCTTGGGGATTTGGTCGTGTAGGAAGGTCGCTGATCGCGGATTTGCCGCGGTACCAGGACCTCTATGCTGCGATGGTGACCTGGCTGGACGGCCATGGAGTCTCGGTCGCCGGATTGTGGGCCGAACATTTCAACGTAGGCTGGCTCCTGCGCGCGACGCAATATGTCACCGGGCGCGTCAATACCACACTCAGCTTCTGGGTGATTGCGCTGATTTACGTTATGCTCGGACTGCTCGAAGTCGAGAACGTCAGGCAGAAGATCGAGCGGCTGGATAACCGTATTGCAGCGCACGTGCTGCTCGACGGTAGCGCTGCGACCGCGGCAAAATTTCGAAGATACCTGCTGGTGCGGACGAAGATGAGCGCGGTGACCGGTCTGTTGGTCGGCGTTTTCGCAGGGATTACCGGGCTGCCATTCGCATTCGAATGGGGCGTGATCGCCTTCGTGCTCAACTATATCCCCTTCATCGGTCCGTTCGTCGCAACGCTCTTTCCCACCTTGCTGGCAATGACACAGTTTGAGAGCTGGCCTGCGGTTCTGGGTCTCTTCGCCTGCCTGAATGTCATTCAGTTCGTGGTTGGCAGCTACATCGAGCCGCGGGTGGCCGGCACGATGCTGTCGATCTCGCCTGTCGTCGTGTTGTTTTCGATCTTCTTCTGGACGTTCCTGTGGGGGCTGTTCGGCACCTTCATCGGCGTGCCGATCACGCTCGCCATGCTCACCTTCTGCGCGGCGCATCCATCAAGCCGCTGGGTCGCCGATCTGCTTGGCGGACCGGATCCGGCGAAGCCCGGCAAGTTCTAGCATTCCTTCTCGCCGGCAATCTCCACGCGCTCCGGCGGCAGCAGTCCGATCTGTCCGTTCGGGCCAGACGTGAGCGTGTGGATGTAGAAATGCGTCGTCGCATCATCCGTCGCAGCCATCACCGGTGAAGGCGCCGAGATGATCTTCAACGGGCCGCATGCGCCGATCCAGTCGATATGACGGTGGCCGTGCATGACGATGGTGCGATCCGCAAGCGCTTCCAGCCTGCGGACGAACCAGCTACCGTTGATCAATGCCGTGCCGATGCGTTCGGAAAACGCCTTCACCGGCATGGGATATTCCACCAGATGGTGGTGCAATGCGACGATCCACCGTGCCCTGGGAAAATGTCCAGTCGCGCTTTCGAAGCGACGCGTCTGTTCAATGGACACCAGTCCGAGCGCGTTGGTGAAGGAGAAGTGGGTTTCTGCATTGGAGTTCAGGATCGCTATGCCAAGGCCGTCTTCCGTGTCGGGCGGCAGGATCATCGGAAACTGGTCGTCGAAGAGCCTGCGCATCGCCGACGCACGGCGCATGCCGCCGTGCGTCGCCAGGGCTACGATCGCATCGCGGTGCGGGGCCAGCGCCTCATGCAGCGTAGCGGCCGGTTTCCCCGTGGTATCGACGACATGCACGCGATTGCCTTGCACTGCAGCCATTGCCGACAAGGTTCGAATTTGCCGTAACCGCTTGCCCGGGCTGAACGGCAGATCGAGCCGGGCCGGATTGGCGCGGTCGACGATGTTGACGTCGTGATTGCCAGGCAGCAGGATCGTGCGCGCGGCAAGTTCCGGATAAAGCGCCATGGCGTCGAGGAATTCGGCCCATTCGCTGGCGCGGCCGGCGTCGGTCATATCGCCGGTGATCAGCACGTGGTCGAGCGGATCGACCGCATGAATAGCGGTGAGACGCGTCAGGACCTGTTCGAGCCGGCCATTGCCGCGCGGGCCCGACCGTCCACTTTCGATGCGAAAGCCATATTGTTCACCGATCACGTGAAGGTCCGACAGATGCGCTACACGCCAACTGCGTCCTCCGGAGGAGGCGGTATCGAACGCGGCGAGATCGAGCGGTTGAGGCATGCTGGCATCCGCAAATCCCCAAACCAGCGATGCGGCCGCCAAATAGGCCGACAGCAACACGATGGCATTTGCAAGTGTCGGCAAAGCGAGGCGATGCAGCAGGACAAGGTCGTTCCAGCTACCGGTCCAACGTGACACAGGCCAGGCCGCAATCGCGATCAGCACTGCGATTGCGGCCAGCATGATGCCAGCTCCAACCGAATTGGCGCTGCGCAACCTCGCCCAGCCGGCGAGGGTAAGATTCTTGCCCCACATCCGCTCCGTCAGGTGACGTAGCGCTTCGCGCCCGAACGCATAACCGGGCTGCACCGCGAGCGCATTGAGCGACCAGAAACTGGTCTCGGCGATCCGAAACAGCGGGCGCCATCCGATCCATCCCAACACGAGAATTGCGATCAGAGCGAGAGTCGTGCCGATCTCGGTCAGTGCAGCAAGATGTTCCGACAAGGTTGAAAACCAGGCGGAAGCCAGCAATGGCGCAAGGCCAAGCAGCACCGCCGGCAGCAGCAGCAAGATCGTCCAGGCGAACAGCAGCTTCGGCAAGCTGATTTCGACGAACAGGCTTCCAGCGATCGCGAGCAGCGACCGTTGCCCGGGGCTGGCGGCATCGTCCTCGATATCGCCGTCGCGCGGATCGATCAGCATACGATCTCCATGCTGACTGGGGCGTGTCCCGCGGTCGACCTCGTCACCGGGTTCCGCATCGCACGCTCGTCGTTTCGGCTACACGCCCCAAGGCAGGTCCAACAGGTACCATGCGACGAAAAGAAGAATCCAAAGTGCAAACATCCAGACCACGTAGGGTAGCATCAGCGCGACGACGGTGCCAACGCCAGCGTCGCGGTCGTACTTTTGGGCAAACCCGATGACCAGCGCGAAGTAGGGGTTAAGCGGCGTGATTGAGTTGATGGGTCCGTCACCAACCCGGTATGCGGCCAGCACTGCCGCTGGATCGACGGCCAGTTGCACGAATAGCGGCACGAATACCGGTGCAAAGATGGCCCATGTCGCGATTGCCGGCGTGAAGATCAGATCAAGGATTGCAACGACCAGAATGAGTCCCAGCAATAGCCACAGTGGGCCGATGTTTGCATTCTTCAGAACATCGGCCATCTTGACCGCCAGCAGCGTCGGCATGTTGCTGTAAGTGAAGTAGTCGACGAATTGGCTGATGACGACGAATAGCAGGATCGTGCCGCCCAATCCCGATACCGCCTTGGTCATGGCATCGACGACATCGGTGGCGCGCCTGATTGTTCCCGCTCCGATGCCATAGGCGATGCCGGTCACCAGGAACAGCATCATGACGAGGCCGATCAGCCCGCTCATGAAGGGCGAGTTTCCGACGAGCGCACCCGTCGTTGGATCGCGAAGAGGCGCCCCTGACGGCAGCGTCAGCAGGCAGAACGCCGCGATGACGGCCAGCAGCCCCGCGCCGGCGTACCTCAACCCAAGCGCCTCCTGGGCGGACAGTTGCCCGCCTTCATGCGGGGGTAATCTTTCCCTCGCGTGATCTTCCCGATACCTGCCAAGGCGAGGCTCGATGAGCCGCTCGGTGATCAAGGCAATCACGATCGTCAAGACGATGACCGACACGATCGAAAACCACAAATTGGCCGTCACCGCGATCGACAGCGAGGGGTTGACGATATGAATGGCATCGTTGGTCAATTCAGTGAGAACCGCATCGAGCGGCTTGATGAGCATATTGACGCTGAAGGCGCTGGCGACGCCGGCAAAACCCAGCGCCAGTCCGGCGAGTGGATGCCGGCCGACGCTTAAAAGCGCAGTGCCTGCCAACGGGATCAGCACGAGATAACCCGCATCGGAGGCGATGCTCGATAAAATGCCAACGAAGGCGAGAATGTAGGTCAGCGCCCAACGCGGTGAGACGGTCACGAGCTTCCGGATGCATGCGTCGACGAGGCCAGACTCCTCGGCCACGCCAACGCCGATCATGGCGATGATCAGCAGTCCGACCGCGCTGAAGCCCATGAAATTCGGCACTAGCTGCGTATAGATGTGCCTGATACCCTCCGCCGTCAGCAGACTGTTGGCGCGGGTTGTCACGGTCTCCGTGCCGTGCGTCGCCGGGTTGATGACCTGATAGGAAACCGATGCGTCCAGCAGATACAGCAGGTGCGATGCGATCACGGCGATTGCGATCAGTATCAGGAAAATCACGACGGGATGGGGAACGCTGTTTCCGATTCGCTCGATGGCGTCGAGAACGGTCCGTGTGGGTGTTTTCGCAGTTTCGCTATTTGCTTCGCTCGCCGCGCGCATGTCGGCAGTCCTTACTGAAGCTGCTTCAGCGGACAGCCGGCCGCGGCCCCGTGCCGAAAAACCGGCTGATCGCTCAGTTGATCGCCGCGACCTAGGCGGCGTTCGTTTCGGGCGGTACCGGTGCGGTGGCCGCCTTGGCGAGCGCGTCGCGAAGTTGCTGTTCCTTGGTGTCGTCCAGAGATGTCTTGAGTACGGTGCCTCCCGCGTCCTGAATCTCCCGCAACACCTTGTCCGGAGTCATGTTCTTGATAAGTACGAACAGCGCTGCGTTGCCGGGCTGCAATTTTTCCGAGAGCTCTTTCATGAAGGCGTCATCGATGCCGTAGTCCGACAGGGCGCCGCCGAGCGCTCCGGATGCGGCGCCCAGGGCAACACCAAGTAAGGGATTTAGGAAGATTAGGCCGATCAGGAGCCCCCAGAAGCTGCCTGATACGGCTCCCACCGCCGTCGTATTGACGAGTTGGTTCAGCTTGACGGGGCCAGCTTCCGTTTTCGCGGCGATCACGGCATCGCTGATCGAAATCAGATATTCCTTTTGCAGCTTTAATAGGCGCTGACGTACCTCTTCTGCCTTTGCTTCGGATGGATAGATGATCGCGACTAGATCTGACATCTCGGTATCCTCCACTCGATATGATGGACATGATGTAGGCCGCGCGGGGCGCTTCTGGCGGGACAACACTCCTTCTACCGCGCAACGCGCGGGCGTCGTTGCCGGTAAATCCGTCGGCAGCGAGGACGATCCGGCAGAGCCGTCGATCTATCCGGGTCGCTCGGTGGCCGTGCGGCTCATTAGTATGGTATCACAACCTGCGAGCGAACAGTTCACGCTTTGCTGATCGCTCTCATCAAACGGTGACAGCGCTCGATCAAGTTGGTTTCAAATTCGCCGAGGTTTGTCGATGCATCGTGAGCGCAACGTGATTTGTCGCAAAGTTTTGCAGCGGAACACACTCGATGCAAACCGACTTTAAGGTTGTGTGATTGACTCCATACACTTTGGAGCGTTAGGTTGCGGCGTAAGTCAGAACAAGGCTGAAACGGTCGACGCAGATCGTTTGTCAGCGCGTAACTTGTGTGTTGCCGGATGGCACGATCATCCGCGAGCAGGGTGGTTCAAGCCGGATGGAGGAGTCCCATGGACTTTCCTTCGATCGCAGAAGCAGAACGGCCTTACATCTCGACCGGACATCTGCCCGAGCCCGAGCTGGTGCAGAAACTGGTGTCCGATGCCCACCGCCGTTTCAGGTCGAACGGCGAGGGGCAGAATTCACAAGTCTATCCGGCGCTTGCCAGGGTTCCGCGAGAACTGTTCGGGATTTGCGTTGTCGGCACCAGCGGACGTGTCTACGAGGCCGGAGACACCGAGTACAAATTCTCGATCATGAGCGTGTCGAAGCCGTTCGTGTTCGCACTGGTTTGCGAGACGGTCGGTCCGGAAGAGGCGCGTGCAAGGCTTGGGGCGAATGCCACGGGATTGCCGTTCAACTCGCTCGCCGCCATCGAGCAGGGCGGGGGCCGCACCAACCCGATGGTCAATGCGGGTGCGATCGCGACCACGAGCCTCGTGCCGGGCCTGACCGCGGAAGGCCAATGGCAATTCATCCACGACGGGCTGTCGCGTTTTGCGGGTCGCAAGCTCTCGCTCAATGAGGAGGTTTACGCTTCGGCGTCGCAGACGAACTACCGCAACCGCAGTATCGCCCGGCTGCTGCAGAGCTACGACCGCATCTACTGTGACGCCAAGCAGGCCACCGATCTCTACACCAGGCAGTGCTCGCTCAACGTAAGCGCCCGCGATCTGGCAGTGATGGGCGCGACACTGGCCGATGGCGGCGTCAATCCGGTCACCAAACAGCGCGTGGTCGACGCGGCCGTCTGCCACTATGTGCTGACGGTGATGATAACAGCGGGATTGTACGAGACCTCGGGCGATTGGCTCTATGACATCGGCCTGCCGGGCAAGAGCGGGATCGGCGGTGGTATTGTCGCGGTTTCTCCGGGCAAGGGCGGCTTCGGGACATTCGCGCCGCCGCTCGACGCGGCCGGCAACAGCGTGAAGGGGCAGCTCGCGGCAAAGTTCCTGTCGCAGCGGCTGGGAATGGATCTGTTCGTCTCTCAACCGGAAAATTGAAACGAATGCAGTGAGCGGTTTGGTCGATCCGACAGATCGATCCGGAACCGAGCAACCCGGGAGGACACCATGGCGACGCACTCGATCTCGATGGGAGCCGTCCGGGAAGAAGTGCGCGAGTCGTGGGTGCCGATGATCGCGATCGCGCTCGGCCAGATGATCATGTCCTTCAACGTCGCCTCCCTGCCGGTCGCGCTTGGCGGGATGGTGAAAAGCTTCGGCGTGCCGCCGACGACGGTTGCGACCGGCATCGTGGCCTATTCCATGCTGGTTGCCGGCTTCGTGATGCTGGGTGCCAAGCTCGCCCAGCGGTTCGGCGCGTTGCAGGTTTTCCGTTTCGCCGTCGTTTTGTTCTGCGCGTCGCAGATCCTGATGACGTTCAGCCCCACGGCAGCATTGATGATCACGGCACAGGCGGTTTGCGGCGCGGCGGGTGCCGTGATCGTGCCGTCGCTGGTGGCGCTGATCGCCGAGAACTATACGGGACGACAGCAAGCGACGGCAGTCGGCGCGCTCGGCTCCGCGCGGGCGGCCGCGGGCGTGTTGGCGTTCATCATCGGCGGCGTGCTGGGCACGTATATCGGCTGGCGTCCGGCGTTCGGAATCCTGATCGCGGTTTCTGCGATTGTTTTCGTGTTGAGCTTCCGACTGAAGCCTGACCACGGCCGTCCGGACGTGCAGATCGATGCCGTTGGCGTGGTACTGGCGGCGTCGGCGATTGTTCTCATCAGCTTCGGTTTCAACAATCTCAATGGTTGGGGGCTCGCGCTCGCTACCGCCAATGCACCGTTCGACCTGCTTGGCCTTTCGCCGGCGCCAATCCTGATCGTTCTCGGCATCATGCTCGGGCAGGCCTTTCTGACGTGGACGCACCGGCGTCAGGCCGCCGGAAAGACACCGCTATTGGCGCTCGAGGTGATCGACTCGCCGGAGGAGCGGTGTGCGGTCTACGCGCTGTTTGCCGTGGTTGCGCTGGAGGCCGCGCTCAATTTCTCGGTGCCGCTCTATATCCAGATCGTGCAGGGCCGCTCGCCGCTTGCGACCGCTATTGCGATGATGCCGTTCAATCTGACGGTGTTCTTCACCGCGATGCTGATCGTCAACGTCTATAACCGGCTGACGCCGCGGCAAATCGGGCGCTACGGCTTCATCCTGTGCGCCGTCGGCCTGGTATGGCTCGCCTTTGTCGTGCGCAACGACTGGAGCGAGGTACCCGTGCTGTTCGGCCTGGTGCTGTTCGGCATCGGGCAGGGCTCGCTGGTCACGTTGCTGTTCAATGTGCTGGTCACCGCTTCGCCCAAGGAGCTAGCGGGCGACGTCGGCTCGCTGCGCGGCACTACGCAGAATCTGGCCGCAGCGGTCGGAACGGCGGTGGCGGGTGCGCTTCTCGTCGGCCTGTTGAGCACGATCGCGCTCAGCCAGATCGCTGCGAACCCGGTCTTGCCGAAAGAAATCCAGAGCCAGGTCGATCTCGACAATATCACCTTCGTCAGCAACGACCGTTTGCGCAGCGTGATGGAGGCGACGACCGCCACCCCAGAGCAGGTCCAGGAAGCCGTGCGCGTGAATACCGAGGCGCGGCTGCGTGCGCTGAAGATCGGGCTCTTGATCATGGCCGGCCTTGCGCTGCTGGCGATCATCCCGGCCGGCCGGCTTCCGAACTATCTTCCGGGCGAAATTCCGAGCGATGCGCCCGGCAACCGAGTGAGGTCAGGCTGATCGAATAGGAGCTGCGAGGAGAGGACCTCCCGACAAGGAGAACAACGATGGATGCAATCGATCGTCGCAGTGCGCTGCGGACTCTGATGTGCGGTGCCGTGGCCGCCGGCCTGGCCACAAGCCTGCCAGCAGGGATGGCCGAGGCGACGCCGCTCGCGGTGCAGAAAGATCCCGGAAAGAACGCCGGAGAATTCAAGCTGGAGGCTCAAGGCCCCGGCACGCGGCCGGCTGGACGGCCACCGGGACGGCCGCCCACTCGGCCATCGCGTCCTCCTCACTGGCATGGCCGCCGGCGTCGCCGTTGGGTCTGCTGGTGGCACCGCGGCCGTCGCCGGTGCGGCTGGCGATGGAGATAACGGAACTCGAGGCCGGTGAACGTGAGGCGAGGAGAATGACATGACGACCTATGACAACAGTTCGCCGATCGGCGCCACCGATTTGCCTGCGCCGTCGTTCTGGGTTTGCGTCCTGCTTGGCCTCATGATGATCGGGGCGGGTTTTCTGGTTCTCGGCGACATCATGCTTGTCACCCTCATCAGCACGATCTTCATCGGCTGGGTCTCCATCATTGCGGGCGCGTTCGAGATCGTCCACGCGTTCTGGACCAAGGGATGGGGAGGGTTCGTATGGCAGGTGCTCCTCGGCATCCTGTACGTCGCCTTTGGCATCGTGCTGGTGGGCCAGCCGGTGGAGAGCGCGCTGATCCTCACCTACGTCCTCGGCCTGGTGTTTCTGATTTCCGGTGTCGTTCGCATCCTGCTCGGCATCAGCCACTGGCGGGAAGCGGGCTGGATCATGCTGTTATCAGGCGCATTCGGCGTGCTGGCCGGCCTCGTCATTCTGACAGGATTCCCGATGACGGGCTTGTGGGTGCTCGGCTTCCTCCTTGGCATCGATCTGATTTCTCACGGGATCGGGTGGCTCGCTTATGCGTGGAAGCCCACTACCAGCGCCGCATAGCCGGTTCGCCAGGCTCGACTGACCGCCGCCACCTCCTTGAAGTCGGAGAGCTTCAGGCGGCAGCGCAGAAGCTTGTTACGAAAAGAACGCGATCTTCTCGGTCTGGCTCATGCGCCGGATCGGCGCCAGTGGGTCGTTGGCCGCCGTGACCGGCTTCCGCAGCATGCCGCTCGCGATGAGGCTCGAGCCGAGCGACATTTCCACCGCCGGCACAGGCGCGGGTGTGGCAGGCGGAGGCGGCGGTTGAACGGCCTGTTGAACCGGCGGCGGCGATGGTGTGGCGGCTGGTTTGGGTGATTCTGCGACGACCGCGGGAGCGATCGGCGCCGGCTGCGCTAGACGGGCTTGCTCGGCCGCCGCTTCGGCGATCTCGTCGTCGCTGATCGGATCCGGCGCACCCATCTCCATCGCGATCATGTCGAGGACCGCCTCGTCTTGGGCGTCAGCGTTTTGGACAGCGGTATCTTGGACCGAGGTGTCTTGGATCGAGGTGTCTTGGACGATGGCTTCCTGGGCAGCAGCGGCGGCGGCGGGCTCGGGAGCCGGCGGCGTTTCCGTATCCGTCAGTACGGCCGCTGCCGCAAGCGCGGCCTCGGCAGCTTCTTGCGCCGAGCCTGTTTCGGCCAAGCCTGTTTCGATTTCCTGCGCGGCCGGGGAGGTCTCGG
>NZ_LLXX01000096.1:42064-79403 GCF_001440405.1 Bradyrhizobium valentinum
AGGCGGCCCTGGAGGGCAGCAAAGGCCGCATGGAGGCCTGCTCTCGCCTCCTCGGAGGAGAACTGTTCGGTGCCCTTTTCGATGACGGTGACCTGCGAATCGATCAGATCGCAGATCCGCCCGTCATTGCCGATTTCCCGCAACCGCCAGGCGATTTCCCGCAGCACCCGCGCGCCCTTGCGGACCGGCGCCAGCCGCTGCTCCAGCGCGAGGCTGTCGAGCGCCTCGACCGCCGATTCCTCGGCAACCTTAACCGCACCGCGGATGGCGGCGAGCGCCTCGGTCAAGCGTTCCTGCGCCGCGGCCGCCGCGGCGACGGCCTCCGCGGCCTCCTGCACCGAAAGACCTTCCTCCCGGCGGAGGCTTTCTTCCCGCTGAAGGGTTTCCTCCCTCTGGGCGGCGAGGCTGTGCTCGATCCGCATCACCGCGTCCAGCACCATGCGGGTGTCGGCATTGCGGTTGCGTTTGGCGTATTCGGTCAGGAACCAGCGGCCTCGCGAAGTCTCCATGAAGGCTTCGGCGATCGCGGCATAGTCCTCCTCGCCCGGCAGCGCGGCGCGTGCTGAGATCGGCGAAAGGGCGAATACTTCGTCGGCCATGTTAAACTCTTCGCGCAAATCAGCGCGCCTTGCGATAACGAGACAACACGATATTGCCCGAATCGCAATTGAATTGATGCCGAGCGAATCACAAATCCCCATCGCTTCTCAAGGCGCATCGAAGCAATTCGCGACGCGGGTGGCGCTGTTTTACGGCACGCTGTTCGGCATGACCGGCGCCCATCTGCCGTTTTTCACGGTATGGTTGAAGGCGGTCGGGGTCGATGCGTTCTGGATCGGGCTGATCACGGCCGTTCCCCCGGTGACGCGGTTTACGGTGCTTCCGCTGGTGACGGGCTTTGCGGAACGGCGTCAGGCCTTGCGCGGCGGCATTGTTGTGACCGCCTTTGCCACCGCCTTGGGCTTTTTCATCCTGGGCACCCAGCATCTGCCGGTCCTGGTGTTCCTGATCTATGCCCTGACCTGCTGCCTGTGGACGCCCATGGTGCCGCTGACGGATGCCTATGCGTTGCGGGGCGTGAAGCGTTATGGCCTCAACTATGGACCGCTGCGGCTGTGGGGCTCGGCCGCCTTCGTCCTTGGCGCGCTGGTCTGCGGGATGCTGTTCGATCTCATCGCCGCCCGAAATTTGATCTGGATCATCGCCGGCTCGGCCGCGATCGGGGCGCTGGCCAGCCTCGCGCTGGAGCCGTTGGACGACACCAGGACCGTTCGCCCGGTCACCGGGGGCGCGAGCAAATTGCTGCGCGACGGCGGCTTTATCGCCGTTATCGTGGCGTCGGCGCTGATCCAGGGCAGCCATGCCCCCTATTACATTTTCGCGTCGATCGCCTGGCAACAAGCGGGATACGACGGGCTGACGATAGCGGTTCTGTGGGTGCTGGGCGTGATTGCCGAGATCGTGCTGTTCGCTCTGTCGCCGCGGTTCACGCTGCAGCCATCGATGCTGGTGGTGATTGCGGCGCTGAGCGCAGCCGCGCGCTGGGTGATAACGGCACAGGATCCGCCCCTTGCGATCCTCGCTTTGGTCCAACTCGCGCATGCGCTGAGCTTCGGGCTGACGCAGGTCGGCGTCATGGGGCTGATGCTACACCATGTGCCTGGCCACGTGATGGCGAGGGCGCAGGGCTATCTCACCGCCTGTGGCGGCATCGTCGCCGGCGTCGCATCAATCGCGTCAGGCACCATCTACGAGACCTGGGGACAGGGCATCTACTACGTAATGGCCGTGATGGCGGCCCTGGGTGGGCTGGTGGTCTGGCTGGCGCGGGACCGGCTCTCGCATCAGCCCCACAAGGCGGCATCCGGCGGATAGACTAGGCTGCCATCGTAGCGCAGGCCGCCGTCGCGGTCGCGCGCCAGCAACAGGGGACCATCGAGATCGACGAATCTGGCCTGTTGCGCCAGCAACATGGCCGGCGCCATCGCCAGCGAGGTCGCGACCATGCAGCCGATCATGATCTCGAAGCCGAGCACGTGCGCGGCATCCGCCATCGCGAGCGCCTCGGTCAGACCGCCGGTCTTGTCGAGCTTGACGTTGACGGCGTCGTAGCGCGCGCGAATCCCTTCGAGCGAGGCGCGATCATGCACGCTTTCGTCGGCGCAGACCGCGATCGGGCGCTTGATACGCGCCAGCGCTTCATCCTGCCCGGCTGGCAGCGGCTGCTCGACCAGCGTCACGCCGGCGTTCGCGCAGGCGGCCAGGTTTTGTTCGAGATTGTCCGGCGTCCAGGCCTCGTTGGCATCCACGATCAATTCGGATTCGGGGGCCGCCTTGCGCACCGCGGATATCCGCTCGCCATCGCCGTCACCGCCGAGCTTGATCTTGAGCAGCGGCCGGTGCGCGGCCCTGGCGGTCGCCGCCGCCATTGCCTCCGGCGTGCCGAGCGAAATGGTGAAGGCCGTGGTGCAGGGGCGCGGCGCGGGCCGGCCGAGCAGGGTCCAGATCCGCTGGCCGGCGCTCTTGGCCTCGAGGTCCAACAGCGCGCAATCCAGCGCATTCCGGGCGGCGCCGGCGGGCATCGCCGCCTGCAGGGCCTGCCGATCCAGCCCGTTCGAGAGCGGCTCCCGCATCGCCTCGAGGGCCTGCAATGTCGCCTCGGGCGTTTCGCCGTAACGAGGGTATGGCACACACTCGCCGCGCCCTGTATGGCCGCCTTGGCTGACGGTGGCGACGACCGTGACGGCCTCGGTCTTGGCACCCCGGCTGATCGTGAAGGAGCCTGCAATGGGCCAGCGCTCGATGCTGGCGGCAAGCTTTCGGGAAAGGCTGGAAGTCATTTTAAAATCTGGCAATTTTCTGAACCGTGAGCTTGCTCGCTGCTACCAACTATGGCTGGTTAGGGGCAGATTCGACAAGGCAGTACGGCGTGCGGAACCCAAGCGTTTTGCAGGGGTAGCGCATCGGCCGAGGGGTGGGCATCGTGAACGGCAACCCGACATTGGAGCGGATAGCCAGGAGCAACGGGCTGGCGCTGTGCGCGGCTGGCCCGTGGACGGCCCGCTTTGCGCCGGTGCTGGAACGAATGGTCGCCGACGCCGAGAAGCTGGGCGGCACCCGTCCTAACATTTTCATCGATGTCTCGCAGGTGTCGAAGCTCGACACGTTCGGCGCCTGGCTGATCGAGCGGCTGCGCCGCAGCCTGACCCAGGGCGGCATCGAGGCCCAGATCGCCGGGCTCTCGGCCAATTATTCCAGCCTGGTCGACGAGGTGCGCCGGGTGAAGGCCGAGCCGGTCGTCGAAACCGATCGGGTGACGATCACGGGCATGCTGGAGCAGGTGGGCCGCAGCGTCGCCGGCATCGGCGGCACGCTTGTCGGGCTGATCGACATGCTGGGCGCGGTGCTCGCCGCGACCGGCCACGTCATCATTCGTCCCCGCCGCTTCCGCCTGACGTCGACCATCCATCACCTCGAGCAGGTATGCTGGCGCGCGGTGCCGATCGTGGTGCTGATCACCTTCCTGATCGGCTGCATCATCTCGCAGCAGGGCATTTTCCATTTCCGCAAGTTCGGCGCCGACATCTTCGTGGTCGACATGCTGGGCGTGCTGGTGCTGCGCGAGATCGGCGTGCTGCTGGTGGCGATCATGGTGGCGGGCCGCTCGGGCTCGGCCTACACCGCCGAACTCGGCTCGATGAAGATGCGCGAGGAAATCGACGCGCTGCGCACCATGGGCTTCGATCCGATCGAGGTTTTGATCCTGCCGCGGATGCTGGCGCTGGTGCTGGCGCTGCCGATCCTGGCGTTCCTCGGCGCGATGGCGGCACTCTACGGCGGCGGGCTGGTGGCGTGGCTCTATGGCGGCGTCGAGCCCGAAGCTTTCCTGCTGCGGTTGCGCGACGCCATTTCGATCGATCACTTCGTCGTCGGCATCATCAAGGCGCCGGTGATGGCCGCCGTGATCGGCATCGTCGCCTGCGTCGAGGGACTGGCCGTGCAGGGCAGCGCCGAGTCGCTCGGACAGCACACCACGTCCTCGGTGGTGAAGGGCATTTTCTTCGTCATCGTGATGGACGGCGTGTTCGCCATCTTCTTCGCATCGATCGGAATGTGACCATGGCGGACGAGATTTCCGACGCCATCATCCGGGTTCGCGACATCACCGTGCAGTTCGGTAAAACGCGCGTGCTCGACGGGCTCAACCTCGACGTCAAGCGTGGTGAAATTCTCGGATTTGTCGGCCCGTCCGGCGCCGGAAAATCGGTGCTGACGCGCACCATCATCGGTCTCGTGCCTAAGCTCAGTGGACGCATCGAGGTGTTTGGCATCGATCTCGATGCGGCGAGCTCCGCGGAGCGCCGCGGCGTCGAGCGCCGCTGGGGCATCCTGTTTCAGCAGGGCGCGCTGTTTTCCTCGCTCACGGTGCGGCAGAACATCCAGTTTCCAGTGCGCGAATATCTTAAGGTCTCGCAGCGGCTGCTCGACGAGATCATGGTGGCCAAGCTCGGCATGGTGGGCCTGCGGCCCGACGTCGCCGACCGCTACCCGTCCGAATTGTCGGGCGGCATGATCAAGCGCGTGGCGCTGGCGCGCGCGCTGGCGCTCGACCCCGAACTGGTGTTTCTGGACGAGCCGACTTCGGGGCTCGATCCGATCGGCGCCGGCGATTTCGACGAGCTGGTGCGTACCCTGCAGCGTACTTTGGGCCTGACGGTTTTCATGGTAACCCATGATCTCGACAGCCTTTATACGGCCTGCGACCGCATCGCGGTTTTAGGGAACGGTAAGATCATTGCAGCAGGATCGATTGCCGACATGCAGGCCTCGCAGCATCCCTGGCTGAGGCAATATTTTCACGGCAAGCGCGCCCGCGCGGTCATGGGCTAGAGCATGATCACGAAGCGGGCACCGGTTTTTGATGAGATCATGCTCAAACAACAGATAAATGACGGGTCTGATCGGCGAAGCTGAACAGATCCAGATTTCGGAGTACCTTGAATTATGGAAACGCGGGCGAATTACGTCCTGATCGGGGCCTTCACGCTGGCAGTGATCGCCGCCGCGTTCGGCTTTGTGCTGTGGTTTCAGAGCCTGCATACCACCAAGCAGCGCAGCCCAATCCGCATCGTGTTCGAAGGCCCGGCGTCCGGTCTTCGAAACGGCGGCAGCGTCAACTTTAACGGTATTAGGATAGGGGAGGTTGTCTCGGTGAAGCTCGACAACCCGCGGCGGGTGGTCGCACTGGCGATGGTCGAGAACAATGCTCCGATCCGCAAGGACACGCTCGTCGGACTTGAATTCCAGGGACTGACCGGCGTCGCGGCGATCTCGCTGAAGGGCGGCGAGGAGACCGCGCCTTCGGTGCCGCTCGACGAGGACGGCGTTCCGATGCTGACCGCCGACCCGAGCGCGCTGCAGGATGTGACGGAGTCCATTCGCGCCACGTTGCAGAACGTCAACCGGCTGGTCGCCGACAATCAGGAATCGGTGAAGAATTCGCTGCGAAATCTCGAGACCTTCACGGCTGCGCTCGCGCGTAACTCCGAGAAGATCGACAACGTCATGCTCAGGGTCGATGGCGTGATGGGCAAGGCCGACAGTCTGATGCTCGGTCTCAATACCATCGCAGGCGGCGCCGCCGGCGGCGAATTGAATTTAATGGTGAAGTCGATCCGCGAACTCGCCGAGGATTTCGACAAGCGGTCGGGCGCGCTGATGGCCGATGGCCGCCGCACCCTTTCCGACATCAGCCGCGCCGTGAACAATTTCGACCGTAACCCGACCCGGGTGATCTTCGGCGGCGGCAGCAGCAGCAACAGCCAGGCGGCAGCACCGCCGCCGCCACCGCCAGCAGCGGCGGCACCAAGGGCACCGAGCGGACAGAAGCGGTAGTAGATCAATCTTCTCGGGTTGCGCCTAAGGCGACGTCACTTTCTCAACTTCGCCGATTGCTACAGACCGCGAACCTTCCATGAGCGTGAATTTCTTGCCTTCCGACAACCACATGTGAGGTGCGTCGGGTAACAGAAAATTCGCTTCTCCTGTTTGATAGGCTTGAGCATCTGAAGCCTCGGTCACCTTGATCACGAGGCTCCAACCGTCGTTCAGCCAATCCTTCTCATCTTGATGATCGAAACGAGCTGGAAGACTGAACCGCTGGTCGTTGGGCAAATGGTTCGATGAACCATCGAGTAGCCAATGTAGACGAACTTGCACGGTTGTTGTCATTGCGAACTGGAGATTCGTAGCGGCGCGTAGAGCGCAATAGCGCGAGCGGACCCCGCCGCTAGCGCGGGACTGACAATATTCGTGTTGAGGGGGTACCGCATCACAAGTCGATCTTACGGCCAGTGTTGCGCGAACGGGCGAGATTGAGATCGATCCCGACCAGTGGCGAACGGCACAACGCGGCGAAGATGCCCTTCTTAGGCGCTTCGTTCGCGGCTTCAGACCGCTCCATGCCTCGTTTGGCTTGCTGCTTCCTAAAATTCCGCAGCGCTTTCTTTTTCGCGATGTCGATCATCATATCTCCGAATATTCGAGGAAGTATATCCGGATTTTCATTCAGTGACGAGGTGAGCGTTGCAACAGCAACAAAACGGAGGCAGCGAGGCCTCCGCTTCAATCCGCAATTCGCCGTTTACCCCAGCCGTCCTGCCGCATGCGCGAGCAGGGTGTAGACGAGGCCCGTCTCCGAGGTGAGGTGGCCGCGCAGGGCTTGCGGTCCGCGATCCTCGCGCGCGACTTCGTCGAGCAGCCGTTCGAACTCGGCGATATAGCGGTCGACCGTCTGCTTGAAGCTGCGGTCGGCGCGATATTTGCGGGCGACTTCATCGAACGCCTTCTGGCCGGCCGGCGTGTAGAGCCGCTTGGAGAACGCCTTGCTCTCGCCGCGCTGGTAGCGATCCCACATTTCGGCGGCGAGGTTGCGATCCATCAGCCGGCCGATGTCGAGCGACAGCGACTCCAGCGGATTGGCCGGGCTCTGTGGCACGCGGCCACGGGGAGCCTCGCGTCCCGTACCGGCGTCGGTGCGATGGAGCAGGTCGGACAGCCACCCGTCGCGTCCGGCATCCTGGCTCACCGGGCTCACCGGTGGGGCTTCGGTGCGACGCTGGGCGGGCAGGCCGAGATCCGGCGGGGGCAGGGTCGATGCGCTGCCGGCATCGCGCATGCGCACTTCATTGCGGCCGCCGGCGGCGGCTGCCATCACAGGCTCTTCCTGGCGTTGCACGCTGGCGCGGCCGGAGGTCACGACGTCGAGCCCGCGGCCATGATGGGCGACGATGCGGTTGAGCTCGGCGAGCGCCTCGATCTGGTCGACGATCACCTTGCGCATCTGCGCGGTGTTGTCGGCGGCCTCCTGCGGCATTTCCAGCACGCCGCGGCGCAACTCGTTGCGGGTCGCCTCGAGCTCCTGATGCATCTCGGCCGCCATCTGCTTCATGGACTGCACCATCGCAGCGAACTTCTCGGTCGACTGCTTGAACATCGCATCGGTTTCATGCGTGCTCTGCTGGTACAGATCGTTCATGGCGTCGAGGGTCTGTTGCCGCTCGTTCTCGGCCGCAGCGCGCACGGCTTCGAACTGGCGGCTGATCGCCGCCGATCCGGCGCCGGCGGTTTCCGCGACCACGCGCGCGATATCGCGGGCGCGTTCCTCCGCCGCGGCGAGGGATTCGTCGAGCAGGCCGGTGAAGCGTGACAGGCGCTGGTCGAGGTCGGTGGTGCGCAGGTCGATCGTGGTCACCAGCGAGTCAAGCTGCGACTTGCGGTCGGCGACCGATGTCGATGTGGAGCGGTTAGCCTGTTCGACCACGCCGGCCGCTTCGACCAGCGACTTGCCGTGTTTTTCGAACTCGCTCGACAGCGCGCCGAGATCTTCCAGCGCCTTCGAGGTCTTGGTATTGAAGACGGTGAGCTGGTCTTCCAGGGTCTGCGTGGCGACCCCGTTGTGGGCGGTGACGTCGTTCATGGCGGAGACGAAGTCGGCCACGCGGGTCACCAGCGCGCGCTCCAGCGAGTTGAGATTGTCGTGGGCGCCGGTCAGCACTTCCTGCAGCAGGATGTTGCCTTCGCGCAGTCGCTCGAACAGCGCTACTGTGTCGGTGCGCAGGATCTTGCTGGTCTCCTGCATTTCGGTGACGGCGGCGATCGAAACCTGACGCGACTGGTCGATGGCCGAGCGCGACGACTGCTCGAGATCCTTCAGCGATTTGGCTACCGCGCCGGTGGCGAGGTCGCCTGCGGACGTAATCGTGCGCGCGACTTCCGAGCCGTGGGTCGACATCGATTGCGAGAACGCCTGGCCGCGGGTTTCGATCGACTTCAGGGCGTCGGCGGTGACGCGGTCGATGTCGGTCGTGAGTTGCGTGGTCCTGGCGCTCAGCGCCTCGACCAGCGATCCGCGGCGACTGTCGACGATCTGCGCCAGACGATCGGTCTGCTGCTGAACATAGGTGACGATTTCGTCGGTCTTGCCGGTCATCGTCGAGCCGAAATTGCTACTCGCAGCGAGCACCGAACGCTCGATATCGGCCGAGGTCGATTTGACCTTGGTGCTGACCTCGTTCGTCGCGGCGATCAGCGCGCTCTGTGCGTTCTGCGCAGTGGTCTGGATGGTGTCGGTCGTGCTGGCGGTGACGACGCCGAGCGAACGCTCCATATCGCCGGCGATCGCCTTGATCTGGTTAGCGGCCTCGGCGGAGGTCGCCGACAGCGAGCTCTGGGCTTCGCGCGCGGTGCCGAGGATGGCGGCGGCGGTTTCGGCGCCGACCGCGGTCAGGGTGCGTTCGACATCGATCGCCAGCGATTTGACGTGGTTGGCGGCTTCCGAAGATGCCGTCATCAGCGTGTTCTGCGCTTCGCGCGCGCCCGTCGTGATCGACTCAGCAGTGGCGTTGCCGGCCATCGAGAGCGAACGCTCCATATCGGCTGCGAGCGACTTGACCTGGCTCGATGCGTCGGCGGACGCGTTCATGAGGGTGCTCTGGGCCTCGCGGGCGCCTGCCGTGATCGCCTCGGCGGTCGCCGTTCCGGCGCTCGACAGCGAACGCTGCACGTCGGCTGCGAGCGACTTGACCTGATTGGCGGCTTCCGTGGAGGCGGCGACCAGCGTGCTCTGGGCTTCGCGGGCGCCCGCGGTGACGGCCTCGGCCGTTGCCGTTCCGGCGAGCGAAAGCGAACGCTCGACGTCGGAGGCGAGCGACTTGACCTGGCTTGCTGCGTCCGTGGACGCGGCAACCAGCGTGGTCTGCGCCTCGCGCGCGCCTGATAGAACCGATGCGGCCGTGGCATCGCCTGCGGCCGAGAGGGTGCGCTCGACGTCGGCGGCGAGAGATTTGATCTGCGAGGCAGCCTCGGAGGAGGCCGACACCAGCGTGGTTTGGGCTTCCTGGGCGCTGGTCAGGATCGAATTGGCCGCGCCGGTGCCGACAGCGACGAGGGAGGCTTCGACCTCGGCCGACGTCAGTTTCAACTGCGCGCCGACATCGGAGGAAACCGTCAGCAGCGCTTGCTGCGCGGAGCGTGCGCCGGTCTGGATGGTCTCGGCGGTATTGACCACGAGGTTGGTCAGCGAACGCTCGGCATCCTCGACATGCGACTTGATGCCGGAGGACAGCATTTCGGCGCGCGACATCAGGTCTTCGCTGGCCTGGCGGCCGCTGCTTTCGATCCGGCCCGCCACGGCTTCGATGCGCGAGCCGAGCAGATCCTCGAACTGCGCAACGCGGGTGTCGATATCGCTGGCAATGGCGCCAACCCGGGTCTCGATGCCGTTGGCGAGGTCGCCGACCCGGGTCTCGATGCCGCTGGCGAGGCCGGTGACCCGCGTCTCGAGTCCACTGGCGATGTCGCCGACCCGCGTCTCAATGCCCTGATGAATTTCCTGGAACCGCGCCTGGATGGTGTCGGTCAGATAGGCGCTGCGGCCGTCGAGGGTTTCGGTGACATTGGCAATGCGATGGTCGACCGCTGCAATCGCCTGCGCGGTGCCCTCGGTCAGCGAGGAGGTGAGCAGGCTGAGCCGCTGGTCGATCGACTGGATCGCCTGTGCCGCGCCGTCGGTCAGCGAGCCCGTCAGCGTGCTGAGGCGGTTGTCGATGGTTTCGGTGACGGATTTGGCTCGGCTATCGAACGTCGTCTCGAGCGATTGCAAACGGCCGTCGACGGTCTCATCGAACCACTTGATCTTGTTTTCGAGCGAGGCGTCGAGGTTGCTGACGCGGGTGCCGAGCGTGGTTTCGAACTGCAACAGGCGCTGATCGAGCGAAGCGGTGATCTCGCCGCTGTTCGCGACCAGGCGGGTGTCGAAAGTGTCGACGTAATTTTTCAGGCTGTCGCCGATCTCCTGGGTACGCTGGCCCATGCGCTCGACGATGTCGCCGCCAAAAGTTTTGACAGTGCGATCGAACTCCGAGATGTGACGCGTGATCAGCGCGCCCAGCGTGCCGCTGTCGCGGGCGAACTTTTCCGCGAGCTCCGAGCCCTGGTTCTTCACCAGTTCGTCGAAGGCGCTCATCTGCAGCGCGAGGCTGTCGTGCGCGTTCTCGGTCTGGCTGATCACCTTGGCGACCAGCGTGTTGACGGTCACGTCGAGCGCGTCGCTGGCCTTGTCACCGGAGGAGAGGATGCGGCTCGCCAGGCGGTTGCCGGCATCGTCGATCTTGCTGACGAGATCGCCCGAGCGCAGCTCGAGTTCGAGCAGCAGCGAGTCGGAGGAATTCTTCAGGGAGTCGTGGACCTGCTCGGTGCGGTCGGAGATGCCGTCTACGATGGTCGATGAGCGCTGTTCGAATTCGCCGGTGATACGGTCGATGCGTTCGTTCAGCATCTCATGGACGCGGTCGGCGAGATCGACGAACTCGTCGTGGACGTGGCCGGTCTTGAAGTTGAGGCTGGTGGTCAGCCGCTCGGAGGCGTCGAGCACGGCGCGCGTGGTCTCGGCGCTGGCTTCCTCGAGGCGGTCGAGCAGGTCGCCGCCGCGCTCGCCGAGCGCGAGGATCATGTTGTCGCCGGCATTGCTCAGCGCGCTCGTGATGTGCTGGCCGCGCTCTTCCAGCGCGCCGGTGATGCTTTTTGCGACCTCGTCGACGCGCGAGGCGATCGCGTCCGAGATCAGTGCGATGTCGTGGCGCAGATCGATCTGGACGCCGGAAATGGCGCTGCGAACCTGCTCGGCCTGGCCGACCAGATTGTCGCGCTGATGGGCGATGTCCTGCAGCAGCGCGCGAATGCGCACTTCGTTGTCGGAATAGGCGCGCTCGAGTGCTGCGACTTCATTGGCGACGAGCGTTTCGAGTTCACCGGCGCGCGCGATCGCGCGCTCGACGCCGTCGCCCATCGCAGCGACTTCGCGGCGAATTGCCTGACCGACGGTCACCATCGAATCGGCGGCAGCTCCTTCGGGCTCGGAAAAGCGGATCGCGACCTGCGCCATCGACTGCGCGATCATCCGCATTTCCTGGCCGCGCCAGGCGAGGCTGGCGAGGAAGTAAAACAACAGCACCGGCGCGAAGAACAATGCGGCAAGGCCGGCGAGCACCAGTACGCCGCCGCTCTGTCCGATTGCCGCCTGCAGCGAGGGCAGGAAGGCTGCGGTCAAGAGAGCGCAGCCGACGATCCAGACGCCGCCGAAGATGCTGGCAAGCGTGTAAACGCTGCGGGCAGGGCGGTTCTTCTGGATCGCCTGCAGAATTTGTCCGATGGTTTCGCGATCGTCATTGGCGGCGCGACGGGGGCTGCGCGGTTCCTCAATCGGATCGAACACCTGGCGCCCCGCGCTTCCGCGCGTGTCGAACGGCGTTTCGGAGTAGCTTGGCGCGGCGGAGGGCATGGTCGGCGGCGTGAGTTCGCTGCCGGTCGGACTTCGGCTGCTGTCGACGCTCGTATCGCTGATGTTGAGCGCTTCCTGAATGGCGGAGAGCGCGACTTCAGTGGGATCTTTGACCTTCTTGGGATTGTTCGCCATGTTCAGTCCGAGCCCTCTTAACTTTACGCGTCCAGCCGTTCTTGCAAAAAAGCCCCCGCAAGCTCGAAGCCGGATTCATAAACCCCCGCAGACGCAAGGCGTGCCCCGCCGGCACCTTGTCCGCCACATCCGCAAACATCCTATTGGCTGAGCGATACGAATGAAATGGCCGCGATTAAGACATTCTTAATCATCCTTAATCATCGTTAACAGCTTTGTTTCTTAAGGCCTTAAGGATGCACAAATTTCTGGAACCGGATCGCCGATAAAGGCGGATTGTCGGCAAAAACAAGGCGAAGCCGCGGCAAATTCGAAGAACGTTCCGTTAACTCTGTCGTGGTTGGCTGACGAAAAGCCCCTCCGAGAATCAGTGCAGGGGCGATCCGGACCCTAGGCCAATGCCGCTTCATCTCGAACGGGTAGAATGGATGCCATCGCCACCGCTGGCTCCCGACGACGGGCCGATCGATTTCGAACATCTGCAACGGATGACGCTCGGCGATGCCGGTATCGAGCATGAGGTGTTGACGATGTTTTTGGCCCAATCGGCAAGACTCGTGCGCAACCTCGCCGCCATGCCGTCTGATGCCGGCGCGCTGGTGCACACGCTCAAGGGCTCGGCCCGCGCGATCGGCGCCTTTGCCGTCGCCGATGCCGCCGCGCGGCTAGAGGCGGTCATCACCGGTCGCTCCGACCCGTCCGCTGCGCTCGCGGAACTCAACGAGGCGGTCGAGCAGGCGCGGGCAGCGATCGAGGCGGTTCTGCGCCGTTCCTGAGCGGAAAGCGCTCCGTATTGGTGAAAATCACGGTAAAGTGCCGCTTCAGCTTTTCGTCCCGACCGCTGGCGCTGTGCGGATCGACCCGTTATAGGACTGCCGGGACCTTCCTTACATATTCCGGCAGCACGAGCGATCATGGCCAAAATCCACTTTGTCGACCATACCGGCGAAAAACGAACCATTGAAGTCGAGAACGGCGCGACCGTGATGGAAGCTGCGATCCGCAACGCCATTCCGGGCATCGAGGCCGAATGCGGCGGCGCTTGTGCCTGCGCGACCTGCCACGTCTATGTCGACGAAGCCTGGCGCGAGAAGGTCGGCTCTCCGACCCCGATGGAAGAAGACATGCTGGACTTCGGTTTCGACGTGCGGCCGAACTCGCGCCTGTCGTGCCAGATCAAGGTGAGCGACGACCTCGACGGTCTGGTGGTATCGACGCCGGAACGGCAGGCCTGAGGTCGCAAAGACATTCAGCGCGCTCCGGCGTTGGCGGTCGCTGCGAGATGATCGTCGACCGCATATAGCGCGCAATCGGGCGCGTGTTCCGCGCAGGCGGCGAGGGCAGCTTCCGTCGCTTCGCGCTCCGATCGGCGCCCGCTGCGGAAAGCGAAAGCTCCCTTTGGCGAGACGGCAAAGGCCCGGTGCGGGCTGGCGGAGAGATAATCGGCAAATCCCGCGCGCCCCTTGTCGCGCAATTGTTGCGGCGGCGGCAGCGGCGATGGCGTCGGCATCGCGGCGATATCGCGCGTTCCCAGATTTTGATCGCGCAGGAAGCCATCCACCGCGGGCGTCCAGAGCGGTATCGCGCGCGAAAACAGAGAATGGCCGTCATCGCCATGTGGCGGGAAATCGACGAATTGCGCCCGCCCGCCGGCGTCGGTAAACGCCGCGAGCATTCTGTGCACCAGTTCGGGCCCGAAGAACTTGTCGTTCTGCGCGTAGATCCACAGCGTCGGAATCCGCGACGTCTTGCCTAGCGTGGCGAAGGCGCGGACCAGCGCATCCTCGTCGCAGACGTCATTGTCGGCGCGCGAACCGCGGCCACCGGCGAAGTTGATCACGGCGGCGAGTCCCGGCGGGGGATTGGCGGTCAGCGCGATGGAAGCGAAGCCACCAGCCGAGACGCCGACCGCGATCATGCCACTGGTCGAAACATCGGTCCGGCTGCTCATGGCTTCGATTGCCGCGCGCAGATCGCTGGCCGACTGCCGTGCCGCACGCAAATATTCGCGTTGGCCACACGGGCCGCTGCTCTCGGCATATCTGCCATCGGAATCGCCATAGCCCCTGCGCATGAACACCAGTGCCGCAAAACCGCGCCGGGCGAATTCAAGGGCTTGCCGATAGGATCTATACGGCGACATCGGCGCCCGCGCCGCCCCATCGCGCGGCGCCCCGTGGCTGATCAAGGCGAGTGGATAGCGGCGCGCGCCCGAAGGCCGCAACAGCATCGCTTCAAGTCCGCGCGGGCCCGCGGCCTCCATCGGAATACGCAGGTCCTCCCGATGGAACGGCTCGGCCGCGGCAGGCTGCATCGCGATGCCGACGATCAGGGCCGCCAACATAGCCGCGCGCGTCATGCAGGCTTTGCTCCGCGGCGGATCCAGCGCTGAAAATTCGCCAGGATTTCCGGCGTCAACGGCGTCGGCTTGCGCGTGGCTTCGTCAAGCAGCACCGATACCGATTGCGCCGACGCAACGCATTTGCCTTCGGAGAACACCACCTGATCGAAGGTGACGGAAGTTCGACCGAACTTGACGACGCCCAGTCCCATTTCGATCGTGCCTGGCCAGCGCAATGGATGTCGAGGCGGACCATGATCCAGGCAAAGCCGTCCGGCATCAGACCGTAGCTGGGATCCTTCATCAGCGTGACGCGGCCGGTTTCGAAATAGGTCGCGTAAACCGCGTTGTTGACGTGCTGGTTGGGATCGAGGTCGGCAAATCTCACATTGTCCGACAGGCGATAGGGAAAATCCTCCAGACGCGGGGTCGCGTCGGGAGGCAAGGGGGCGTTCACGGGGCCATCTCCGAAAATCTCGTTCCCTTACAGCCCACTTGTCGAATGACGGCAAGGGGTTGCGGCTGTCGCGAACGCCATATTATGGCTTTCCTGTTAGCCCCGGGTTGGCTAGACAGATGCGGCTTTCCCGCCAGGTTCAACCGAAAAGAAGCTGATATGAGCGAAGCGATCAAAACCGATGTGCTGATCATTGGCGCGGGTCCATGCGGCCTGTTTGCCGTTTTCGAACTGGGCCTGCTCGACATGAAGACGCATCTGGTCGACATCCTCGACAAGATCGGCGGCCAGTGTGCCGAGCTCTACCCGGAAAAGCCGATCTACGACATTCCCGGCATTCCCTTCGTCACCGGCCAGGGCCTGACGGAAGCGCTGCTCGAACAGATCAAGCCGTTTCATCCGACCTTCCATCTCAACGAGATGGTGGAGACGATCGAGAAGATCGGCGATCCCGGCTTTCGCGTGACGACCGATGCCGGTCAGGTGTTCGAATGCAAGGTGGTGGTGATTTCCGCAGGCGGCGGTTCGTTCCAGCCGAAGCGGCCGCCGGTGCCGGGCATCGAGGCTTATGAAAGCACTTCGGTGTTCTATGCGGTGCGCAAGATGGAGCAGTTCCGCGACAAGAGCATCTTGATCGTCGGCGGCGGCGATTCCGCGCTCGACTGGACGCTCAATCTGCATCCGATCGCGAAACGCGTGACGCTGCTGCACCGGCGCGACGATTTCCGCGCCGCGCCCCACAGCGTCGAGCAGATGCGTGCGCTGGTGGCGAGCGGAAAGATGGACCTGAAGATCGGTCAGGTGACCGCACTCGAAGGCGAGGGCGGCAGGCTTTCCGCGGCGACGATGAAGGGCAACGACAACGCGATCTCGAGGATCGAGTGCGATACGATGCTGCCGTTCTTCGGGCTGACCATGAAGCTCGGTCCGGTGGCGAACTGGGGCGTCGCGCTCGAGAACAATCTGGTGCCGGTCGACACCGCAGCGTTCGAGACCAACGTTCCCGGCATCTTCGCGATCGGTGACATCAACACCTATCCCGGCAAGCTCAAGTTGATCCTGTCCGGATTCCACGAAGGCGCGCTGATGGCGCAGAAGGCGCACCGCTACGTCTATCCGGACAAGCGGCTGGTGTTCCAGTACACCACCTCGTCGTCGAGCCTGCAGAAGAAGCTCGGCGTCAACTGATTCCCAAAAAAATGACGGTTGGGCTCGCGGAGCTTTGCCGGTCTGCGCGGCGATCGTTACTGGAACCGTCCGCGAAATGGCCTTAGTCTGCGGCCATTGATTTAGGGGATTGATCAGGTGATCACATGCGCAAGCTAGCCGGATTTCAACTGATACTCCCGATCGTCATCGGGCTCGCGTTTACAGGGGAACTCGCCGCGCAGCCGGTGGAACCCTCTGCGGCCGGGCTGTGGGAGAAGATCGAGAAGGGCAAGCCGGTCGGATGGTTTCTGGTGGTCGATCGCAACGGCACCTTCGAAGGCGTGTTCGCCAAGCTCTTTATGGAGCCCGGCGATGCTCCCAATCCGATCTGCTCGAAATGCACCGACGATCGAAAGGATGCGCCGTGGCTTGGGCTCTCCTTCATCCGCGACATGAAGCGCGAGGGATTGAAGTACGAGAACGGCAATGTGCTCGATCCGCGCGATGGCAAGATCTACAAGGCCAAGATGACGCTCAGTCCCGATGGGCAGACGTTGACGATGCGCGGCTATCTCGGCATCTCGCTGTTGGGCAAGGATGAGATCTGGACGCGCCTGCCGGACACGGCGATAGCGCAGCTCGATCCCGCTATCATCGCAAAATACCTGCCCGCGCACGCTGCAGCGATGAAGCAGCCGGCCGGTGCGGCAAAGGCCCCTGCAGCGCCCAAGAAGACCACGACGCCAGCGCCTGCTCCAGTTCCTGCGCGCTAGAAAAGTCCGCCGGCTCTGCCGGGTGGGCGCGGCGCCACCGGTATCGGGGGCACCGGCTGCGAGGTAACTTCAGGCACCGCCGCATCGAGCTGCAGCACGGCGGCGGCAGCCGGCACGACGGCATCCGCCATCGCCGCGTGACCCTCGGCGCTCGGATGCACCGCGCCGCCATAGACCGCCGACAACACGCCCCAGGTTGCGTCATGGATATCGGACGGCTGTTGCGACGCCGGCAGGCCTTGCGGGTAGGTCATCGCCGCGAAGTAGCTGTCATTGGCATCGCGGATCCAGCGCGCGCGCGGCAGATAGGCGCGGTACTCGCCGGCGCTGCGGCCACACAGCATCGGCTGGTTCGCGGCTGTGACGATATCGGGATCGAAGCTATCACCGGTGGCCGAGAAGCACTGCCGGTCGAATTCGGGGTCGCTTTCGGCGCGTGCGCAGAAGCCGTGGCTGGCAAAGCTGGTCTGATGGCTGTCGACGAAAGTCATGCGGTCGGTGCTCGGATTGCGGCACAGGATGCCGCCCTCGCACAGCGCCAGCGCTCTTAACTGCGGCAGGAATTCGCCTTCGACGAAGTTCGACACGGCGGCCAGCCGCTGCGGCTGGGCATTGAAGGAGGGATGAATGTCGAAGCCGGCGCGTCCGCCGGGGCAGGGTGCGCCGCCATTCGACAGCGTCGGATTGGCGTAGGCGGTGTAGACCACCCGCGACAGGTCGCCGCCGACAAGGGGCTTGAGCGCCTCGCGCAGCTTGGCAAAGCCCTGCGGCAGGTCCCGCGTCATCGCGCTGCGTGCGTCGTCCACCGAGGCCATGACGCCGCTGCGCCGAAACAGCGCGCGCTCGGTCGCCGTGTCGACGATCACATCCGCAACAAGCCCGGAAAAGTAGATATCGTTGGCGCCGACCGACAGCAGCACAAGGTCAAGCTTGCGATCCGGCTGGCGGCGTTTCACTGCAGCGACGGCTTCGCGCAGTTCGGCCAGTTGCCCGTTGACGGTGCCCTGGCACGCGCTGCCCGATTTTGACGGCAGGCAGTCGCGGGCGCGCTGCGAGCCAAACAGCCCGTCGGCAATGGTGGCGCCGGTGCAGGCCAGCGGCAGATAGGTCACTGCGATGTGCGGATATCGCACGGCGAGCGCCAGCGCGGTCCGGGTCTGATAGCTGTAGAGCGAGCGGTGGCAGGCAGGGTTGAACCAGAGCGCGCTCTGCCGCTGCCAGACCGGCAGAAAGTCGGGTGCTTCGCAGGCTCGTCCGCCCTTATAGCCGGCGCGGCTCGGGCGGTAATATTGCGCGGCTGCCGTTCCGAGATAGGAGCGGAAGCAAAAACCTTCATCGGCCAGCGCAATCGGCCGGTCCGGATTTCCCTCGCCGGACGCGACGCTATCGCCGAGGCCTGCAATGAAGATATCGCGCACCGCGATCTCGGTGAAAGCGCGCTGACTGCCCTCCGAGCTGGACATGTCGACGGTGGCAACCGTGGTGCGCCCATAGCGGACCCTGAGATTGACCGGCTCGGCGCAGTCGAAGGTGGAGGTTTGCGGGCCGTCGCCATCGTCGATCGTCCAGGCGCAGGTGGCGCCGACCGGAACCGGACCGGTCATCCGGGCCACGATCGGATGATCGATCGGCGTCAGATAGCTTTCCTTGACGTTGTCGCGGGTGCAGGGCTCGTTGACGCGGCCGGCAAGATCGATGCAAAGCCGATTCACAGTGTTGCGCGCCCAGCCGCGGCCGTCGCTTTGCACCGCCAGCGCCTGTTCTGCGGCCAACACGCTGCGGCCACGTGCGCTCTCGGCGTGTAGCAGGAAATCCCGCTCCTCGCGGAACAGGCGGAAGCGGTTGCGCACCTCCCAGGAAATCTGCAGCGGTCCGTAGCCGCCGGCGGTCTGGGCTTCCACAGCGGACGTGGACATTCCAACCAGTGCGCCGGCAACCAGCGCGATCGACATCATTGAACGTAGAAGCATTCCAGCCATGGCGTCGTTTGACGTTAGCGGTAAGGCAGAAATAAGAGAATGAGGCAGCTCCGACCCAAAAGACCAGACCGCACAGATAACGACGCCGTTACCAGCCTCAGGACTGCCGGCCCTTGATCGGTTGCCGCACCCTGGCCTTGGCCGTGCACGCTTGGCTGAGCCGGCGCCGTTCCTGCCAGGGTTGCACCACGCTGAGCCAGACTTCGCGCCCGCCCATGATCGAAATCGAGATGCCGAAGGGGATCAGGAAGTACAGGATCCGGAACACCACCAGCGTCGCCAGCAACTCTTCCCTGCTGAACTGCGGCAGCGCCACCAGCATCGCGGCGTCGAACACGCCGATGCTGCCGGGCGCATGACTGGCGAAGCCGAGCAGTGTCGCGAGGATGAACACCACCGCCAGCGAAACGAAATCGATGTGCGGCTCCATCGGCATCAACAGATACATCGCCAGCGCGCAGAAGCCGAGATCGACGACGCCGATCAGAACCTGCAGCAACGTCAGCCGGGCGGAGGGCAACACGACCTTCCAGCCGTTCTGCCCGAGCTCGCGGCGACCCTGGCCCATCAGCAGCCAGACGAAATAGGCGGCGATGCCGGCAAGGCAGCCGATCGCGATCATCCGGTTCATCGCCGGCGGCAGCAGGTCCATCGCCGATGCCGCCTCGGGATGCCAGGCCATGCCGCAGCCGAGTACGAACAGATTGCCAAGCCAGAAGGTGAGCCCTGAGAGAAAGCAGATTTTTGCGACATCGATCGCCGTCAGGCCGTAGTCGGAATAGATCCGGAACCGGATCGCGCCGCCGGTGAAGACCGTGGCGCCGATGTTGTGGCCGATCGTGTAGCTGGTGAAGCTCGACAGCGCGGCGATGCGATAGGGCACGTGCGTCTTGCCAATGGTTCGCAAGGCGAAGAAATCATAGAAGGTCAGCGTGCAGAACGCCGCCACCACGCACAGCGCGGCCAGCGCGATGCGATGCGGGGCGATCTCCGTCAGCGCGGTCAGGATAATTCCGGTGTCTACCCCTTTCAGGGTGCGAACCAGCGTAGTGACCGCAAAAATGATGATGAGGAGACTCGCAGCGATCCCTAGCCGTTTCCAGCCGATCTTCTCCTTGAAGCCACGCCCGAGCGCGGTCAGCAGCCGATGCATTCATCCTCCCGGCGGGGGCAATACGTAAAGATGGGCCTGTCACGACGGGTGACAGTCGACGGTCAGAGGCACCGTGCGCGAAACCCATAAGCTAAAACCGGGCCCTTGTGCAGCCCTTGACAAGCATGCCTTTTGGCTTCGTTCGCCGTCCTTGTCATACGCCCTACATATGTCGCCGCATTAACGATTTTGAGTCGCAGCGAGGTCCGTTCCGCGGGCTCTTTTTGCCGTATCGTTCCGTCCGTTCCATCGCGGCGTTTTCGAGGCCTTTAGGAACATCCCTTTTGCGAGCCGGTTAGCTCCTATCAGCATTGAACATGAAGCGCGCCCCGGCCAGGAGAAGGCCTGACGCCTTGCGTGTTCCAACACGAAGGAGGACCGCAATGGGACTCTTCACGAAAGACATCAAGACCATGAACGACCTGTTCGTGCATCAATTGCAGGATATCTACTATGCCGAGAAGCAGCTTGTGAAAGCACTGCCAAAAATGGCCGAAAAGGCCACCGACAAGCAGCTCAAGCAGGGTTTTCTGACCCATCTCGATGAAACCAAGACGCATGTGCAGCGCCTCGAAGAGATATTTCGCATGCACGGCGCCGAGGTGAAGGCGGCCGATTGCCCGGCGATCGACGGCATCATCGAGGAGGCCGACGACATCGCGGGCGAAATCGAGGACAAGGCCGTGCTGGACGCAGCCCTGATCAACGCCGCGCAAGCCGCCGAGCACTATGAAATTACCCGCTACGGCAGCCTGATCGCGTGGGCACGGCAGCTCGGGCGCAACGATTGCGCCACAATCCTGCAGAAGACGCTCGATGAGGAAAAGACGGTCGACAAGAAGCTGACCTCGCTGGCGGAAGGCAAGGTTAACCTGCGCGCCGCAAGCTAAACGTCGCGCAATTGAGGCAAAACGCCGCGCGGGGAAGCGCCCCGCACGGCGTTTCCATGCCGGGCCGCCTGGCATGCCAAAAGCGTTTGTTCACCATCCGCGCAACTGAGCTGCGACGGTTACCTCAAATATACCAATAGGACTGCTGTTAAAGGCCCCATTGGGGGTCTGTAATGTATCGCGTCCTAACTTGCCTCACCACCGAGCATGACTGGAGACTGGTCGTGCTTGCCGGCACCATTTGCTGGCTCGCGAGCGCGGTCGCGATCAGCCTGTTTCATCGTGCCCGGGCCTCGCGGGGCCGAACGCGCGCGATCTGGATCTGCCTCGACGCGGCTGTCGGCGGCTGCGGAATCTGGGCCACGCATTTCGTCGCGATGCTGGCTTACGATCCGGGTGCGGGCGCCGGATACAGTATACCCGTCACTTTGTTGTCGCTGGTCTTCGCAATAAGCATCGTCGCCATCGGCCTCTGCATTGCGTTGTCCAGTGCGCGCCAATCGGTGGTTGCCCTCGGCGGCGCTGTCATTGGTGGCGGCGTCGCAGCGATGCACTATACCGGCATGGCGGCACTCGAGCTTCCGGCGTTCATTGTATGGTCGCGCAGTATCGTTGTGGCCTCGATTGTGCTTGGCAGCCTGTTCGCTGCCGTAGCGCTTCTTGTCGCCGTACGTCGTGATAATCCCGTCCATACCCTGGCCGCCACCGCGTTGCTGACGGTTGCCATCGTTTCGCATCATTTCACGGCCATGGGCGCCGTCACGCTCATTCCCGACCCGACCCTCGGTAGCGACGGGCTGTCGATTTCTCCGACCGCGCTTTCGTTCCTGACGGCGGTAGCAGCCTTCGCCATCCTCGGTCTATCGCTGCTGGCGGCCATGATCGACCGCCGCGCGAAGGGCGAACTCCATCAGCAGAAAGTCCTGCTCGACACTGCGCTCGACAACATGTCGCAAGGACTTTCCATGTTCGATGCGGATGGCCGCATCCTGCTGTACAACGAACGCTATGCCGAAATGATGGGACGGACCGGTATGGCTCTCCAGGGTCGTCTGCTCCTCGATGTGCTCCGGCAGCAGAAGGCGCTTGATCGATGGGACGGCGATCCCGATCAGTTCGTCGCCAGCGTGATCGCTGCGGCCAAGGCCGGTAACAGTGTGACGAGGACGGTGACCCGCAACGGACGCGCCATCCGCGTCGTCGATCAGCCCATGAAGGGCGGCGGATGGGTTGCTACCTTCGAGGACATCACCGAATGGCAGCAGGTCCAGGAACAGATCTCGCACATGGCGCGCCATGACGCGCTGACCAATCTGCCGAACCGGACGCTGTTCCGCGAGCAACTTGAAAAGGCCTTGCGGCTTGCCAAACGCAGCGACCAGCTTGCGGTGCTCTGTCTCGACCTCGACCACTTCAAGGACATCAACGATTCGCTCGGTCATCCTGTCGGCGACGCGCTCCTGAAGGAAGTCGCCCGTCGCCTCGGCGAATGCATCACCGAGCACGATACGGTGGCGCGGCTCGGTGGCGACGAATTCGCGATCGTGCAGTTCTGCAGCGATTGCGATCCATCCGCCGTTGCCTTGCTCGCCAGCCACGTGGCCGAGCAGGTTTCCGCGCCCTATGAAATCGCCGGTCACCAGCTCATCATCGGCGTCAGTATCGGCATTTCACTGGCGCCGGAGGACGGCAAGAATCCCGACGAACTGCTCAAGAAAGCCGATCTCGCGCTCTATCGCGCCAAGGAGGACGGCCGCGGCACCTACCGCTTCTTCGAGACCGGGATGGACGCCCGCGCGCAGGCCCGGCGGCTATTGGAACTCGACTTGCGTGCCGCGCTGCAGCGCGGAGAATTCGAAGTCTATTACCAGCCGATCCGCGACGTCGCCAAAGACGTCGTCGTTAGTTTCGAAGCCCTGGCGCGGTGGAAACATTCGCTGCGCGGCATGATCTCTCCGGCCAACTTCATTCCGCTGGCGGAAGAAACCGGCCTGATCGTGCCGATCGGCGAGTGGGTGTTGCGCCAGGCTTGCATGGACGCGGCCGGGTGGTCGCGGGATGTCGCCGTCGCCGTCAACCTCTCGCCGGTGCAGTTCAAGAATCCCAATCTGGTGTCGACGGTGAAGGAGGCGTTGAAAGCCTCCGGTCTTCCGGCGCGCCGGCTTGAGCTCGAAATCACCGAATCGGTGTTGCTGCAGAACAGCGAGGCAACGCTTTCGGTCCTGCACGAGCTTCGCGCCTTTGGCGTCCGGATTTCGCTGGACGATTTCGGAACCGGATATTCGTCCCTGAGCTACTTGCGCAGCTTCCCGTTCGACAAGATCAAGATCGACCGCTCGTTTGTCACCGAACTGGCGACGCGCGATGATTCGATGGCGATCGTCCGCGCCGTGACCGGCCTCGGCAAAAGCCTGGGCATCGTCACCACGGCCGAAGGCGTCGAGACCGACGCGCAGTTCGAGCTGTTGCGTCAGGAGGGCTGCACGCAGGCGCAAGGCTATCTGTTCAGCCCGCCGCGTCCCGCAGCCGAGGTGGAAACGATGCTATCGAAAGCACGCGCGCGGGCCATCGCTTAGTTTCTCAAGCCTTGTTTTTCTAAGCTTTGCGCAATGCGAAATGCGCGCCGCAGAACGCCATCACGGCGCCGAGGCATAAGGCTGCAAGGCCGGCGAGCACGCCCGATATGGTAGGGACGGGGCTCGGCGCAGAGGCGGCCTGTCCGGCGCCGGCGAGGATCAGCACGCCGACCGCGATCAGGAACTGCCGCATCCGCTGCGGGATTTGGCCCGAGGCCGCGCTGTGCATCAGGTTGGCGGTAAAATAGCCGCCGGAAAAGCCCACGGTCGCGATCAGCCACCACGCGATCGCCGCGCCCGCCGGCATGAACTCGCTTGTATCGGACCGCCACAGGCCGCCGAGATCGAGCCCGTAACGTGCGCCCAGCATGTGCACGGCCAGCGCCAGCAGCACTCCGGAAACAATCGCGCCGGCCAGGATCAGGCGGCGCGGAAAATAAGTCGTCTCGGCCATGGCCCGCTTGTAAGGTAAAGCCGGCTCGCCGCGCAAGCGGGCGGCCCCAAGCGATACGGATATTTTGAATTGCCGACATCACTACCGAACCAGGCAACGGAAGGCGAGGGCGCGCGCACGATCAGCTACGCCTACAAGGCGTCACTGATCTCGTCGGCGCATCAATTCGAACTGACGGATGCCGGATTGTCGTGGAAAATCGGCCGCCGGTCCGGCGTGTGGCCCTATGCCGATATCGCTTCAATCCGTCTGTCGTATCGGCCGATGTCGATGCAAGCCCGCCGCTTTCGCGCCGATATCGCAAGGGCCGGCGGCGGTCGGATCGCGATCCTTTCGACGACCTGGCAGACGGTCTCGTTGATGACGCCGCAGGACCAGGGCTATCGCGCCTTCATCGCCGAGCTGCATCGCAGGATGAGGGCGGCAGGCAGCAAGGCTTCCCTGATCGGCGGCATCGGGACGGTGACCTATGCCACGGCGGTTGTGATGCTGACGTTGCTGGCCATCGCCATGATCGGACTTCTTGCGCGGGCGCTTGCGACTTCCGAATTCACCGGCGCGTTGTTTCTGGTCGGCATCTCGGTGTGGTTTGCCTGGACCATCGGCGGCTTCATCAAGCGCAATCGGCCGCGCAGATATTCGTTCGACGCACTTCCCGAGACGCTGCTGCCATAGCCTGATTCGCAATCAAGCGACACGAAATGTGATTTCGTGAAATGCCGCAGGACGCGGCACTCTGTGCGGCGTTCCTGATAGCTGCGAGTTGCCGTGACAACCCCGACGACACGATCGCCGACGGCGGCCGAGATTGCCGCGATCAATGCACGGCATCTGATCGAGACGCCGTTACGGCCGGCCGACCTGCTGTTCGTGTTCGGCACGCGCGAGGATGTCGACGAGCGCGTCGATGAAGCCTGCCGGCTTTGGCGTGCGGGATATTTTCGCTGGGCGATCGTGAGCGGCGGCGTAACGCCGGGATCGGCGCTTTCGGAGTGCGAGATCATCGTCAGTGCGATGGTCGCGCGCGGCGTTCCCGCCGACATCATCCTGAGAGAGGATCGCGCGATGAACACCGGCGAGAACGTCATCTTCTCGCTGCCGATCATCGACCGAGCGCTCGGTCTCGCCAACATCCGCAGCGTGATCTGCCTCGGCAATACCTGGACGGCGCGCCGCTATCCGATGACGCTGCATCGGCACTGGCCGGAAGTGGAGAAAATGCTGGTCATGGTCGACAGCTTCAAGACGCCGCGGGCGCTTTGGCACACCGACGCCGAATTCAGCCGCCGCATGCTCAATGAATGGGACAAGATCGAGCCGTACAGGGCAAGGGGCTTTATTGCGGAATGGCCGGAGAGCGAAACGCGCAATCGATAGCGCTACTCGGTCGTATCGACGTCTTCTTTCGCGGTCAGCATTCCCGCCACCGTGCGCAGCGCCAGATCGAGCTGCTCGGTGCTGGGCGCGCCGAGCGCCAGGCGGACGGCGTTGGGCGCATGGCCGGCGGACACGGCGAAAGTGGTCGAAGGGGTCAACGCGATGTCGCGCCGCGCTGCGGCCGCGACGAATGTCTGCGAGCGCCAATGCGGCGGCAAGGTCAGCCAGAGATGATAGGATTTGACGTTCGCCTGAACTTCGAAGCCGGCGAGGTATTTGGCCGCCATCTGCTGGCGCCGCGCCGCGTCGATCCGTTTCAGGCGTGACAACTCGGCAACCGTGCCGTCAGCCATCAGTCGTTGTCCGGCGGCAAATGCGAATCCGGAAGCCGTCCATCCGCCCGATCGAACCGCGGCCATGATTCGCTCGCGCAGGCGCGGCGGCGAAACGATGAAGCCGAGCGCAAGGCCGGGAGCCACCTTCTTCGACAGGCTATCGAGGGTGATGCAGCTATCCGGCGCGAGTGCGGCCATCGGCGTCTCTTCGTCGAGAAAGCCATAGACCGTGTCCTCGATGACGGTGAGGCCGAGCTTCTCGACGACGCGCAGCAGGTCAGCCCGGCGTGCCGGCGACATGGTCATGCCGAGGGGATTTTGAATGGTCGGCTGAACATACAGCGCCGACAAATGCGCTTCGCGGTGAGCCTTCTGCACCGCGTCCGGGCGAACGCCGTTCTCGTCCATCGCGAGCGGCACCAGCGTGACGCCTAACCTCGCGGCGATGTCCTTGATGAAGGGATAGGTCAAGGCCTCGACGCCGCAGCGGCCGCCGCTCGGCACCATCGCCGCCAGCGCAGCAGCGATGCATTGCCTGCCATTCGCGGTGAAGACGAGTTGATCGGCGGCCGGAGACCAGTCCTCCCGGGAGAGAAACTCGGCGGAGATGATCCGTGCCGCCTGTGTGCCTGTCGTGGTCGAGTGCCGCAACGCGAGATCGAGCACTTCGGGGCGTTCGAGCCCCGCAAGGCTTCTGGCGATCATCGCCGATTGCGTCGGCAGGATCGGATAATTCACTTCCAGGTCGATGCGCGCGCCGCGGGGCTCAGTCGGCATGGCGATCCCGCGCCGTGTTTCGCCTGACACAAACGTGCCGCGCCCGACTTCGCCGACCACGAGGCCGCGGCGGAGCAGCTCGGTGTAGACGCGGCTCGCGGTCGAGACCGCGATCTTGCGCTGATAGGCGAAGCTGCGCTGCGGCGGCAGGCGGTCGCCGGGCTTGAGCGCGCCGTTGGCGATCTCGGCGGCGACGGTATCGGCAAGCTTTAAGTACTCGAACTTCGACATTATTGCACCGAGAGCAATGTTTTCCTTGCACCGAGCAATGTATCGGATCATTTTGAACCCATCAAGCCCATGATTGCACTGAGAGGGGTGCAAGCAATCAGAACCCAATAGGTGCAGGCGCTATCCGCAGCGTTTGCGCCAGCGGCACCGCTTTGCCGCGCGCAAGCAAGGAGAAGAACGATGACCACGATATCCCAGACGGCAGCCCGGACTGCGCCCCAGAGCTCGGCGAGCGGATTTTTCCGCCTGCTCGGAAGCTGGGTAAACGGCATCGTCACCTATTTCGCGCGCCGCCAGGCCATCCAAACGCTGAGCGAACTGGACGATCGCGCGCTCCGCGACATCGGCATCGAGCGCAGCCGGATTGAATCCGCGGTGCGCGGCGTCGTCGATCCGGATTTCGGCCGGATCAGGTGAAGCGCCTAGTTTGATCGCTAGGTAAATCAAACGGCCCGGTCGATCGACCGGGCCGAAATTTTTTGTCGGGTCGCATACGTACTTTGCATGGGGTTGTTTTCGATATTTTGTGTCTGGGCGCTGCTGTGCAGCGCCGACGCGCTTCTGCACGGCGTCCGGGATACGAGATCGTTAGTGCTTTGCACTTCAACTAGTGCCGCACCACCAGTACCGAGCACCTGGCGTAGCGCACGACATGACCGGCGTTGGAGCCGAGGAAATAGGTCCGCATCGCGGGCCGGTGCGAGGTCATAACAATCAGGTCGGCCTTGATCGCCGCCGCCTCTTCGAGGATCTCGTGATAGATGCCACCCTGCCGCACTGCGGTGGAAATGCGCGACGCCTCGATGCCGGATTCCTTCGCCACAATGGTGAGCGCTTCCTCCGAGGTCGCGCGCTGCTGGGCGTCGAAATCGGCCGGCACATATTCCGCCAGCATCACCGGCGTCATCGGCAACACGTTGAGCAGGCGCACCGAGCCGTTCCAGGTTTGCGACAGCGTTGCGGCGGTCGCGATCGCCGGCTTCGCCAGATCGGTGTCGGCCAGATCGATCGGCACGAGAATCGACTTGAACATCTGCGCCTCCCGCCTGAGCCCGTTCCTGATTTATCAGGACGGGGCTCTAGCCTTTTGTTTTGACGCGTTTTCTTTTACGCGAACTTGTTCTTAATTCGCTCGAAAACCGTGTCATGGAGAGCTTAGCATGGCGGGGCAGGGATGTCCGCCTGCCTCAGTCGTCCAGCGCCTGCTTCAGCAATTTCGGGCTGGTGAACCGCACGAGTTTGCCGCGGCGGAACGCCACTTCGCTCCAGTCGTCGATTGCAAAATCCAGGACGGCAAGGCCAGCGGTTGGCAGATTATCCTCAAGTGACTTCTTCGCCGCTGCATCGCCGCTGCTGGCGAGCATCAAGGCCAGCTCATGCATGCCGGGATTGTGGCCGATCAGCATCAATCGCGCGGGATCGTCGACCTCGGCCATGCGGATGATTCGCAGGAGCTGCGTCGGCTCGGCGCCGTAGAGTTCGTCGAGCAATTCGACCTGGGGCTGCGGCGGCCGTTCCCGCACTGCATCCTTCATCGCATCGCGTGCGATCTCCCAGGTCTGCAGCGCCCGCACCGCGGTCGAAACCAGAACGGCATCGGGAAACGGCGGATGCCGGCCGATCCAGGTTCCGATGGCGGCGGCATCCCGCCGGCCGCGCTCGTCGAGTCGGCGGTCGTGGTCATGGCCCGAAGGCGCGTCGTGTTCGGTCTTGGCGTGACGCAGCAGCATCAAACGGCGCATTGGCGCGATCTCGATTCGGTCTTAGTCTCGACTAATCTACAAGCTCATGTCCGCGGCAAGGTGACAAGCGCTGCAGCGGTCCGTAAGAAACGCCATGCTCGAGACTTTCACAAGTGCGACC
Organism: Bradyrhizobium valentinum; assembly: GCF_001440405.1. Classification (GTDB taxonomy): domain Bacteria; phylum Pseudomonadota; class Alphaproteobacteria; order Rhizobiales; family Xanthobacteraceae; genus Bradyrhizobium; species Bradyrhizobium valentinum. The sequence goes on from NZ_LLXX01000096.1 coordinate 70,394, forward strand.
AACAGCCCCGACGATGACGCGCCTTTTCGTTCGCGGCTTTCGTTCGACCTTGATGTTGACATTTGCGTGGTGGGCGCAGGACTTGCCGGTCTCACCGTGGCGCTGGAGGCCGCGCGCCTTGGCGCCAGCGTGGCCGTTCTCGAAGGCCGGCATGTCGGCTGGAACGCGTCCGGTCATCAACTCGGCACGGTCATGCCGGGCTACAGCCTTCCGATCGGTGACCTGATCGAGCGCGTCGGCCTCGACGACGCGCGCGAGCTGTGGGCGATGTCGAAGGAGGGCGCCGATTACGTCCGTGCCGCCGCCACCGAAGAGGCGATGCCGGGAATTGCGCTGACCGAAGGCGCGCTGGAGGTCTCCAACGTCGACGTCGGCGAAATGCTGATCAGCCGGCTGCAGACGCTGAGCGAGGATTTCGAGACCGAAGTCGAGGGATGGCAGGTCGATCGCGTTCGCGATCAGCTCGGGACTGCACACTATTTCCACGGCATCTATTATCCGCGCGCGTTTCAGATCGACGGCCGCAAATACATCCACGGCCTTGCCGTACTGGCGAGGCGGGCGGGCGCGCGCATCTTCGAGGATACTCCCGTCGTCAGCATCGATTCGTCAGGCATTCGCAAGCGTATCGTGACGCCGTCGGCGCGGCTGCGCGCCTCGCATATCGTGCTGACCGGCAACGTTCATCTCGGCACTCCGTTGCGCCGCCTGTCCGAGACGTTGCTGCCGGTCTGGCGCTATGCCGCGGTGACCGAACCGCTCGGCGACCGTCTTGGCGAGATCTTCGCTTTCAAGGGGTCAGTGGCCGACAGCGACGGCATCGATCATTTTCGGATCGTGGATGGCGACCGGCTGATGTGGGCGAGCCCGGAAACCACCTGGGACGCGCGGCCGCGCCGCTTCGGCCCCGTCATTCAACGCCGCATTGCCACCATCTTTCCCCAACTCGGCAAGGTGCCGATAGCTGACGTGTTCGGCGGCGCGGTCGGGGTGACCGTGCACGGCATGCCGCAGATCGGCCAATTGCGCAAAGGGCTGTGGGTCGCCAGCGGCTTCGGCCGCCAGGGGCTGAACACCTCGGCAATGGCAGGGCAGGTCATCGCGCGCAGCATCCTGTGGGGCGAGGACCGCTGGAAACTGTTCTCGCCGTTCGAACTGGTCTGGGCAGGCGGCGTCACCGGCCGCGTCGCCGGCCATCTGATCGGCCTGTGGGGGCGGGGCCATTCCGCCGCGGCGGGCGTGCTGGCCCGTTACCGCGAAGGCGCCCGTGTCCGGGAACGCGTTCGCGAGGCGCGATTGGCGGAAGCCAACCGGCAGGCCGGAACCAGGCCGCCACGCCGTCCGCCGGGCGGGCCTCGGCCGGTACGTCCACAGCCGCCGCGGTCGGCAGAGGCGCAGGATGGCGGGGGACCCGTCCCTGGCTCGCAGGAAAGTGAGAAAATCCGGAACGGATCCGTGTAACGTCGGCGCTCGTGGGCCGTACTTGATGGCGAAACGTTACGCCCGCCTCGCACGGAGATTTCCATGATCGAACGCCGTATCCTGCTCGCATCCGTAGCCGGCCTGTTTGGCCTGGCCACTTTCCGCTGGCTGCGCACCTCGCCGGCGCACGCGGCCGAGAAATTCGAGGTGGAAAAGACCGACGCCGAATGGCGCGCCCAGCTCACGCCCCAGCAGTATGAAATCCTGCGCAAGCACGGCACCGAGCGGCCCGGCTCGAGCCCGCTCCTGAAAGAAAAGCGCAAGGGCATCTATGCCTGCGCCGGATGCGACCTGCCGCTGTTCTCCTCTGATACCAAATACGATAGCGGCACTGGTTGGCCGAGCTTCTGGAAGCCGCTCGACAATGCCCTTGGTGAAACCAAGGACACGACGTTCGGGATGACGCGCACGGAAGTCCACTGCCGCCGCTGCGGTGGACATATGGGTCACGTCTTCGACGACGGGCCGAAGCCGACCGGCTTGCGCTATTGCATCGATGGGTTTGGGCTGGTGTTTCACCCGGCCGGGCCACAGGCTTCGTAACGGCACCGCTCGGCAATTGTTGCCCCGCCCGGCAAATGTGCCCCGGTCTTTGGACCGGGGCTTTTTTGTTAAGGCTTTGATTTTTATTGAGTTTATAGTTTGGCACGACGCTTGCGACATGTTCTCCCGACGCGGCCTCGGTTTCCCAGGAACGGCGAGCCGCCCAGATCGAATTTGGAGAAAATGTCATGGGTATCTTCGGCGCTCTCACCACGTCCGTCGCGGGTCTGCGGGCGAATTCCTACGCCCTGGAAAACATCTCCGGCAATATCGCGAACTCGCAAACGACCGCATTCAAGCGGATCGATACCAGTTTCAAGGACATCATTCCTGACACCGGTAACACCGCGCAGCTCGCGGGCAGCGTCACTGCCGGCTCGCGCAGCACCAACACCATCTCAGGGTCGGTGCAGTCGGCGGCGGTATCGACTTACATGGCCATCAACGGCGACGGATTCTTTGCGGTGCAGAAGCCCGGCAGCTTCTCCGACAACAACCCGGTATTCGACGGTGTCGATCGCTACACGCGGCGCGGCGACTTCTCGCTCGACAAAAACGGCTATCTCGTCAACGGCGCCGGCTACTTTCTGCAAGGCGTGCCGATCGATCCGACCACGGGCAATCCGAGCGGCAGTGTGCCGGAGGTTCTGCGATTCCAGAATGACTTTCTACCGTCGCAGGCCACGACCAGGATCGACTATCGCGCCAACCTTGCGAGCTATCCGCTGACCGCCAACCACGAAAAATCGGTGCCGGGATCGGAGTTGCTGCGTCCGGCCGACTTCGCCAGCAATCCGAGAATTCTGGGAACGCCGATGACTCCATTCACCGATAGCAGCAGGACCGGAACCTCGCAGAACAACAAGCTGACGATTCCGGCCGCGATAGGCCCGACGACCACGCTCTCCGGTGCCGCAAACACAAACTCGATCGCTTCGAATTTCGCGGCCGGCGATACCATCACCGTCAACGGCACCGTTGTGACCTTCGTCGCCGCGGGCGCCGTCGGCAACCAGCTCAACGTCACCGACACCATCGCCGACCTGCTGGCGAGGATCGACTCCATCACCGGCGCGGGTCCCCCGTCGACCCCTTCATCATCGGTGGCGTCGGGCGCGCTCACGATCCATACGGGGCTGACGGCCGATCTGACGATGTCGAGCTCGAACGCCGCGGCGTTCGGCGCGCTCGGCTTCACCGGCACGGTGACGGCGCTCCGCGGCGGCGGCGGCACGGCAGGCACCGGCGTGGTGATCGGCAGCGACAACCAGACTTTCCTCGACGAATCGATCAGCGGCGGCGCCGCGACCGCCTATGACGGCAACGGCGCCCCGGTCAGCATGCAGTTGCGCTGGGCGAAGATCGACTCAGCCACCCTGGGCCTCGGCCACGTCGATACCTGGAATCTGTTTTATCAGGTTAACCCGAGTGCGACCGGCAGCGCGGTCGCCTGGCAGAACGTCGGCACCGATTTCACCTTTGGCCCGAACGGCCAGATGAATCCGGTGGTAGGCCAGATCACGCTCAACAACCTCACGGTCAGCGGCGTGACGCTCGGCAACGTCACGATGGCGTTCGGCACTGGCGGCCTGACCCAGTTCGCAGATACCAACGGCAACGCCCAGGTCAACCAGCTGCAGCAGGACGGCTATGCGGCCGGCCAGCTCCAGAGCGTCTCCGTCAGCAACGACGGCCGCGTGGTCGGCAGCTACTCCAACGGTCGCAACATCGATCTCGCCGAAGTCAGCGTCGCGACCTTCAACGGCGCCGACTTCCTGAAGCGCATCGACGGCGGCGCGTTCGAAGTCACCAACGAATCCGGCGAGGCCCTGTTCGGCAAGGGCGGCAGCATTTCCGGCTCGTCGCTGGAATCGTCCAACACCGACATCGCGGACGAATTCACCAAGCTGATCGTCACGCAGCAGGCCTATTCGGCCAACACCAAGGTGATCACGACGGCGAACACGATGGTCCAGGATCTGCTGAACGTGATGCGGTAGTTCGCGCGTTATCCGGTGGTGGTTTTCGAGAGCGGTAGTTTGTCATGAGTCTCAGCGACGCACTCTCCATTGCGATGTCCGGCCTGCGCGCCAATCAGGCCGCGATGTCGCTGGTGTCTTCGAATGTCGCCAACGCGGAAACGCCCGGCTACGTTCGCAAGACGCTGAATCAGGTCACCGTCGATTCCGGGTCGTATGGCAGCAACGTCCGGACCGTTGGCGTGAACCGCGAGTTGGATCAGTATATCCAGGCACAGCTACGCACGGAAACCTCCGGCGCGGGTTACGCCTCGTTGCGGTCGAATTTCCTGCAGCAACTGCAGAGCCTCTACGGCAACCCTGGTTCGGTCGGTACGCTCGAGGATGCCTTCAACAAGCTGACCACGGCGGTGCAGGCGCTGTCGACCAGCGCCGATAGCCAGTCGGCGCGAATCGGCGTCATCAATGCGGCGAATGTGCTGGCAAGCCAGCTCAATTCGATGACGCAGGGCATTCAGACGCTGCGCGGCGCCGCCGAAAACGGCATCAACGATTCCGTCAATACCGCCAACAACCTGATGTCGCAGATCGCGACCATCAATAACCAGATAGCGGTCAATCCGCTCGGCGGCACCTCGACTGACGCATCGACGGCGGCTCTGCTCGACCAGCGCGATCAGTACATCACGCAATTGTCCGAATTGATGGACATTCGCGTCACCACCAACGGCTCCAACCAGGTTACGGTCTTCACCGGCTCCGGCGTGCAGCTCGTCGGCAACGAGGCCGCCAGACTGTCGTTCAATGCGCAGGGAACGGTCAGCCCCAACACGCTGTGGAATTCCGACCCGTCGAAAAGCAACCTGGGCTCGGTCGTCGTCTCATTCGCCAATGGTGGATCGATCGATCTGACTGCCACCGGTGGCATCAAGTCTGGCAAGATCGCCGCCTACACGGAGTTGCGCGACAAGTCGCTGGTCGAGGCGCAGAATCAGCTCGACCAGTTCGCGGCATCGCTGTCCAGCGCGCTGTCCGACAAAACCACCGCGGGCACCGCGGTGACGTCCGGCCTGCAGTCGGGATTTGATCTTGATGTCACCGGCCTGAAGGCCGGCAACGTCATCCATGTCACCTACACGGACACCGCGACCAATACGCAGCGCCAACTCTCGATCATGCGCGTCGATGATGCCAGCGTACTGCCGCTGTCAAACGATGCGACGGCCGATCCCAACGACCAGGTCGTTGGCGTGGATTTTTCGGGAGGCATCGCGTCCGTCATTGCGCAGCTTAACACGGCGCTGGGTGGATCGAACCTGCAGTTCTCCGGCGCTGGCTCCACGCTGACGGTGCTGAACAATACCGGCTTCTCGACGGTCAATGCAGCTTCGGTCACCACGACGCAGACTAACCTGACCAATGGCAGCGCCGAGCTCTCGCTGTTCACCGACAACGGCTCACCCTACACCGGCGCGATCAGTGCGACGGGTTCGCAGATCACGGGCCTGGCGGGACGTCTTGCCGTCAACAATGCGCTGGTTGCGGATCCCTCCAAGCTTGTGCTCTACAGCGCTTCGACTGCCGCGGGCGACACGACGCGTTCCGACTTCATCCTGTCGCAGCTGACCACAGCAACGTTTCAATACTCGCCGGCATCGGGTGTCGGCAGCGCCAGCGCGCCGTTCAAAGGCACGCTGTTGAGTTACATGCAGCAGTTCACCAGCGCGCAGGGGGCGGCCGCCGACGCGGCAGCGCAACTCGCCGACGGGCAAGACGTGGTGCTCAATACGCTGCAGGAAAAGATGTCAGCGACCTCGGGCGTTAACATCGACGAGGAGATGGCGCATCTGCTGTTGCTGCAGAACTCCTATTCGGCCAATGCGCGTGTGATGTCGACGGTGAATGAAATGTACAAAACGTTGATGCAGGCAATATGAGGCAGTCATGACCATTAGTGGCGTCAGCGGACGGACATCATACATCGGCTCAGGCATCCTCGATCTGCGCAGCCAGCTCGACACGCTGACTCAGCAGTTGGCGAGCGGCAAGATCTCCAACACCTATGCGGGGCAGGGCAGTGGCCGCAGCCTCGCCATCGGCTTGCGCTCGCAACTCAGCGGCCTGGCCGGCTATGCCGACACCGCGGTAAACCTGAACACGCGGATCAGCGTCGCCAACCTGTCGCTGCAGCGGCTTGTCGACGTCGGTTCGTCGGTAAAGGGCGCCGCGGTCAGTGCGGTCAGCGAGATAGACAACACCGGCCAGACCGCGGGACAGAAAACCGCATCGCTCGGGTTCTTCGATTCCGTCGACATGCTCAACGCCAAGTCGGGCGATCGCTACCTGTTCTCCGGCCGTGCCACCGACACGCCGCCGGTGACTGCCGCCGACGTGATCATGAACGGCAACGGCGCCCAGGCCGGGCTCAAGCAATTGATCCTGGAGCGCAAGCAGGCCGACGTCGGTACCCTCGGCCTCGGCCGCGTCGTGCTGACGGCGCCGTCGGCGACGTCAGTGCAGATCGCCGAGGACGCTTCGCCGTCCGAGTTCGGCCTCAAGCTCAATGCGATCACCTCGACGCTGACGGGCGCGACGATCACCCAGCCGGCCGGCACGCCGGCGGCGATGTCGGTCGATCTGGGCGTCACCAACCCGGCTGAGGGCGAACAGGTCAAGTTCACCTTCAATCTGCCGGACGGCACCACCGAGGACATCACTCTGACGGCCTCGACGGCGACGCCGCTGCCGGCCAACAGCTTCGCCATCGGTGCCACCCCGACCGCGACGGCGGCCAATCTCAACGCCGCGCTCAATGCCTCGATCGGCAAGCTCGCCAATGGCCCGCTTGTCGCGGCGTCGGCGGTGACGGCCGGCGACAATTTCTTCGACCAGCCGCCGATGCGCGTCGGCACCACACCTTTCGGCGCGGCGACAACATTGGTGGCGGGCACGACGGCGAACACTGTGAGTTGGTACAATGGCGAATCCGGCACGGACTCCGCGCGCGGTACCGCCGTCGCCCAGATCGATCAATCGATCACGGTGCAATACGGCGCGCGCGCCGACGAACAGGCGCTGCGCTCGCAACTGCAGACCGTCGCGGTATTTGCCGCGGTCACGACGTCGGTAACCGATCCCAATGCCAACGCGCAGATCGCTGCGCTGAACCAGCGCATTGCCCAGAATCTCGCTGATGTGCCGGGGACGCAGTCGATTCAGGACATCCAGGCCGACTTCGCCGGCGCCGCGGCGTCGATCAAGGCGGCCAAGGATCGCCAGGCCCAGACCAAGGCAATCACGCAGACGATGCTGGATTCGATCGAGGGCATCAACGACGACGAGGTCGCGACCAAGATTCTCGCACTGCAGACCAGCCTGCAGGCCTCGTACCAAACCACCTCGATGCTCTACCAGACCTCGCTGACCAAATATCTCTGACGATCGTCGCCTGATAACTCCGATGCGCAAAAAAAGGCCTCCTTGCGGAGGCCTTTTGTCGTCGTGGTGTTGTCCGGTGCCGATCAGGCCGACTTGCGATCGGCTTTGCTGCCGGAGTTGGCCGCCTGCAGGCTTTTCGCGTCGGCGATCAGCTCTTCTTCGTGGCCGATCAGCTTCTTTGCTTCCTTCAGCGCGTGATACAGGTCGCCGTTCAGGATGTTATTGTTGATGGCTTCGATGAAGGGCCACGCGCTCGGCATGGTGCTCAGGATGCCCCGCACCAGGTTGAAATAGGTCGGGTGATGCGCCATCGGATCCGGCGACAGATACATCAGTTGCACTGAGAGATAGATCAGCTTGGCCGGCGTATCGGCGGTCTCGGGCGTCAGGATGTCTTTCTCGCGCAGGATCGGGATCCTGTCGCCGTCGATCAACAGGCGCGCGCGCTGGTCGGTGTTGGTCACCACGCAGGCGCCGATGATAATCCGCTCGTTCGGCTTGAGTTCAACCTTCAAGGCCATGCCTGTTCTCCGTCGCCGCTTTTTGAAAGCGCAGTCATTGAAGAGGGAATGCGTGGCGCCAGCTACCCGCTGGTGCTTCTCCAGGCGATCCGAACGCAATCCTTTCCCATTATAGTTAACGGTTGGTGAACGAGGGCACGCGGCTGCTTTTTCGTCTGTCCCACAATATGCAGCAATATCAATGGTTTTTCGAACCAGGGCGCGTCAATGCGAACAATTTGTCCCTCTTTTAGCGCTGGAGGAGTCCAGTTTCGATTCATTTGTTTTTTAGAGGCCCGGTCCCAGGCTGGCTCACCCGATCGAAAAAGATTGGGACAGCGATTGTTCCTCGATTTTCACACCAGAAAGGTATGAAACATGTCTATCGTTCTCTCGGCTTCGGTTCGCCAGAACCTGCTCTCGCTCCAGTCCACCGCCGACCTGCTGTCGACCACCCAGAATCGCCTTGCGACGGGTAACAAGGTCAATACAGCTCTCGACAATCCGACCAACTTCTTCACCGCGCAGGGCCTCAACAACCGCGCCAGCGACATCAACAACCTGCTCGACAGCATCGGCAACGGTGTGCAGGTCCTGCAGGCCGCCAACACCGGCATCACCTCGCTGCAGAAGCTGGTCGATACCGCAAAGTCGATCGCCAACCAGGTGCTGCAGGCTCCCGCCGGTTATACGAGCAAGTCGACGGTGACCTCGACTGCGATCGGCGCCGGCACCGCGGCCGACCTCGTTGACGGCACCGTCATCGACGCCACCGACGTTCTGTCTATCGCGGCTTCCGCTGGCCATGCGGCATTCAGCTTCACCTTCACTGCTACCACGTCGCTCGATCAGTTGAATACGGCGCTGGCGGCCAGCAATTATTCGGCCAGCCTCGACAGCACCAACCAGCTCGTCATTACCACGACCAACGATACGGCCTCGTCCACGATCGGTGCGGTTACGTACACCGCTACCGGCGGTGGTACCCTGACCTTTGGGGCCGTCGCTGCGCCGGTCGCCGATGCGGCTTCGCAGACCATTCGCTCGAGCCTGGTGAAGCAGTATAAT
>NZ_LLXX01000097.1 GCF_001440405.1 Bradyrhizobium valentinum
TTCGAACTGGGCGGCCACTCGCTCTTGGCGGTGCAGCTGATCGAGCGTCTGCGGCGGCTGTCGCTGGGGGTGAAGGTGCGGACCTTGTTCGCCAGGCCGGTGCTGGCGGATCTGGCCGCGAGCCTGCGCAGTCATCACGAGGTGGCGGTGCCGGCCAACCTGATCACGGCAGAGAGCCGCTCGATCACGCCGCAGATGCTGCCGCTGATCGAGCTGACGCAGGGAGAGATCGATCGGATCCTCGCCACGGTGCCCGGCGGCGTCGGCAACATCCAGGATATTTATGCCTTGTCGCCGCTGCAGGACGGCATCCTGTTCCATCATCTGTTGGCCCGCCAAGGCGATCCGTACCTGCTGGTGTCGCAGATGGCGTTTGCCGACCGTGGCGTGTTGGACCGCTATCTTGCCGCGGTTCAGCGGGTGGTGGACCGGCACGACATCTTAAGGACGTCGTTTGTCTGGGAGGGCCTGTCGCGCGCGGCCCAGGTGGTGTGGCGGAACGCGCCACTCAATGTGACCGAGGTCGAGCTGGATGGCTCCGGCGGTCCTGGCCACGCGCAGCTCAGGCTGAGGTTTGATCCGCGCCAGCACCGCATCGATCTTGGCCGGGCCCCGCTGTTGCGGTTTGTGATCGCGCGCGAGCCCGGCAGCGCGCGCTGGCTGCTCTTGCAGCTGCAGCATCATCTGATCGGGGATCACACGACGCTGGAGGTGATGCATGCCGAGGTTAAGGCCGTGCTCGGCGGGCGCGACCATGAGCTGGCCGCCCCGCAGCCGTTCCGCAACCTGGTGGCGCAGGCGCGCCTGGGCGTTGGTACCAAAGCGCATGAAGAGTTCTTCCGGGGACTGCTGGGGGACATCGATGCGCCGACCACGCCGTTTGGCTTAAGCGAGGTCCACGGCGACGGCTGCGGGGTTCATGAGGCGCATCGGAGGCTGCCGCAGGCGCTCAACGCGCGATTGCGCAGCCAGGCGCGGCGGCTTGGGGTGAGCCTGGCCAGCCTGTGCCATCTGGCGTGCGGACAGGTGGTGGCGCGCAGCAGCGGCCGCGAGCAGGTGGTGTTCGGCACGGTGCTGTTTGGCCGCATGCATGGCGGCGCGGGTGCCGACCGCACCATGGGCCTGTTCATCAACACGCTGCCGCTGCGGCTTGATCTGGACGGCACCGGGGTCGAGGCGAGCGTGCGGACCACGCACGCCCGGCTGGCCGAGCTGCTGGCGCACGAGCATGCCTCGCTGGCGTTGGCGCAACGCTGCAGCGGCGTTGCGGCGCCGGCGCCGCTGTTCAGCGCGTTGTTGAACTACCGCCACACCGCGCCGGCGCTCGCTTGCGGACCGGATGCTGGGCTGGGCGGCGTGGAATGGCTGGGCGGGGAGGAACGCACCAACTATCCGCTGACCCTGTCGGTGGATGATTTTGGCGAGGCGCTCGGTCTGACGGCGCAGGTGGCGGAGCCCGTCTCCGCGGATCGGGTCTGCGGCTACATGCAGCGCGCGCTCGAGCAACTGGCCGACGCGCTGGAGCAGGCGCCGAACACGCCGGTGCGCGAGCTGGATATCCTGCCGTCCGCTGAGCGCGCGTATCTGTTGGAGGAGCTGAACCGGACGGCGGCGCCGTATCCCGAGCAGCAGTGCATCCATGAGCTGTTCGAGGCGCAGGTGGGCAAGGCGCCGGATGCGGTGGCGGTGGTCTATCAGGACCAGCGCTTAAGCTATGACGAGCT
>NZ_LLXX01000098.1 GCF_001440405.1 Bradyrhizobium valentinum
GCGACGGCTTTTGCCTTGGGCTAAGCCGCCGTTGCTTGCTCGTGCGGCGCTCGCTCGGCGAGACGCTGTTCAAGGGCGTCGATGGTCATCTTGAGATTATCGCGCCGCACGATCAGGGTCCTTGCCAGCATTGGATACTTGACATCAGACCGGTCGGAAACGCTGGCGCGCTCTTCTTGGGCCGCGATCTCGCATTCGATCAGTTGAACGGTGCGGGCAAGATCAGCCAGTATCTTACTAATCACTGCAGTTTCGCGCGCTGTCTCAAAACGAGGCTGCATACTCATTTGGGTGCTCCGAGTGACTTAGTTCGGCACACCTAGAGATGAGCTGCCGAACAGCTGAAGCACCCATCGCAAGTTGTTGGCCAATAATGACCCCGTAAGAACACGGTCAGGGAAAAGAAACGGTCCCAGCGGGGGCCGCTAACCGGGCCAGCCTCAACGCGGTATGCACATCATGGATTGCCGACTCCATCGGTGATATGGGCCGCAAGGCGGAGATGGCTGGGATGTGGCCGGGCACACGTTCCGAACGGGCAAACCTTGCTGCCATCCATCGCGGACACAGGCCCCTTCAGACGTGCTGCTACACCCGACTCCACATCCCCCCGTAGCCGATGCTGGCCCAGTAAGAGTGAAAGCTACAAGGAAGGCCCCAAGGCAACCAATGCGGATCATCAACGGCTCCTCGTTGTCCTGAGTGCGTGGGTTAACATTGGCGCCGTGAATATCGTTCCTTCTCTATTCGCCGCCGGTCGGTTCACGCTGCCGGGCCTTCCCCCCGCACCGCGAAGGAAGGGAACTTGCCACCTTTTCCCGAAGTGTGGGTATGTGCCTTTGAGATCCCCAATTGCCTCGAGGCACATCCCCTGACGGCCCCAGTCTTCCCCGCTGGGGCCGTTTCTTGAGCGCGCGTGGACGACTAATCTATGCGCTTGGTCACGTACTCAGGAGCCAAATTCCGATTCCTAGGTAACAAAGCGAACCGACGTTTATGTTTATTCTGATCTAAGATGTTTGCGTTTCATCACGTTCGGAATGTTTGCGAATCGCCCGGCCCAAAGAGCCGGGCTTTCGTTTGAGAAAAGAAACGGCCCCAGCAGGGGCTGATAGCTGGGGCCGCTCATCCCAATGCGCCAAGCGGGGACACCCGGCGCGCATCTAAAACGCACTCCGGCTGCTCCC
>NZ_LLXX01000099.1 GCF_001440405.1 Bradyrhizobium valentinum
GCGATCAATAGTTCGGGATCGCACATCAGCGCCATCGCGATCATGACGCGCTGGCGCAGGCCGCCCGAAAGCTGGTGCGGGAACTGGCCGAGCCGCATGCCGGGTGCGGTGATGCCGACGCGACCCATCAGTTCGGCCGCGCGGTCCAGCGCCGCCGCGCGCGAGCCGCCCTTGTGGCGCGTCAGCACCTCGGCCATCTGCGAGCCGATCGTGAAGGCGGGGTTGAGGCTGGTCATCGGCTCCTGGAAGATCATCGCCATGCGATTGCCGCGCAGGCGCGCCATTTCGCGGTCCGACAGCGAGGTGAGGTCGGTCCCGGCAAAGCTCATCCGTTTCGCCGAACGGTGGCCGCCGCGCGCGAGCAGGCTCATCACCGCCAGCGCGGTGACCGACTTGCCGCAACCGGATTCGCCGACCAGGCAATGGGTCTCGCCCTTCTCGACCCGGAACGAGGCGCCGCGCACCGCCGCGGTGCGGCCGCCGAACGTCACCTGAAGCTCCTCGACCTCCAAAAGCGCGCTCATCGCAGCCGCTCCGCGCCGAGCAGATTGCGCAGTCCGTCGCCGACCAGATTGATGCCGAGCACCAGAACCAGCAGCGCGACGCCGGGGATCATGATCACCCAGGGTGAAAAGAACATGTAGTCCTTGCCCTCGGCGATCATCAGCCCCCAGGACGGCAGCGGCGGCGGCACGCCGAGGCCGAGGAACGACAGAGCGGCTTCGAGGAGGATCGCCAGCGCCATCTCCAGGGTTGCCACGACGGCGAGATGACTGGCGATGTTCGGCAGGATCTCCCTGATGAGGATATGCGACGTCGAGGCGCCGGCGCACCAGGCGGCGCTGACATAGTCGTGGTTGCGAACCTGCATGGTGGTGGCACGGGCCACGACGGCGAAGCGATCCCATAACAGCAGCCCAAGGGTGGCCACGACGAGCCCAAGGCCCGATCCCATCAGCCCGACCACCGCGAGCGCGACCAGCACGACGGGAATCGACAATCGTGTCGTTATGGCGAACAGCACGACATCGTCGACGCGGCCGCCGAAGAAGCCGCCGAGCACGCCGAGCGTGATGCCGATCAACCCTGATGTGATCACCGTCATGATGCCGATCAGGAGCGAAATGCGCGCGCCATAGACCAGCCGCGCCAGATAATCCCGCCCGAGCTGGTCGGTGCCGAGCAGGTGCCCGGCCTGGCTGCCCTCCATCCAGAACGGCGGCTTGAGGCGATTGCCGAGATCCTGAGTGAACGGGTCCTGCGGCACCAGCGCGTTGCCGACGACCGCGGCTGCGACGACGAGCCCAACGATGGCGATCCCGATCGCAAAGCCGGCGGTGCCGATGCGCGAGCTACCTATGCTCGAAGGCTGCGGCGCCTGAATGGCAATCGGTTCGCTCATCCCGTGCGCAGCCTCGGATCGAGCAGTGCATTGAGGATATCGGCGAGCAGAGTGAGGCCGATGTAGAACACGGCGAGCACCAGTACCACCGCCTGCACCACAGGGAAATCGTTCTTGGCGATGCTCTCCCAGCCGAGATAGCCGACGCCATGCAGCGCGAACACCGTCTCGATGACGATCGAGCCGCCCAGCATGAAGCCAAGCTGGACCGCTGCAATCGACACGACGGGAATGGCGGCGTTGCGCAGCGCGTGCTTGAAGATGATCCGCGCCCGCGACAGGCCCTTGGCGCGGGCGGTGCGGATATAGTCCGAGGCCATCGCCTCGATCATGCCGGAGCGTGTGAGCCGCGTCAGGGCCGGGATCGCGGTGAAGGCGAGCACGATCCCCGGCATCACGAAATGCTGCCAGGTGCCGGTGCCTGATATCGGCAGAATGCCGAGCTGCAGGCCGAGCACGATCATCAGGATCAATGCGAGCCAGAAACTCGGGACCGCCTGCCCCACCATCGTGAACATGGTGACGCTGCGATCGATCCAGGTGTTCTCGCGGAGCGCCGCCAGGATGCCGAGCGGAAGCGAGACGATCAAGGCGAGGCTTAAGCCCACAAGGCCGAGCGTGAGCGTGATCGGCAGGCGCTTCTGGATCAGGTTAGCCACGCTGTCCTTGAAGAAGTAACTCTGGCCGAAATCGCCGACCATGGCGCGACCGGTCCAGGCGAAGAACTGGACGTAGAGCGGGCGATCGAGGCCATAGGCCTTGCGCACGATTTCGACATCTGCCTGCGTCGCCTGGGGGCCGGCAATCGAAACCGCGAGGTCGCCCGACAGCCGCGTCAGCAGGAATGCAAGCGTCATCACGGTGAACGCGACCAGCACACCGAGAGCAAGACGCCGGGCAATCAGACGCAACATATATCAAAGGCTCCACTCGCGACCCGGAACGCGCGATCACAGGCCGGCAGCCATCCCCGAAGCGAGCGCAACGGTGTCATCAAACTATTGCTCCATGCAAGGGAGGCGACGAAATTTCGTGCACCGTGCGGGGGTCCGGAATGTTGGCTTCGGCAAAGGATCAATCGAAGCTGGGCGTTGAGCGTAAGGCGGCGCGCGATCGTGTACCGGAGCCATCCCATTTGAAGCGAATGCATTGAACGGATGCGTTGAAACAGATGCAATGTGTATGCCAGCGCAGAATAGCCCCGGCGTCTGATCCAGGCGAGGCTTTCGCAATTAAAAAAATGGAAGCGCATTCAACGCCGTTGCCCGCCAAGCGGCTTACGGCCACCTCGAGCGGCCGCCCCTGCCGATTTTGGTCGATTTGCGGCGAGCTATGAATGGCTCATCTGCTGCGCTTCCTTGAGCAGGCGGATCACCTCTCCGTCGGTCGTCTGGGCAAAGTCGGCGTAGTACGCACCGACGGCGTAGAACGGATCGGGGGTCAGGAGACACACGGCCTCGTCACATTCCGTCGCGACTTCATCGAGACTGTCCTGCGGAGCAACCGGCACGGCGAGAACGAGGCGCCTCGGCCGGCTTTGTCGCACGCCTCGCAGCGCCGCCTTCACTGTTCCGCCGGTGGCGATGCCGTCGTCGACCACGATGACGGTGCGCCCGCTGGTATCGGCAGCGGGCTGCTCGCCGCGATAGAGAAGTCGACGTCGTTCGATTTCGGCGAGCTGCCGCTTCTGTTCCGCGGCGATGTAGCCCGGCGGCGGAGCCACCATGTCGACGACCTCCCAATTGAGCACGAGTTGCGGGTTCCGGCCGTCCACCACGGCACCGATGCCAAGCTCCTCATGCCCGGGCGCGCCGATCTTGCGCACCAGCAGGAGGTCGAGCGGCGCGGCGAGCGACTTTGCGACCTCGAAAGCAACGGGAACGCCACCGCGCGGCAGCGCGAGAATCAACGGATTGGCGTCACGGAAGTGCGCGAGCGCCGCCGCGAGCTGGCGGCCGGCCTCGCGTCGATCGCTGAAGCTGTCCTGTCCAAACATCATGGGCGCTCCTTTGCGAGCGAACAGACTGCATCTGTGATGCCTAGAGCCCAAATGGATACGTTTCCGGCACGCCTTGTTCATGCCGGGCGGGCAGCGGTGTCACCGCCCGCGTCTCCTCGAACCACACATAGGCATCAAACTGTTCGGCAAGGACCGCCTGGAAATAGTGGCTGGTGAGCTCGCTTTCCGGCCGGTAAATGACGCCGATCGCCCGCTCCAGCATCGGTTGACGCAGCGCCTCGACGAGTTCGCGCCGGGTCAGCCCACGCCAGTCGGTGAGCGTGCGGGCCAATCCCGTCTTCCGGAAGGCATATTCATAGCTGTCATGGCGCGCCGGAAGCACGGTCTTGACCTGCATCGGCGCTTCCCAATCACTCGCCGCGGCGACCGTGCCGCGATCAGTACCAAAGCCGATCAGGACCGCGGCATCCCCATAGGCGGTGCGGCAAAGTTCGCCAATGTTGAACTCACCCTGCCAACCCATGGCAGTAGCGGCGGCATTGCCGATGTGAGAGTTGTGGGCCCAGACGACCGCCTTCGCACCGGCGTCGCGCTGAAGCAGCGCCTGCAAGGTGTCGAACATGTGCCGGTCGCGCAAATTCCAGGATTCTCGCGAGCCCCGATACATGATGCGGTAGTAATGCTCGGCTGCGCGAACGATCCGGGCGTTCTGGACCGCGTCGAAGAAGTCATCGCCGTCCTCTGCACTATAGGCCAGGCGACTGCGCAGCAGCTCGGTGAGTTGCGCCACCGCCTCGTCCTCGCAAGTATCGCGGTGGCCATACAGGACGGCGCGGCCATAAGCGGCCGGCTCGTCCTGCCACGGCGTCAGGCAGCCGTAGCGCCGCCGCGCGGCCTTGGCTGCGTCCGGATCGATGCGATCGAGATATTCAAGAACCGCGGCAATGGAAGCGCCTAGGCTGTAAACGTCGAGCCCGTGGAACGAGACGCGCCGCTCCGGCGGCAGATTGCCGTTGTGGGCCCGCAGCCAGTCGACGAATTCCACCACCTCGGCATTGCGCCACATCCAGGCCGGAAAACGCGCGAATGCCGCGCCTTTCCCGGTCGCACGCGTGTGATGCCGTACATGGCGATCGATGCGCGCCGCGTCCGGCCAGTCCGCCTCGACGGCGACGATGGAGAATCCGTGATGCCGCACCAGTTCGCGAGTAATGGCGGCGCGCGCCCGATAGAACTCCGAGCTGCCATGGGTCGCTTCCCCGAGCAGCACGATCCGGGCGTCGCCGAAACGGGCGAACAGGGCGCCGAATTCACCGGCACGCTCGGGCGCCGGCAGGCTTTCGCCATGACGACGCAATATCTCGGTGAGCGATGCCTGGCTTTGTTCACGGGCTCGTTCGCTGGGCGTCAAGCCGGCCATGGCTCAGATCTCCAATGGCTCGAGCCGATCGCGGCGAAATCGCGTATCCGACACCGCTCGGCCTGCGGCAGGCGCTACAGATTCGGCCTGCCTGCTGCACCGAAACAACCCGGGCTTCCGTTCAGCGTTCCAGAAATTGGTCGGAACGGATCCCGGCGGATGCAGTATTTCAACAGTACGACGAGCCGAGCCTCAAAAAGAAACCCCGCCATCCGCACTTTAGCGAGATGACGGGGCTTTCGGAGCATTCGCCTTCTTATTGATTGAAGGTTACCTGCTCCTTGTCTCGATAACTCGCGGGACACAGATACGTTCCGAAGAATTCAAAAATGGCTGTTCGCAACAGAGGTCGGAACCCGAAGAGTGCATGCTCTAGTGCATGCGGTTCTCGACAGGTTTGCCTTTCAGGCCGTCGTGCGAGTGCTTAAGGTCGAGCGTCGGCTTTGGCTGCTCTCTCACAAAGCTCTTTGCCATTTCTCCCGGGCCGCCCTTTGCAATCGTGGTTCCGCCGTCGGCAAATATCAGCGTTCCCGTCAGGAAACTCGCTTCATCCGAGGCCGCGAAGGCGAATACATTGGCCATCTCCTCGGGCGTGCCGCGCCGGCCGAGTACAGTGCCGGCAAGGGTCTGCTTTTCCATTTGCGCATCCATTAGTCCCGTCTCCTTGTGCGTCCAGGCCGTGTCGATCGGGCCCGGGCACACGCAAAGCGCACGCACGCCGTACTTGCCCTGCTCGTAAGCGACGCTGCGCATGAACGCGTGCAGAAAGCCCTTGGAGCCGCCATAAGGCGCAGCCATCGGCTCGCCCATCTCGCCGGCTTCCGAGCCGGTCGAGATCACGACACCGTGCGAACGTCGAAGATGCGGCAGCGCGAACTTCGTCATCAGGAACGCGGAACGGATGTTGTTCCGGACGACATAATCGAACATCTCGACGGAATGATCCTGGCATTCGGCGATTTCAGGAAACACGCCGGCATTGTTGACGAGAATGTCGATCTTGCCAAATGCATCCGCTGCCAAAGCGACGCAGGCCTGGGCGTCTACTTCATCCGCGAGATCGCCGAGAAAGGATTCGGCCACACCGCCGCGCTCGCGGATCGCCCGGACGACATCATCCACAGGATCGTCGGGCAACCCGGCGGCCACGACTTTCGCGCCTTCTCTTGCGAATTTGTGCGCGATGGCTTCGCCGATACCGGTCCCCGCCCCCGTCACGATTGCTATCTTGCTTTCCAGCCTTCCGGCCATCGTTACTGTCTCCGCTTGCGTTGATCCAAGCCTTGAACTCCGCCGCACAAGCGGTGTTCCACAGTCATGGGTGCGGCACCGATGGGCTGCCCGGATGCCGCAGCTCAAAAGACGGTGCCCGAACCGGCGGGTCGTTCAGAGAACGCCTGATTTGACCTTGCGACTGAAGCTGCGTGATACTTTATCGGCGCTCCTTCGCAGTCGGCTGCGAGATGTCCTTCAGCGCGCCCTGCGCCGCTTCGTCCTCAGCGCGGCCGAGATCGGCCAGCGCGATGACCCCGACGAGCCGCTTGTCTCGGTTGAGAACAGGCAGACGCCGCACCTGATGCGTGGCCATGATTTGCGCGGCGGCTTCGGCATCATCATCGCTGAAGCAGTAGCAGATGCCTTCGGACATCACCTCTCGAACCGTCGTGTTACCGGGCGACCGCGCTTCGGCGACCGCTCGCACCGCGATATCCCGGTCGGTGACCATACCGATCAAACGATCGTTTTCGCCGACCGGCAGGGCGCCGACATTCTCGGCCCTCATGCACTTTGCGGCATCACGAATGGTCATATTGGGATCCGCGATGCGTACCGTCGGCGTCATGATTTGCTGGACCTGCATGGTTGGTCTCCTGATGCAAACAAAGCTGCAAGATAACGCCGGCAGTTTGGGGTTGTTTCGGGGAACCACTGAAGGCGCCGGCCGGGACGCGGCAACGCGTCTTTCCCGGCGATCCGGCGCCGAAGAGTGTTCCACTCTGGTCAGGTCAGATGTAGCGGGCTGGTGCGAACGGCGTGACGTCGTAAGGCGCGGGCGTGCCGCTGATCATGGCGGCGATGGCAGCGCCCGTCGCGGGCCCCGTGGTGAAGCCGATGTGCTGGTTGCCGAAAGCGAGCCACAGGCCGGCATGCCGCGGCGCCGGACCGATCATCGGCAGGCTGTCGGGGAGCGTCGGGCGCGAGCCGCGCCATGTTTCGCCGATGGCATCGCCGAATTCGACTACGCCGCGCGCGAGCGGAACGACCTGATCGAGCTGGGCGAACGAGGAAGGCGCATCGCGGCCGGTCAGTTCGACGCCTGAGGTGACACGAATGCCCTGCTCCATCGGGGTCACGATGAAACCGCCGTCGATGTCATAGATCGGACGCTGTAACGAACGTGCCGGGTTCGGCTTGAATTCGCGATGGTAGCCGCGTTCAAACGCGAGCGGCACGCGATAGCCGAGCGGCCGCAAGATTTCCGCAGACCATGGTCCCAGTGCGACCACGACATGGCGCGCCGAAATCTCGCCGGCGGTCAGCAGCACCCGCCAGTGGTCGCCCTCAGGCACGATCTCCTTGATATCCGACTGCCTGACATCGCCGCCCGCACTCGCGAACATCCGTGCATAGGCCTTGACCACCGCGCCCGGCGAATCGACCGAGGCGGTCTGGGTGTGCAGGAGGCCCACTTTATAGACAGGCACGATATCAGGCTCGAGCGCGGAGATGGCCTGGCGGTCGAGCAACTCGCTGGCGATGCCGTATTCGGCCAGCAGGGCCTGCTCCTGCCTCGCCGCCGCGGCGGCATCGCTGCGCCACGCCTTCAGCCAACCGGTCTCGCGGATGCGATGCCCCGCTTCCGCTTTCACGATCCATGCCCGGTGCAATTTTGCCGATGCGCCGATCAATCCGTGCAGCGCGGTCGCCCGCGGCCTGAAACGCGATGCAGCCGTATCGGCCAGAAAGCGCGCGACCCAGCTCGCGTTCTGCACCGCCCAAAGCGGATTCCACCGCAATGCCGGGTGGCGGTTGGTCAGGTATTTCGGCAGCGACTTCCATAGCGACGGATTGTTGAGCGGCGTGATCGAGCCGCTGCTGATGATGCCGGCGTTGCCATAAGAGGTCTCGCTGCCCGGCTCGCGGCGGTCGATCAGAACGACCGACATTCCGCGCTGCCGTGCGGCGTAGGCCGTCGATACGCCGACGATGCCCGCGCCGAGCACCACGACATCCGCTTTGTCTTCCGACATCGATTTTCCGAACACTTTCCCCAAGGAGATTTCACATCATGATCGGCCGCCGCCGACCGGCAACATCAGAAAGTTCCTCTCCCAACAAATGATCACCAAAAGGCCGCATGTGAGTCCGCAACCTTTTCGGTTGCCGTGGCTTTGTGCACCGCGACGTTCGTCGCATTCCAGCCAACCTTCATAGGAGTTGACTATATGGCTGCACTACTCGGAAACCTGCTTGGTACCGTCGATGGCCTGCTTGGAACCGCCACCGGCGTCCTTGGCGGCGCAAGCGCAAGCAGCAGCGCCTCTGCCAGCGCCAGCGGCACGGCGGATCTGTCGAACACGCTCGATCTCGGCGCGTTGATTGAAACGAGCCCGAGCATCGACCTCTCCGCCGGGCTCGACGGTATCGATGCCTCGGTTTCCGCGCCGACCCTGGTCGGTGCCAGCGCCGATGTCGGCCAGCTCGATGCCGGCGGCCTGCTCAACGGCCTCGTCTAACTCCAATTTGAGTCCAGACATTTTTCGAAAACGCGCGGCGTGGGGAACGCATCCCCACGCCACGTCATGGCCGCCTGCACTGCACGAGTAGATCGCGCAGCATCATATCAACTCGCTTAAGGTGATCGCCGAATGCCTGCGGGCTCGTTGACCGTTCCCGACGACTCCGTCGCGCCGGCGCGGCGGATCGATGACGTTCGCCAGGCGCTGGTCGCGCTGTGGCCGCACTTCCTCTGGGCCGGGCTGTTCTCCAGTGGCATCAACCTGCTCTATCTGAGCTCGCCGCTCTATCTGATGCAGGTCTACAACCGTGTCCTGCTCAACGAGAACGTTTCCACGCTCGTCCTCCTCACCCTGATTCTCGCGATCGCCCTGCTCACCATGGCGGCGCTGGACGCGGTGCGCTCCTGCATCCTGATCCGCTGCGGCATCCGCCTCGACATGGAGCTGTCGGCACGCGTGTTCGAGGCGCTGGTGGTGCGCTCGGCGCAGCGCGGCGCCTCGCGCGGCGCGCAGCAATTGCGCAATCTCGACCAGTTCCGCACCTTCGTGACCGGTCCAGGCATCTATTTCGCGTTCGACCTGCCGTGGATCCCGATCTATCTCATGCTGTTGTTCTTCATCCATCCGCTGCTCGGCATCGTCGCGACCATCGGCGCCGTGCTGCTGCTCGGGCTCGCCGGCCTCAACGAGGTGATGACCCGCGAGCCCATGAAGCAAGCGGAGGCCGCCGGCAACCAGTCCTACGTGTTCACCGAAAACATCCTGCGCCACGCCGACGTGATCCGCGCGATGGGCATGCAGCCGGCGGTGGAGCGCAACTGGCAGAGCCAGCGTTCGTCGATGCTGGTGCAGCAGGCGCAGGCCAGCGACAAGAACGCGGTGATGACCTCGTCCATCCGCTTCTTCCGCCTGCTGCTGCAATCACTGATGCTCGGCACCGGCGCCTGGCTTGCGATCGACCACGCCATCACGCCGGCAACCATCTTCGCCGCCAGCATCGTGATGGGCCGCGCGCTGGTCCCGGTGGAGCAGGCCGTCGGCACCTGGAAGCAGTTCATCGGCGCGCGCGAGGCCTATGCGGAAGTCCGCGAACTGCTCGCCGAGATCGACCTGACGCCGCCGCACACCATCGTGCCGCGGGCGCGCAATACGATCGAGGTGCGTGAATTGCGCTGCCTGCTGCCGGCGCGCAAGGAGCCCGTCATCAGGGACCTGACGTTCGAGCTTGGCGGCGGCCAGGCGCTCGGCATCGTCGGACCGAGCGGCTCCGGCAAAAGCACGCTGGCCCGCCTTCTGGTCGGCGCCATTGCACCGGCCGACGGACGATTGCGCTTCGGCGGGCTCGATTACAGCCATTGGGATCCGCTCGAGTTCGGCCGTCATGTCGGCTACCTGCCGCAGGACGTCGGCCTGTTCGCCGGCACCGTGCGCGAGAACATCGCCCGCTTCGGCGACGCCTCGACGGAGGAGATCATCGACGCCGCCAAGCGCGCCGGCATTCACGAGATGGTGCTCGACCTGCCGAAGCAATACGATACTCGGTTGGGTCCCGGCGGCGTCGGCCTGTCCGGCGGGCAGCGGCAGCGTCTGGCGCTGGCGCGTGCGCTGCTCGGGCGTCCGCCGCTGCTCGTGCTCGACGAGCCCAACGCCAACCTCGATGCCCCCGGCGAAGAGGCGCTGAAG
>NZ_LLXX01000100.1 GCF_001440405.1 Bradyrhizobium valentinum
GCGTTCACCGAGACAAAAAAGACTCAAATCCTTGGGTTTTTCAGCAAACTGCTAGACCATGCGGCTCGAACAATGCCACAATTTCCACGATTTTCGAAAGCTCGCGCTGAAGCGACTGCCAGGGCCGATCTTCAATTACATCGACGGCGGCGCGGACGATGAGGCCAGTCTTCGACGGAACAGCGCAAGCTTCGATCGCTGCGATCTCGTACCGAACGTGCTGCGCGGTGTGCAGGACATCGACCTGTCCGTGACGGTGATGGGCCAGACGCTTGCAGTGCCATTCTACTGCTCCCCGACAGCGCTGCAGCGCCTTTTTCATCATCGCGGCGAACGCGCGGTCGCTGCTGCGGCGGCAAAACACGGCACCCTGTTCGGCGTCTCGTCGTTAGGAACGGTCAGTCTTGAGGAGCTACGCAGAACGCACGACACGCCGCAAGTCTATCAATTCTATTTTCACCGAGATCGTGGCCTGAACAGGGCCATGATGCAGCGTGCCAAGGAGGCGGGGGTCGAGACCATGATGCTTACGGTAGACAGCATCACTGGTGGAAACCGCGAGCGCGACCTTCGTACCGGCTTCAGCATCCCCTTCAAATTGACGCTTGCCGGGATGACCCAATTCGCCATCAAGCCGATGGGGGGCATCAACTATTTCACCCACGAACAATTCACACTGCCGCAACTCGATGAGCATCTAGACATGAGTGGCGGCGCTATGTCGATCGGTCGCTATTTCACCGAGATGCTCGATCCCTCGATGAACTGGGACGATGTCGCCGAGATGGTACAGATCTGGAACGGACCGTTTTGTCTCAAAGGCATCATGTCGCCTGACGACGCAAGGAAAGCGGTCGAGATCGGCTGTGCAGGGATCGTCCTGTCGAACCATGGCGGCCGCCAGCTCGATGGATCGCGCGCCGCATTCGATCAGCTTGCCGAAATCGTCGATACGGTCGGCGACCGGATCGATGTGATGATGGACGGCGGCATCCAGCGCGGAACGCACATCATCAAGGCTCTGGGCGTTGGGCGCCAAGGCGGTAGGGATCGGGCGGTACTATCTCTACGCCCTCGCTGCTGCCGGAGAGGCTGGGGTCGAGCGGGCGCTGGCGTTGTTGCGTGGCGAGGTGGAGCGCGGCATGAAGTTGATGGGCTGCAAGTCTGTAGGCGAGCTATCGCGCGAAAATCTGCGCTTCAGATCCTCCTGAAAAACTCTGAATCGCAATACATCGGACCATGGGCTCATGTACCTGCCGTGAAAGAGCTTATCTAGTGATCTCGGACAGTACGAAGGTAAGCCACTCTGTGTTGAGGCGCATGCGCACCTCAGCTGCGGCCGCGGCACCGTGGCCCTCGTTTTCCTGGATTCGCAGTAAGGCTGGTTTGCCTTTCGCTTGTGCGGACTGGAGACGCGCCACTATAAATCGTCGTAGCCGTTCTGCTTGTTTTGAGCTCTCCCCTCCAGCCACCAGCCAAGTCCAAACTCTGAACCGCCCCTGATATGGGCGTGGACGAAAATACAACCGGCCTCAACCACGGTGGCCATGGCACCTGGGAATTCAGGGATGAGCGGACGATTGCTCGCCCCGTATGCGAAGATCAGTGCGGGACGCGGCCCGGTTTCCGTCCGTCTCTTTCCAACGACATGATAGCGCACAGGCGTGCCGTCCTTGGACCGCGCCGTGCCTCGGCATGCGGGCACTTCGGGATCAGGTGCGCGTGCAGGATCGAATGCACCTCGTTCTTGAGCCGCGTGCGATGCCGAACGACCTGGTAGCGCCGCGACACCAGCCTACGCTTGCGCTCTGTCTCCGCGTCAGGCGTTCAGCCCAGATGTAGACGTAGCGCTTGGCCGACAGATCGCGCTTCTGCCACGCGGCATGCTCGTCGAGGCAGCAGTCCTTCAAGCGGCCGATCGCGGAGGCCGACAACCCGGCAGCATGCTTGCCAAGCAGCGCCGCCAGCGCCTCGGAGAAGTCGCCGGTCGAAATTCCCTTCAGATAAAGGACCGGCGGCAGCGTCTCGATCGACTTCGAGCGGCGCATGTAGGGCGGCAGGATCGACGGCGAGAACCGGATGCGGCCAGGATCGGCAGTGACCTTGCCCCCCGGGCTTAATCCAGTTTGAAGTTCGTTCTGGCCCAAGGCGAGGACCAGAGCATGAAGCGCAGTCGTTTTACGGAAGAGCAGATCATTGGGATCTTGAAGGAGCACGAGGCCGGGGTTTCGGTTGCGGATCTGTGCCGCAAGCACGGCGTCAGCGACGCCAGCATCTACAAATGGAAGGCCAGGTTCGGCGGGATGGAGGTCTCCGAGGCCAAGCGGTTGAGGACGCTGGAGGACGAGAATACGAAGCTGAAACGGCTCCTGGCCGATGCCATGCTGGACAACGCGGCGCTGAAAGATCTCCTGGGAAAGAAGTGGTGACGCCCGCCGGAAGTTTCTCTTCCCGATAGAGCCGGAAGAGCTTCTTGTGGTTGATCAGGTAGCCTCCCGCTTGAGCAGAACGTATAGGCGTCGATAGCCGAAGCGGCGGCGCTCCTGGGCGATCGCCCGCATGCGCTGGCGAAGACCGATTCGTCGGCCCGGGTCGTCCGGTATCTCGTGGTCATGCGGCAACAGCCGATGGCTTCACACGCCCGCCGTTCGCTCATCCCGTGGGTGTCCACCAGATGAGCAACAACTTTCCGCTTTTGACGGTGCGCCGCCGTGGTGGCCGCAGGCGGGCGATCGGGACCAGGGCGCCGATGCTGGTTCCGATGACGTCGAACGACCGGTGGTCGCTTGACTTTGTGTCGGACCAGCTGACCGACGGCCGCCGTTTCCGCATCCTGACCGTCGTCGATGATTGTACCCGCGAATGCCCGGCGCTGGTGGCCGACACCTCGCTCTCCGGCATCCGCGTGGCGCGGGAACTGGACCGGCTGATAATCGAGCGCGGCAAGCCGAGGATGGTGGTCAGCGACAATGGCACCGAACTCACCAGCAACGCCATTCTTGCATGGGCGGATCACAGCCATGTCGCATGGCACTACATCGCGCCGGGCAAACCCATGCAGAACGCCTTCATCGAGAGCTTCAACGGTCGGCTACGAGATGAGTTGTTGAACGAGACGCTGTTCACGTCACTGACTCAGCCCGCGTCGCGCTTGGATGCTGGCGGGCCGACTACAACTGCGCATCAGAACACCCATCTGGCTATGTGATTGAAGAGAAGAGATTTTGTTGAGCGGGATGCGATCCCGCGGGGTATTTTGGGTTCTGTCGCGCTCGTTCGGCGATAGATTGTGCAGCAGTTGTTATCAGCCAAGTGCGGGCGAAGATCCAAGGACCATCCGGCAGAGGATGGATGGATTCGATCTCGCCGGCTTCAGCGGCCAGCCGGAGCGTCTTGGGCGCGATCTTCAGGAGCTTTGCGGCGTTGCCAAGGTTGAGCCATGGCTCGATCCCGTCCTCCGCGGGCTTGAACACCGGGATGTGGTAGTTCGAGCGCATTGATGTGACGCGCTCGCGGGTCCAGCGATTGCCGTTGCCGGTCTTGAGGCCGTTGCGATTGAGGAGGCCGGCAATCAGATCGTCGCTGGCGATCAGCACCAGTTGACGCACGGCCTGGATGATATCGGCAGAGGTGCTGTTGCGCTGTCCGCGCCGGCGCTTCGGCAAGCGCAACTCGCTGTGGGCGCCCCCCACCCAATGGACGATGAGAACGATCTCCGAGGCCGCGTCGTCGATATCGGCCACGACCTCATGGATGAGGGTGCGCACAATCCGCTTCTTGAGGCGAGCATCCGTCGTCGGCGCATCCCAGACCGTTTTGAGGTTCGAGACCAGAACGCCGAGCGAGGCTGGATCAGCAAGGGGTGCGGGCGTCGCCGCATCATGCATGGCGATCTTGGCCTCGACATCCGCCGCGTGAGCGAGCGCCCTGTTCCAGCGGGCTTCCAGCTCACTGGCCACCAGCCGGTTCGCGGGATCAGCGGCATCGTATTGCCGGAAGGCCCGGTCGGTGGCATAGCGCGCCGCTTCCAGATCGCGACTGAGCGCATCTCGCACCTGATCCCGCCGCTCCCTGGCTCCCTTGGCGGCAGCGGTTGCAGCGGCAATAGCGCCCGGGCCGACAACGCCAAGCAGTGCCTCCTCGATGGCGTCATCGACGCGCAGTCCGCCGAAGGCGATGCAGTGGGGCCCGCCATTGTCCATCCAGGCGCGGCTGCAGCTGTAGCGCGGGATATGGTGCTCCATGCCGGAGTACCGGAGTGTGAGCTTGCGACCGCGGCGGATCAGACCGGCCAGCAACGCGTCACCATGCTTGGGCGCGCCGTGATGCCGACCAGTGGGAACATTGCTGCTGACCATGGTGCGGATCGCCTCGAACCTCTCCCAGCTCACGTACCCGTCGTGGGTATTGGGCTTCAGCATCAGCCATCCGCGCCTTGCGGCGGATCTTCACGCTCACGCCCGCGGTGCTGTATCCCGCCGCCACAGCTGTCTTACCATAGGCATAGGCGCCGCCGTAGACCGGGTTCTCAATGATCCGGTGGATGGCAGAGTAGTTTGGTCGCCGCCAGGCCGTGTCGCCGTTGGTCTGCTTCACCGGCAGATCGAGATTGTACTCGTGGAGCCAGCAGAGCGCCTGTCGCGCGCTGCCCAGTTCCTCGACCTTGTCGAACACCAGCTTGATCGCTTCCTGGACACGCCGATCCGGGTCTTTCTCATAGCGGTCGCCGGCCTTCATGAAGCCGACGGGCGCCGCCACAACCAACTCGCCCCGGCGCGCCTTCTCGTAGCGGGCCGCGAGCGAGCGCTGGCGCAACAGATCCAGTTCGTACTCGTTGAGGCTGCCCTTGAGCCCGAGCAGCAGGCGGTCGTTGCCGTGCCTCGGCGCGTAGATGGTCTCCTGATCGATCAGAACGGTATCGACCACGCGGCACATCTCGATGAGTTGCTGCCAATCCCGACTGTTGCGAGCGAATCGCGAGACCTCGCGGGCGCAAACCGCACCAACCTTACCGAGACAGACCTCCGCTACCATTCGCTCGAAGCCGGCGCGTTGTACTCCGCCGGCGGCTGAACGACCGAGATCATCATCGATTACTTCGATCTCTGACCAACCGAGCGACGTTAGCCGGTCCCGCATAGCGTATTGCAGCGCGCTGCTCTCACGATTGTGCAATACTTGATGGGCCGAGGATTGGCGCACGTAAAAAAGCGCCTTGCGCTCCAGATGATGAGGCCGGACCTTGTCAGAGTTCATCATCGACCTCCTTCGCCGGCGGCGTCGCTGTCATCACAGCATGGTCGAGGATCAACTGCGTCATCAGGCTCGTGAGGGCCGCCCGCGCTTCCGCCGGCAGCTCCGGCCATGCCGGCGCGCCGATGGCGCCGTTCGACAGGCCGCTCCCGAACAGACCATCTGCTGCTGCGGGCGCGGTTGTCGATTGTGTCGGTATCCGCTCCCTGGCACTGCCGTCTGCCGTGACATGAGTCTCTCCCCGATTCTGGTCGTGAGAGGCTCTGGATGCGCTAGAAAGCAGGGCAGCTGATGGCGTTCGATCCTTCAACATCAGATCGAGAAGCGCAGAGAGCGCCGCAAGTGCGCCAATGCTGACAAACGGCTGAGCTGTCAAAGGCTCGGCGTCAGGGCATGCTGCCCGATCGAACATCCATGCTGGAACCTCCAACCATCGATCCGCTTGCGATCCATCTAGCAGTCTGCTGAAGAACCCCCTCGCCACGGAGTGGGCTTGATGATTCACTTTA
>NZ_LLXX01000101.1:0-132442 GCF_001440405.1 Bradyrhizobium valentinum
CTCGGCGCGCCATACGGCCCCGCGGGACCTGGAATACAAAGAGACGGTTGGACTCAACAGCCCGGCGCAGCAACGAACACTAAGAGCCGAAACCTCAATCTCACGCCCTCCCAAAGAAATTCGATGCCGCCGCCAAATGTGGTTCCGCGGGACGCGCGCGGCTACCGTAGATAGGCTGATCTGTAGATAGTTCACCTTCATCCAGATGCCGCGAACAACCCTTCACTCCGAGAGATGTTCGCGTTTCATAACATTCAGAAGGTTTGCGAAGCGCGCGGCCAGATGCTGGGCTTTCGTTTTCGGAGTGAAACGGCCCCAGCAGGGGCTGATGGCTGGGCCGTCATTCCAATGCGCCAGGCAGGA
Organism: Bradyrhizobium valentinum; assembly: GCF_001440405.1. Lineage (GTDB taxonomy): Bacteria > Pseudomonadota > Alphaproteobacteria > Rhizobiales > Xanthobacteraceae > Bradyrhizobium > Bradyrhizobium valentinum. The sequence continues at coordinate 364 of NZ_LLXX01000101.1, forward strand.
CTTGCAGATTGGCGCCAGCATCCAACGCGCCTAGCGACCTCCTGTTCCTATTCGCGCTTGCTCGAACAGTGGCCGGACATCGGTGCCGCGGTGGCCGCAAAGCTGACAGGTAAATTTACGCTCCAGGTCGGATAACCGAACGTCATCGCCCCAGCGATCAGCGTCGATCACTTCCGAATGCGCGCATTTGTAGTCGCCGCAGTAGACGATCAGCCGGCGAGGGCCGCCCGACATCGCATTTCCCCGAGCGTGATTTTTGCTGGCGCTGCATGGGAGCAATTTTACCAAGAATCCCCTCCGCGAGCGCCATTAGAAAACGGGCTTGGGGGCGATACAGCCGGGAGCCTCAGCTAGACGCTTATCGGGACTGCTAGGTCCCAAAGCAACGCCAGCCAGGTCAGACCGCCGACGAAAATGATGACCCAGTTATCGTTGCCGCGGCAAAACAACGCTCTACCCAATCCATAGCAATGCCCCTTGTGCCTCAGGGAAATCGTGACTCCTGATCGGATTTGCCGTCCGTCCGGTGGCCGACAGACGATGCGAGTTTTTCCCCGGTACGATTGATTGCGTTCCGAGACGGGACGCTCAAGGAGAGGGAGCGGTCCCGGGCGCACACCAGCTCCGCACCGGGGCCGTTCTTTGAGGCTCGAACTGAGCGACTAACCAGTCCCCATGCGTCCGCGGAAGAGGCCGCAACGATCAAGTCAAAATAGACCGGCGAAGCCGCCGCCTGCCTGATCCTGATCCAACGAAGCGGAGGGATTAATGCAAAAGGCGCCAATGAATTGGGAAATTGTGTTCTGGCTTCTATGCGGAGCCGGTGTGGTGTTGGCTATATGGCAATACGGCAGGATGGTCAGCAGCTACACAGATTGAAAATCCGCGCCTGGCGCGTGTCGTCCACTCACCGCGCGCCGAGCCGCTGCTTTCAGGGGCTGCCCACCCGGTCATTGGAAGAAGGGCTGGTGCTGAAACTGGGCCATAGGAACGGACTCCGGAGCAAGTCCTGCTGACATTCCCACTATGCCGCCGCCGGGGGCCTCGTCGCCGAATGGCCGGAACCATGATCATGTGGCGTTTTAGTTACGTCGCGAGCTGAACCTTTCTTGCTATGACGCGTCTTCTGAGCATGGATCAAGATCGGGAAAAACAAGCGATCGAGACCAAGCTAGCGCGCCTTCGGGAGTTAGCTCACGAGTTCACGTCTGGCCCGACTGACGAACACATCCGGGAGTTAGAAGTCGAGTCGAACTGGTTGCGCGCCTGAAGTCACTGGATTCCAATCCTCCATGGTAGGCTGATCGGCTTCCTAGCCGTACCCGAGCCGGCGATGGCCGGGAAGTGGCTCGCTGGCTTCTGACTACTCTCCAAGGCCCCGCTGGTTCATGCTGGCGGGGCTTTGCTTTCTCCAATATTGGGGATGATCGCTTTACGTCTGGCGCTCTTGGCGGCGCTGTCGTCGATGATCAGTTTCAAAGCTGAAGTTTCGTCGGCACAGGCAGCGATGCTTTTCCGATCGGCGTACACCATCCACTGATGGCCGATCTCTTTGACTGTATATTCTGTCATTGCGGGCCCATCCACTGTGAGACCCCAGCCAAACAGCGCTACTACGCCACACTGGCGTTACTGTTTTCTTAAAGTTCAGGCTGGACGGATCTCCCGCCGGTTCACGCTGGCGGGCCTGCCCATTGTCGGCGGCCGGACAGACGACGGGCCGATGGAAGCCTATTCTGAAACTTCCCCGGCAACGCTCCCAAGCCCCCCGCCGGGGGTCTCTGTGTCGGCGGCCCCGGTGCGTTGCGTATTGCCGGAGCCGCTAACCGGTCGGTTCAAAGCGGTATGCACATCATGGATTGCCGACTCCATCGGTGATATGGGCCGCAAGGGGGTGATGGCTGGGATGTTGCCGGGCACACGTTCCGAACGCGCAAAGCTTGCTGCCATCCATCGCGGACACAAGCCCCTTCAGACGTGCTGCTGCACCCGACTCCACATCCGCCCGCGGCCAAAGCTGGTTCGGCAAGAGCAAAAGCTGCAAAGAAGGCCCCAAAGCAAGCAAAGCGGATCATCATGGCGGCTCCTCGATGTCTTAAGTGCACGGATCAAATTGGCGCCGTGAATACCATGCTCTGGCGGGCCGCTTGCAAAACGGCCCCAGCCAGGTTTCTAGCGCAAGCCGGGGCCGCCACTTTCTCCCGGTTCGTCTCCACAGATCCCCCGGGAGCGATGGAATCGACTCTCGGCAAGGCTGCAGGTTCCTGAGGACAGGCCCGGCCCAGGGCTGGCGGGCCTCCGCGCTATGCTCACTATTGGGCAGACGCTGCCACCTTTTCCCGCTTCTATCGGTACGCCAGATGGGTACCCACTACTCCGTCTGGCAATTTGAAATGGGAATACTTTAGATGGCCTCGGCGCACCGCCGCGCGCTGGGGCCATTTTTATTCTGGATCGTTCACCTCGTACTCAAACGCCACGCCCTCCGGGTGGTTTTCCTCAAACCATTTTCCGCGGCGTCCTCGCTGGCAAAGACTTTGAGGTGATCGGGGTCGCCCGCGTCATGAATATGCTCGAACACTTGACGAAGGCCGCCCATATCGAACCACTGCCCGCAGCCGGGCATTTCCTGTGATGATCAACTTCGGTCTTGGCGATGCCGTCAGCGGCCTTACCCGGTTTCGTCATCCACGGCGCCTATAACCTCGTATTCAAACACGACGCCTTCAGGATCGTTCACCAGAAACCACTCATCGGCAAGGTCCGAGTTTGCAAACACCTTGAGATGGTCACGGTCTCCGACCTGCTTGCTGGTATCAACCTAAATCCAGACCGTTTTCATTGGTCTCTCTTTAGCTTCCGGCGCCCCCAATGATGCTTTTTCCCTGGCTCGGTAAACTCGCGGACATGGCCGCGGTTCAACGCCCGCATGACGCCGATCCGGGCCAACATCGTGGGGCCGTCGTTCTCTGCAACGAGGATTAGCGCCTCAATTGCAGCCTGCCATTCCGGCGCGGAGTGTTCGGCCCTCGACAGCTTCGTGATGTGGTCGGCGGCGTCCCTCAAAGTCACGAGGGATCGTCCACGCGGAAGCGGAATAGGATCGTCAAACGGGGTGGACCAGGGCAGTAAAATACTCAGGCAATAGGTTTCTGGCGTGCCAATGAGGACACCAAGTCCGAAATGGCACCAGCGCGGGGCTATGGGCGCCGGGGTCGCCATTTCAACCGCCGACACTCGGGCATGAGCCATTCGGCGGCAACTACCAAGTTATTCCCGTGAGTGAAGGTCCACCGTATTCTTACGGAGAGAATGTTCCGCATGCAGTGCAGACACTGGTGAGCATCAGAGTTTTAATGTTCTCGATTCAGCACGGCGGCAATACTCATTTCAGCAGGGGCGAAATACGCATTTCGGCGCGGTGAAAATACTCCCGAACTGCCCGGCACGTTTGCCGGGCTTTTCGTTTCGGAGTGAAACGGCCCCAGCGGGGGATGGCTGGGGCCGGCATTCCAATGCACCAGACGGCGGCGCCTGGCACTTAGTTTGAATGCGCTCAACCGTGAACCGTTCCAATCCTCGCTTGCTCGAACAGTGGGCGGACATCAGCGCCCGCCGGTTTGCCCGGTCGCATGCAAAGCGTGGGGTCCGGATGCGCCGCGCCTTGCGGCGCGTCAACGGCTACCTGAAAGCCATGATCGAGGCCATCGCCGACTCGAAGGTGCGCCGGATGCGGCACGATCTGGAGCTTCGCGGCATTCGTTTCGATCCGCCCGGCAATAACTGGGTGGTGCGTCACTCAGCTTCGATGGAGCGCCCTTCCATAGGTCATGCCGTCGGGCGGGCCGGCTGACGGGGGAGACGGCGGGCTGGCTGGCGCCGGTCACCGCCGCAAAGGCCCGCTTGAGACGATCATCGTCAAGCCGGGCCAGATGTTGTTGCAAGACCGCGGGGGCGCGTTCGTTCGGTTGCAGGATCGCTGCGCAAAGCTCCACGCTGGTGCGGCGAAAGAATTCGAGCTCGGTGCTGCCTTCCTGCCGCGGATAGAGCCTGTCGATTTCGCGGGCGATCCGGAGCACAGCCAGCCGGTCGGCATTGTCCAACGTCATCGCATAGCGCAGGACTGCCAGATGCCAGGCACGCAACGTGCCGGCAAACCACGCCATTCCATGAACCTCGAAACTCATCCGGGCCGTGCCTAGGATTGGACCACGGAATCTTCGTGAAGACGAGGTCCGTGCCAGCGCTCGACAGGACAGCCGATGTTCTCATCGCCGATCTCCGCGATCGCGCTTGCGACTTCCGATTTCGCATCGTCGGGCAGTTCGACGATGGGCAGGCGGGTGGCCGGGGAAATGAAGCCAAGCAGGAAAAGTGCGTATTTCAGGGCCGCCGGGCTTTCCTTCGTCAGGGCGGCCGTCAGCGGCACCAGCCGGTCGTGGAGGTATCGCGCGGTCTGCGGCCGCGCCAGCCGGCAATTTGAAAACACGGCCTGGCACAGTTCCGGCGCGACGTTCGAGACGATGGAAATGCAGCCGTCCCCGCCATTGGCGATGAAGGGCAGCGCCGTCGCGTCGTCTCCGGATAACAGCCGAAACCCGGCCGGTAGAAGCCGCCGCAAGCGCAATAGCCGCGGGATGTCGCCAGTTGCATCCTTCAACCCGATGAAGTGTCTCGAGTTGGCGAGCCGCAATAGCGTGTCGTCGGACAACTCGCGCAGGGTCCGGGATGGAACGTCGTGCAGGATGATCGGCAGCGCGGTCGAGATTGCAATCGCCCTGAAATGCGCCTGGATTCCCGCCTGCATCGGTTTGTTGTAGTAGGGCACCACCGAAAGCACCGCATCGGCGCCGGCTGCTTCGGCGCGCTGCGACAGCTCGATCGCCTGGCTGGTCGAATTGGATCCGGCGCCGGCGATGACGCGGACGCGGCCCCGCGCCACTTCGACGGCGGCGCGGATGATGCCTTCCTGTTCCGCGGGCGTCAGCGTCGAGGCTTCGCCGCTGGTTTCGCTGACCAGGATGGCGGTGACGCCGGCATCGATCTGGCGCTCGCAAAGCTTCGCAAGGGCTCCCAGATCCACGGCACCGTGTTCATCGAACGGTGTGGGAACATCGGGTATGTAGCCCGCCAGCCAGGTGGCGGGAGTTGAAACTGACGTCATGGGGATTTTACGCCGCCTTTTCCATCTGGCCAAAGCCGTGCCGGACGGCGGAAAGCACGAAGCCCTGCTGGCACCTGACACCGGCTTCGATCCGAAAGCCCATTTGCTCCAGTTTTCCCCGGATGCGCAGGCCGGCACCGATTTCCCGGGAATCGATCAGGACAGCGACGGTGGCGCTGGTGCCAAGGAATGGCGATAGTTCGACGAGAGCGGCTTCAATCGCCTGCAGGGAATTGTTTCCCGCTATCAGGCCGACCGGATGCTGTCCTTTCGGAATCCGGCAGGTCGCGGCGGTGGCTGCCCCCCGGGAGCCACGCCGCCGCAGCGCAAGATAGAATTCCATGCTGCCGCTGCCGGCAACGATGGCGCGATGCAGGCTTGTCAGGCGTGTGAGGCCAATCATGGTATCGACCACCTGCTCCCGGTTAGAAACGGAATAGGGCTGCAGCATCGTTCTCTTCCTTACAGTGATGTCCGTTCGGCTGGCTACGCGACGCGACCCGCGGGAATGGCGCCGGAGGACGCGGGCGCGCCGCCCATGTCGAGTTCGATGTCGCGCGCCAGTTCGATGATCGTTTCGGGATGATGACCGTTCTCGAACAGCGCGTATTTGAAGGCTTGCGCGCGGTTGACGAACAGGCCGCCATAAAGCCCGTTCTGTTCCTGGGCGACCCATTGGCCACGCTTATTCCTGCCGATAAACACGATTGCAGAGGGAGAGCTACACGATGGAGGTTCGACGAGCTTCACGTTGGTATTCCTTCCGGTGGTGAGCCGCGCGCAATCTCCGAAACCATGGCCGCATCCATCGCGATATTGTTGTTTTGCACGAACTTTGCGGATGGGTGTCGTTGGTCGGGAGACGGCTTGACTCATGTCGCCAATATCTTCCCGGCGGGATATGAATTCGAGAGCGGCGGGATGGCGTTCACATAGGAGCCGTATAGGATCTAGCGCCGGATGTTCCAAACCGGGACGGTTCAGATGAAACCGATAACCAGGCTGCACAAAGCTGAGTAGGCCATCATTTCATCCCATTGGTTGAGAACCGCGTCGAATGGCGGCTCGCGCCGCATCGCGCCGACGACGGCGCTGAGGATGGCGGCCATCCACAGCAATGCGACGAGGCTTCTGCGCTTCTGCCAAATCCGATGCTGCCGAACGCCGCGAAAGCCAGGAGAATGGCCATGCGCAGAAAAAAGCGAACCAGCACTGAATGCCATACTCGCACTCAAAGTATGGCCACGTCTCGGCGAGCATTTTCTGCTCCATCTTATCGACGTGAAGTAGTTTCATGGCTTTGTTTACGCTCCCCGATGTGTCTCTTTGCTCGCGGTGGCGATGACGTTATCGTCCTTTAACCTAGGCCCATTCTCGCGCCGAAAAGCAGTTGGCGTAACTCCAATCAATTTTCGAAACATACGGTTCAGTTGGGATACATCGCTAAACCCCACCGCGAGCGTCACGTCGGCAATCGACAGATCGCGCTTTGACAACATCTCTTTTGCGACGGTCGGACTCATGGTTCACGATCAATGAGGCTCGATATGGCGCTTGCTGCGAAATCACCGACAAAGCCGGACTTCAAGGTACCATCGCTTTGTGAGGCCTCGCCTGAATACGCCGCCTTGATAGCGCGCAGGGAAGGGTTGTTTGCTCAGAAGGCAACGACCGAAAAAGAAATCGCCGGGCTAATCAAGGCGCTGCGTACTGTGCCGCCCGCGGAGCGTCACTCAAAGGCGGTCGCGGAACTGGTCGGGGATCATATCTCGCAAAGTGAACCTCCGCGTCCTTCGCGAGAGCGGCTGAATGAACTTCAGCAACATCTTAATGCTATCGATAAAGCTACTCGCGTCGTCGACGTCCTAATCTCGCTCAGCGCGACATCGCCAACGCTGCCAACGAACTACACCCTCTTTCGTCGCATTGGTTCGATGAAAACCAATGGCTCGGCGCAATGGACATTGTTTGTTCAGAGCGGGGATGAATTCCTTTGGGCGGTCGCCGTGCAGGATTTGAGCACATCAGGCTCTGCTCTCTATGGGCCCACGTTATCAGTTCCTACAGGAGTGAGCGTCTGGGCGCTCCACAGCATCCTGATCAACAATGCAATCACTACCGACAGCGCCATCGTATATGCGCAGGTCGCGGAAAACGATCCAGGTGCTATCAACGCCTTCCAAAGAGCTGTGACGCAGCAAGTAACTGCCATATCTGTTAACGGCGGGTGGCTCCAGACAAGAACCGATACCAGCGCTACGATAAGAATTCGTGTCGGCCTGGCTGCCACAACCGTGATCGTGGGAACCAGGGGTTGGATCGATCGTCGCGGGCGTGACAACTAGCTGAGCCCCGCGCCCTGACTGGCAGCGGACGCGATGCGACGAATTAGTACGCGCGCCTGATCCAACAAAGCCGCCAAGCGGGGGCTCGATCGCCTGACGGCTTCGCCGGTGCGGGCCGGACAATTTGGGGGAAACTGTCCGGTGAGGATTATCGTAGGCAGTCTGATTGGCCTCGCAACTGAAGTCGCTCGTTAAGCTGAATGTTCGCGCTGCGGGTTAATTCTGGAACCGCGAGGCGCTCAAAATGGCGGTCAAAGCAAGAAAGCCGGATACCGGCCGCAAGCCGATCGGCCGGGCGTGACGCGAATCGCCGCTCGCTGAAATGGAAGCCGCCGGCAGGTGTTGGAAGTAGGGCGGCGGGAAGCGCTGCGTTACAACCCGTCGGGTCGATGTCTTTAGACATCGATCGCCGGTGTTTGCGGCAAATGATAAGGTGGGACTAAGCCGCTTCTGCCAGTGCCAACTCGTCGTCTTTGGCGCGCTTCTTGAGGCGGTCGCTGAGGTGGATTTCACCTTCTGCGATCGCGGAGTTTGCCTCTTTGAAAACGCCCGCGGTGATAGCGAGTTCTGCAGGTATCTTCTTGTTGATAGCCATCCAGGATGCGACTTCTGCCCAATCATAGAGGGGGGTGTCGGAGGTCACCCGGGCGACCGGAGCAGGGAAATCCTTACCGCGAGCGCCCTTCGCATAATTAGAGATTGCAGCGCGAGTCATTTCGGTTCGCGTCGCAATCTCTGTGAGGTTTACGAGAGGATCCGGCTCAATGCGGTCGACCTTTGCACCTGCGGCACAAACATTCTCGACCGCTGAAGCAATAGCCTCCTCGATTGAATCGGCCTCTCGGGCAAAGTCGATGATCGTATGGCCCTTCTGAAAAGCCACCAGAGCGTCATCACAACCCGCGTCATAAAATCGATCGCCGAAATCATCCGCAGTCGGGTCAACGCCGGATGCGATGATGCTGAATTCAAACGTTTTCATCCTTGACCTCCTTCTGCTTTATGAGGGCATCTGTCGACGGCCCTCATGATCTGCTTCGCATGGTTGCCGGCGTTGGCCGGCGTTCCATTCACCTGTTGAGCGCAACCATCCCGGTCGGCATGTGGACAAAACAATCGTCCCCAATGCCCCATCTTCCGGAAGGTCCACCCATCGGCCTCAGCGTACCTGACGGCGGCTTCAACCTCTTTCTTTGGGTGCGATGGCCTAGCCATCACGCATACAATGTATGTCACCGTTGACAGGTGTCAACAGAAATTTGAACTGATAGTTCCGACAGTAAATCATTCGTTAACAGCCTGTTTTTACTGGGAATTTCGGATGCGCTTCCCGGAATCAGCCTTTGCTGGCGTCGGTGCCCGATCCTCGACGATTAACGCGATTCCGCGCTCAATGTCGCGGTGATTGAACCACGACCCAATTCTAGTGATGGGAAGTGGGTCACGCTTTAGGCGCGCCCACGGCCCAGCCATCGGGCTACACCTTCGGCTGCCCTGTGGCGGGTGGCTTGTAGCCGCCCTCCAATTCCGGCTGAGCGTCAAACGGTGGGCAACATTGTTAAAACATCGGCTTTGCGGGCACACATTTTGCTGCCATCCATGCCAGCATCTTTACGCTTCCGCCGGCCGCGAGCCTCTTTCGTTCCTCGGGCTTCATAACGTTCATTGATAGGTTGCCGGAAATTCTGTCGATGGTGCCAAAAATGGAAGTTGTGCTGCTTTCGAATCCGAATGTGACCTGCGTATCGTTGATTTTGGTGATCGAGTAGGGATGGTAGAGAGGCGGCTTAAACGTTCCGGCATCAAAATCGATAATCGCGCTATCTCCGTCGATAGCCATTGAGTTGCTCTCAGGAAAACTAAGGCTGCCTTTGCATGCAAGTGTAATTGGGGCGGCCTCCGTGGGAGAAACCAAAGAGATCAAAATCCCTATTGCTGCTGCTGCTGCTGCTGGGGCTCTCATCGATCCCGAACCGTTCTAGGGCGTACACCTGTAGCGATAGGCGCGCGAGCCGGTCTCATCTGCCCACGACCACACCATCGAGCCGCTTGATCGATCCAGAACGATCGAGGTTGGAACTCCTAGTCTGATTGCCGCCATGCTCATTTTTGATCCAAGAAAATAGACTAGGATTTTATCGTCTGTCATTCCTTTGGCTGGACGATTGCGATAGCCAAAATAGACCTCGTTACTCGTTCCCATCGTCTGGGCAACACGCAGCTCGACAACTGGTAAATCAGTGTCGACGTGAAGCTGGTTCACATCCTTTTCGCGTTCCGGCCCGGGGCGCTCGCTTCCTTCGAATCGACATGCGAGAGTGAGTTTTTCCGCACCGGCGACCGACGATATGGTGATGGAAAGCACAAGCCCCAGAAGTGCAGCGGTCTTCATTCGTGCTCGCCTTTGGACGATCTTCAAGCTCCTGCGGGCCCCTGTGCGACCTGAACCACATGCCGCTCGTTCCCGACAGTGATTACTATCGTGTAGGTCTTCTGCCCGCCAGCTTGGTCCGTGGGTGGCGCAAGGTGCAGTTGGCCGCCGTACCACTCGCCGGGCATGAGGGTGTTGTCTTTGATGACAGCTTGCTCGAGCGCGGCCATGTTGCGCTGACCCGCCTCGATCGTCGTCGCTACCATCGCCTCGTTTTGCACAGCTGCGTTGTTCTGCGCAATCACGGCGGCGGTGGGGCTGTAGAACGTTCCGGTCCGGCCGCTGGGCGTCGTGTAGCTTCCGCGGCCCGCGTTTGCAGCGCTATATGAGTTCCCGGCGACGGCGAGGCCCGTCAGAATAGCCGCGGCTACCTGGCGGTTTTTCTCCTCCTGGAGCAGCATTTCATAGCTGACGACCTGCATGCTGTAGTCGGTGCCGGCGACGTGCTGGATCGCCTCGACTTGCGCGACCCGGAAATCTACGGGCTGGCGTCCAAGATTGTTGATGCCGACGACAAACACCGGCCGGCCGTTGGCCTGAAGCTGGCGAGCGGCCGGCTTGACCAGCACGAGTGAAGTCTTCTGCCGTGAAACGAGGGCGGGTTGCCCGTCGCGCATCAACGCCTGTTGCTGCGGATTTGAGGCCTTAAAAGAAACGGTTTCGCCGTTCGATACGCAGCCGCCCAGCGCAGCGCAAAGCGCCGCAATCGATAAAATACGCATTGATGAAATCTCCCCACTGCCACGCACATCCAAGCGCAACTACTAGGGGAGGGCAAGGTCAGATTCGCGCGACTCAAGAGCAATTCGCCCCGACTGTGGAAAGTCGGTGACAGCAGGCGCCACGGGCCTGCCGCGACAGCAGGGCCAAAATCGACCCAAGGCCGGTTGTTTTCTGGGGAGCGGTTGGAGATGATGGTTGGTCTTGAGGGAGCCGCCCAACTATGCCCGCCTATCTCGTTCGCCTGATCGACACTCGCGACCTTGTCGGATTCTATTTCGCTGCCGAGCCCGATGCTTTGGTCACGATTATCGATGAGTGCACAGAAGCTGCCGATTGCGAGTATGCCGAGCTGCCGGATGGTGGGATTAGTTGGGAAAGCCCGGCTATCTCGGTGCCAATCGGGATCGACAAAGAGGACCCGAATGATATCGAAGACACTCCCGAGGTGCCTTGGTCCGGCGCGTCGCTTTCTGAAAGCTGGTGGAGTGTGCTTTACGGCTACACCGATGATCAATGGACGCCGTTCTTTCCAGATCGCCCGATCGAACCCAGACCCCCGGCGCCACGACGACCGCTGGGCCCGGGGAGAGTTGTGAAGTTCAGGAGGCGGGGCCCCTAGGGAGGCCGAATGGTTCATCGGCTATGGCTAGCTCCCCTTGCCTTGAGGCCGAGGCTCTACAAGCCGCGGGCATTGGCTATGTCAGCGGCAGCACTCGTTGCACAATTGCGCCGAGGCAAACGAGCACCACGAGCAACTTGAGCAGATTTGCTAGTCGGCTGTCGGTGGCGAACTTGTCGATCGCCCAAAAGCAGATTGCGCCGACGACGACGATAATTAGAACCCCGATCAAAACTGAAATCATGTCGCCCTCGTTGTAGTGTTGAACGTCATTTCCTCTTCGCCTTCAGCCCCAGCTCTACAAGGCGGCTAGCAACTAGCTTCACTGCGGTCGATCGCGCCTAACATTTCGAAACTCCGAAGGACCTTTGATAAGGCGCCGCCGGCGTGTCGCCTTTTCCTCGTCGCTTGTGTTCGGCATCTGCTTGCCGATCACGTCGGTAGCCAATTCCACCGCACGTTCGGCGCCTTGCTTAGCGGTCGAAAGTACACGAGGTTTCTTGGACGAGGTGGATTTTGACAGACCGAGCTCGACCAGCCGGCGGATGGCTTCTGGGCGAGTAGCAATATCGTGCGCTTCCCGCCATTCGTCGATCGCGGACAGTTCAGGATCCTGCCAGCGCATACCGATCTGCGTGCCTCTGCCAGTGGTCGGCGGACGGCCGCGCTTCTTGTTCGGGGTACCCCTAATTGACTTGCTCATAAAAATGGGGTACCACAAAAGCAAGCCGAGGGGAAGTTGCAGCTTGCCCTCGGCTCTAACCCGAGCCAAAAAGGACAGCTATCCAAATGACCCAAGGCTGACCGCGTGCATAGCACGCCACCCATAAGCGCGCCCATAGGTCAGAGCGCCCCAGGCGCTTCACCATTGTGCCCAGCGTCCCTGATTCCAGCCAGCCGTCCAGACGCATTCCAGCCCGCCGGCGAGCGCACCGAACCGGATGCGCTTCCCACGGATTCGTTGACTGGGACTGGGTCAACTCTGAGCAGGAGGCTCCTCATGAACATGCTTGTTACGGCCGCTGGAGCGGTTGCCTCGTCCGTCGCACTTCCGTCGCCCTCACTGACGGCGTCACCATCCAAGAACCCGGATGCGATCGACGCCTCCGCACCAGCAGGAGAGCCTGAAGCCCGCGGCCTAAGTCTAGCCGAATTGCGCAGGGAGCCGTTGGTCCACGACTGGTCTTTTCCGGAATATCCGCCGGAGATCTTCGGAAAGCTACCGGAGGGATTCGTCCTCGAAGAACAGCAGATCGAAATGCTCTGCTTTTGGCATCGCAAGGCCCTTGAGGCGGTGGACCAGCTAGAGAACCCTTCGGACGAAGAGCTGAATGCCCGCTGCGGAATCAAGAACCGGATCTTTCAGGCCATCTTGTCGTCCCGCCCGTCATGACCCGGACAAGTAGCTGCTCAGCTTAGAGCGGTCGCCGCTGAAATCGAAAATCTCAGCACGCCGAGCCGACGCTATCGGCATTGCGCGAACTTGCAAGCGAACTATCGGAGCTGGACCACTTGAGCTTTGAAAGCGGTCAGCTCGGCCGATATCTCTCTGGGACCGCCGGTGAGGCCGAGCTTGCGACCGCCTTTGTGCTGCCCGAGCTTCGGCGTTTGGCGCAGGCTGTGAAAGACGGTCACGCCGCGATCCCGCATCGTCCTCACGACCCTGAACCAGCCGAGGCGATCGAGCAAGCGCCACTGATGACAGTCTTCATGTGGAAGTCCGCGAGATTTCGCGATCATGCAGGTGTGATAAGGATCGCGCGGCAGGCCACATGGGTTGAGCCAACCTTCGTCGCTGACGTCGAATACCGCGACATCACCTCGGAAGGTCTCCTGAGAGCTAGCTCGTTTAAGGGGCTGTTTCGGAAATAGGATTGAGAGAGGGGATTGGTGCGCAACCGAACGGATCGTCACTTGTGCGCAATTTCGTCTGCTTGAGCTGCCGTGTAAGATATTGCCATTGTGAGTAGGTGCACAGCCGCAGTCCCTAGCTGCTGCATCTCCTCATCAACCGTATAGGCGGTAGAGGCACGGCGGTATGCAATGGCTACCGTTGCGTACGCATCAGTGATCAATGCCGCTAATTGATCGTTGTCATCGATTGCTTGGGGCTCACGCACTCTAACGACCTTGAGGGCAGCTTCCGCGGCCGCTTCAGCGAGTTGCACATTTTCTAACGTCGGGTCAGAAACATCGGGCTGACACGCTGCAGCCGCTGCAGCGATCACTTCGTAATACTGTTGCTTTCGCGGGCCATCCGCAGACAGGTAACTTTTCAATAGGCGGCGGGCCCTTGCTTCAAGGTGCTTGCGATCCTCTCGGATCGTCTCTCGCTGCCTATCGGGCTTGAACCAACCAAACACCGTTGTCTCTTTGCACGGGTTTCGAGCCGTTCAGTAGACGATGACGCCGCTGCAAAGTTCCGCTACGGGCCACTCTCCATTTCAAAGTAGGCCACGAGAATTTCGGGAACAAGCGGCAATGTTCCGGAATTATGCTCTGCGTCTGGAGGAACTGGACACATGCAAGGCGGCCTCAGCGCGCTTTCCCGAGATGGCGCTGGGGCCGTTTTGACGCTCACGGTAAGCAGAAGAAATGAACAGGCCGCCAACTGACGCGGCCTTACTTCGTCTTGACCTTCTCAGAGACCGAGGTTCGGTCACCGCACTTGCATTAGAAATGTGGAAGGTTCGCCCGGTCGGCGGGTCCAGCATGCTCGAGGCGGAGCACAAAGATCAAAGGAAGCCCCGCCAAGAAGTTCAAGGGCGTGCGGCGTGAGAAGAAGGTCGGGAAAAAGAAGAAGGCACGAGCCGGCGGCCGGCGTTAAACCTGACGAACCGAAACGGCCCCGGCGGGGGGATGACCGAGGCCGCTGTCACGGGAATGTGCCGGGGGTGGACCGGCACGGGGAATAAATGCGCAAGTGCTAAGCTCGTTCCGCCTTCTTCCGACTCCAAATTCAACTGTTAGAGTCGGATACCAGACGGAACGCCGGATCCGTTTGCTGGCCTCGGCGTTCTCAGTGAACACAAAGGTCTAGGACTCCTAATTGAAGGACCCCTAATCGAGAGAGGTAGTCATGCAGCGCCGAGTCCGCTCCAAAGCTCACTCTTTTGAAGATCGAATCGCAGCCGAAAAAGCCAGAATAGAAGAGAAGCTGGCTGGCACTCCGCACGGGCCTGAGCATGAAGCGTCTGCTACGAAGGTCAGGCAATTAGACACAGCGAGCCGCATCGACGATTGGCTGCGGTCGCCTGGGCTGCAAGGTGAGAAAGGCGCACCCATGCACGCCTATCGAGCTTACATGATCGGCTGGAACGGCCATATAGTCCGTCGCGTGGACATTGAATGCGACGATGACGAAGCCGCCAAGCAGCGCGCCAAATTGCTCGTGGACGGTCACGACGTAGAACTATGGAACGGCGGGCGGAAGATCGCGGAGTTCAAGATGCCACAGTGAGGCGACTCCCGCCGTCGACTTTGCTCACGCGAACAACTCGGCACCTTTCGGCGTGAATGTTACGAAAGTGCCGGATTCGTGCATAAGCCAGCCGCGCTCGATCGCGAGTTTGACGCCTGCGCCGTACTCGGCAGGGCTGCCGCGATCACGGAAGAGAAACGGCTCGTTGATTTTTTTTCGATGTGGATGCGCCCTTGAATCGGCTCGACCGCAGGCGATTTCGACGATTCGGCGAGCGGCTTTTTCCGGGTCGGCATAGGGGCGAGCCGTGGCGTACTTCATGCGGCGGCCTTGTCTTCCTTGTCCACACCTCGCGCGACGATCCTGATCGCATCGTCGGGCAACGGCCGCTGCAGCGCCTTGGCCTCGTCCCATGGCGCCCGCATCCAAACGTCGCGCTCCTCGTCGCTCATCAGGATGACTGGCATAGCTTTGGGATGGATTGGTTCGACAACAGCGTTCGGTGACGTGGTGAGAAAGCCATAGACCAGATGCGGTCCGGGAATGGGCTTCGACCTAGTGCCGCGATCGCCCTTGAACTCGGTCCAAATGCCCGCAAAGCAGGTTAGCGGCCGATCATCATTGATCGCGAACCAGACGACGTCCTTCTTCTTGGTCTCCGGGTTCGGTTCCGGCGCATACTCAGCAAAGCTGTTGAACGGCACTAGGCAACGGCTTTCCGGCTTCAGCCAGCCTCGCCAGTGCGGTGACGAAGTATTGCGGATATTGGTCACTGGCGGCCCTCCTGTGCGGGGCGGTGGAGGCATGCCCCAGCGCATCATGACTAACTCGCGCTCGGTGCCCGCATTGCGAATGATCGGCGCCGGATAATCGGGAAACACGCCCGGCATCGGCGGCAGGTTGCCGACATAGCGGTTCATCACGCGGAAGAGCGCGCGGATGGCTTCTTGGTTTGTGGTGATGCTGTAGAGATTGCACATCGAAGCCTGCCGCGAAGGCTCGTTCTTGCGCTAATCTCTATTACTATGCAGGTCACTTAGCTTGCGCATGTAGTAGCCCTGCCTCTGGAGCGCGGAGCTGATCTCGTCGCTGACTTTGATGACCCTCTTTTTGCTTTTACGCCATTTTCCTAACGCCGCGATGGGCGGCATCGGATATCCCTTCTTCACAACGAGCAGATCACGTTTGGTGTTCAAATACACGTCCATCATATGCTTCTCTCCCAAAGCGACTGAACATACGTTTGTGAGCAAGAGCAATGGGCATCAAAAAACAACACCGAGCCAGTATTCTGCGCTCACGATTTACCACTGGCAAGTGCGCACGGCAGAGGCGCGCGGTTCAAAGACTATTCTAATACCTCGCACTCGAACACGACGCCTTCAGGATCGTCCTCGAACCACTTTTCTGCGGCATCAACATTGCCAATACTTTGACGTGATTTCGTCTCCGATCTGCTTGCTGATGTTGACGCAAACGAAAATAGTCATTGGTCCCTCTTCAGCTTGCGTCGGCTGCCGCCGAAGCTATCTGGTCAGGATCGCCAGCATGGCCTCACACGCCTTCTCGGCTTCGGCGTACGTCTTAAAGGGTGATCCGCCCACCCTGATCGCAGGCTTGTTAATATGGATAGGGCGCCATGAAGCTACAAAGCCGGGCTTGCCGTGAAATCCGGGCCCACCGCTACTCTCGTTGCTGATTACGAACGAAAAGCCGTGCTCGCTCGCGCTCCATATCTCCAGTTGCTCCGTCGCAGGACCTATGCGGCTGAACTGCAGGGCCATTTCACCCTCAATGGAGGTGGTAAGTTGGCCCTGACTCGACGCTTCTCCGCTTCCACGGTTCCAACCTTTCTCGCAGCTTTTTTCCCGGCGCTGCCGCGGCTGGCTTGACCAAGTGGGAGTGCCATGGAGACGATGTCATCTCTAGGGATCGTAGATTGCGCGTCCGGCGCCATACCGCTGTAATTGCCAGTCATGAGCACCAAGAAACGTGAGGTCATATGGAGCGGCCGGATCATGGGCGCGAAGATGCGCGCCGAAACGGCCCGCCAAAACGCAAGGAAGGCCACGCAAGAGGCGGATCGAGCCGAGGCAAGAAGCGTGGTCGGTCCGCATGGAAGGCTATGGCGGCCCGGCTCAGCCGTCCCCAACGATAGGTCAATGCCTGAACGGCGGTTACGGCTGGCTGGAGATCGAATGCTGCCGATGCAAAACACGGGCGAGCCTGCCGCTTGATGCTATCCGCAGGGCGCGCGATACGCCGATCTGGAAGCTAGAGCCGTCCTTCCGGTGCCGGTCCTGCGGCACGCGCCGTTACAAGCCACCTGTCCGCATGATCAAGTTGACTGAGCAGCGGGAGATTTCGCCCTATAAGTGGGTGCATCCTGATGAGGAACGATAGGGGTCAAATACGGACGGTGCCTAGATCACGGAAGTCATACGAGACTCCTCACTAGCTTCTCGATGTAGTCATTTACGGTATCGGCAAAGTCGCATTGAGAACTGGATGATCCGGCTGCGTCACGGTGAGCTTTCACTACCGACCGAACGCTTTCCAACGCATCCCTTTGAAGGGGCGCGGGCGTCACAGCCACCAGTTCGTTGATGGCATTCTCTGCCAGAGGGATACCGTTCGTCTTGGCCTCCGCGATTAGCGGCCGCAGAACGGAAGTGCATTTGTGTACGTTTTCCATCCGCCGAATATGCTCCCGGCCCGTCCCGTTTTCCAGCCCTCCAAGGCTGTCACCATCAAACTGACCCACTACCAGATCACTTCGGGCGATACCCCTTCGCACCCGTGTGCTTCGCACACCCGCCATAACGGGGCCGGTACGACGCCCGGCCCCGAAGCGAAGGCACCGGGACGGGTTCAACCGGCGCGGTTCTGATCCGCAAAAGAAAATGCCCCGCACTTGCGGGGCACTAGTCTCGCCTACTTCTTCATGGTGCCACCGGGCGATGCAGCGTCGCCCTTTTTTTCTGCCGCGCCCGCCGTGCCCGCGCCCTGCGTGCTCGCATCTTTTGCAGAGGGCATGGAGGTTCCGGTGGTTGCGCCGGTCCCGTCCTTCCGCATCGATCCGTCCTTGTCCATCTTGTCCTTAGCTGCAGTCGAACCTTCCTGAGTTGCCGATCCGCCGGTCTGGGCCGATGCACCGACGACGCCCAACGTCGAAACGGCGGCAATGCAAGTTGCAACGAGAAGAGCTTTAATCATTCTGAGCTCCTGCTAGGTTTCTCTCTCAATAGGAACGCACATGAGGGAACGGCGTTCCAAAAATCAAAAATTGGAATTACGCATATTTAAAAGCTAAACTGGTTGAAGCATCACGAACACGACACGATCCGCAAATCGAGATCGCTGACTTAGAATTGACGCAGAACCGGCGTTGACTTGTGGTGCCCTGCCGCACTGTCGTCGAGAACGCCATTTGAAAACGCCGCCACTCGATCCACGCATCGCTGACGTAGCGCCAGCCGGACCAGCCCTCACTGAATATGATGAGGAGCACATCATCACGTACATGCGCGTGCTTGATGCTGCTCAACAAGGCGCCGACTGGCGTGATGTCTCTCGGATCGTGCTGGGCATCGACCCAGACAACGAGGCCGACCGGGCGCGGATAGCGTTCGAAAGCCATCTCTCGCGTGCCAGATGGATGACCGAGCAAGGTTATCGCCATCTGTTGCGAGGTGGTGCCTGATCATCGCGGTGCCCCTCAAGTTTTCAGTGCGCTCTCGCTCCGTCGAACCATTCACTAACTAGAAACCATAGAAAATGATCTGAAGATCTTAACGAAACATTCGCCTGCCACGGCGCCGGCACGGGCCCCGACCTGCGACGGACAATTCAGAGGCCCAGCATTTTCTTCAATGTTGCCGATCCGATGTCGCCAATAATCTTGATTGCGACGTCATAGGTCGATTTCCCTACCTTCGACAGCATGGATTTGAGACGTTCCGCGGCGGCTGGGGTGGATGTCGTTTCATCCATTACGTTCTTAATAACTGCAGGCACTGTAGCCTTCTCGTCTTCACCCAGCGGCGCGTCCAGCAACAGCTTTATCAGCCTCTTCATCTCGGCCTCACGGTGAAGGCTCTGTTTCGTATCAGGCGGAGCGTCGTGAAACCTCATTACTGAGACAGCCAAGCGGAACAGCTCTGCGAATGCTTCGGGATCATGTGGCGGCGATTGCTTCACAGCTAAACATGCGCGTCGGAGAGCATCAATTTCGGCTCCGTAGGCAATGGGGTAATTTGGTGCAGAGTAGTAGTGCACAAATTTTCCTAGTTCGTCTGCGGCTCTTGTTGTCGCTTCAACAAAATCGAAGCATGCATCGCTAAGGGACATACTGTTGCCTCTGGGTCTGGCTCGGAAAACATACGCGAATAAAATTTGCTTGGCGGCTCTCGGCTTCGGAAATGGAATTCAGGTATCCAACATGTCCCAATCTTCACCGAGCACCCACCTAAGCGCTGACAGTTTGCCGTTGATCAGGCCCCAGTCAAAATCATCCCACGGCCCCAATTCTCCGGGGCCGTACTTAGTTTCCATCTTTCTAGCCGAGCGTTCGGCCCCTTCCCAAATGCTGCGATGTATTCGCAGTCCGAAGGGGTCCCTTCCGCGCTCCTCATGGTTCTCTATGAGCACCGCTTCGCCGCCCTGAAGTTTCTCGTTCCAGACCTGATGTCGATTGTACCAAACCTGATCAAGCAATTTGCTGACTGCTTCCGTTATTTCGATGAACCGGCGTGGAGGAAAATCCAACGTGTGTTCGACCATGATGTCTTGAAATTCGATAGGACGATAAGCGTTCAGCGCGTTCCCCAGCTTGGTGAAGTATCTCGACCTGCTCTTAGGAAAGAATTTAGCGATGTCCGGGTGCGGCTGCTGCTCGTTGACGCCGACGTTGCTGAAGTCCTTGATGTTGTGACTTACAAACGCATAGTGGCCAACTGCCCGCCGCTGAACCTCTCCATATGCTTCAATCAGGGTTGCATCGCCCATGCTGTTGCGCTGTCGATGAAATGGGGCCTTATTCTGCAACGCGCGTTCTGCCGCTGCGAGTTTCATGGAAGGCGTGATGCTCACGATCTCGGCTGAGCCAGAGATCAATCTCTCAATTCGTTCAACCGCCTTGGTTGCGGCATCACGATAGTTTACAGATTTCTGATCGATCTCTGTGAGCTGTCGGATAGCGACTTGTTTGTCGCCATCGTCGCCGTACCGGGCGAGCATTTCCTTGGCGCGCCGCAACGTACCTGCAATGCTTCGTCCGCTTTCCTCGATCACCCGCTCTTTGTTTCGGCTTAGTTCATCCACGACAATTTTCGGAACGACGAGGCTCACAAAATTCATGCGCACCAAGTCCTCTAGTGCGCTCAAAAGCGGCTCTTGGCTGTAGTCTTTCGCTAGATCCAGCCAAACGCAGGTGTCCACCACCAAAAAAACTGGCTTCCGCTGTCGTGCCATGTGTCCTCAGCCTGAGCAGATCGCGAGCATCTTTTGATAGAAAGAACATCGTTTGAGGCGAGGAAGTACCTCAAGTTGACGATTATCTGTGGATAGTCCGCTAGGTAAGCTGCGGCATTCATTCCGCCGCAAGGGCCACAAACGGACAACGATCAAGGGCATTCCGGTGCAGCGCTGAATTCACCGCTCACTATGATGCGTTGATGAAGGCAACGAGTGAAGATGCTGAGCCAATCGATCGTGACGCGCCGGGCTCCGTTGATGCCGTGATCAAGGCCTATCTCAGAGACGAGATGTTTACGGAGCATTTGGCCAAGGCGACGCAGGACATGCGCGCGGCGATCCTGAAGCGATTCCAGAACACCACAACACCGAACGGCCGCCGCTTCGGTGATAACCAGATTGCGACGCTGCAAGCCAAAGAGGGCAGGGAGCGGCTTGCGGACGAACTCGCCAAGCAATCGACGCCTGCCGCTCAGAAGAATTCGCAAAGCCGCGCTGACGATGCTGGCGCATGATGGTGCTACGGGTCCGGAACTGCTGGCCGTCAGCGGCCATAGCTCGTTGGCACAGGTTGAGCCCTACATTCAGGAAGCCAACCAAGCCCGATTGGCAGACGCGGCCATGGCGAAGAGCGCGGCGGGCCGGAAGAAGAAGCGGGCGAAAGTCACGAAACGTTCTCATCCGGTGACACTAACGTGATTGCCATGCAGTGACTAACTATATTGTTTTCACTGAAGAACTCGGCGGCGTTGGCGATCCCAGCGGATTCGAACCTGCAACCCGCGGAGTAGAAGTCCGCTACTCCTTACTTCGGAATTCGGACGCGGATGATCGAAGGGGTGCGCCGACTGCTAATCTAAGACAGATTCGATCGACGCATGCGCATCAATTTAAGTTTAATCTTATGGGGAGCCGGTACGGATGGTTGCAATGCTAGCGACCGTTAACAGACGAGTTCACAGCTAAGCCGAGTAGCTGGAGAGCGGCTATGAGATCGGCAAACATTGGATGGGAATGCGTCACGCGCGATGCTGACAATTTGTTCAGCGCATCAATGCTGGCGATGAGCTCCGCATTGAGCGCTTCCCGACGCAGCCGATCCATCTCTCCTGCTCCGATGCGCCGCGCGTCGCCGTACCAGATATCCCTCGTTCGCGTAAACGGTAAATCAAGACGGCAAGAAGCCCGTCGGATAGCTGCTTTGACGCCATCTCCGGCTGGGCGCGGTTCAGCGCATCGGCGCACAAGCGACTGAGCTTCGATGATGGAGGCAGCAGAAGAGCACTTATATAATCTTGGACCAGTCATGGTTCGATTAACTGCGTAACACGGCAGGTCACTGCGAGTACTTAAGTCCGTGTCGAAGCTACAGCTGGTCAGCTGTCGTCGTTTGACTCAGTCCGCGACGTCTTGTTATGCTCCTCGCGCATCGAAGCGAAGAGGTCCTCGGTCGTCATAGCAATCCAATCGCCCGAAGCAACCGGGCTCTCAGCAGCCTGTTGCGTCATGAAGCCGCAAAGCCGCCGATCTCGAATTGCGGCGAGTATCTTTTCCAGATATTCCGCAGCATCGACGGCTAGAAATGTTTCTTGGAGTTCTGTGAAATCGAAGGGCGGCGGATCCTCGGCATTGGGATTGGGCTTAGCTTGAAACTGTAAGGTTACCGACACCACCATAAAGTCATCCGGGTGAGGGCTCGACTTTTTGCTTTTCCTTGGCATTTCAAGGGATATCCACTCTTTATCGCATTGTAGTTTGCCTAGCATGCGGGTAGTTATTCCGCCGCTACGGGCGATGGTGCGTCACCGTCGATTCTGACGAAGGGCCGCGGGAAGCCGTACAGTCAACGAGGTTCGGCTTCCTTGGCGCTAAGCAATTGATACGAAAAGTATCGCATCCCGGGGGATAGGTGTCAATACTAAAAGTATCAGTTCGTCAAATAAAGGCGGCGAGGGCGCTGCTGGGCTGGGCGCAAGATGATCTTGCCGCTCGCTCCGGCCTCTCAGCGCCAACCATCAAGAGACTCGAAGCTGCCGACGGAGAGCTTGGCGGCCGTGCGGAAACCCGAGAAGCTGTTCTATCTGCCCTTCGAGAAGGCGGGATTGAATTCATACCTGAGAATGGTGGAGGGATCGGAGTTCGGCTCGCGAAGCGGCAACGTCGATCCAAATAACGTCTCTTCGCGATAGGGGCAGTCGTGGTGGGCCCGCCAATTCATCTAGGCGTCGGAGCTGTTCGGACATCCGCAGAACGTCATCCAAATCGACCTGGTCTTGACGGTTGTGGTGGCAGGACCCGAGATTAGCAGATCTCGGGCCGAAGCGCTCGCCGCCATGCCTGCTTTCCGTCTGCTCGGCGGTTGCCGCTGCGCCTCGCCATGCGGTGACTCGGCACCCAATCAAGAGTCGAGAAGCGTCGTCAACGGGATGACCACCGGCATGCGGAGCGAGAGCACCCCAAAGAGGGCCAAATGGTAACGAGTACCTAGCTTCTCACGTGACGGGCCCCGCTTTGCAGTGGTCCTCCGGCTTCTAAACCGGAGAGGAAGGGCGGAGCTATGAATCAATCTGAGAACAGGAGTAAGGAAAGTCCTCAATGAAGATCAAATCGAGCGGCTTCAAACAGCGGTTTTCCCAGCAACCGAAATGAGGAGAGATTGATGGTTAAGCTCCTAACTGCAGAAGACCTACGTGCTTTTTTCAGAGGATTCGCTGCTGCAATCGAATTGGATCAAATCCGCGTCGACACCTTGCCGGCGCACAGATTTCATCACGAGTATAGCGACAGCGTGTGGCGGAGCTGGCGTAATACTCATCTCAGGTACCTCAATCAGCTCCTATTGACCCTAGACATGATCCCGCCAGCTGAACTGGAAAAGCTGACGTGGATCGCAACTAACCACGAACCTGCATTCCTTGGTGAAGCAACACTGAACGTTTTCGCCGAGGCCGCAACCTCCAGTGCCGAGATGAACGATCTTGCAACGGCCAAGCTATTTTTCGACCGATTTATCGAAGTTGTCATGCGCAGCTCTAATCCCAAATTGGTTGATGGGGATGCCGCAGCGTTGATGATGCGGTGGCTGCCTGTCACCGATCCGCTCCGCATTGCCCAAGACCCCGAATGCGGCTACCGCATACCGTTAGGTTGTGTAAATTAGGTTCTGACCTCGTAATGTGCAGCATGGCGGAAGACTGCAATCGGTGCTTTCAGGTCTAGGCTCCGCGTGGTCTCTAGGCGGGTTGGCACGGCACCAAGGCTACATTTGGAAGAACGACGATGAGTCTTCATACCCGAGGGGCGCCGCGATCGGGTCCGGGTTGAAGGATCTCGAAAAGCGCGGAATGCAGATGGATATGATGGCGCTCAACCCGATCACAGGCACGCCTGATCAGTATATTCCGCAGAACGAGCAACGTCCTCGAGTAGGCCGTCCGTTTCATGGGCCACCGGCGAGCGCTTCGCTTGTATCTACTCGCCCGCGGATGGGGCGACGAGGAAACACTATGCGGGTAACGGAGTGACACCGGCGGACGAACTAGAGGGTGATCTGAGGCCTGATCGACAGCCCCGCTGCCCTTCGAGATTGAGGCCACTCACATCAAGGAGCGCTGCAGGCGCGGTCCGAAGATCTTGGCAGGGCGAATGACCAACGAACACGCTTTTCTGAAATCCTGCCGTTTCAGGTGCCAAATGGTGTTGACCCAATCGGCTGTCCAGCCTTCCGGAACCTCTGAAAGAACTAACGAATCGCCACCGCACCCGGAGATCTCGACCATGACCGACATCATGACGGACACTCTGAAATAGAGGTCGTCGTGGTCGTCAGTCATGGTCGGTTTTCTCCTTCTGGAAATGGCCGGGACCCGCCCGGCGCGGTTGTCAAAACGGTAACGGCTCCTCATCGGGGTCCATCGGGGGTGGCGTCCAGCCGCGCGGCCTTAGGCTCGGTGGCCGTGGAACGTCCGCGACCGCTTCGGTAATCCGGCTGAGCACCGGGATCGCCGTGGTGAGGTCTTCGAGGGCCGTCTCAAGCCGGATCAGTTCGCTGGCGTGGCGGCCGGCGACGTCCAGCATGTCGGCGATCGAGACCGGCCTGCCGTGCTCCGGCTTCAAGGTCGTCACCACGTCGTCGACCGCGGCGGCTATTGCCGCCGTGGGGAACCAGCGCCGCGTGCGCTCGTGCGTTTCGGTTGGACGCCGTGGCGAGTGGCCCAGCTTCGACGATAGCATCTGGACGTACGTGGGCGTCGCCGTGACGTTCCAGGCGTCGAGCATGGTGTAGACCAGCGCGCACCGAACTTCGATCGACGGTTCCGTCTCGATATCGGTGCGCACGACCTGACGCGCGGCTTCAACATCGGTCAGAGTCGGTAGGCGCTGGATGTAATACTCGGCCTTGTCGGCGTAGCGCCAAAGCTTCACCGGATCATCGTCGGCATCCCAGAGGGGCCGGAGGGTGCCGATGCGGTTCGTGCGAACGAGGTCCCTGAGCTCGTCGCCGTCCACCTGATCGAAGGCGGCCGAAAGGGAAGCTGCCACTCGATACGGCTCCATCGCGGCCATCAGGCCGCGGGGACCCGCAAGTTCGAGATTCGATGAATTAACGATCATCGGCAGATTACTCATAGTTTGCCTCCGAACGTGGCATTGCCCTGCGCTCGGTACCTCTCCAGCACGCCGGGATGGACGGGCTGCCGGCGAGCCGGAGCGAGCCGAGCCTTGATCGGGATCAGCTCGATCACCTCCGGCTGCTTTGGCATCACGATCTTGGTTTCGGGGAGTAGTTCTGCCTCCACGAGCTCGAGCATCACGATCGCCTCGTTCGGGACGGGCGGCCGTCGCGCTTGAGGCGCGCGGCGGACGTCGAGCGGAGCTGGAAGGAGGATGGGGGTCTGGGGCAGCGTCACGCTTAAATCCGTAACGCTACCTATATCTATTATGTCGCGTGACGGATTTTTCCGTGACGCGCGGCGACGTCGCTGGCGCTCGGCGTTTTGTTCCCGAATGCGAGCTGCCATCTCTTCCGGCGACAGTTCAAGCGCAGGGCGGCCGCGCTTGCGGCCGGTGCTCCGAGCCGCCCGGCACTTACGGGCTCGTGCAGCGCCCTTCGCTCGCTTCAGCTTGATCCGCTGCTCAAAATGCGGATCATCGTCGGCGCCGAAGAACCAGAGTTGAAGAGCTTCGCGGTCGCGCACGGTGATCTCGAGTACCATAGCGGATTGGTCGCTGGTCCAGCGCTTGTTTGATGCAGCGGCCGCGGCCACGATGTCGTCTAGCTCGGCATCGGTCAGCCGTGATGCCCAGCGCCGACACCATCTGCGGACGGAGCGCCTCGGGTTTGCCGGCCCGGCCAGCCAGGCGTGGTCGGCACCCCACTGAAGGATTCGCCGACCCCTCTCGTTGTCCGGGAGGACGTCCCATCGGCGATGGGCGAACCACATTTTGGCGTTGGAGAGTCGCCCGCGGGCGACGAGAACGTCGGTCTCGCTGCAACCACGACTGTTGCGCGGCGAGTCGGGTGCCTGTATATTCTGGAGCATCATGTTCACGGTTCCGTCGTGAATGTGTGTTGGTGGCGAGTCGGGTTGGCGCCCGGCTCAATGGATTAAGCAGCCCGCAGGATCGCAGCCTGCGGGCTTTTCCCTTTTAGGGCAGCCCGGTTTCCAAGTTTTCTATCTGTGCGACCTCTTCTGTGGTTTCACAAAGTTCGTCCACGCTTCCATCACGACGCGGCGGCGGTTGATCATGTCGGAGGTCCAATAGGACCGTTCGGCCTCATCGCCGACGCGATGGGCAAGACAGAACTCAAGCACCTCGCGCCGGAAGTTGTGTTCCGAGTCGTCCGCACCCCAGTTCCGGAAGCTGGTCCTCATCCCGTGCATGGTCGCAGCGAAGCCGGCACGCTTGATGCAGTTGGTGAGCGCGTTTGGGAAGAACGGTTGGTGCTCGACGGTGTGGTCAGACGGGAAGACGTACCGGCCGAGCCGCGGCATGGACTGGATAATCGCTATCGCCTGATCGGTCAGCGGCACGAGGTGATCTCTCGGCTTCTGCTCGCCGTCCTCCTTGATTTTCATTTTCTCGCCGGGGATCAGCCAGGTCTGCTTTTTGAAGTTGATCTCGGTCCACTCCATCAAGCGGATTTCCTGACTGCGCGTCACCGTCAGGATGCCGACTTCGACGCAGCGCGCGACGCGGCCGGGGTCGTCGTAGAGTGCAGCCATCAGGGACGGCGCCTTCGCGTAAGGCACCGATGCGTGGCCGCGCTTCTTGTTCAGCTTGCGAGCAGGGGGGAACATGAATTTGAGATTGCCCCGCCACGCCGCTGGATTGTCTCCGGACCGCAGCCTTTCGACCTTAGCTGCGTCGAGCAGCCGCTCGATGCGCCCGCGCGTGCGGTTCGCCGTGATCGGCTTTTCGTGCCAGATCTTCTTCAACGCCTCGATAATGTGGGGCGTGTCGATCTCGTGAAGTGTGAGCTTGTGCAGGTTGGGCACATCGCGCAGCGAGCGCTGCCAGGCCTTCTCCTCATCCGGGTGCTTGCCCGCGCACCAAGCCTTGTATTTGCTATTCCAGTAGTCCGCGAAAGTCGTTCCGGTGGTGTCATCGATCCTCTTCTTGTGGCGAGGATCGATGCCGTCTTTCTTGAGTGCAAGGCGGTAGGCGCGCGCCTGGTCGCGCGCCTCGCTCAGCGAGAGCTGACCCTCCTTGTCGCCGACCGCGGCGAACTCCATGAGGGCGCGCTTGCCGTCCTTGCCCATGAAGCGGAAAGCCCAGAATCTGGCACCGTTGTCTCGAACAATGACATAGAGGCCACCCCCATCTGCATGGGCGCCGGGTTGCAGAATCTTAATTTGGGAAGCGTTGAGCCTCACGATACCATCTCCCCCATGCGAGCCGGGTGAGTTCCCCGGGAGGACTGTGAGGTTATTGCCGTCACGGATCATTTCCAAGGCCCTAGGCCAAGTGTTTACCAGTTTTTTACCACTGTACGGCCGAGGACGGACGAGAGCATGCGATAGCTGACGATGAGATACGCATCTAATGTACTGAAAAGTAAGATGTTCTATGATAGTGGGCGATATCGGACGAAAGCGTGCGATAGGTCTCAGAGGGATACATGATCCGTGACGGCCTTCGGTAAGCTGATCCGCACCACGGCGTTCCGGCTGACGCTGGTCTATCTGTTTTTGTTCGCGCTGTTCGCCGCGTCGCTGCTCGGCTATTTCGCCTGGAATACGCGACGGATGATCAACGAGCAGATCACCGCGACGGTGAACGCCGAGACCGGCGAGATCGTCGACATCTATACGCGCCGCGGCTTGCGCATACTCGTCCCCACGATTGAGAACCGGGCGCTGCGGCCGGGCGCCAATCTCTATCTCGTCACCACGCCTGAGGGGAAAGCGATCGGCGGCAATGTCGGTGCGCTGGCGCCGGGCGTGATGGCCTCGACCGGCTGGTCGGAAACCCGCTATCGCCGGCTCGACGAGCAGGACACGGCGGAGCATCGCGCACTAGTGCGCGTCACCGAGCTCACCAACGGTTTCCGTCTTCTGGTCGGCCGCGACCTGGAGGAGCGGCGGCGTCTGTTCGGCATCGTCGCCAAAGCCGCGCAATGGTCGCTGCTTGTCGTCATCGTGCTCGGCATCTGCGGCGGCATCTTCGTGGCGCGGCGGGTGCTGCAGCGGATCGACGCCATGACCGGCACCACACGGCGCATCATGGCCGGCGACCTTTCCGGGCGCCTGCCGGTCGGGCGCAGCGGTGACGAGCTCGATCGCCTCGCGGAAAACCTCAACGCCATGCTGGAGCGCATCGAGACGCTGATGATGGGGCTGAAGGAAGTCTCCGACAACATCGCCCATGATTTGAAGACGCCGCTGACGCGCATGCGCAACCGAGCCGAGGAGGCGCTGGCGAGTTCCGGCAGCGAGGCCGAATACCGCGCGGCGCTGGAGCGGACCATCGAGGAATCCGATGGCCTGATCCGCACCTTCAACGCGCTCTTGATGATCGCGCGCGCCGAGTCCGGGCAGGCGCGCGGCAACATGGATGATTTCGACGCGGCCGACGTCGCCAAGGGCATCCACGAATTGTACGAGCCGTTGGCCGAAGACGACGGCATGACCCTGCGCGTCAGGACCGCGAACGCGCGGCTGCACGGCAACCGTGAGCTGATCAGCCAGGCGCTCGCCAACCTGGTCGAGAACGCCATCAAATACGGCAAGCCGTCGCCTGTGGTGCAGCCGCTGGATCCTGCCGCGGCTGCGCGCACCAGGGAGGTTCTGATCGAGGCGCGGCGCGAGGGCGACCGCGTGCTGCTCAGCGTCACCGATCACGGGCCCGGCATTCCCGAGGGGGATCGCAAGCACGCGGTGGAGCGGTTCGTACGGCTCGAGGCGAGCCGGACGCTGCCGGGTTCCGGCCTCGGCCTCAGCCTGGCCAACGCCGTTGCCACGCTCCATGGCGGCGAACTCAGGCTCGGCGATTCGCATCCCGGCCTGACCGCGACGCTGGTGATCCCGGCGCTATCCGCCGCGGGTGACAGGCTTGCGGCCCAAACGCCGGATGTGCCACAGAAGGTGGCATGAATGCCTCCGCCTTGGCCGCGCGGTTCGTGAGCGGGCCGCATCTCACCGCCAGTAGCAACGCCGAACAACGCCTGGGACACTGGCTCGCCGAACTGCAGCCGGAGCAGGCGGCTGAGATCGGCGCGTGGCTGGATCGGCCGCCGGTCCGGGCCATCCTGCTCGGCATCGTCGAGTTCTCGCCATACCTGTTCGACCTGATCCGCGCCGATGCCGCGCGGCTGCTCCGCCTGTTGGCATGCGACCCGGAACAGCATCTCGCCGCGCTGATCGAGAAAACCTCGCGTGACGTGCTCACAGCCGCCGGCGAGGCCGACGTCATGCATCTGCTTCGCCGCATGAAGTCGGAGGCCGCGTTGTTGATCGCGTTGTGCGACATCGGCGGGGTCTGGCCGGTGATGAGGGTAACGGCGGAGCTGACCGGTCTTGCAACCGTTTCCGTGCAGACGGCGCTGCGCTTCCTGCTCCGTCAGGAGGTCGCGCGCGGCCGCATGACCGCCTTCAATCACGACCGGCCGGAGGAGGGCTCTGGCCTGATCGTGCTCGCCATGGGCAAGATGGGTGCCGGCGAACTGAACTATTCCAGCGACATCGATCTGATCGTGTTTTTCGATCCCGCCGCGACGTCGCTGGCAGCAGACATCGAGCCGGCGCCGTTCTTCGTGCGCGTGACGCAGGCGCTTGCCCGTCTGCTGCAGCAGCGCTCCGGCGACGGCTACGTGTTCCGCGTCGATCTGCGCCTGCGGCCCGATCCCGCCTCGACGCAGGTCGCGATTTCGACCGAGGCGGCGCTGCATTATTACGAGCGGGAGGGGCGGACCTGGGAACGCGCCGCGATGATCAAGGCGCGCGTTTGCGCCGGCGATGCCAGGGCCGGCGAGGCGCTGATCGCAGAGCTTTCGCCGTTCGTCTGGCGCAAGCATCTGGACTTTGCCGCACTCGCCGACGTTCACGACATGAAGCGGCAGATGCAGACCTATCGCGGCCAGAGCGAGATTTCGGTCGAAGGTCACAACGTCAAGGTCGGCCGCGGCGGCATCCGCGAGATCGAGTTTTTCGCGCAGACGCAACAGCTCATTGCCGGCGGCCGCCATCCGGAATTGCGGGTGCGCCCCACGCTGCATGCGTTGCAGGTCTTGGCCACCAGTAACTGGATCACCTTTCAAGCCTGTGACGAATTGACTGATGCCTACGAGTTCCTGCGCCGCGTCGAGCACCGGCTGCAGATGATCTGCGACGAGCAGACCCATGCACTGCCCGAAGATGCCGAGGCCGTGGAGCGTTTTGCAAACTTCTTCGGCTATGAGAGCCGGGCCGCCTTTGCGAAAGATCTGCTCGGCCATCTCAACATCGTGCAGGGGCATTACGGCAAGCTGTTCGAGGGCGATCCGACCGGCACGGTGAAGCTACCGCAGCTCAACTACGCCGCAGGCCCTGAGGATGCGCGGCTGCTCGATCACCTGACGACGCTCGGTTTCAAGAAGCCGGTCGCGGTGGCCGGGACGTTGCAGCTCTGGATGCAGGGCAACTATCGCGCGCTCCGCAATGAAGCGACCAAGGCCGCCTTCATCGAATTCGTGCCCGGCCTGATCGACGGCCTCGCGCATGCCGAAGACCCCGACGACGCTGTGACCGCGTTCGATCGCTTTCTCGGCGCCTTGCAGCGCGGCGGCCGGCTGATTTCGCTGTTGAGTCAGAACCGCGACCTGGTCGCGCTGGTGGCCTTGATCCTCGGCGCAGCGCCGCGGCTCGGCGACATGCTGGCGCGCCAGCCGCAGATCATGGACGGCTTGATCGATCCCCGTTTCTTCGGCGCGATGCCGGACCAGAAGGAATTGTCGGCGCGGCTGGCGACGACACTGAAGGACGCGGATTCCTACGAAGACTTCCTCGATCGCCTGCGGCTGTTCGGCCAGGAGAGCCTGTTCCTGATCGGCACGCGCATCCTGTCCGGCACGGTTTCCGCCCAACAGGCCAGCGTTGCCTTTGCCGACGTCGCAGAGGGCATCGTGCACACCGTGCACGGTCTGGTCAGGGATCAGTTCGCCACCCAGTACGGCCGCATCAAGGGGCAGGAGACTGCGATCCTCGCGATGGGCCGGCTCGGCAGCCGCGAGATGACGGCGTCCTCCGACCTCGACCTGATCCTGCTGTATGATTTCGACCCGGACAATCCTGATTCAGATGGCGAGCGATCGCTGCATGGCGCGCAGTATTTTGCGCGGCTGACTCAGCGGCTGATTTCGGCGTTCACCACGCGGACCAATTACGGCGTGCTCTATGAAGTCGACATGCGGCTGCGTCCGTCGGGCCGCGCGGGACCGCTGGCGTCGCGGATCGATTCGTTTGCCGACTATCAGGAACGCGAGGCCTGGACCTGGGAGCACATGGCGCTGACCCGGGCGCGGGTGATTTCGGCTTCTCCGGCGTTCCGCCAGAAGATCGAAGCCATCATCCGCAGCGCGCTGACCCGGCCGCGCGACGCTTCCGGCACGGCGGGAGATGTCGCCGACATGCGCCGCGCGATTGCGCAGGAAAAAGGTGAGGACGACATCTGGGATCTCAAGCTCGCCGCCGGTGGGCTCGTCGATATCGATTTCATCGCGCAGTATCTGCAGCTCGTTCACGCCTCGGAAAAACCCGAAATCCTCAGCGTCTCCACGCTGCAGGTGCTCGACAACGCGGCGCGCCTCGGCGTGCTGCCGCAATCCGACGCCGAGATATTGCGCTCGGCGGCGCGGCTCTATCACGACCTGACGCAGATCCTCAGGCTTTGCGTCACCGGCAAGTTTAATCCGGAGACCTCGGGCGAGGACCTGTTGCGCGTGATGGCGCGCGCCGGCGACACGCCTGATTTCTCGACGCTGGAAGCGCGAGTACGTGAAACCCAGGCCGAGGTGAGACGGGTGTTCCAGGCGCTGGTGGGCTGAGGATACCGCCCCGCCCGTGGCAGCATCAGTCGAATCGCGCCGTTGCAGTCTTGCCGTCGGGCGCTGTGAGCTGAACCGCACCCTTGGGCCTGGCCGGTAGGGCCATTATCGCTGTTCCGCTCAGGTTGTTCTTTTCCGAAGGCGCGAGCGTGATGCGTTCGGCCTTTCCCCCAAGATTGAAAATGGCAACGCCTTTGAAACCCTTCGGGTCAACCGGCTTGTCGTTTTCGCCTATGAGGAAGATTTCAATCGTCTTGTCCTTTGCGACGAGTTCCACATGATATGGACCGGCTTCGGCGAGGCGTCCGCCATGGGATGCTTTCGGCTCGTGTGCGTAGGCTGGCAGGCCGGCCAGCAGGGCAATGCCAAGAGTGAGATATCTGAACTTCATGCGCGATCTCCTTTCAAGACGTGAGCGTTCAATAGGAATGTGAAGCGGCATGCTTCCCGAGAGACTCGTCGGACTGCCGTTGCATGAGCCGCATCAGCGGCTTTCTGCCGAACATGAGAAACAGCACGGGCGTAATCAGCGCATCGAGCAAGGTCGCGCTGACAAGCCCGCCAAAGATCGTCACCGCGACGGGATGCAGGATTTCCTTGCCGGGCTCGTCCGCCGCGACAAGCAGCGGCAGCAGCGCAAGCCCCGCGCACAGCGCGGTCATCAGCACCGGCGTCATGCGCTCGAGGCTTCCGCGGATCACAAGCTCCGGCCCGAACGGGAGTCCCTCCTGCAAAGCAAGGTTGATGTAGTGGCTTATCTTAAGAATGCCGTTGCGTGTCGCGATCCCCGCCAGCGTGATGAATCCAACCATGCTGGCGACAGATAGCGGCTGGTCGGCCAGCGCCAGCGCCGCGACCGAACCGACCAGCGCGAGCGGCACCCCGCCCATGATGATCAAGGCCAGCACGGTGGAGCGGTAGCGGCTGTAGAGGATCGCAAAGATCAGCGCGAGCGAAACGGCCGAGAGGATACCGATTTTGCGGCTGGCCTCCTCCTGGGCCTGGAATGTGCCTTCAAGGTTCGTGGTGACGCCCTGCGGCAGGCTCGCCGTCTGCAACTCGACGCGAATACGACGCACGATCTCGGCCATGTCGGTCTTGCCGTCCGAGTTGGCGAGTATGACGATGCGTCTGCGGCCGTTCTCTCTGAGAATTTGATTTGGCCCATCGGTCTCCTTCACGTCCGCGATCTGGCGCGCCGGTATCCACCCCGATGGGGTCTTGATCAACAGGTCGCCGAGCTTCTCTGTGGTGCGCAGCCGGTCGGGTAGCCGCATGACGACGTCGTAGCGCTTATAGCCATCAACCACGCGCGAGATGACGCGTCCGCTCGACAGGCGCGATAACTGCTCGGTCACGGCGCCCGGCTGCACGCCGTACAGAGCGGCCCGCGTGTAATCGACACGAATTTCGAGTTGCGGGATACGAACCTGCTTTTCGACCTGCAGGTCCTGGATGCCTTCGATCTTCGCAAGCCGCAGACGGAGTTCTTCCGCGCTGTTTCGTAGCGTGTCGAGGTCGTCGCCGAAAAGCTTCAGGGCGAGTTCGGCGCGGACACCCGAGAGCAGATGGTCGAGCCTGTGCGATATCGGCTGCCCGACATTGACCGAGAGCGGCAGCACCGAAAGCCGGGAGCGTATGTCCGCGACGATCTCGGGCTTCGACCGCTGCGAGGGCTTGAGATCGACTTCGAGATCGGATGAATGGACGCCTTCCGCGTGCTCGTCAAGTTCTGCGCGCCCTGTGCGCCTCCCGACGCTGATCACCTCCGGCACGTCGAGCAGAAGGCGTTCAGCGATCGACCCGACACGGGTCGATTCGGAAAGTGAAACGCCGGGGTTGAACGCAATATTGATTGTGAATGTGCCTTCGTTGAAGGCTGGAAGGAACGCACGCTTCAAGCTGAGTGCGCCGGCGCCGGAGCCCAGCACCGCCAGCGCCGTGACGCCGAGCAGCAATCCCCTGTGAGCGAAAGCAAACCCGAGCGCCGCATGGTTCGCAGACTTGAGCTTGCGGACGAGCCAGCTCTCCCGTTGCGCGAGGCGCTTCATCCCCGGCAGCAGGTAATAGGCCATCACGGGCGTGAGGGTGATCGACACCAGCAGGCTCGCGAGGATCGAGATGATGTAGGCGTGGCCGAGCGGCGCGAACAGCCGCCCCTCGATGCCCGAAAGCGCAAACAGCGGCACGAACACGAGGACGATGATCATTGTGGCGTAGACTATGCCCGATCGCACTTCGTTGGATGCCGAAACCACCACGTCGAACACGGAGCGGGGATTGCCTTGCTCTCGGTTCTCGCGCAGCCGGCGGAAGATGTTCTCGACATCGACAACGGCATCATCGACCAGTTCGCCGATGGCGATCGCAATGCCGCCCAGGGTCATGGTATTGATCGACAGGCCAAGCAGCTTGAAGATGATGGCCGTGGTCAGGATCGAGACCGGAATAGCCGTTAGCGAAATGGCCGTCGTGCGCCAGTTGAGAAGAAACGCGAACAGGATGACGGCTACGACAAGGGCGGCTTCGAGCAACACCCGCTCGACGTTCTGAATCGAGTTTTCGATGAAACTCGCCTGTCTGAATATGATTTCGTTGGCTTTTACGCCGGACGGCAGGCTGGGCTCCAGCTCCGCCAGCACCTGCGTGATCTGTTGCGTCAGCCGCACCGTATCGACATTGGGCTGCTTCTCGACCGAGACGACCACGGCAGGCTTGCTCATATAGCCCGCATCGCCGCGCTTGACCTTTGGCGCAAAGTCGACGTTCGCTACCTGCCGCAGCAGGATAGGGCGCCCTTCGGTGGTGGTAACGACGATGTTGCGCAGGTCTTCCAGGCTCGTGGTGCGCCCGATATTGCGGATCAGATATTCGCGGGCGTTCTGGTCGGTGAATCCGCCGCCGGTATTGGTGCCGAACTGCCGGAGCGCTAACTCGACCTGCTCATAGCTCACGCCGAGCGCGCGCAACGCGGAAGGCAGCGGCGCAATCCGGTACTGACGGACCTCGCCGCCGATCGGGATCACCTGCGCAACGCCGGGGATCGCGAGCAGCCGGGGCCTGATCGTGAAATCGGCGATCTCGCGCACCTCCATCGGCGATGCCGTCTTCGACGTCACCGCGATCAGGAGAATCTGACCCATGATCGAACTGATGGGGCCGATTTGCGGAGTGACATTCAGGGGGAGCTGGCCCTGCACTTGCGCGAGACGCTCCGCGACCAGTTGACGGTTACGGAAGATATCGGTTCCCCACTCGAACTCCACGTAGACGATCGAAAGCCCGATGCCCGAGACCGATCGTACCCGGCTGACGCCCGGCACGCCGTTCATCTGAGTCTCGATCGGGAAGCTGACGAGCTGTTCGACCTCCGGAGGGGCGTACCCTTCCGATTCCGTCATGATGGTAACGGTCGGACGGTTGAGGTCCGGGAACACATCGACGGGCAATTGCCGCGCGGTATAGGCACCCAGAAGAATAAGGACGCCCGCCATCGCAAGAACAAAAAGGCGATTGCGGAGCGAGGCGCTGACCAGGAATGTGAACATGCGCGTGCCTCCTCAGCGGACGTGATCGAGAAGGTCCGCGCCTTGCGACACGATCCGCTTGCCTGGTGAGAAACCGGACACAATCAGCACACGATCGCCGTCGAGAGGCTCCGTGCGCACGCTCCTTGCCATGAACCGCTCGGGGGCGACGTGCTCGTACACAAAATCCTGGCCGTTCGACCCGCGCACGACGCTGCCTCGCGGTACCGCAAGGCCTTCCTTCGTCTCGTCGGTGGTGACCAGCACGGTCAGGAACTGGCCGGCCCTCAGCCCCGCCGTTTCGCCCGTCACGGCAAAATGCACCGGCACCGACTGGCTGCGATCGGCGAAGCCGGTGCCCTGATAGACAAGGTCGTAATTCCTGCCCGTATATGTCGACGCGCGCGCGCCGCGGGACGGTTCGAGGCTCTCGAAGCTCAGCGCCTCGACCCACAGCCGCGAGGGATCGATGATGTTGAAGACGACAGAGCTCGGCTGGACGATTTGGCCTGCCACGGCTGTGCCTTCCGCGATGACGCCCGCAACCGGGGCGATCAGCGGTTCGGGTTCGCGCCGCGATTTTTCAATCGATGCGCGCCGCTCGCGAAGCCCTTCCAGCTCCAACCGTGTATCTTCGAGTTGGGTTCGGGATATGGCGCCCGATGGCGCGAGTTGCTCGTAACGCGCGAACCTGCGTTCCACAATCGAGATTTGCTGATCGAGCTCGCCCTGGCGCTGCCGCATGTCGGAAACATCGATCGCCTGAATGGGAGGCGTGACATAGCCCAGGATGTCGCCTTGTTTCACCCGTGTGCCGAGCCGGGGAAAACCCGCCGCCGGCGCGGAAAGCCGGCCGCCCACGGCTGACTGCACATACCCGCTGGCGTTGGGATCGGGAATGATTCTGCCTGGAAGTTCGGTGACCTTTCTGTGCTTTGCCTGTTCGGCGACCAGCGTCCGCAGCGCAAATATCCGCTGCACCGTCTTGGGCACGAACACCGCTCCATCCGGCAGGCGCTGGGCGCGTTCCCCTGAACCGACGCTGATCGCGACCTGCGCCTTGTCTTCCTCATGGCCGTGGCCTTCATGCGCATTCGTCCCGCGGACGCCCGCGAACGCGGCGAGGATGACGACAATGGCCGCCGCTCGTCGCCCGCGGAGCGCGAGGGCCGTTAGCAGCGCCCCCGCCAGCAGGCCGCCCAGCGCGAGAAGAACCGAATTCCTGCCGATGCGTTCACCATGAGCCGCGTCCCCTTGTACCTCGCTTTGCGCCGGCTCACGCGCAGTCTGAATCGTCATCGGCAAGATGTCGGTGGCGTCTCCCGCTGTAACGGTGAAAATGAGGTCGGTACGTCCGTTTTTTGCCAGCCACGGCGCCGGCAGCCGGTATGTGCCGTCGGTATTCTCGGTAGCCCTTACGGAGCCGCCCGGCGTTTCAACTTCAAGTACGGCGCCGGTCACCGGCTCGTTCGTGGCGAACCGGTCGAGATGGATCTCAAGGTGGTCTCCGCGGGCGACGGCAACGATTTCGAACGCGTCGGAATCGGCCTCGCCGCGTGGCAACGCGCCTGCCGAGACGGCAGGTTGTTCGCCGTGGTCATGACCCTCGTGGGCGGAAGCGGGAGCAATCGCAGCGCAAAGAGCTGCGATTGCCGCGAGAGCGCACAGGGCGCGCCCGAAATGGGAAAGCATACCAAAAATCCTTCAGTCTGAATGACCGTCAGTTGCGGGCCGTAGCGCCGGCCGCGCACATTCACTGATCGCTGCGTTCAGATGAAGTATTTGGGAGGGCGCCTGAGGGACTCAGGCGCGCGATCTGGCCTTATCTGGGACGGGACAAACGCAACACGCGTTGCCGATCGGGACAACGGGACAAGTTGCACGAAAGTCGGCAACCCGGCCGCACAGCAAGCGGCGCATGTGAACGTGCAGCAGGCGCCGACGCAATTGCGGTCCGAAGAGACGGGCGTCTCGGTTTGTCCCCGCTGAGCCTGTTGCAAGACTGCGGGCGTCGCCGACCGATCGGATTGATCAAAGGTAGCTTGACCATGGCCGCCGTGGACGTGAGCGGCAGCATGATGCTCATGGCCGGCATGGGCTTGGGCAACGGAAGGCGCGAGTGAAAGCACGATCAGGACGATCGCGGCTCCCAGAGCACACATAATTCGTTGCTTCAGCATGACCGTCCGATTGTAGCACAAGTGCTGCACTAGATATCGCCCGGGAACCGCGAATTCAAGACCGGAACGCGGCGGTGCCGGCATGGTTATCGCCGCGTTATTGCGGCAGATGCCCGCCCTCGCGCTTGCTCCTCGATCTCTCTTGCCAAAGGCCATCAAAGCCTTGTCTGGCCGTCTCGCCGATGATGTGTGTCCCGAGACCCCATCCCCCTTTTTGGCTTTCATGTCCCGGTGGCCGGGAGCTTCGGAACTCCGGCGGCCGCCCGGAATTATCGCGGGATCAGGAGGCTGGGATGCATACGCAGATCAACATCTTCGACAAGCCCATCGAGCGCATCAGGAAAACGTGCCAGCTCATGGGCCTCGATGCCGACTTCGACCGCAAGCTGCCGGAACTGGAAACCTATCTGGAAGAGCTCGTGGCCAACGGGGAAACCAGCGAGGAACGGCTGACCCTGAGCGGCCTGACCTTCGTCAAGCAGGGGCGATAGGGGATTGTGTGAAGGCGCGGCTACTACGGCGTCAGGAAATTTCATCCGGAAGCTTCCAGTCCGGATCCGGCGCGCAACGTTCTTCCCTGATTTCCTTGACGTGATAGTGGGCGGGCAGAACCTGTCCGCCTGCTTCGTCGGCAACGGGAATATCGGAAATCAGCCGGGAGTCGAGAGCTTGCTTCCAGACATCCGCCTCAGTCGGCAGGCCAGGGCCGATCTGCCTGTCGCGATTGAAAAGCGCGTAGGGCACGAACCCCTCCCACATTAAAACCCCGCCAGCTATCGCAATAACTGACGGGGCTTTTGAGCTGATATTTCTGGTTGGATTTCTCCTTCCTGATCTACCCGCTCACACCTGCAACGCGGGAGCAGCGATCTCGTTCCTGGCTTTCCGGCTCAGGGATGAAAAAATACGACAGAATCTATCGTGGACTCTACGTTCAGTCGGTACTGCCCGTCCGCCGGTAGCGAAAATCGCAATGGCCGGCGCCCTGCATGATGGTCTGCGTGCGGGTTAACTTGACGTCGGGCCCAAATCCTTCGGCCGTATCGAAATCCGCCGAGCACACCAACAGGAACCCGAGCTCCGGCTCGCCCAGCTCCTTGTAGAACTCGGCGTAGCGGCATCGCGTGACGTCGAAGGCGAAGACGTCCTGCGACTGGTCGATCACGTTGTAATGCAACGCATCGTCACGGGCATAGGTCGTGAACGCCGACGCGACAGCCTTGCCCAGATTCTTCTCGTTTTTTGTCCGCCAGAACTGTTCGCCGAAGGCGCGGTAGAGATCACGCAGGGCCTTTCGGACGATACCGTTGGCGCGCTCCTCTCCCAGTTCCGCCTGCAGAGCCTTGACGAGAGGGACCAGAACCTGGGCCTGGATCTTGACTTGTTGGATGACGGGAATGCCCACCGGCAGCCTCCACTCTTGTCTTGAGGTTAGAGAGATCGACGGGCTTCTGGGAGTCCGCCCCAATCGCGTGGAACTATTGCCATTTTTTCCTGCTCTGACGTCGCCTTCTTCAACTCTGGAGCCGGTGGGCTATGCGCAAACTACTATTCGGAATCGCAGTCGCAATGCCAATTGCTTTTGTGTCCCCCGCGGCCACGGCGATGCCCGTAGGCCATGCGATGATCCACGCTTCTCTGGTCAAGGCCGATCTGATTGAGGTAAAGGGCGGGCACGGCCGCGGGCACGGTTGGGGCCGCGGCCATGGCTATCGTCCGTTTGGCTGGAGCCGGGGCCGGAAGGTCGGCTGGCGGGGGGGTGGCTGCCCGCCCGGTCACTGGAAGAAGGGCTGGTGCTGAAACCGGACGGCCAGCCACTTCCCTCAGGGCGACTTCCCTCTAAGGCGACTACAAGGCCCGTGCCGCGTTGCCCTTGAACAGGATTGGGCCGGTCGGTCGTCCGATGGGTGAGCCGCCTTCAGGCTCCAGCGTGATCTCGAACAGTTGGTCTTGCACGGTTTCCGGCAGCGACTCCAGGTCGAGTTGCAGCGTGCGCGACTGACCGGTGACGCCGATCGATTTCGGGCCGATCGCGCGATCCCACAAGGTCCAAACCTGCAGCGTGCGGCCGGCAGGAACCTCGATCGGCCGCAACGGTATCAGCTCGACCCGGCCGTTCGAAAACGCGTTGACGATGGCGCCGGCCTCTTTCGTCGTGTCGTTCACCAGCACGGCGACGTAAATCGGCTTGCGCTGGGCGAGCGCGATCATGTCATGACGGAGCTGGCGCGACGTCGCCAACGCGCCGATCATGATCGTCGCAAAAAACAGCGCGGCGACGGCGCCGCCGATACCGAGGCCGCGCCAGAACCGGATGTTGTCCCACAGTGTGGCGCCACGCAGCGCGGCGCGTGCGGAGGGCAGGGCGTCGATCGGCGCGATTTTGGTTGCATCCGCGATGCGCTGCCAAAGCGCCGGGCTCGGTGGGGTTTCCTCGGCCGAAAGATCGAGGTCCGCAAGCCGTTCCCGCCACGTGCCGACAGCCTGAGCAAACGATTGGTCAGTTGCGATGCGCCGTTCGGCGGCGGCGTGCTCCGCACCGTCCAGGAGGCCCATCACGTAATCGGCGGCCATGGCGTTATCGGCATCGTGCGGGTTCATCCCATGCACTCCTGCAGCGCAAAGAGGCTGCGCCGTACCCAGCTTTTGACCGTGCCGAGCGGAACCTTGAGCCGTCCCGCCAATTCGCCGTGGCTCATGCCGTGAACATAGGCCAGCACCACAACGTCGCGGCGGGGACGGTCGATCTGCTCGAGGCACCGGCGCAGCGCGCTGGTCTCCGGCATCCGCGACAGGGTGGCCTCGCAGTCGACATCCTGGACGCTTTCATCTGATGCTTCATAGCGGTGCTCATCGCGATGAATGCTGAGCGCGCGGTTGCGCACTACCGCATAGAGCCAGCCGCGGGCGCTGCCGCGGCGCGGATCGAAGCCGGCCGCGCCGCGCCAGATTCGGATAAAGGCGTCGTGCACCGCCTCTTCCGCAAGGTCCTGCCGAAACAGGATGCGGCGCGCGATGCCGACCATGCGCGGCGCCTCGCTGTCGTAGATCACGCGCAATGCGGTGCGGTCGCCGGCCGCGCAGCGCGCCAGGGCCGCGGCAAGCTGCGCCTCGCGCTCCTGATCGAACAGGGCGGGAGCCTGCAGGTTGGCGGTGATGGTGCCATTTCCAGTCATGTCTATGCCCTTGCATAGTTGTTCTACCTTGAGATGCGGCATTTGGATGCATGTGCCGAAAATTATTTTCAGTGTGCTGCATCCGTTTCGCCGCGCCGCCGGTACCCGCTGTGTTGGTCCCGAGAGGATCATAGCAACACAGGGAGCTCACCGATGAACTATCGTTCCATTTTCGCCGCCTCGGCCGCGCTATTACTGTCATCCGCAGCCGCCAACGCCGCGCAGGTCGCAGCCCTGGTCGGCGGCGACACAATTGCGATGGTCGATACCGCGCAGAAGAAGGCGACCGGGTCCGTCAAGGTCACCGGCATTTCCGGTGCGCTGGTCGGCATCGACGTACGTCCGGCCGACGGCATGCTCTATGGATTGGTCGACGATGGCACCATTGTGACCATCGCGTTGGACGGCAAGGCCACGACGAAATCGAAGCTCGACACCATGCTTGCCAAGGGCGTGGCTGCGACGATGGATTTCAATCCGGTGGCGGACCGCTTGCGTGTGATGGGCGCGGACGGGATGAACCTGCGGGCGAATGTCGATGACGGCAAGGTGACCAAGGACGGCGACCACAAGTTTGCCGACAGCGACATGCACAAGGGCGAAAAGCCGAACATCGTCGCCGGCGCCTATACCAATTCGGTGAAGGGCGCAAAAGAGACGGCGTTGTTCAATATCGACGGCACCATCGGCGGATTGATCAAGCAGGCGCCACCGAATGACGGCGTGCTCGGTGCGATCGGCAAACTCGGGATCAAGGCGGATACCGTCGCGTTTGACATCTGGTCCGACGGCGCCGGCAAGAACGAAGCCTGGCTGATGGCGGGCGGCACGCTCTACAGCATCGACCTCGCTACCGCAAAGGCGACCGAGGCTGCAAAGATCACCGGCGTCAGCGGCACGGTCAAGGACATCGCCATCATGGGAATGTAGCCGACCGCTGCAATCCTTGACGCCTGGGTTCTGCCGGTTGCTTGCGCGGCCGGCAGAACCTTGCAGTGAATTCCGGCTCGGCCCGGTGCCTACGCCTGCTTCAGCGTCTCGAGCGCGTCGCGGACATTGGGGTCGAGCCCGCTACCGCCGGCGTCCAGATGCGCAAAGATCGCCTTGCGCATCCGCGGGTCCCAGAACTTCTTGATGTGCTCGGCGATCCCGGGCACCGCCTTGTCGTGGCCCTGGCTCTGAAAGAATTTTCCGATTTGATTGGCCATGTAGATCAGCCGATCAGGCGACATGGGTAGCCTCCGCAACGCCAGTATATTGTGTAACCGCAATCCGCTGTGGATGCGTGAAGATCTCAAATCCGTCCGCGCGCGCGATGGCGGCGAGCGTGATGCCGGCGGCATCCGCCGTGCGAACCGCCAGCGCGGTCGGCGCCGATACCGCCACCATCAGCGGTGCGCCGATCGCGGCTGTCCTCTGCACCATCTCGACCGAGACCCGGCTGGTCAGCAATACGATGCCCTCGCTGGGGGAAACGCTCTCCAGCGCCAGCGCGCCGGCGAGCTTGTCGAGGGCGTTGTGGCGGCCGACATCCTCGCGCAACGCCACGAGGCCATGCGCCGGCGTCCAAAAGGCTGCCGCATGCACCGCGCGGGTCTGGATGTTGATCTGCTGCAACACGGTAATGCTCGCCATTGCGGCCATAATCTCTCGGGGCGAGAACACGCGCCCCTCTGCCACCACGGCGGCCGGGCGCACGGCTTCGGCAATGGACTCGATGCCGCAGATGCCGCAGCCGGTGGGGCCCGCGATATGCCGCCGTCGCTCGTTGACGCGCTCGGCTTGTGGCGATGCCAGCCACATTCGCAGTTCGATGCCGTCATCGAGTTCCACGACATCGAGCGAGACGATCTCCTCGGGCGATCGGACGATGCCCTCGCTGAGGCTGAATCCAACCGCAAAATCCTGCAGGTTCTGCGGCGTGCCCATCATGACGGCGTAGGTGCCGCCATTATAGGTGAGCGCAATGGCGCTCTCTTCGGGGATCAGCCGTGTGCCTTCACCAAGATGACCGTCGCGCCAGATCTGCCGATCGGCGGTAGCGACCGCATCGGGCATGACTTACTCCGCAGCTTCCGCCGGCGCGATGCGGCGAGAGTGGCGGGCCTGCTCGTCATAGGCCTTCTGCCAATCGGAAGGTCCGTTCGACGGCGAAATCTGCACCGCCGTGACCTTGTATTCCGGACAATTGGTGGCCCAGTCCGAAAAGTCCGTCGTGATGACGTTGGCCTGCGTGTCCGGGTGGTGGAACGTGGTGTAGACCACGCCCGGTGCCACGCGATCGGTGATCTCGGCGCGCAGGGTGGTTTCGCCGGCGCGGCTTGCCAGCCGCACCCAGTCGCCGTCGCGCACGCCGCGCTGCTCGGCGTCATGCGGATGGATTTCCAGCCGATCCTCGGAATGCCAGATGACGTTTTCGGTGCGGCGGGTCTGTGCGCCGACATTGTACTGGCTGAGGATGCGCCCCGTCGTCAGCAGCAGCGGGAACCTCGGACCGGTGCGTTCGTCGGTCGGGATATATTCGGTGATGACGAACTTGCCCTTGCCGCGCACGAAGCCGTTGATGTGCATCACCGGCGTGCCTTCCGGCGCCTTCTCGTTGCAGGGCCACTGCACCGAGCCCAGCTCGTCCAGCCTGGCATAGGAGACGCCGGCAAAAGTCGGCGTCAGCGCGGCGATCTCGTCCATGATTTGCGACGGGTGATGGTATTGCATGTCATAGCCCATCGCCTTGGCGAGGCCGATGGTGACCTCCCAGTCGGCGAGCCCGTTGCGCGGTGTCATCACCTTGCGCACGCGCTGGATGCGCCGTTCAGCATTGGTGAAGGTGCCGTCCTTCTCCAGGAAGGTCGATCCCGGCAGGAAGACGTGGGCATAGTTTGCGGTCTCGTTGAGGAAGAGGTCATGCACGATGACGCATTCCATCGACGACAGCGCCGCCACCACATGCTTGGTGTTGGGATCGGACTGCAGGATGTCTTCGCCCTGCACGTAGATGCCCATGAAGGTGCCTTCGATCGCGGCGTCGAACATGTTGGGAATGCGCAGGCCCGGTTCCGGATTGAGCTTGACGTTCCACATCGCCTCGAACTGGTCGCGCACGGCGTCGCCCGAGATATGGCGATAGCCCGGCAGTTCATGCGGGAATGAGCCCATGTCGCAGGAGCCCTGGACGTTGTTCTGGCCGCGCAGCGGGTTCACGCCGACGCCGGGCCGGCCGATATTGCCGGTCGCCATCGCGAGGTTGGCGATCGCAATCACGGTGGTCGAGCCCTGGCTGTGCTCGGTGACGCCAAGGCCGTAATAGATCGCGCCATTGCCGCCGGTGGCGAACAGCCGGGCGGCTTCGCGCAACACCTTCGGATCGACGCCGGTCATGATCGCGGTCGCTTCCGGGCTGTTCTTCGGCAGCGCCACGAAGGCGGCCCATTCCTCGAACTCGCTCCAGTCGCAGCGCTCGCGCACGAAGGCTTCATCGACCAGGCCCTCGGTGACGATCACATGTCCCAGCGCCGTGAGCACGGCGACGTTGGTGCCGGGCATCAACGGCAGATGCAACGCCTTGAGGTGAGGGGCTTCCACCATCTCGGTGCGCCTGGGATCGATCACGATCAGCTTGGCGCCCTGGCGCAGCCGCTTCTTCAGGCGCGAAGCGAACACCGGATGGGCGGAGGCCGGGTTGGCGCCGATCACCATGACGACGTCGGTATGCTCGACGGAATCGAAATCCTGTGTGCCGGCCGAGGTGCCGAACGTCGTCGACAGGCCGTAGCCGGTCGGCGAATGGCAGACCCGCGCGCAGGTATCGAC
This sequence comes from Bradyrhizobium valentinum, assembly GCF_001440405.1. Taxonomy (GTDB): domain Bacteria; phylum Pseudomonadota; class Alphaproteobacteria; order Rhizobiales; family Xanthobacteraceae; genus Bradyrhizobium; species Bradyrhizobium valentinum. The sequence goes on from NZ_LLXX01000101.1 coordinate 44,759, forward strand.
ATTGTTGTTGCCGAAGCCGCCGCGGATCAGCTTTTGCACCAGATAGGTTTCCTCGTTGGTGCAGCGGGAAGAGGTGATGCCGCCGACGGCGTCGCGGCCATGTTTCTGCTGGATGGCCTTGAATTTCGCGGCGGCGAAGTTGAACGCTTCGTCCCACGACACCTCGCGCCAGGGATCGGCGATATCTTCGCGGATCATCGGCTTGAGAATGCGCTCCTTGTGGGTGGTGTAGCCCCAGGCGAAGCGTCCCTTGACGCAGGAATGGCCGCGATTGGCCTTGCCGTCCTTATAGGGGACCATGCGCACGACTTCCTCACCGCGCATTTCCGCCTTGAAGGCACAGCCGACGCCGCAATAGGCGCAGGTGGTGACGACAGAATGCTCCGGCTGGCCGATCTCGATGACGGATTTTTCCGTCAGCGTCGCGGTCGGGCAGGCCTGCACGCAGGCGCCGCAGGACACGCATTCGGAGCCGAGGAAGCTCTCGCTCATGCCGGGCGAGACGCGGCTGTCGAAGCCGCGGCCGGCGATCGTCAGCGCGAAGGTGCCTTGCACTTCTTCGCAGGCGCGGACGCAGCGCGAGCAGACGATGCATTTCGAGGGATCATAGGTGAAGTAGGGGTTGGATTCGTCCTTCGGCATCCAATTTTCATTGGTGCAGCCGTCCGACTTGGCGAACACATGGTTCTCGCCCTCATAGCCGTAGCGCACGTCGCGCAGGCCGACCGCGCCCGCCATGTCCTGCAATTCGCAATCGCCATTGGCCGCGCAGGTCAGGCAGTCCAGCGGATGGTCGGAGATGTAGAGCTCCATCACGCCCTTGCGCAGCTTCTTCAGCCGCTCGGTCTGGGTATGCACGACGAGGCCGTTCATGGCCGGCGTAGTGCAGGACGCCGGCGTTCCGGCGCGGCCCTCGATCTCGATCAGGCACAGACGGCAGGAGCCGAACGCGTCGACCATGTCGGTGGCGCAGAGTTTCGGGATCTGCGTGCCGGCTTCCATCGCCGCGCGCATGATCGAGGTGCCCTCGGGCACGGTGACACTGTTGCCGTCGATGGTGAGCGTCACCATTGTTTCGGATTTGGCGCGCGGTGTTCCGAAGTCGATTTCCTGGATCAGCGACATGGCGTTTCTCCTATTCCGCGGCCTGTAGCGCGGCCGGTGCCGGGCCAAAATCTTCCCGGAAGTGTTTCAATGCGCTCAGCACGGGGTAGGGCGTGAAGCCGCCGAGTGCGCAGAGCGAGCCGAATTTCATGGTGTTGCAGAGGTCTTCGACCACGGCGAGGTTTTCGGAAGTACGCTCACCCCGGATAATCTTGTCGATCGTCTCGACGCCGCGGGTCGAGCCAATCCGGCACGGCGTGCACTTGCCGCAGGATTCGACCGCACAGAACTCCATCGCAAAGCGGGCCTGTTTTGCCATGTCGACGCTGTCATCGAATACCACAATGCCGCCATGGCCGATCAGCCCGTCACGCGTGGCAAAGGCCTCATAGTCGAACGGCGTGTCGAACAGCGCGCGCGGGAAGTATGCGCCGAGCGGCCCGCCGACCTGCACCGCGCGAACGGGGCGGCCGGTAAGCGTGCCGCCGCCGATATCGTCGACGAGTTCGCCGAGCGTGATGCCGAAAGCGGTCTCGAACAGGCCGCCATGCCGGATGTTACCGGCGAGCTGGATCGGCATGGTGCCACGGGAGCGGCCCATCCCGAAATCGGCATAGGCTTTGGCGCCACCGGCGAGGATGAAGGGGATCGCGGCGAACGACAGCACATTGTTGATCACGGTGGGTCGGCCGAACAGTCCCTTATGCGCCGGCAGCGGCGGCTTGGCGCGAACGATGCCGCGGCGGCCCTCGAGGCTTTCCAGGAGCGAGGTTTCCTCGCCGCAGACATAGGCGCCGGCACCGACCCGGACTTCGAGATCGAAACTGTGGCTGGAGCCTATGGTACACTCGCCGAGATAACCGGTGCGACGGGCAGCCGTGATGGCGGCGTTCATCGCCGCAGCCGCATGCGGATATTCCGAGCGGATGTAGATGTAGCCCTTGGTGGCACCGACGGCGACGCCCGCGATCGTCATGCCCTCGATCACGACGAAGGGATCTCCTTCCATGATCATACGGTCGGCAAATGTGCCGCTATCGCCTTCGTCGGCATTGCAGACGATGTATTTGCGGTCGGCGCTGGCCTGCGCCACCGTCTTCCACTTGATGCCGGTCGGGAAGCCGGCGCCGCCACGCCCACGCAAGCCGGAGGTGGTCACCTCAGTGAGGATCTCGTCCGGCGTCAGCGTCAGTGCGCGCTCAAGCCCCTTGTAGCCGTCATGGTCGCGATAATCTTTGACCGAGCGGGGATCGATCACGCCGCAACGTGCGAACGTCAGGCGGGTCTGCCGCTTCAACCAGGAAATCTCGTCAGTGACGCCGAGCCGCAACGGGTGCGGGCTGCCAGTGGTCATGGCATCGAACACCGTCGGCGTATCTGCCGTTGTCACGGGTCCGAACGCGACACGCCCTTGGGAGGTAGCGACTTCGACCATCGGCTCGAGCCAATAGAGCCCGCGCGATCCCGTTCTGACGATCTCGACGGCGACGCCCGATTTGATCGCTGCCTGTTCCAGCGCGATTGCTACTTCATCGGCGCCGACGGCGATCGCGCCGGCATCGCGGGAAACGAAAATGCGCATCGTCATCGTTGCGCCTCCGCGACCAGCGCATCGAGGCGCGATTCATCCAGCCGTCCGACGACACGGCCGTCGAGCATGGCCGACGGCGCGGTGGCGCACAGCCCGAGGCAATAGATCGGCTCCAGCGTGACGCGGGTATCGGCCGTGGTGTTTCCGAGCGCGATGCCGAGCTTGGCTTCCGCGCGCGCGGCAAGTGCATCGCCGCCGGCGGCCTGGCACGCTTCCGCGCGACACAGTTTCAGCACGTGGCGGCCGGCGGGTTCGCTGCGGAAATCATGATAGAACGTGAACACGCCGTGCACCTCGGCGCGCGACAGGTTGAGCGCGGATGCGATCATCGGAATGGCGGGCTCCGGAACGTAACCGAACGCCTCCTGCATCGCGTGCAGGATGACCAGCGTCGCGCCTTCGAGCTTGTCGTGTTCGGCGATGATCTCGGCGCCGCGCGCTTCATTCCAGGGTTCGTATGCCGATGTCATTTCCGCGTTCTCATCAGAGGTTGTGTGCTCCGATGAGTAGGGAAATCGCGCGGGATATCAATAAAGCTGTCTCATGTTGCGATTTCAAAACGCAATCAAGACAAGGGCATAGGCAATGCCTATGGGTGCGATGGCAGGCGGATTGAGGTTAACGCCCGATTATCGTCACAGTCCGGCAGCGGAACACGCTCGTCAGGTCTGCCGTGACGAGCGCGTCTTGGATGTCTAGTCGTTGGTTTCAGAAAATGCCTGGCACCAGCATCGACACCTTTTCGCGATAGCGCCGATATTCACTGCCGAACATCGCCACCAGATCGCGCTCTTCGAGATAGATGCCGACGAAGATATAGGCCGTCGTCACCGCAGCGAACAAGAGGTGGCCCAGCGTCATCGTCGGCGTGCACCAGAAGGCGATGATGAAGCCGAGATAAATTGGATGCCGGATCAGGCGATAGAGGCCCGGCGTCTTGAACTTCATGGGTTCGACCATGCGGCCGGCAAAATGCGCGGCCACTTGAGTCAATCCGAACAACTCGAAATGGCTGATCAGGAACGTGCTGTAGAGCACGATGAGCCAGCCCGCAAAGCCGCCCGCGGTCGCGATGCCGGCGACAACGGGATTGTCGATGTGCCAGACCACCGCAGGCATCGGCTGCCACTGCCAGAACAACAGGATCAGCGTCAGGCTCGCCAGCAGCACATAGGTAGAGCGTTCGATCGCCGGTGAAGCGAAGCGCGCGAACAATCGCTTGAAGCCCTGCCGCGCCATGCCGCTGTGCTGCACGGCAAAGATCGACATCAGCACCAGGTTGATCAGCAAGGCCGTCGTCAGCGAGGACGCCGGACCGGTATTGATGTTTTTGGGTACCATGTATTGCGAGACGAAGCCGACTGCGTAGAGGAACGTGCCGAGGAAGATCAGATAGGCGAGCCCGCCGTAGCAGAGCGTGAGCAATCTCGTCGTGAAAGAGACGGCCTTCGCAGGACTGTTTGGTCCGGTGTGCATGGTAATCGACATTTCGATCTCCTTGCGTTTGAAATGGTGATGTCTGGCAATGGTCTTGTTCAGGGCTATCCGGGGCGGCGTCGCTTGCGTAGTTGCGCTGCTTTTTCGACGACGTCATCGATCGGGCCGCGGTAGATGCGCGTCTGATCGAGTTCGTAGCCCTCAAGCCGATGCAACGCGAACAGCGTGACTTGCCGCTCGTGATAGGCGGTGGTCGCGGCAGCCCAGCGGTTGAAAAATCGTCTCAGGCGCGCGACCAGGAGGAGGGCGCTTCTCCACATCGCTGGCGTTGTCGCTGACGGGATTGCGGTGATGATAGTCATGGGTCAACCCTCCGGCGGGAGCGCCGGGCTCGCTTCATGGAAGGAGCGAGGCGCGGGCAAGCGGCGTTGGCCGCGTGCCGTTGCGGCATCAGGCCTTCTGGCGAAACATCGGAATTGGTGGGATCAAGCAGGCCGATCATCAGTCATCTCCGGTTGAACGAGAGTTGACCCGTCTGTAAATTGAGATGCCCGCTCAAGCTTGGCGGAGTTCTTCAGAAGACCTTGGTTTTCCCTCCTGAAGCGGTTGTTTTTGCTCGATTTGTTTCATTGATCCGTCTGGTGTTTGCGAGGCACGGATCGCATTAACCTCGACCGGGGTGGTAATGCAGTACCGATTTGCCGAATTTGAGTTAGATCTCAGCCAGCAAGAGCTGCGTCGGCTTGGCAAGTCCGTCCATATCGAGCCTCAAGTGTTCGATCTCATTGTTCATCTGGTGCGGAACCATGACCGCATCGTCAGCAAGGATGAGCTGATCGAGACGGTCTGGAATGGCCGGATCATCTCGGAAGCTGCGCTCTCCAGCCGCATCAACGGCGCCCGCCGTGCGCTTGGCGACAACGGAACCGACCAGCTCTTTATTCGGACGCTGCACAAGCGCGGCTTCCGTTTCGTCGGCGACGTTCAGGCCGTCAGCGCGCCGGAAGCCGGCATGGAAGCGGCCCCGCTGGTTCCCAAGGATAGTGCTGCGCCGGCCGACGCTCCCGTCCACCTCTCGGTCTCTGCCGAAGTATCCCGCCTCGATGACGTCGTCTCGGAATCCGTGAAGGCCGAGGCCAATACGCGACCGTCGATCGCGGTGCTGCCGTTCGGGAATATGTCCGGCGATCCGGAGAACGACTATTTCAGCTATGGCCTGACCGAGGACATCATTCGCCTCCTTGCGCGCAACCGGTGGCTTTCGGTGATCTCGCGGCACTCGACCGTCGCATTCCAGGGTCGGGTGGTCGATGCCCGCGAGGTCGGTGAGCTGCTAGGCGTCCGGTATGTGATGGTCGGCAGCGTTCGCAAGAGCCGCGATACCGTGCGGATCACGGCAGAGCTCGTCCGCGCGGCGGACGGCAAACAGTTGTGGGCAGACAAATACGACCTGCAGCTCGAGTATATCTTCGATATCCAGGAGGAGATGGCTCGCCAGATCGCCGCAACGATCGAGCCAGAGCTGTCGAAGGTCGAGCAGCAGCTTGCTGCCCGCAAGGCGCCGGAAAGCCTGGACGCCTGGGATTGCTACCAGCGCGGCCTGTGGAACCTATGGCGCTTCACCACGCCGGGATTCGACTCGGCCGAAACCTATTTTCAGCGTGCGATCGACGCTGATCCGAATTTCGCGCGGGGCCATGGCGCGCTCAGCTACGTCAATCTGCAGCGCGCCTTTATCGACGAGCCGAAAGATCGCCCGGCGCGACTGGAGACGGCGTTGCGCCAGGGGCATCATGCGGTGGCGCTCGACGAGCTCGATTGTTTTTGCCATTGCGCCCTCGGACGCGCTTTGTGCCTGACCCATCAGAACGACGAAGCGCTGGCAGCGCTCGACGTGTCGCTGGAGCTCAATCCGAGTTTTGCGCAAGCCTACTTCGCGCAAGGGTTCAATATGCTGTGGTATGGACGGGAGATCGAGGCGGAAACGCTGCTCGATCGGGCGACCATGCTGAGCCCCCGCGACAGCCACATTTCTGCTTTCCACCATGTCCGCGCCTGGGCGCACTTCTCGCTCAGCGAGTATGACATAGCAGTCGAGTTCGCCCGACGGGCAACCCGGCAGCCCAATGCCACCTATCAGGCCTTTGCGACGCTTGTGGCTTCGCTCGGCTTGCTCGGCGACCCGACGCAGGCGAAAGTGGTGGCCGCCGAGCTTCTGCAACGCAAGCCGAACTACAGCACCGGGACAGCACGGCAGGAGTTCTTCTTCTGCAACGATGCCGGCTTTATCGACCGGTTCGTCGAAGGGTTGCGCGTGGCAGGCATACCGAAAGCCGGCTGACTTGCAGCCTCACGCGTCGCGATGATCGCGTTGCCGATCGCCGCGCCGATGATATCGGTCGTAATGTCCATGCGTGAGGCCTCCAAAGCCGTCGCCTGCAAGGCCAAAAATCAAGATTATCTGCAGACTATCTGAACGCCGGCTCTAAGCGCGGAAAGCCGGCCCGGGCCATATTGCCAGCATGAAACGACGAGATTTCATTGCATTGATCGGTGCTGCGCTGGCCTATCCGGCCGCTGCGCTCGCGCAGGAATCGGCGCGGGTCTATCGCATCTTCTGGCTCTCCACGCAGTCCCAGCCGGATCCATTCCTGGATGGATTCCGGGAGGGATTGCGCGCGCGGGGCTATGTCGAGGGCAAGAATGTCGTCCTTGAATTGCACTATGCGATCGGCAACCCGCAAGCGCTGCGCGAGGTGGCATCCGAGCTCAGGCGCGGCAAGGTCGATCTGGCCGTCTCGAGCGGCCCGGCGACGCGCGCGATGACCGCGGTCGAGGAGGTGCCGGTGCTGTTCGCCCTGAGCGGCGACCCCGTGGAACTGGGCCTTGTCAAAAGCGTCGGGCAGCCCGGCGGTAACTTCACCGGCTCGACCTTCCTGTCGCTGGAACTGGCGGGAAAGCGGGTTGAGCTCCTGAAGGAAGTCCTCCCGAACCTGCGCAAGCTTGCGGTTCTGTCGAACGCCAATCATCCGGGCGAGCAATCGGAGTGGCGCGCGACCAAGGAGGCCGCTGAGAAGCTGAGTATTGTGCCGCATTATGTTCCCTTCTCGGGCGCAGACGAGCTGGACAACGCGCTTGGATTGGCAGGAGAGGCGCATGCAGATGCGTTGCTCGTCTTTCCGGACGTCCTCACCATGGTGCACCGAGGCAAGATTGCTGACTTCGCCATCGCGCATCGGCTGCCATCGATGTTTGGCTGGAGCGAATATTGCGATGCCGGCGGGCTTTTGAGCTATGGCGCGAACCAGCGGGCGACCTATTTCTCGCTTGCGATCTATGCCGACCGGATACTGCGTGGCGAAAGGCCAGCCAATCTTCCCGTCGTTCAGCCAACCAAATTCGAGCTGGTCGTGAATCTCAGGACGGCCGAATTGCTCGGCATCGACCTGGACAAATCCTCCGTTCTTTTCCGCGCCAATCGGGTGATCGAATGATCCCGGCGCATCTCACATCGGTTTAAAACTCTTTCCATTGGATTTTCTTTCGGTGATCCGTCCGCGCCGCTCCCTGTTCATGAAGTACTTCGTCACACTGTTTGTCGCAGTGGTGACGCCTCTCATGCTTGGTTCCGCAACCGAGGCCTGGTTCGCGTTTCGTGACAATCGCCTCTACCTCAATGAGATTCTTCAGGTCGAGGCCCGCTCCGCGGCCGACCGGATTCAGGCCTTCACCGATGGTATTCGCGATCAGCTCGGTTGGGTCGTGCAGTTTCCCTGGACCCAGGGCGAGGACGACCGGCGCAGGATCGACGGGCTGCGTCTGCTGCAGCAGGTGCCGGCGATCGTTTCGCTCTCGATGGTCGACCCGACCGGAACCGAACGCGTTTTTGTATCCCGCGTCAGCATGAACAGGACCGGGCGAGGCGCCGATATGTCGGCCGATCCCGCGGTTGTCGGCGCGCGCGCCAACCGGGTCTGGTATGGCCCGGTGCACTATCGGCGCGATTCCGAGCCGTATATGCGGATCGCGGTCGCGGGAAACCGCGCGGCCGCCGGGATTGTTGTGGCCGACATCAACCTGAAACTGATCTGGGATATCATCGCAGCAATCAAGATCGGCGACACCGGCCACGCCCTTGTCGTCGACGGCTCCGGACGTCTGATTGCCCATCCGGACATCAGCCTGGTCCTGCGCAGCGGAGCAGGGGCAGGTGACTTCAACCGGCTGAAGTCCGTCGTCAGCGAAGCGAACGGATCGGCGGTCTCGACGACCGGTGAGGACGGCGAGCCGGTGGTCGCGCTCGCGGTGCGTGCCGCCAACGTGGATTGGACGGTGATCGCCGAACAGCCCGTGCTGGAGGCGTTCGAATCGATCCGCGCCGCGCTGTGGCGTTCCCTGATACTCATCGCCATCGGCATCGTTTTCGCGTTTGTGCTCGCTTACTGGCGCGCGTCCCGGATGTGGGGACCGATCAGGCAGCTCGAAGATGGCGTTGAGCGGATCGGGATGGGACAGTTCGACCATCGCATTACGATCCAAAGCCGCGACGAACTTGAGCAATTGGCGATCCGCTTCAACCAGATGGCGGAGGAGCTCGGGGCCTCGCAGCAGAAGTCCGAGCGCATCAATCGCCTGAAGCAATTCCTTCCCCCGCAGGTGGCTGAACTGGTTGAGCACTCCGATCAGCGGCTGCTGGATGCACAGCGGCGGGAGGTAGTCGCGATTTTCGGTGATCTGCGCGGTTTCACCGCGTTTACCGCGCGTGCCGAGCCCGATGCCATTCTGGCCGTGCTGAGGCAGTACTATGAAGCCATCGGCATCGTCACGGCCCGCCATGAGGCGACCTTGATTCGCTTCGCCGGCGATGGCGTGATGGTCCTCCTCAATGCGCCGGTCACGTGCGAGAGCCCGGCCCACCGCGGCATTCGGCTTGCGATCGACATGCAGGCTGCGGTGCAATCCCTTGCCAATTCCTGGAACGCTATGGGCTGCGCCATTGGTTTCGGCGTGGGTATCGCGATGGGACCTGCGACCGTTGGCACGCTCGGCTGGCAGGGCCGCCTCGACTACACGGCGATCGGAAACGTCGTCAATCTGGCATCTCGGCTTTGCGATTTGGCGAAGGACGCGCAGATACTGGTGGACCCGGCTGTCACCGGGCATGTCAAGGACAGCATCGCCCTTGCGTCCATCGGCGAGCGATCCATCAAAGGCTATGACCATGCCTTGGAGATTTTCGCCGTAGGTCGCATCTACGCGCCGATATCGCCTATGCTGGTGGACAGCGCTAGCGGGCGCTCGTGCCTGACGCATCATGGCGCTGACGAGCAGACAGGCAGGAATGCTGTGGGCAGAGCGGTCCAGATCACTCCCGAACCCGACAGCACTGCAAGCAGCAGTGTTATCCGCCGGAACCACGCGCTCGTCTGACCCGATGGAGGCGGAACACGATCTCCGGGCCGGAGAGTGCGGACGGTAAGGATGACAAGGCACATCAAGGCCGCTGCGGTGAAGAGAAAAACGATCCAGCTCATCGTGTCGCCATGGCTGCGCGGCGGCCCCGCGCATATCAGCGCTTCGGCAGCGTAGACGGCGCCGAGATGCGCAAACCAGATCGCGGGGGCGATGAACAGGCGCAACAAATCGCCTAGCGGCCGGATTCCCTCGAAAGCAGCGCTCATCCTGCAAGCCTCGGAAACCCATGAACGAGCAACAAGCCGAGCAGGCTCTGTCCAATGGTGTAGTGATATAGCAGGCTGAAATTGTCGAAGATCACGCGCCGTTCGAGGCCGAGCCGGCCACCGAGGCTCCGTCCAATCACAAACCCCGCCATGACCAGAATCGGCAGGGCCATTTGCCCTTGGAGGAACGCCGCCGTAAACACCAGTGCGCCATGGATGTCCGTTGCCGGCCGCTGGCCTGCTTGCGACTGTGCAGACACCTCGGCTATCAGAGCTGCGAGAAGCATGGCGGCGGCAAGCCCTGTCAACAGTTCGAAGGCGTGGCCGCTCCGTGACCGGCGGGGCAGGACGCGTCCGGCCACGACGAGGATGGCGCTGCCGGAAACAAGGAGAAAGGCCGACAAGACCGCCGAAGCGACCGGCGCAAGCGTTTCCGGTTTCGGCCAGAATTGCGGTGAGACCGTCCAAAGATAAAGATAGGAGAATACATAGGCGAGGTAGAGCGAGCCTGTGACCAGCAGCAGCACGATCATTGCCCACCACGAATGCGACAGCGAACCGGATGCGTAAGTCGTGAGCTTGATGCCTCCTCCGATATCGACTGGTTCGAGTGGTTTCGGATCGCTGTCCCACATCCAGACGACGAGCATCGCTACAGCGAGGACGCCGGATATCAGCGCCGGCGTGACGGCCTTGACCGTGAGCAGCATAAAAAAAGCCGCGGTGAAGATTGCCGCTAGAAATGGCGTCCAACCGGGGCCGGGCAGGCGAAGCAGGTATTGCGGCGCCGCCTCGATAGGCGAGGTGACGAGGGTTTCGCGCCGGCCGGTGATCGAACCGGGCAGGTAATACCGGCCGGCGTCGACGTCCCTGGCGAGGTGCGGCTGTTCCCATAGCGGGTCGGCACTCGTCACGATCGGGATGCTGCGTGCGCCATATACGCGGTTGTGAACCCACTCCAGCGTGCCACCGTTCCATATATTGCCTGCGGTATTCGAAGCGTCGGGGCGCAGATTTCGGGCGAGATCTATCAGGAACAGCGCTATGCCGGCGGCGAACAGGAAGGCTCCCATGGTGGAGACCATGTTCAATACTCCCCACTCCATCACGGCCGGATAAGTATATACGCGCCGTGGCATGCCCATTAGGCCGGTCAGGTGCATCGGAAAAAACGCGATGTTGAAACCGCCGAACATCAGCCAGAATGTCCATTTCCCGAGACGTTCCGATAAGGCGCGGCGGCTGAAGGCCGGTGCCCAGTAATGGAAGGCTGCGAACAGCGGAAACACCATGCCGCCGACCAGCACATAGTGGAAATGGGCGACGACGAAGTAGGTATCGTGCACCTGCCAATCGAACGGAACCATCGCGACCATCACGCCTGTGAGCCCGCCCAGGGTGAAGATGAAAAGGAAGCCCAGGATGAACAACGACGGTGTTGTCCAGCGCAGGCGCCCCGAGGCAATCGTTGCAATCCATGCAAAGACCTGGATCCCGCTCGGCAATGATACCGCCATGCTGGCGGCGGAAAAGAAGCTGAGCGACAGCGCAGGGATTCCTGTTGTGAACATATGATGCACCCACAGGCCGAAGCTGAAGAATCCCGTTGCGATGAGGGCCACGACCACCAGCCGGTATCCCACGAGCGGTGTTCCGGCCATGGTCGGGATGATCATCGAAACCATGCCGGCAGCCGGCAGGAAAATGATGTAGACGTCAGGGTGGCCGAAAAACCAGAACAGATGTTGCCAGAGCAACGCATCGCCGCCCTTGGCCGCGATGAAGAATGGCCAGCCGAAAGCGCGCTCGAGTTCGAGCAGAATCGTGGCGAGGATGATCGCTGGAAACGCAAACACGATCATTCCGGCGAAGATCAGCATGGTCCAGGCGAACATCGGCATCCTGTCGAGAGTCATTCCCGGCGCGCGGGTGCGCAACACGCCGACGATGATCTCGATCGCGCCCGCGATCGCTGAAATCTCGATGAAGCCGATACCGAGCAGCCAGAAGTCTGCGCCTATATTGGGTGAGAACCGCGAACTGGTGAGCGGCGGATACATGAACCATCCACCCGATGGGGCGAGGTCGAAAAAGAGAGTGCTGAAGAAAACCAGCCCTCCGACCAAGTAGGCCCAGAACGCAAAAGCACCCAGCCGCGGAAACGGCTGGTCGCGGGCACCGAGCATCTGCGGAAGCAGGAGGATGCCCATGGCTTCGACGACAGGAACCGCGAACAGGAACATCATCACCGTGCCGTGCATGGTGAATATCTGGTTGTAGGTCTCCTGGCTGAGGAACGTATTGCTCGGCACGGCGAGCTGTAGCCGTATCAGCAGAGCCAGCGTGCCGGCCAGCAGAAAGAACAGCATTGCCGTGCCGACATAGAAGCCGCCGATCACCGTATTGTTGACGTCAGTAACGATGCGCCATGACCGGGGGCTTGCCCAGACGGCTTCAAGTGCCGCCTGTTCGCCGCCTGGCCGGGGCAGCGTGCTTGGATAACTAGATACGGTGCTGGTGTCAGCCATCGGGATCCGTTGCCTTAAGGCTGAGAAGATAGGCGGCCAGCGCATCCAGCTCTGAAGGTTGCAGGAAGCGAAACTCTGGCATCAAATTGCCGGGCTTGACGAGCTGGCCATCGGTTATGAAACGCACCACGTTATCGCGGGTGAGCGGCATTGTATCGACGCCGACCGAGCGCCGTGCACCCATCTGCGTGAGGTCCGGACCCAGCGTGCCGGCAGCGGCGGTGCCGCGCACCGTGTGGCAGGCACCGCATCCCGCCGCGAGGAAGAGATCTTGTCCTCGTTGCTCGATGTCCGATTGGGGAGCCCTTGCCGGCATGGCCGCGCGCTGCAGCCATGCGGCATGTTCGGATGCCGGCATCGCTACCACCTCGAGCGCCATCAGCGCATGGGCGCCGCCGCAATACTCGGCACATTGCCCGCGATAAGTTCCCGGTCGTTCGGCGGTGAGCCGCAAATGCGTGGTGCGGCCAGGGATCATGTCGACCTTTCCCCCAAGACTGGGCACCCAGAAACTGTGGATGACGTCGGCAGCTCTGAGCTTGAATGCGATTGGCGTGGCAACTGGAATGCGAATTTCGTTGGCGCTTGCGACAGGCGTACCGCCGGGGGCCAGGTAGGTGACGCGCCACCACCATTGCTCGCCGACCACTTCGATGCTGACGGCGTTCTGGTCGCGGCCAGTATCAAGAAGAGCTCGCGTCAGCCAGACGCCGTAACCCAGCAGCAAACTCAGCGTCACCACAGGAAACGCGATGCCAAGCGCGAAGACGGTGCTCTCCTGCGCAAGGATCCGGCGGCTCCGCGCCGATCCTCCTATGGCAAGCCATGTTGCGGCGATGACGATGGCCAGTACGAAGATTCCAAACCCGAATAGCAGCCATGCCAGGCCTGCGATCTGCTCGGCCTGAATTCCCTTCGGCGCCAACATCGATTGCATATCGCGGCCGCAGCCGGCAAGCATCACGGAGCTTGCGACGATGGCCGTGAATGATCGCGCGTGCCTCAATGATTTTGCTTTCCTGGAGACAGGACATGCATCGACGAGAAATACGCCGAGACGTCTTCGATCTGCTGCTCGCTGAGAGATCGCGCAATCGGCGCCATGATCTCGGAACGCGAGGTATGTGCATTTCTCCAAAGACGCAGGCGATTGGCCATGTAGGCTGCATGCTGTCCGGCAAGGCGTGGGTAGACTTCGAGCGATGAGGTGTTGTGGCAGTCCATGCAGGGAGGGATTTTCGCATCGAGATCGCCGCGGGTCGCGAGCATGCGGCCACGTTCGACAGCTTCATCGCTCGATGACGGCTCCGGTCTGGCCGGCGGCGCCAGCCCGGCGTAGTAGCGCGCTACTCGCTCGCGGTCTTCGGCGGAAAGTTCGCTAGCCTGCGGCTGCATGATCCCGCTCGGGCGGCGCGCGTTCGCGTAGTCCTCGAGCGCCGCCATTAAAAAGCCGGCGGGTTGGCCGTGCAGAACCGGCACGAGACGACTTTTCGGTCCGCGCTGTTTCTCTCCATGGCAGCGTGCACACGCGCTCGCTGCGCCGGACGTCGCCTCCGTCGTCGCGATTTCGCGTCCGCTTTGCGCAGGAACGGTCAGCCCGCCCAGCGCCATCTCGCGATAGGCGGCTGCATCCAACGTGGGAAGGAGCCTTAGAAAGGCAACGACTGCCCAGACCTCGTCGTCCCGCTCCTGGGCCACCCAGGCCGGCATGCCGGTGTACTTGATGCCGTTCTTGACGATCCAGAACAGCTCCCGATCGCGCCACTCTCGCATTGATTTCGACAGATCCGGCGGGGAGGGCAGCATGCTTTGCGCGATCGGGCTGACCGGTACGCCGGGTGCGCCATGACAGAAGGCGCATCCGCTATGGAAATGAGCGGCGCCAAGCGTCGCCAGGTCTTTGCTGTCCAGTGGCCGGGCCTCGATGCCGAGCGCATGAGTTCTGACGGAATTCGTCATCCCAAATGTCAGAATTGCGTCTATCGCGGCCCAGTGGCCGCGACTTGCGGCAACGTTGTAGAGGCCGGACCATGCCAGGAGAAATCCTCCCAGAGCGATTGAAGTAAGGCCGAGCAAGATCAGGCGGACGGACAATAGCAAGCGAGATCGTGGAATGGTGCGCACGCTAGCGGCCGGCGAGAAGTCTGCGGTGCGGCAAAATGGCTGCCGAGGTCTGCGGGCGGCCGATCAACTGTACGGTGATGATCAGGGCCGCGACCAGGTAGCTCAACGGACAAGCCGTTATCATGAGAAGGCCGGCCATATGCTGGTCATCAAGTGCGCGAAATGCCGGCAAATGCTCTGCAGCATGAACGAGGTGACCGGCGGACTCGTAAAGGCTTCTCGGTGCAAAGATCAGCAAGGCTGCCAGCAGGCATGCCAGTTTCCCGGTGAGCAGCAGGGCCGCGATAGCCTGCCAGCGCGCGGCGGAGGTCGTCAGCAGGGTGAACCAGAAGAACACGGCAGCCAGCAACAGAACGCCGTGGAGTGCGAGGCCGACGGCCGGAGATCGAACAATGATGGCGTGAACGGCGGGAGCATGCCACGTCCAGAGCAGCATGATCTGGACAAGGGTTGCGATCCACAGCCAGGAAACCCGAATGTCCCGCGCTGGCCCGTAAGCAATTGCCCATGCTGCCAGTAGCGGCGCCACGACATTCATGGAGGCGATATGAAGCATCATGTGCCTCGAGACATGCCCGAGGTCGTACGTCGCGAGGACGGTCGCCCCGGCAACGAGAACGGCGGAAGCGCTTGCCAGGGCTGGTTTGATCATCCGGATGCTCAAGGGCCGGCTCGCTCCTTGGATGCCCAAGGTGATTCAGGAATACGCGGCGGGTCGCCCAAAACCAACGACATCCCGGCGCAAGGGTTCCATTTGAAGGACCTGCCGGCGGATTTTCAAACCTCGGGCGATGAGCGCCGCGAGAATGAGAAGCCGTATCCACCCGTCATTGCGAGGAGCAATGACGGACAAGGCAGCAGCGGGCAGGCCGTCGCTTTGCTCCTCGCAATGCCGCTGATAGGGTTGAAAAATGAGGTGATATGAGAGCCAAATACCCCCGGAAATCCCGTGCTCCGGATGCCGCTTTTGAAGTGTTGATACCCGCCCGTCCATGCTACTTCTGGCCGCCGGGCGACTAACTTCCTAGGACCATACCTTTGATCGACAAGCTTGAACTCCTGCTGGCGCTCGCAAAGGAGCGACATTTCGGACGGGCGGCGGAAGCCTGCGGCGTCACCCAGCCGACCATGTCGACCAGCCTCAAGCAGCTCGAGGAAATTCTCGGCGTCATGCTGGTGCAGCGCGGTTCCCGCTTTCAGGGATTTACGCCGGAGGGCGAGCGCACCCTCGACTGGGCGCGGCGCATCGTCGGCGACGCCCGCGCGATGCGGCAGGAGATCAACAGCCTCAAGGACAAGCTCTCCGGCGAGATCAGGATCGCCGCGATCCCAACCGTGCTCGGCATGGTGGCGTCGCTGACGACGCCGTTCCGCGCGCGGTACCCGGACGTGCGCTTTCGTATCCAGTCCTGCACGTCGGCCGACGTGCTGGGCCTGCTCGAAAATCTCGAGGTCGACGCCGGGCTGACCTATATCGAGAACGAGCCGATCGGCAAGGTTCGCACCATTCCGCTCTACAACGAGAGCTATCGCCTGCTGACCTCGCCCGATGCCATGTTCGGGGATCGCAAGCAGGTCACCTGGAAGGAAGTCGGGCAGGTGCCGCTGTGCCTCTTGACGCCGGACATGCAGAACCGCCGCATCATCGATCGCGCCCTGGCGTCGGTCGGCGCCGAGGCCACGCCGACGCTGACGTCGAACTCGCTTGTGGTCCTCTACACCCATGTGAAGACCGGGCGTTGGGCGAGCGTGATGCCGGCAAAACTCGCGGAGACCCTGGGGCTGGCGGACACCATCCGCAGCATTCCGATCGTCGATCCCGTCGTCGACTACAGCGTCGGGATGGTGATCCCGCAGCGCGATCCGATGACGCCGCTGATCGCGGCGCTGGTGCAGGTCGCCCGCGAAGTGGCGCCGACGCTGGAGTAGGTCACGCGGCTACTGCCTCGACCTTTGCTTTCGCCATCGGCTGCTGCGGTTCGCGCGGCAGGACGATGCGGACGACGGTGCCGGTGCCAAGCTTCGAGCGCAGCCGCATCGTTCCGCCGTGCAGGCTGGTCAGCGACCGCGCGATGGCAAGGCCGAGACCGGAGCCCTGGTAGGTCTTGGTGAGCTGGCTCTCGACCTGTTCGAACGGGTTGCCGAGCCGCCGCAGCGAGGCCGGCGCGATGCCGATGCCGGTATCGGCGATCATCAGCACGATCGAGTTGGGCAGCACGTGGCTCCGCACGGTGACCTTGCCGTCGTCGGGGGTGAACTTCACGGCGTTGGACAACAGGTTGACGAAGATCTGCTTGACCGCGCGGCGGTCGGCCATCACGGAAATGGTGCTTTCGATATCGGCGTCCAGCGTCAGATGCTTGTCCTCGGCGCGCCCGGAGACCACGCGCAGCGACTCCGCCAGTATCTTCGACAGGTCGAGTTGCTCCATGTCGAGCTTCATGCGGCCGGCCTCGATCTTCGACATGTCGAGGATGTCGTTGATGACTTCGAGCAGGTATTTTCCGCTGGTCAGGATGTCGTGGCAGTACTCCTGATACTTGTCGGAGCCGAGCACGCCGAACATGCCGCTGCCCATGATCTCGGAGAAGCCGATGATGGCGTTCAGCGGCGTGCGCAGCTCGTGGCTCATATTGGCGAGGAATTTCGACTTGGCCTGGTTGGCCTCCTCGGCGCGGTTCTTCTCCTGCGAATATTTTTCGGCAAGATCAGCCAGCTCCGCCTTCGAGCGCTTGAGGTCGAGCACGTTGGCGCGCATCCGCGCGTCGTTCTCGATCAGCTTCTGCTCGTGTTCCTTGATGCGGGTGATGTCGGTGCCGACCGAGACGTAGCCGCCGTCCTTGGTGCGACGTTCAGAGATGTGCAGCCAGCTTCCGTCGTCGAGCTGCGCTTCGAAGGTGCGGGCTCCCGGCGCTTGCGCGCCGGTCTCCTGCAGTCTGGTGCGCACTTCCGGCATGCTGCCGACCTCGATGACGGTCTCGTACGACGTGCCGGGGGTCACCGCCGTATCGGGCAGTTTGTGCAGCCGCTGGAAGTGCGAATTGCAGAGCACGAGGCGGTCTTCCGCGTCCCACAGCACGAAGGCTTCCGGGATGGTCTCGATCGCGTCGCGCAGCCGCAGGTCGGCTTCCACGGTCTTCTCGGCGAGGCTCTTCTGCTCGGTGATGTCGACCGCGATGCCGATCAGGTGCAACCCGCCGTCTGCCGAGGTGTGGCTGAGCTCGCAGCGCACCCGCAGCCAGATCCAGTGGCCGCCGGTGTGCTGCATGCGGAAGCTCTGGTCGATGTGGTCGAGCTTGCCGGCGATCATCTGGTCGGCGATCGCAAACAGGTCGATGTCGTCGGATTTCACCAGCGCGTTGACTTCGCCGAAGGTGAGGAGATCGTTGCGGGAGTCGAGCCCGAGCATCGTGAACATCGATGCCGACCAGAAGATCCTGCCGCGGGAGAGGTCCCAGTCCCACAATCCGCAGCGGCCGCGATTGAGCGCGGTGTCGATCCGGCCGCGCACCGCGTCGTTGATGAGGTCGCCCTCGCGGGCGCGGGTCGACTGCCAGTGGAAGGCGAAGCCGAGGATCAGCACGACGAAGCCCGTGGTGGCCGAGAGCGTCACCGACAATGCGGCGTCCGAACCCCACAGCGGCTCGTTCTTTTCCTGGATGACGATGACCTGGCCCGGCAGCGACTTGACCAGCTTCGAGATCGCCATGGCGCCATTGCCGTTCGGAAGCGTCATGTCGGTGACGACGCCCTGCTGGCCGGGAGCGGCGAGCAGTTGCGCCGTGCTGATGACGTCGAGGATGCGATCGCTGCCGCCTAGGCTGCTCTCGATCGGCACGCGGGCCAGGATCCGGTGATCGGAGCCGGTGATGATGACATGGCGGCCGGAGGCGACGCCCCAGGCCGGAATCAGGTCGGGCAGCAGGCTCTGTAGCCGCTCGATGCTGGCGGCGCGGTCCTGCCGGATGGCGGCGAAGCGGTCGAGCCGTTCGGCCAGGAGATCCGTGAGCGCGGAGAGGTCGCGCTTCATGGCGGCGCGTTTTTGCCGGCTCTGGTCGATCACCTGCACGAAGGCGCCGAGGCAGATGGTGATGAGGAAGGCAATGATGAGCGTCGGCACGGCGCGACGAAGCGCCGGCTCAGCAGTGAGCAGCCGGTGGTAGGCAGGTTTCGCAATCGATTGCGCCAATCCCTTGATCGAATCGGATTGGACACACGCGTTCGCTGCATGCGCGCGCGCCATGCTTTAGACCCCCGCCGAAGGCTCTTTTGCACACTGTCCGGATGCGCGCCCCACGTCGCTTCCGAATCATAGCGATTTGAATCCAGTTTTTCCGGGCTGTCGAGAGTCAACGATTCGTTAATTCGAAATAAATCTTGTCCAACGCGAATTAAGGCATCGCCAAGCGAGTCCGAAACGGGAACGCGCCCGCAAAACTACGCGCGCGGCGGTTCGGCATGACTGATGACGCGCTTGATCGAAGGGAACGCGCCGCGCAGCGCGCGCTCGATCTCGTCGACCTTCTCGTGCACCTTGATGACGCTCATCGACGGTGCGGCGCGGCAGTGGAAATTAACGATTTCGCCGGCATCGGTGTCGCGCACCCGCACATTGTGAATGTCGTGGATCGCGCCATTGCCGGCAAATCGCGACAACGCGGCCTTGATGGTCTCGACGCGCTCGGGCGCGGCGTCGGTGCCGTGCGGCAGTTCCGGCTCGAGCGGTTCGATGTGGGTGTCGACCTCGACATCCTCACCGAAATCCCCGCGGATGCTGCGCTCCAGCCCGTGGGCGATATCGTGCGCGGCTGACAGTTCCATGTCGCCGTCGACTTCGAGGTCGATGCCGACGATCAGCTTTTCGCCGAGATCATGCACGGTGACATGGTGGACGGCGAGGCCGGAGTTGCGGGCGATCACCATGATGCGCTCGCGCACGCTCTCATTGTCGCGCGCGACGGGCACCGCGGTGAAGGTGAGGTCGGCATCGCCGAGCGCCTCAGTGACCGCCGCCTGCGCGGTTTTCTTGATCGCCTCGACGCGGTCGATCGGGTAGCTGCGCGGTACGTTGGCGATGGCGTCGATGAAATGTGTCGGCCCGACCATGCGAACGCGCAGGCGCTCGACGCCGACCACGCCGGGCACCGCGCGGATCGCAGCGGTGGCCTTCTCGGCGGCTCCCTGCGGCGCACGATCAAGCAGCGTCTCAACGGTGGAGCGTCCGAGCCGCAGGCCCAGGATCGATATCATCACGGCAACGGCGATGGCCGCGACCGAGTCGCCCCAGACATAGCCGAGGCCGGTCAGCAAAAGCCCGGCGATGACGGCGATGGAGCCGAGCACGTCAGAGGCAAAATGCAGCGCATCCGCCGCCAGCGCCTGGCTTCGGGTCGCGCGCGCCGTGCGATCCAGCGCCCGCGCACGCCAGAAATTGACCGCGATATCGATCACCAGCACCACGAAGGGAATCGCCGATATCGTCGGCGGGGCTGCGCCCTCGCGCAGGCGGCTGTAGGATTCGACCAGGATGCCGCCGGCCAGCACATAGAGCAGCGCGATGACAAAGAGCGCCGACAGGCTCTCGAACTTGCCGTGGCCGTAATGATGTTCTTCATCGGCCGGCTGGTCGGACACCCGCACCACCAGCCAGGTGATGACGGTCGCGATCACGTCGACCGAGGAGTGCAGGGCCTCCGAAATCAGCGCGAGAGAGCCGATCGCGATGCCGACCGCGAATTTGGCCGCGGCCATGCCGGCACTGGCGAAGATCGAGATCGCCGCGACGTTGGTCTTGATGGTGGGGGTGTGACTCATGGGCGGCGGTTTAGCAGGGCGTTGTCCAACATTAAAGGCGACCGTTGAAGGCGCAATCGCTACTCACTTGCAGGAGCGATTTGTTGCGAATTGTTCTGAGTTGAGAAATTCACCATCTGTGATCCGTCATCCTGAGGTGCGAGCGGAGCGAGCCTCGAAGGATGAGCGGCCCCGCTGGTGGCCGTCGCCCTTCGAGACGCGCGCAAGAGCGCGCTCCTCAGGGTAACGGGGATAGATGAGCGCCAGCGAGCAAAGTACGCCTCCGCATTCTCGCGGCGCATTGCACCCGAGGTTTGCAAAATCATTCGCCCATCGAGAAGAGGGCGCAGGGAATGCCGGGTGCTTGCTGCACCCGCGGTCTCGTGTGCAAATAACGCAAAGAGAACGCACACGAGCATACAGGTACAGCCGGAGCAGCCCGGCACTCCCTGCGCAGTGGTTTTACGGCTTATACCGCGCTCTCCCTGGAGACGAATTCGTCTTGCCTCCATCGCTGACGGATTGAAGACACTGCGAAGCCCGGTTGGGATCGCAACATCTCCGCCAGCTTGACACCAGCAACGGGTGCCAGGACCACACGGCTTTGCCGTACGCAGCCTCGCCAGTCGTCCGCACGTTGTGTTCGCTCACAGGCCAAGGCCCGCCCTGCGAACACGACCACGCGCCCGACGCTGCCGCGTCCACCGCAACCCGCCCAACGTTCGTGACGATGGCCAACGCCCCTCTAGTAGGACGGGATGGCGCGAGTTGTAGGGGTGATTTGGGTCTGCGGCGAAGCGGAATATTTTTGCGGGGGAGACTGGACGGGGCAAATCACGTTGAAGCTGCTAGGGAAAATCGATCTTTCAGGAAAAATCGATTTCTCGCGCGCGCCTGCTATTTATCAACGTGCAGAACAGATAAACCAAGGCGGCGCACGCACTGAAGAACATCGGCCGCGCAGGGGGGGCATGGCGACTTCATGGTGAACTGGCATTGGGTTCGGCCCATGTCAGTTTTGGCCCAAAGCAGACATTTGAACGCTGTTAGCGACCTCTTTGTTAGTACGCCGGCCGCGGGAAGTCGTTTTTTGCATTTGCTTCAAAGTCTAAGGGTTCGATTTCCGAAGAGCTACTTAGGCCGTGATAGTCTGCCAACATGCAACGTCTCGGCAGCATGCTCATTTCACATACCCTGCCCATTGGCCTTTCGTTGTGGGGGGCAGCTCTGACGCCATTGTGCTCGCTCTTCATTTTTGGAAGGCCGGAAATGGGGTTCGGCGATGCATTTCTCACTGCGCTGATGTCGGCGACCATGGCCGCGGCAGTGTTCTACTACGCTGGCCTTCAACTCCTTCGTGGTTTTGGGTTGCCTTCTGACACGACGATGCTCCAGTTTCACAAATTCATGATGGGCCGCTCTGAGGCGTAAGTGCGGTTCTGATGTCACCGCCAAGGATTAGGTATGACGTATAGTGATACTGTTGGGTTGGGCTGTTTTGCTGTGCTGGGCGCGTCCGCATTCATGGTGTTGCGTCCAAAATGGTTCTTCGTTCGAAAATTGTCGTTGGAGGAAGCGCTCACGTTCTGTTGGGTCGTATGGTCGATCTATATGGGGGCGTTCGTGGTCTACATCGGGCTAAAGCTGCCATTAGGCCTTTCGCGCGATGCGCACGGCCTGGCGGTCGGCGTTGCTGTTTGTTCATCCATTGTTGCTGGTCTGTGGTTGGCACGGGTCACTACCGACTGGAAGAGCGCGGGGACAGATCAATTTTTGGTCTGTTTATTCTCACACTTGTGGTGGTTCCCCTTACTGCTGCCTTGGCGCTGTCTCGAAATTGAGAGCTCGTTCGAGCAACAAACAGCTAGTCTTTTGCAACTGGCCCCAAAAGCGGGCTTCAACCGCTCCGCGCAGCAATTCGGCTCGGTCACAAGCGTGATGGCCCAGAGATCCATGTTGCATTCGCGGTAGCGCGAGCCGCAACAAGACGCCGCGGTTTCGCTCCCGCGTGCCATTGCCGTTCGCGATGCAGCGGCGTCGCCCTTGACCCACGCCTGCGCACCGCCACACGCATTGCAGCGCGGCGTCCTTGCTATCTGGACACGAGCCGGCCGCATTGTCCAAAATCGCTCGCAACAAAGCGGAGGCCCCGATGATGATTGTCGATTCCCAGGTTCATGCCTATGAGGCGAACAGTCCGAAGCGGCCCTGGCACAGTGTGCCGAACTGGCCCGATCACGTCACGGGTGACGAGATGGTGGCGGCGATGGACAAGGTCGGCGTCGACGGCGCGATCTTCATCTCCGCCTTTTCGTTGTACCGCTACGACGCCAGCTATGCCGTGGAAGTGCAGCGGGCCCATCCCGGCCGGCTCGCCATCGTCAAGCCGGTCGACCCTGATGACCCTGATGTGGCCGACGTCGTTGCCGACTGGAAGAAGACGCCGGGCGCGGTCGGAATCCGCATCATGCTGACGAAGGAGGCGCGGCGCCCGCCTGATGACCCCGGCCTCGACCGGATTGCGCGCGCGGCGGTTCGCCATGATTTTCCGGTCAACCTCCACTGCTGGGACAATCTGGACGCGGGCAGGGTGCTGATCGATCGTCACCCCGACACGCGATTCATCATCGACCATCTCGGCATCCTGCAGCCACGCGTGC
Source organism: Bradyrhizobium valentinum (assembly GCF_001440405.1). Taxonomy (GTDB): domain Bacteria; phylum Pseudomonadota; class Alphaproteobacteria; order Rhizobiales; family Xanthobacteraceae; genus Bradyrhizobium; species Bradyrhizobium valentinum. Next base: position 67,677 of record NZ_LLXX01000101.1, read on the forward strand.
CGCCGGCGCCGCCCGAACCCTGGGCCGTCCTGCCGAAAGTGCTGGAGCTCGCAAAACGCCCGAACGCCGTGATCAAAGTCAGCGGCGCCTGCACGTTGTCCCGCGAGCCCTTTCCTTTCCCTGACATCTGGGACCCGCTCGCCCGCGTATTCGATGCCTGGGGTTTCGAGCGCTGCCTGTGGGGCACGGACTGGACGCGGGCGTTTGCCGTCGTCAATTACGCGCAGGCCGTCGAGCCCTTCCTCAGGAGCAGCCGCCTGAGCGACTCCGAGCGGGCCATGCTGATGGGCGGTGCCTGCATCAAGGCTTATGACTGGTCACCGAAGAAGGGTTAGTGCGCAGGTATGACAGAGTTCCGGGCTGGAAAATCTTCGGTCCGATGCGCATATTTCCGGGATGGCGACAATTGTGCAATGCACTTGCGGCGCCGAGTACAGTCGCACTGAAGAGAAGTTCTTGGTGCCGCATACGGGTGACGCGGTCTGCAAGGTCTGCGGAGCTGCACTGGAATCGTGGCTGGAAACCACCCACGTTCCCATATACGAACTTATTGAACGTCCAGAGAAAAAGCCGGAATGACGCTAGCCCAGTAGCCCACTGCGCCTCATTTGGTTCCGCAAGAAAGTTAATCTTCAAAGTTCTGGCGCTCCTCAGGATCAGGGCGCACACTTTGGCATCACCGCGCGTCTCGTGGCAGTCATCGGTGATGAGAACGCCAGTCGCGCTCCCGCCAATCCTCAAATGGGGAGCCGCGTATGTCAGAGCGTCGCCGTTTCATACAAACGACCTCCCTCGAAGAGCGCCTTGCAAAGGAAGCAACGCAGTTGCGCAAGCAGGCCCAAGGTACCCCGCCGGGTATTGAGCGCAATCTCCTGGTTCGCAAAGCCCGCCGGGCCGAGACAGCTTGCCGTATGACCGCGTGGCTGGCCTCGGGCTCCAGGCACCAAAATAGGTTCAAGTAGAATGGCTATTTATCGCCTATTGAAGAACTCTACCTTGGGGCCGGAAGAGATTGGCCACATCACTGCGGCGTACGAGCAAACGTTGCACACCCTCTGCGTCAAGGATCGCGACGACCCCCTGACGGAAATGGTTGCGAAGAAGATCATCAAGATCGCGCAAACCGGTGTCCATGACGCGGCGCAGCTTTCGGCTCAGGCGATCAGAGAACTAGGCGTCCGGTAAGGTCGTCGCAGTTGGCGGCCTCGCTTATTTCGAATGTCGCCTGTTGGCATCCGCATTTCAGAAAGCCGAAATCAGGGGTGGTCGCTGATCATCACGGCGGCAAACATCAAGGTTGAGCAACGGCCGTTCGACCTTGCATAATCTCCAGATCAGCCGGAGGAACAGCGATGCAATTGCGGGTGTTTGGGCGCACGGGAATGCGGCTCTCGGTGCTGGGCTTCGGCTGCGGCGCGGTGGGCGGGTTGATGGTACGTGGCGATCCTGTCGACCAGGAGCGCACCATCGCACGCGCAATCGCCGCCGGCGTCAACTACTTCGACACCGCAGTGCAGTACGGCGATGGCGAATCGGAAAAGAATCTCGGCCGCGTCTTGCAAAAGCTGAAACCGGCCAACGTGGCCGTCGGCACCAAGGTCAGGTTGCCACCCGGCGAGACCGGCCGCATGGCTGACGCCGTCAGGATATCGCTCGAAGGCAGTCTGGCGCGGCTCCGTCTAGATCGGGTCGACATCCTTCATCTGCACAATTCGATTACCGAGAACGGCGGCGGATCGGCGCTCAGCGTCCGGCAGGTGCTCGACGACGTGGTCCCGGCATTCGAGCGCCTGCGTCAGCAGGGCAAGATTGGTTTTCTCGGGATGACGGCGCTCGGCGATACGGCCGCGCTGCATCACGTGATCGATGCCCGCGTCTTCCACAGCGCGCAGGTCGTCTACAACATGCTCAATCCGTCTGCGGCCTGCGAATTGCCGGCGCGCTATCCGGCGCAGGATTATGGACGGTTGTTTGATCACACCGAGGCCGCCGGCGTCGGCGTCGTGGGCATCCGTGTGCTGGCCGGCGGCGCGCTGTCGGGCTCAGCCGAGCGTCACCCAATCGCGGGTCCGGCGCCGGAGCCGCTCGGTTCGGCGATGAGCTACGACGCCGATATCGATCGCGCGCGCCGCCTGACGCCGCTGGTAGAGGAGGGCTTCGCCACCAACCTGACCGAAGCCGCCACGCGGTTTGCGCTATCTCACCCGGCGATGGGCACGATCCTGGTCGGCATGGCGACGCCGCAACAATTCGAGGACGCACTCACTGCTGCCGAAAAAGGCCCGCTGCCGCAAGCTGCGCTCGATCGGCTGGCGGAGTTGCGACAGGGATTTTCTGGCGAGGCACGATGACGGTGTGGGTCCCGGCTCTGCGGAGCAGCGCTCACGCGCTGCACCGCAGAGCCGGGACACGCAGCGTGCAGGGCGGATTTAGTTCTACTGCGTCATGGCCTTTCAACCCCTCATCCTGAGGAGCCCGCAGAGCGGGCGTCTCGAAGGATGCAGGCCACAGACGGGGCCTCATGGTTCGAGACGCGCTTCGCGCTCCTCACCATGAGGGGCTTATGATGCAGTACGGTTAGCCCATCGCCACTGCGCCCGGCTACAGCGTCACCACGATCTTGCCGAGGTGCTTGTTGGCTTCCATGTGCTCGAACGCACTTCCGATCTCGGCGAACGGATAGACCGTGTCGATCGGCAGTTGCAGCTTGCGGGATTCGACCGCCGGCCAGATGTCCTTGCGGACCTCGTCAAAGATCTCCCGGATCTCCTCGATCGTGCGGGTGCGGAAGGTGACGCCGATATAATTGATGCGGCGGGCGGCGTGCAGGTCGAAATTGAAATCGGCGTGGGTGCCGCCGAGCCGGCCGACATTGACGATGCGCCCCTTGACCTTGGTCGCGGCGAGATTCTGGTTCGCGACCTTGCCGGAGACCTGGTCGACGATCAGGTCGACGCCTTCGCCATTGGTGGCCTTCAGCACCTGATCGACCCAGCCGGGATCGCTGGAGTCAATCGCAAGATCGGCGCCGAACTCCTTCAGGCGGCCGCGGCGCATCGCATCCGTCGAGGAGCCGATGACAAGCTTCGCGCCCTTGAATTTTGCGATCTGCATCGCCATCAAGCCGACGCCGGAGCTGGCGCCCTGGATCAGCACGCTCTGGCCCGCCTGCAGCGCGCCTGATGTGACGACGGCATTGTGCATGGTGGCGAGCGCGACGGGGAGGGTAGCGGCCTCCTCGAAGTTCATGTTGGAGGGCGCGCGGAACAGCCGGCCGTGGTCGGCCAGCGTGTACTCGGCAAACGCCGCGCCGCCCGAGCCCATGATCTTGTCGCCGACCTTGACGCCCTTGGCGTCGGGGCCGAGCTCGGCGACTTCGCCCGCCCATTCCATGCCGAGCACCGTGCCGACGCCGCCGGCAGAGCCATGCGCGTGGCCCTTGGTCATGCCGAGGTCGGCGCGGTTGAGGCCGCAGGCATGGACCTTGACCAACACCTGCGTGCCCTTTGGCGAAGGTTTTGCAATTTCGGCGATTTCGGCGCCGTTGGCGCCGTAGACATAGGCTTTCATGGGCTCTTCTCTTTATCGTCTAACGCAAGGTGAAGTTTTTGTTTCCCGTCATCCTGAGGTGTGAGCGCAGCGAGCCTCGAAGGATGAACGGCCCGGCCGGTGGCCGTCGCCCTTCGAGACGCGCTTCGCGCTCCTCAGGGTGACGGATCACGTTGATCGCGCATCATCTCACCATGCGTCAAGCCGCTTATTCGGCGGCCTGGCGCTGGGCACCGGACAACATACCTTCGAAGCGGCTGCGGATGATCGCTTCCGCATCGCGCATGATGCGCGACACCAGTTCGGCGCAGGTCGGGATGTCGTGGATCAGGCCCTGCACCTGGCCGGCCGACCAGATGCCCTCATCGGCATCGCCGGTGGCGTAGACCATCTTGCCGCGGGCGCCGGCGACGAGTTCGCGGACATCCTCGAACTTCGCGCCTTCCCTTTCCATCGCCACCACCTTGGTCGAGATCGCGTTCTTGGCGACGCGCGAGGTGTTGCGCATGGTGCGGAAGATCAGCTCGGTCTCGCGCTCGTCATTGGCAACGATGCGCTCCTTCACGAGCTGATGGATCGGGCTCTCCTTGGTGCACATGAAGCGCGTGCCCATGTTGATGCCTTCGGCGCCGAGCGCGAGCGCCGCGACCAGGCCGCGGCCATCGCCAAAGCCGCCCGAGGCGATCAACGGGATCTTGACCTTGTCGGCGGCGGCCGGGATCAGGATCAGGCCGGGCGTGTCGTCCTCGCCGGGATGGCCGGCGCATTCGAAACCGTCGATCGAGATCGCGTCGACCCCCATCCGCTCCGCCGACAGCGCGTGACGGACGCTGGTGCATTTGTGGATAATCTTGATGCCGTGCTTCTTGAACTCGGTGACGTGTTCCTGCGGCTTGTTGCCGGCGGTCTCGACGATCTTGACGCCGGCCTCGATGATGGCCTGGCGATATTCGGCGTAGGGCGGCGGCTTGATCGCGGGAAGAATGGTGAGGTTGACGCCGAACGGCTTGTCCGTCAGTTGGCGGCAGCGCGCGATTTCCTTGGTGAGATCTTCCGGCGTCGGCTGCGTGAGCGCGGTGATCAGCCCGAGCGCGCCGGCATTGGCGACCGCCGCGACCAGCTCGGCGCGTCCGACCCATTGCATCCCGCCCTGGACGATCGGGTGCTCGATGCCGACGAGTTCGGTGAATCGCGTCTTGATCATGTCTGCCCTCTGTTTCCCCGGCGCAACAGGTCGCGCACGTCATTTTGTGAGATTTCGCGGGGCAGGATGCCGTCACCCCCCGCAAAAGTCTACGGGGAGCAGGTGGAGGCCAGGGCAACGCCATCATGCAAAAGCGGGGACTTGTTCCGCAGTGCGGATTATTCCGTAGGGGTCCGGCATTTCCGGAGATCACCCTACTGCCGACAAAATCGACGCTTCTGACCCGTACATTGCGCTGAACGGACATTGCGATGCAACACATTGCTGCTTTGGTTTTCATCCAGGGTGCTGTCCATGAACGATCCCCGCAAGGTCGACATCTACTCAGCCGAACACAAGCGTGACCCGTTTCAGTTCTATGCGTTTCTTCGCAGCGAGGCGCCGGTCTTCGAAGTTGGCGTACCCGTCCTGAAGCGGGCGTGGCTGATTACACGTTACGATGACGTGGTGCTGTGCCTTCAAGACAGCGATAGGTTCGTAAAAAACGCGAGCAATGCCGGCTTGCGCTCGCCCAAGTCCATGCCGTGGTGGACACCCGCGAGCCTCAGGACACTCTCGGAGAACATGCTGGACCTCGACGATCCCGCACATCGAAGGCTGCGGGCCCTCATCAACAAGGCGTTCAGTCGTGCGCGCATCGAGCAGTTACGAAACCGCGCCGAAGTGTTGGCTGAGGGTCTCGTCGATCGGATGCGCGCAAAATCGAAGCCCGATGTTATCGAGGATTTCGCGCTTCCGCTTCCGTTGACCGTGATCTCGGAACTGCTGGGCTTGCCCGAAGAGGCCCGGCCGCGCTTTCGGAAGTGGACCAATGTTTTTCTCGGAGCGCGGTCAGAAATTCGCATGGCGCTCTCGCTGCCCTCGATCTTTGCATTAATGCGATATTTGCGGCGCCTCGTTGCCACGCGCCGGCGTACCCCGAGGGATGATCTCATCTCCGCGCTCATCGCCGTAGAGGAGGGGGGCGACCGGCTGAGCGAGAACGAGCTCATCGCCATGCTGGTACTTCTAATCATCGCCGGCCACGAGACGACCGTGAACCTCATTGGTTCCGGAATGCTGGTGCTGATGGAGAATCCGCGCGAGAAAGAGCGCCTCATCGGAGATTTTTCGCTCCTTGGGTCTGCGGTCGAGGAGTTGTTACGCTTCACGGCGCCCGTGGAGATCGCAACGGAGCGATATGCGGCCCAAGACATCGACCTGCGCGACACTACGATCAGGCGCGGCGATGTCATTTTCCCCGTCATTGCCTCCGCCAACCGGGATGCGCAGAAATTCGCGGAGCCCGATCGGTTGGACGTGGCCCGCAGGCCCAATCCGCACCTTGCATTTGGAGATGGCGTTCACTTTTGCGTCGGCTCACACCTGGCGAAGATGGAGGCCGAGATCGCGTTCGGTTGCCTGCTGAGGCGCCTGCCCAAGTTGAGCCTCGCCTGTCCTGCTCACGAACTGCAATGGCGCGCCGCGCCGGTCGTTCGTGGCCTCAAGTCGTTGCCGGTCATCACGTAGCCGTTGTTGCACCGGAAGACCTGCCGGGCTTTCATCGCTAAGAACCCGCACGGTTGCTCAATAGCGGACAAAGTTCGAACCGGCGATACCCGAGTCAGTGGCGTTTGGGTGCTCGAAGTGCGTATAGTCTTTGATAGATCATCGACTCCGGTATCCAATCAAGCAAGGTGTGTCCAAGTGGCAGCTTGATCAGGCCAGCGATAATTCTGGATGAAGGCGGATACCAATAAACCGACAGGTTAAAAAATTTAAGGGGAGTGAACCCCAAAGTCGTAAACTCGTGCATCAATCGCTTATGACTGAAGTGTCTTCTGTAGTCCACAATTGGACCCGAGAGCAGAAGTATTTTGTCAGGGTGTTCTTTGGCAACTTTCTCCAGGAACGCTCCCTGCTCTTCAAAGGACAGAAAGTAGACGCATTCGAGCGCCGCGATGACGTCGTAACCCTCGAATGACGCTTGTAAAAAATCAGCGCACTCAAATCTGGCATTTGGCAGGCCCAGCGATTTGGCGCGAGTAATCGCCACATCGCTTATGTCGATGCCAACCACGGATCGTGCTTTGCTGAAAGTTGTTTGGGTCAAGTGGCCTTCACCACAACCGAGTTCAAGAACGGATTTGTCCCGGATGAATGGCTTCAGGCGTCGGCGCAAGACCTTGTCCCTGAACCGCGCGTGGGAAATATGCCAGGGGTCAGGAGTTGCGTAATAGAGATTGAAATCTGCGGCCGTTCGCATTGCTGGTTTCCGCATTGCGCTTGGTTAGAAAGCAAGAGCTCTTCGCGAGTGCCCCCAAAACAGATTGTTTTTGGCGCGCCGGCGCGATCCCGGCGCTTCGAGACTTTCCTTGGGGGCAACGCTTATTGCATTTTTACCCTTTCGCGCCACCGCGCTTCGAAAGTATCAGAGTCTTTCAATGCCCAGGCTTGCGCGTCCAATGGATTGCCAGGCTCCTCTGTGACAACGCTTTGAATGTTGGAGGCGGGTTGCGCGGATGCCACCTTGGGCCATTCCAACAACGATTTCGAAAGCATGGGCTTGCCTTCGTACCAGCACTTTCGTCCATCGATAAGACGATAGGACCACCAACGCCCGTGCGGATTTGATGGCGCTGCGGCGCTGCATTGTTGTTTGGCCTGCGCATTCGGCGCCCCGACTGGTAGGAGCGTAGCCATCAAGGCGGCCAAGGCGATTGATGGCAGTTTCCTCATTTGCGCACTGAGAGACTGCTCTGTTGCTGCAAGCGGCTTACAGCAACTACCAAATCGGGGCGTTCGAGAACTTCCACCAGCTTGTCGAGGACAAGCTCATTGTTCTGCGGCCGGGGCCGAAGGTATTCTTCCAGTATGAGTTGCGCTTCGTTAATCGCCTGAAGAGCCAATTGTTGATCAGTCATCTCTTCTTCCCCATCAAAGAAATGCCGTTTCCCAATCAAAGAAATGCCGTCCGGCCGGGAAAAAGAAGCAAGAAATCAAGCCGTCTTTTGGGAGGTATCCCCGCCTTTTTCGGATTATGCGATCAATTTTTATTTCAATGCGGGAGGCCCTGCAGCGCCCGAATCGCGGCGCGTCCAGGTTCCACATTGCTTCCGCAGTCCCTTGGCATCTTCGAATGGCCGGCGCGCCTGAGCCGGCGCATTTGTGAAGGTCCGCTGCCAGCGGCGCTTTTCGGAGGGGGGCGGTCTCCGACCTAAGTCAGTAATTGCGCCCCAAAGCCACTCTGGTTTCCACCACCGGTCAGCACGCACGACCGCGCGACCAATTGATGTTCTCAATGTGCTCTCGGGTTTTTGCTGATGCGAGCGGCCGGCCCGAGTTAGCAGGTAATGTGGAAAAGGCCGATCTTCTTTGCATGCGAGTTGTTGAACGTATGAATCGCCTTGGGGGTCGGCTGCAACAGGACCGTGCAACCCTTTTTCGAAAAATACGTCTCGGCTTCCGGCGATAGGTGCACATTGCCCATCTGGCCCGAACCAAGAATTAACTGCTCGCATCCGTCCTCATAGATGAACTTCGCTTCGTCTTTCGAGAGGATATGCGAGGTGCCGTAGTACTTCTTCGATAGCTTTTTCTTCCGCTTTGCCACCTCGCCGGAGAGACGAATGATCACGTCGTGTTCATAGGTCTTTCCGTCAATCGTGATGGTGCCGAAGGTAGTGCGTTCGATCTCCATGGCCTGACTCCTTCCGAAGCTACCCCACAGGAGATGTTCTTGGGGGCTACCACTGCCAGCTATGACGCGCGGTTGAGAAAGATCGGCAGCCCTCGCTTGTTGCCGTAGATGGGGCGGTAGCGCTCCGTGTTGTACGTGCCGGCGACGTCCAATTTGCGCGGCCCGAGCTTGGCGTCGGGAATGGGCACGAGGTCGTAGCGCCCCTCCACCAGCGCCGACATGAGGCCGGTCTTGCCTTGCAGGATGGCATCGTAGGCCATGTTACCGAAAGTCAGGGCCACGAGCTTGTCCATGAAGTCCGGATTGCCAGATCGCAGGTCGTAGGTGAGGTCAGACGTGATCGTCTCCTCGCCGGCTCGCCGCTTGATCTCGTCGGCGAACGATTCCGCCACGCTCGCCTTCTTGCGATGGCCGTAGGCATCGGGCTCGCCGTATTCCTGCACCTCGTAGCCCTCCCACGCGGCGCCCTCGCTGAGCACGACCAGCGCGTAGTTGCTTGGGTTGGCGCGCTTCTCCTCGACGAGCAACTGGATCAGCTTGTCGAGATCGACCCTGTACTCCGGTATGACGCACCGTATCGAGGTGGCGTACGCGGTGTAGAGCGCCGTAAATCCGGCGTCGCGGCCAAAGACGCGGAAGATGCCGACTCGCTCGTGCGAACCGACAGTGGTGCGCTGCCGCTGGATGGCGTCGCTTGCGCGGGTTATCGCGGTCGAGAAGCCGATGCAGTACTCGGTGTTGCGGACGTCGTTGTCCATCGTCTTCGGAATGGCGATGATCTTGACGCCGATTTCGTTGAGCCTGGCTGCGTAGCTGAGCGTGTCGTCGCCGCCGATGGCGATCAGATGTTCGATGCCGAGCCCCGAGAGGTTCGCCAGCACCTGGCCGGTGACGTCCCACGTTCTGCTTGCGATGCCGCCCTTGGTGCTGAGCGAGGCCGGAAAGTCGTGGCCTGCGAGATGATCCGGCAGCTTCTTCATCTTGGACGGATTGGTGCGGCTCGAGTGCAGCACGGTGCCGCCGCTCCGGTCTATGGTGCGCGTGTTGTCACGGTTCAGCGGGATGATGTAGTGGGACCTGGAGGCCGGGTCCTCGAGGTTCACGTGCGTCAGGGCCTCCCAACCACGGCGGAGGCCGACGACCTCGATGTCGTTCTCGCTGCCGCGATATGTCACGCTCTTGATAACTGCGTTGAGACCGGGAACGTCGCCGCCGCCCGTGAGAATGCCGATACGCCTTTTTGCCATACCCACCTCGCAAGCGGTCCCTTACTCGGCCGCTTCCGGTTTGCGCTCCTTGCGCACCTGAAAGCGCTTCAGCAGTGAGGACACGGTGTCGCGGAAGCCACCATACTCCAGCTCGGAATAGGGCAGCATCGCGGCACCGGACCAGCCCTGGCTGCGCATCTCGATGGCCTTGCGCTGGGCGCGCCGGCGGACCTCGTCCCACGCCGGGTTGTCGAAGAAATCGGTAAAGGACTCCGAAAAACGGCCGTCCTTGTCGATCGAAAAGCCGGTGCAGGAAACGATCGGCAGGCAGTACATGCCTGTCACCGGTGTGTTGATTGGCACAGGCATCAGCGGCATCACGTGCGAGCCGCGCGCATCGCCGCCTACGAAGTGCGCCTTCGCGAACGGCGAGACGATTTCTTCGGGCGCCGGGAAAATCCCCTGGTTCCTGACGATCGCGACCGGATCGTCCTTTCCGGTGTACTTGCCTGCGATCGCGTGAAGACGCTGCGCCGAAACGGCGACGGCGACCTCGCCATGGGTCCGGGAAACGATGCGATCAATGCCAAAGCGCTCGTTGTCGCGGAGCAGCGCGGCAATGTGGTAGCCATCCGCGGGCGCGTCGAGTTCGATCACGCTGTCACCGGCCGTGTTGTCCATGTCGATGACATGGAAACGGAATCCCTTGATCATCGGGGGCAGCATCAGCCCGGCGCAATACATGGGATCGGCGAAGGCGAGGTAGAGCGGTAGGTTGTAGGCGCCGGGGCCGCATTTGTCGGCGGCGAACACCATGAAGGACTCCGCAGGTCTCGTGCCCGAGAGGCTGTGGTCGAAGCTGAGCTCGGCGACGCCCGGGCCGGCGCCGCGGACGTTTCCGGACGGTGCGTCGACGAGAAGATCCTGGCCGGCGCCGTAAAGCCCGGAGGTTTTCGCGACCGAGGTGGCCGCGAGGAACGCCTTCCAGGCAAGTTGATGCACCTCGGAGCTCCCTTCGCCCCGTGTGTGCGTCATGATGATCGCAATGTCATCGCCGGTGTGGCAGACGAAAGCGTCGATCAGCAGGCCATCGCAGATCGCCTTCGCGACCGCGCCCTCGACAGCCGCCATCATGCGTGTAGACGGTTTGGTGTGACCGCCAACGGAGCCTATGTCAGCCTTGATGACCGAAAGGGTGAGTCTCATGAGCGTTCCCTCCGCCAGCGCAACGCAGCGCCTCGGCGTCTGCGCTTGCTGCGCCGGGGCGACGGCGCTGCTCATTTCCGCGAAAAAGAACGTCTGAGGTTCCGTTACGTTCCACAAATGCTCTTCTCGAAAGGCTCGGGCTCATCCGGTAGCCGGGATCATCGATCACCGTAAAGATTATGCCAGAAGCGATGGGACACCAGTTCATGCGCCGCCATTTGCTGCGGTGTAGGAGCCCGCTATTGTGAAGGTTTTCGGAAGCGGGGCGATGGGCTTTTGCGATTGATCCTTCACGGTAAACTGAGACCCGCCCCAGGGCGATTGTGCTAGTCTAGAGGACGCAAGTTCTACGTGTGTGCGGTCCAGACGCATGCCAAAGGAACCAAAAAAGAAATGCACCCTTACCGAGCGTGGTCGGCTGATTGCGCTGGCTGTCGCGGTGGGGCTGGTGCTGGGCATGGCCGGCCCTACCTCGGCACAGTTTTTTAATTTCGGCGGATATCAGCAGCGGCCGCAACCGCAACGCGGCGGATGGTTTGGCAACGACCAACGCGGTGGCGGCTGGTTTGGTAACGATCAGCGCGGCGGCTGGTCTGGTAACGATCAGCGTGGCGGCGGCTGGTCTGGTAACGACACGTATGCGCCGTACCAGCAGCAGTACGCGCCGCCGCCTCGGCAGGGGCGGCAGGCGCCCCCGGCGGTGCGTGAGGATTTCTCAAAGGCGCCGCCGCCCGAGAAGCGCAACACTGTACCCGAGCGCCACATTCTTGTGCTTGGTGACTCCATGGCGGACTGGCTCGCCTATGGGCTTGAAGACGTCTATGACGATCAGCCTGAGATAGGTGTGATACGCAAGCACAAGACAGCCTCCGGCCTGATCAAGTATCAGCCGAAGGGCAATCCAGCCGATTGGGCCGCCGCCGCCAAGGGCATTCTCGCTACCGAAAAAGCGGACGCCATTGTCGTCATGCTCGGGCTTGACGACCGCGTCGCAATCCGCGAGCCGGCAGCCGACAAATCGCAGAATAAATCGGAGGACAAGAAGGACGCCGACAAGAAGGACGCGAAGGCCAAATCCGATGGCAAGCCTTCGAGCGACAAACCCGCGGCGAAGCCGGATGATGCAACCAAGGTGGCGGATCCCGAATTGTCGCCAGACGATGCCGCCGACAACAATGACGCGCGATCGGTCACAGGATCGGAGAAGAGCGCGGGCTCGCCGAGCGGCCTCCATGAGTTTCGCGAGAAACGCTGGGTGGAACTCTACAGGGAAAAGATCGACGAGATGATCGGCGTGCTCAAGTCCAAGGGTGTGCCGGTGCTGTGGGTGGGTCTGCCGGCGGTACGTGGCCCTAAGGCGACCGCCGACACGGCGTTTCTGGATACGCTCTATCGCGATGCGGCCGGCAAGGCCGGCATCACCTATGTCGATGTCTGGGACGGATTTGTCGATGAAGCCGGGCGCTTTTCACAGCATGGTCCCGATTTCGAAGGGCAGATCCGCCGGCTGCGCTCCTCCGATGGCGTGTACTTCACCAAGGCCGGCGCGCTCAAGCTCGCGCATTATGCCGAGCGCGAGATCAATCGGCTGTTGGCTGCACGTTCCGGGCCGATTGTGCTGCCCAGCGAACCGGCAACGCCCGACGCCAGTGCTCGGCCGGATCAGCCGGCACAGCGTCCGCTGGCCGGGCCGATCGTTCCCTTGGGGCCCGCTTCTGTCGCCACGGATCAATTGCTCGGCGCTCCCGGGTCGCGGCCGGTGGCGATCGATGCGCAAGCAGCTCGGGTCTTAATCACAGGTGAGCCCTTGTCGGCACCCGCCGGTCGCGCCGACGATTTTGCCTGGCCGCGACGCGAAATTGGACGCGATGGGGCCAAGGGTGAGACGCCAGTGGCGTCAACATCGCTCGATGCCAACGCACTGGCACCGGCGCCAAAGCCGAAAAAGCGTCGCCGTTAGAGCCCCAATCGCATTTAGCCTCCCCACTGCCGAAACTCGTTGGTGAGTTCGCCGATGCCGTCGATCGCCACCGTCACCGTGTTGACCGGCTCCTTCATGACGCCAATGCCGACCGAGGTGCCGCAGGCGATCAGATCGCCGGGCAACAGCGTCATGTCGTGGGAGATCTTGCTGACGAGCTGCTGCGCGCTGAAGATCATGTCTGATATGGGGTAGTTCTGACGCTCAGTGCCGTTGAGAATCGTGCGCACCACGAGGCTTGCCAGATCGATGCCTGAGGTGATGACGGGCCCACCGCTTCGCCTAGACAAACGCGTCGAAACTGGGGACCAGAGTCCCTTCTGGTTCATTCGAATCGAGAACCGCCAAGGCTCTACGTCACGGCGATTGGAGCACATCGCTGCGCACCGGAACCGTCCGCCCCGATGCTCTCATTCAGTTTCTGATTGACGATCTGGACCGTACGGTCGATTTCGGCATTGGGTGCGCCAAGCTGATGCGAAATCAGCTTCACCAGCAGGTCGACCCGTTCGATGGAAGGCGCGCCACCAGCGACCGCCCGGGCCGCCGACGAGGGCTTGAGAAGGCTTTCCGCCGCTTTGGCGTATTTCTCGAAAGGTACCTGATCCGTGGGATCGGCGCCCAGACGCTGGGCGATGGCGTCGACATGGTGATAGATCGACTGCGAGAGGTCGATATCGCCGTGCACCGCGTCGCGGATCGATTGCGGCTCTTGCGGCGTGATGCAGCGGTAATTCCCGGTCAACAGCATCGACCATTTGGCGAGAGGGACGAACATCGAATCGAACACTTTGAGCTTCACCGGAACGTCCTGGCCATCCAGCTTCACCGCGTCGATGTCGGCTTCCAGCTCCCGAAGCAGCAAGTTATGTTTCTCATCCGCAAATGGCGCGGCCTTGAAATTTGTTGGCAGCCCGACATGAAGAACATTCGCCGCCTCTTCCGGTGGACGGAAGGCTTGCGGATCAGGGGAGCACAGCGACACCAGGCCCGGCTCGAACCGTTTCCATACCGCGGCGTTGGTGTAGGCCTCCTCCAGTTCCATTTTCGCGAGGGCCGGGATCCGTTTGAGATAGGGCAAAGGCGGCATGTTCATGATCGAAAGACAAGGCAGTTTCGCGTCGGCGATTTTGATCATCAGAATCTGGATCGTGTGGTTGGTGTATTGCGGTTCCTGCATCGCCAGACCAACCAGATCATAACGGGAAGGATCGACGTCGGCGGGCTCGACCGCGTCCAAGATGCCAGGCAGGTCGCGCGAGAAGATCGGCCGGTGGGCCGCCTCGTCGCGCAGCTTGATGCGAACTTCGGTGCCGTCGCGATTGATGAGTTCTGCCGTCTGCTTCCGGCAAACCAGTGTCACGTTGTGACCCGCCATCAAAAGCTTCGTCGCCAGCAACGAACCATACGAGGCCCCAAGGATCAGAATGTTACGCGCCATGCGCCCTCCCACAGATGATGTTTTCCGGCGCCACTACTCCGGCGCAGATTTGCGAGCGCCTGCTTTGCGACAGGAGTTAAGCCGAACAGTGCGGTGCGATACCGTCTTCCCTGGGAGTGCGACCCAAAAAATGCCGGCGCAGTTCGGAGCGACCGTCAGGCCGACGCGGCCAGCTTGTAGGGCGTTGCTTCGTCGTCAAACGCGTTGAAGATATCGCGAATGCTGATGACGCCGATCAGGCTGTAATTGTCGATGACAGGCACGTGGCGGATGTGATGCTTGCTCATGAGGTGACGGACATGTTCGAGCGTATCCGTCGATGTGCAGGAGACGAGCTGCTGCACCGAAATGAATTGCGAAACGCGCATATTCACGCCGGCCGCGCCATGTTCGGCGATGGCGCGCACCACGTCGCGTTCCGTGAACATGCCGACGGCGGTATTGCCTTCGGTGCGGACGACGTCCTTGACGACAAGAGCGCTGATATTGCTGGAGCGCATCAGTTGCGCGGCAATGGCGACGGTCTCGTTCATGCGAACCGTTGCGACACGGGCGGCTTTCTTGCGCAGGATATCTCCGACTTGCATGGCAACCTCCTTGGGTGAATTATTACCTTAAGTCTGGTATACATAATGCCAATTGTCAACATGATTGGCGGTGGAAATCTTTCGGGAGGATGACGATAAATAGGCAGTACTACTGACGTTTTTGGAGATGGACATTCAGTCAAAAGGGTGGGTCGCGCTGCCCAAGCAGGGGCCTCAATGCGCTCAGGTATACCAGAGCCACCGACGCGCAAAGAAAACGCGCCCATCCCGGAGGATGAGCGCGCGTCTCGTAACAACCAGTCCGGTTCGGATCAGGCGGCAAGCTGCGACTTGGCGACCACCACCTTACGCCAGGGCTTGAGCACAGCTATCGCCAGCAGCGAGGCCAGAATATTCGCCCCGGCCGCGATGATGAACACCGAGTCCCAAGTGCCCGAAGACTGCTGCATGTAGTTCGCCACCGGCACCAGCAGCGCCGCCGTACCCTTTGCGGTGTAGAGCAGGCCGGCATTGGTGGTCGCGAACTTCGAACCGAAGGTGTCGGTGCAGGTCGACGGGAAGAGGGAGTAGATCTCGCCCCAGGCGAAGAACACGAAGCCTGACAGCAGCACGAACCACACCGGATCGTGGCCCAGCATGTAGAGGCCCCAGATGCCGATGCCTTCCATGCCGAACGCGATGAACATGGTGTTCTCGCGGCCGATCATGTCGGAGATCCAGCCGAAGAAGGGACGGGTGAGGCCGTTGAGGACGCGATCGATGGTCGCCGCGAACGTCACTGCCGTCATCGTCACCGCCATCAGCGTGACCGGTACGCTGTCGACCTTCCAGTCGACAGCGATCGGCTTGAGGTTTGCGGTGACCATCAATCCGCCGGCGCCGACGATCACGAACATGAAATACATCAGCCAGAAGATCGGCTGACGGATCACCTCGGTCGGCTGATAATTGCGCCGGGTCTGGATGATGTTGGCGTTCTGCGTCACCGCAGGCACCTGTCCCACTTTGGGTGCGAACATCAGGAAGGCGAGGATCACGATGATGATGCCTTGGCCGAGGCCGAAATAGAGGAAGGTGGTCTGGAAGCCGGAGTCCTTGATCATCGCCTGGATCGGCGCGACCGTCAGCGCCGAGCCTGCGCCGAATCCGGCGGCGGTGATGCCGGCGGCGAGGCCGCGCTTGTCCGGGAACCACTTCAGCGCGTTGCCGACGCAGGTGCCGTACACGCCACCGGCGCCGATGCCTGCGATGATCATGCCGAGATAGAAGCCGTTGAGGGTGGTCGCCTGGGCGTTGATGGCCCATCCGATGGCGCAGAGGATGCCGCCGACGAGCACGACGATGCGCGGGCCGTATTTATCGACGAACCATCCCTCGACCGGCACCAGCCAGGTCTCGAACAGCACGAAGAGCGTGAATGCCCACTGGATCGAAGCGCGATCCCATCCGAATTTCTGCTGGATGTCGGGGACGAAGAACGTCCAACCATATTGGTAGTTGGCAATCATGACCATCGCGGCGACGCCGATGGCTAATTGGGTCCAGCGATACGCATCGCTGACTCGGGCCGCCGCGACGGGGGCTGCTCCGTGCACTGTGTCCGTCATTTTTCCTCCAATGGGCTGTTCTATCGATAACCCCGACAGCTCCGTGAAAGTCTGGTATATGTTATGCCAGTAGACAAGAGAAAATTTTGCGCAAGCTGTGAAAATTTCGAATTTCCACAGACGTGCTGCGAGCACAAAAAAAGCCGCGCAGTTTGCGCGGCTTTTTCTCCATGAGCCTAACTAAATCGTTGTTTCGCCGCGGTTAAGCGGCACGGCTGCCCGGCCCGGCGACCGTACCTCGCAAGCGGGTATAGCCTTCCTGGATGACCGACCAGAACAGTGCGATCAAGCCCAGGATCATGATCGTGCTGACGAGCGGGTTGGAAAGGAATATGCCAAACGAACCCTGGGATCCCAGAAGCGACTGCCGGAAGGCCTCTTCCGCCTTGTCGCCGAGCACGATGGCCAGCACCAACGGGGCGAGGGGATAATTGCACTTCTTGAGCAGATAGCCGATCACGCCGAACACCAGCATCAGCATGACGTCAAACGTGCTGCTGTGGACGGAATAGGCGCCGATCGCGCACAGCACCAGGATAAGCGGCGCAATGATGCTGAAGGGCACACGCAGGATTGCCGCGAAGATCGGCACGCAGGTCAGCACGACGATCAGGCCGACGAGATTGCCGAGATACATCGAGGCGATCAGGCCCCAGACGAATTCCTTCTGTTCGACAAACAGCATGGGTCCGGGTTGCAGACCCCAGATCAACAGGCCGCCCAGCAACACCGCTGCCGTCGGCGAGCCGGGCACGCCGAGCGAGAGCATCGGCAGCAGGGCCGCGGTGCCAGCGGCATGCGCCGCGGTTTCCGGCGCGACCACACCTTCGATCTCGCCTTTGCCGAAGTTCTTGCCGTTCTTCGCCACGCGCTTGGCGATACCGTAACTCATGAACGAGGCCGGAGTAGCGCCTGCCGGCGTGATGCCCATCCAGCAGCCGATGAAGCAGGAGCGCAACGAGGTCATCCAGTATTTCGGCAATTCCTTCCAGGTCTGCAGCACGACCCGCAAATCGATCTTGGCCTTACCGCCGCGGAAGGCGAGCCCTTCCTCCATGGTCAGAAGGATTTCGCCGATGCCGAACAGCCCGATCACCGCAATAAGGAAGTCGAAGCCGTTGAGCAGATGGGTGACGCCGAACGTCAGCCGCAATTGCCCGGTGATGGAATCAAGCCCGACAGCGGCGAGCGCAAAGCCGATCATCATCGCCGCAATGGTCTTGAACGGCGGCTCCTTGCTTAGGCCCACGAAGCTGCAGAATGCGAGGAAATACACCGCGAATTTTTCCGCTGGGCCAAACTGCAGCGCAAAGCTCGCGACCAGGGGAGCGACCAGCGTGATCATGACCACGGCGAACAGAGCGCCGACGAAGGACGAGGTGAAGGCGGCGGTCAGTGCCTCGCCGGCCTTGCCCTGCTGCGCCATCGGATAGCCGTCGAACGTCGTGGCTACCGACCACGGTTCGCCCGGTATGTTGAAGAGAATTGAGGTGATCGCTCCGCCGAACAGCGCACCCCAATAGATGCACGACAACATGATGATGGCCGACGTCGGCGACATGCTGAATGTCAGCGGCAGCAGGATGGCAACGCCATTGGCGCCGCCCAGTCCCGGAAGCACGCCGATGATGACACCGAGCACGATGCCGAGAACCATCAGCATGATGTTGTACGGCTGCAGCGCGACCGCAAAGCCGTGAAACAGATTGACGAGTTCTTCCATCCCGATAATCCAATCCTGACTGTGCGTCGTTGTTTACAGACCGAGCCACTCTTCGATCGGTCCCTTGGGAAGCGGGACCATGAACCAGCGCTCGAAAATGAAGTAGGTGACGATGGGCATACCGAACGCCACCGCCAGGACGATGATCCAGTTGTATTTGCCCAGCCATCGCATGAACCATGCGATGAAGATGATCGAGGCGACGTAGAGGCCAATGAACGGCATGGAGCCGACGTAGATGGCTGTCGGAATAACGACGCTCAGAACCTGACGAAGCTGTCCCCATTCCGCGAACAGCCCGTCATTGTCTTCGCGCAGCCCGTGCCAGAGATTGATCGCGCTGGAAGCGAGGATGAAGAGTCCGATATAGAACGGAAAGAATCCCGCGCGGGGTCCTTCAGGACCCCAGTTGATTCCCGCCTTGACGCTGCCGAAGATCACGATCACTCCAAACAGAGCGATCGCCAGCGTGACGCCTGCTTCCACGAGTTTGTGGGTCGGGCCGGTATTGCTCGAACTTCCTGTTGTCATCGAAACTCCGTGCGGAATCGAGCCTGCGGTACCAGAGCCCGCCGTCTGCGTTGCTATTCCAATTCAGTCGATCAGTGCTTGTCGGTCAGTTTCCCGACGCGAGGAAACCGGCGTCTTTCATCAAGCTCTGGTGACGCTTTTCCTCGACCTCGACCCACTTGGCGTAGTCGGCGCCGGTCAGGAAGGTGGTGTTGAACGCACCGCTTTTCATGAATTCCTGCCACTCCGGAGTGGCGCGAACCTTCTTGAACAGCTCGATGTAGTATTCAACCTGATCCTTGGTGGCCCTGGGCGACATGAATATGCCGCGCAGCATCAGGTATTCCATGTCGAGACCTTCCGACTTGCAGGTCGGAATGTCCTTCCAGGCCTTGCCGTCGGCGATCGGCTCGTCATAGGCCATGCGCTGTGCGTCGAACACGCAGAGCGGGCGCAGCTTGCCGCCACGCCATTGCGCGACCGCCTCGATCGGATTGTTGACGGTCGAATCGACGTGATTGCCGACGAGCTGAACGGCGACTTCTCCGCCGCCCTTGTACGGGATGTAGGTGAAGCGGGCGCCGGTGGCCTTTTCGACGGCAACCGTAATGATCTGGTCTTCCTGTTTCGAGCCGGTGCCGCCCATCTTGATGCTGCCGGCGGGAGCGGCCTTCACCGCATCGACGTAATCCTTCACCGTCTTGTACGGCTTGTCGGCATTCACCCAGAGCACGAATTCGTCGAGCGCCAGCATGGCGACCGGCGTGAGGTCTTTCCAGTTGAACGGAATTCCGGTGGCGAGGGGGGTGGTGAAGAGGTTGGAGAGCGTGATGATGATCTTGTGCGGATTGCCGCCCGATCCCTTGACGTCGAGGAAACCTTCGCCGCCGGCGCCGCCCGACTTGTTGATGACAACCAGCGGCTGCTTCATCAGATTGTGCTTGGTGACAATGCCCTGGATGGTGCGCGCCATCTGATCGGCGCCGCCGCCGGTGCCGGCGGGAATGATGAATTCAACGGGGCGCACCGGCTCCCATGCGGCAGTCGCGGGAGCCACGATTCCGCCGGCGCACAATGCAGCAATCGTCCCGAACGCAAGATATGCAGAACGCTTCATTTGGTTCACTCCCGTCGAACTATGGTTACGCCGGTCTTTGCCGGCTTTTAATTTCATCCCGATCAAACTTGTCGGGTCTTCATGCACTCATGATCGTCACGCTGCAATGGTTTGCCCATCGCAGTGAGTTCCAAGCTTGAATTGTACGAGGGTCCCGTTGGAGCGGCATCCGCTCCTTTCGGCCAATGCTAAATTGCGATGCGCAAGAAAAGGGACGCATGCATGCACTGCCCGTCCTCCGCCACATCGCTTTTCGCTGTCCCTTGCGGACTGCACGGCCATCCCCCCAATATGCGCTCATACTTCTTGGTATGAGCATTTTGGGCATTCTTGTATATGATATGCCACAGTGCAAATGGTTTTTGCTTCCGTTTGCCGCACTGGCCAATTTGTCGCAGATGCGCAGTTCTCAGCAATTGGTTTGCGGCAATAAAAATGGCCCCGGAAACCGGGGCCATTGACCGAAACATTAGTGAAAGTCGCTCGGCAGCGTGCGCGGATCCGCGGCATCAGATGCTGCGAAATAAAGCGTCAGAGGCCAAAATAGGGAAGATCACCATTGCGGACGGCGATGCGGCTGCTCGCGGTCAAAAGGCGGTCGATTGAGGCCATCAGGCGGCCGAACAGGGTGCTGGAGGGAAGGAGGCCGATTGATGCAGTCTTGGACATGGATGTCCCCTTTTCTGAAGTGGCGGAGCAGTTCCGCTTCGTGATCAGGGGTGATTTATGTATACCAGATACCAATCGACAACGGGGGTTGTTTGCATAGCAGCAATCGAAGGTTTGCAATGCAGCAAATTCGCCGCTGGCATTCCAAATAAAAAAGGCCGCCGGAACCCGGCGGCCTTGTATTCCAGATTACTACGCGGCTATTCCGCCGCTTGCTTCCGCGGCGGCTCGAGCGCGCCGGAATCGTGGATCTCAGCCACCTGGTGATCGGAGAAGCCGAGAACCTGGCGCAGGATCTCGTCGGTGTGCTCGCCGAGCAGCGGCGACCTTGTCACCTCGCTCGGTGAGTCCGACAGTTTGATCGGATTGCCGACCGAGATGTACTTGCCGCGGGTCGGGTGATCGACCTCGACCACCGTGCCGGTCGCGCGCAGCGACTGGTCTTCCGCGATCTCCTTCATCGACAGGATTGGGCCGCAGGGGATGTCGTCCTTGTTGAGGATCTCCATCGCCTCGAATTTCGTCTTCGTCATCGTCCACTGCTCGATGCGCGCGAAGATTTCGTTCAGCCGCGGCAGACGAGCCGCCGGCTTGGCGTAGTCGGGGTGGGTCTTCCAGCCAGGCTCGCCGATCACGTCGCAGATCTTCTCCCAAACCGGGGCCTGGGTGATGAAGTAGATGTAGGCGTTCGGATCGGTCTCCCAGCCCTTGCACTTGAGGATGCGGCCGGGCTGACCGCCGCCGGAATCGTTGCCGGCGCGCGGCACGGCATCGCCGAACGGAATGCCTTCGCCGAACTGGCTGTATTCCCTGAGCGGTCCGTGGGCGAGGCGCTGCTGGTCGCGCAGCTTGACGCGGGCAAGATTGAGCACGCCGTCCTGCATCGCGGCGGTGACGCGCTGGCCTTTGCCCGAGTGGGTGCGCTGATAGAGCGCGGTGACGATACCGAGCGCCAGATGCAGGCCGGTGCCGCTGTCGCCGATCTGCGCGCCGGTGACGAGCGGCAGGCCGTCGCGGAAGCCGGTGGTCGAGGCGGCGCCGCCGGTGCATTGCGCCACGTTCTCATAGACCTTGCAGTCTTCGTAGGGGCCGGGGCCAAAACCCTTGATCGAGGCCACGATCATCTTCGGGTTGATGCTGTGGATCTTCTCCCAGGGGAAGCCCATGCGGTCGAGCACGCCGGGACCGAAGTTTTCCACCAGCACGTCGCAGCTCTTGATCAGTGCGGTGAGGACTTCCTTGCCCTTCGGGTTCTTGGTGTCGAGCGTGATCGAACGCTTGTTGTGGTTGAGCATGGTGAAATACAGGCTGTCCACATTGGGAATGTCCTGCAACTGGCCACGCGTGATGTCGCCGACGCCGGGGCGCTCGACCTTGATCACGTCGGCGCCGAACCAGGCCAGCAATTGCGTGCAGGTCGGACCCGACTGAACGTGAGTGAAATCAAGAATGCGAACGCCCGTAAGCGCCTTTGTCATCGTCTTTGCTCCGTACTGTATCTGTGCTGCGTGTGCCGGATGAATGGGTGAAGGTCGGTTACTTCTTTTTCAAAACGCTTTGCGGGTTGAGGTTGCCGATGCGGCCGCTTTCGGAACCGGCTGCCGGATCGATCACCGCGTTGATGAGCGTCGGCTTGCCGGAATCCATCGCCTCGTTCACGGCGCGCTTCAGCTCGTCAGGCGAGGTGGCGTTGATGCCGACGCCGCCGAACGCTTCCATCATCTTGTCGTAGCGCGAGCCCTTGACGAATACCGTCGTCGCCGGATCGGAACCGCCCGCATTGACGTCGGTGCCGCGATAGATGCCGTCGTTGTTGAAGACGACGATGCAGACCGGAAGCTGGTAGCGGCAGATGGTCTCGATCTCCATGCCGGAGAAGCCGAAGGCCGAGTCGCCTTCGATCGCCAGCACCGGCTTTCCGGTTTCGACGGCGGCCGCGATCGAATAGCCCATGCCGATGCCCATCACGCCCCAGGTGCCGACGTCGAGCCGCTTGCGCGGCTTGTACATGTCGATGACGCCGCGGGCGAGGTCGAGGGTGTTGGCGCCTTCGTTGACGAGGACGGCGTCGGGCCGCTCCTTGATGATGGTGCGCAGTGCGCCGAGCGCGCCGTGATAGTCCATCGGCGAGGCGTTGCTCATCAGCTTCGGCGCCATCTTGGCGACGTTGTCGTCACGCTTCTTGTTGACGGTCGAGACCCAATCGGCCGGCGCGACCGGCCAGCTTCCGCCCATGCCCTCGAGCAGCGCGGATACGCAGGAGCCGATATCGCCGACCACGGGGGCCACGATCTCGACGTTGGAATCCATTTCCTTCGGCTCGATGTCGATCTGGATGAATTTCTTGGGCGCGTCGCCCCAGGTCTTGCCCTTGCCGTGCGACAGCAGCCAGTTGAGGCGGGCGCCGATCAGCATGACGACGTCGGCGTCCTTCAGCACGGTCGAGCGCGCCGCACCGGCCGACTGCACATGGGTGTCGGGCAGCAGGCCCTTGGCCATGCTCATCTGCAGGAACGGTGCGCCGGTCTTTTCGACGAAGGCGCGGATCTCGTTGTCGGCCTGCGCATAGGCTGCGCCCTTGCCGAGGATGATGAGGGGACGCTTTGCGCCCTTGAGCACGTCGAGCGCGCGCTTGACGGCTGACGGGGCAGGGATCTGGGCAGGTGCTGCGTCGATCACCTTCACCAGCGATTTCGCGCCGGCAGCCGCGTCCATCACCTGGCCGAAAAGTTTTGCCGGCAGGTCGAGATAGACACCGCCCGGACGACCCGACACCGCGGCGCGGATCGCGCGCGCCAGACCGATGCCGATGTCGGCGGCGTGCAGGACGCGGAAGGCGGCCTTGCAGAGCGGCTTGGCGATCGCGAGCTGGTCCATCTCTTCATAGTCGCCCTGCTGCAGATCGACGATCTCGCGCTCCGAGGAGCCCGAAATCAGGATCATCGGGAAGCAATTGGTTGTGGCGTGGGCGAGGGCCGTGAGGCCGTTGAGGAAGCCGGGCGCCGAGACGGTGAGGCAGACGCCCGGTTTCTTGGTCAAATAGCCGGCGATCGAGGCTGCATAGCCGGCATTCTGCTCGTGGCGGAACGACAATACGCGAATGCCCTCGACCTGCATCATGCGACCGAGGTCGGTGATCGGGATGCCCGGCACACCATAAATGGTGTTGATGCCGTTGAGCTTGAGCGCATCGATGACGAGATGAAAGCCATCCGTCAGCTCTTGCTCGGTGCCCGGTGCTACGGACTTGGTCGCGGTATTCAGCATGGGCTTCATCTCCCTGATCGTTAGTTTTCGGACGATTTTTGGTCGTCTTCTGGTGCGAAGGTGCGTCTAGCTAAAAAGTTCCTGTCCATGCGCTTCGACATAGGCAGCGAGGCCCAGCGTGTGGTCGCGCGCGCGCTTCTCGGCGAGTTCGGTGTCGCGCGCTTCCAGCGCCTCGATAATGGCGAGGTGCTCGGGCAGGGAGGTCGCGGTGCGATCCTTCCGTCCGATGGTCAATTGCCGGTAGCCGCGCACATGCAGCAGGATGTCGTTGGTCATGTCGACCAGCACCGGCGATTCCGAAAGCGAGATCAGCGCCTGGTGGAACGCGATGTTGGCTTTGGAGTATTCTTCGACATGATCCTGCGGCAGACGGTCCTTGCCAAAATCCTTGAAGAAATCGCGCAGCGCCGTGATGTCCTTCTTGCGCGCCGTCGTCGTGATCAGGCGTGCGGCCATGCTCTCGAGCGCGGCCCAGGCGCGGATCATGTCGACGATCTCGGTCTTGGTGCGGCGGACCACGACGATGCCGCGACGCGGCACGGTTTTGACGAAGCCATCCTGTTCCAGCATCGCGATGGCTTCGCGAATAGGGGTACGGCTAACGCCGAGGCGTTCGGACAGCGCGCGCTCGTCGAGCATCACCTGCTCGGGCGTCGCATAGATGTCCATCTTGAGAATGGCTTCCTTCAAGGCCTCGTAGGCCTTGTTCTTGAAGCTCGTCTCGGGCGCAATCCGGACGATTGCGATATCTGCCTCAGCCATGACAGGCGGCGCCTTGGTTTGTTTACGTGCGGGCACGACTCGTCTCCTCCCTGTTTTTGGAGACGTCTTCTTAGCAGAAGAAATGCTCGAATATTTTTGGCATACCAAA
This sequence comes from Bradyrhizobium valentinum, assembly GCF_001440405.1. Lineage (GTDB taxonomy): Bacteria > Pseudomonadota > Alphaproteobacteria > Rhizobiales > Xanthobacteraceae > Bradyrhizobium > Bradyrhizobium valentinum. The sequence goes on from NZ_LLXX01000101.1 coordinate 92,257, forward strand.
TACCAGGATGTCAAGGTGCCCGTGTTTTCGCTGTTTCTGCGCGATAGTTTGTCTTGACAATCTGATCTCTGGCATACCAAATGCCATAAAACTAGCCCTAGGAGGAAGCCTATGTCAAATTCTGCAGATGCGGCCCGCAAGATCGCCGAGCCCAGCGCCCACGAGGCTGTCCGCCGGGTGCTCGATACGGTGAAAGCCGAGAAGCGCACCAGCCTCACCGCGCCGGAAGGCAAGCTGGTGTGCGATGCCTACGGCATCCCGGTTCCGAAAGAAGGCGTGGCGAAGTCGGCCGCTGAAGCATCCAAGCTCGCGTCAACCATGGGCTTCCCGGTGGTGATGAAGATCGTCTCGCCGGACATTCTCCACAAGACCGAAGCCGGCGGCGTCATGGTCGGCCTCAAGACCGCGGCCGAGGCTGAAAAAGCCTATGACACCATTCTCGCCAACGCCAAGAAATATAAGGCTGACGCCAAGATCGAGGGCATTCAGGTCCAGCAGATGCTGGCCGGCGGCACCGAGGTCATCGTCGGCTCCATTACCGACGGCTCGTTCGGCAAGCTGGTGGCGTTCGGCCTCGGCGGCGTGCTGGTCGAGGTGCTGAAGGACATTACCTTCCGCCTCGCGCCCGCCACCAAGGACGATGCGCTGTCGATGCTCGACGGCATCCAGGCCCACGATATGCTGAAGGGCGTGCGCGGCGGCGATCCGGTCAGCCGCGATGCGCTGGCTGATGTCATCGTCAAGGTGTCGCAGCTCGTCAGCGATTTCCCCGAAATCGTCGAACTCGATCTCAACCCGGTGTTCGCCACCAAGAAGGACGCGATTGCCGCCGACGTGCGCATCGTCGTCGACTTCGACTACAAGCCGCGCCCGGCGCCGCGTCCGACCGAAGAAATCGTAGCGGCCATGAATCGCATCATGCAGCCGAAGGGCGTCGCCGTGATCGGCGCCTCTGCCGAGGACGGCAAGATCGGCAATTCCGTGATGAAGAACCTGATCAATGGCGGCTACAAGGGCGAGATCTATCCGATCCACCCGAAGGCCGCCGATATCCTGGGCTACAAGGCCTACAAGAGCGTCAAGGATGTGCCCGGCGTGATTGATACCGCGGTGTTCGCGATCCCCGCGAAGTTCGTCGCTGGCGCTTTGGCCGAATGCGGCGAGAAGAAAATTCCCGGCGCTGTCCTGATTCCGTCGGGCTTTGCCGAAGCGGGCGCGCCCGAACTGCAGGCCGAGATCGTCGAGGTCGGCAAGAAGTACAACATCCGCCTGATGGGGCCGAACATTTACGGCTTCTATTATACGCCGGCCAATCTCTGCGCCACGTTCTGCACCGCCTACGACGTCAAGGGCCATGCGGCGCTGTCATCGCAGTCCGGCGGCATCGGCATGGCGATCATCGGCTTCTCGCGTTCGGCCAAGATGGGCGTCTCCGCGATCGTCGGCCTCGGCAACAAGTCGGATATCGATGAGGACGATCTGCTGGCGTTCTTCGAGCAGGACCCCAACACCAACCTCATTGCCCAGCACTGCGAAGACCTCAAGGACGGTCGCGCCTTTGCGGAGGCCGCCAAGCGCGTCTCCAAGAAGAAGCCGGTCATCGTGCTCAAGGCCGGCCGCACCTCGGCCGGCGCCAAGGCGGCGTCGTCGCACACCGGCGCGCTCGCCGGCAACGACAAGATCTACGAGGACGTGTTCGCCCAGTCGGGTGTGATCCGCGCCCGGTCCTTGCGGCAATTGCTCGAATTCGCCCGCGGCGTGCCGGTGCTGCCGACGCCAAAGGGCGAGAACATCTTGATCATCACCGGTGCGGGCGGCTCGGGCGTGCTGCTGTCGGACTCGGTGGTGGATAACGGCCTGTCGCTGATGACCATGCCGCCTGATCTCGATGCCGCGTTCCGCAAGTTCATCCCGCCGTTCGGCGCGGCCGGAAATCCTGTGGATATCACCGGCGGCGAGCCGCCGATCACCTACGTCAACACGGTGAAGCTCGGCCTGTCGGACGAGCGCATCCACTCGCTGATCCTCGGCTACTGGCACACGATCGTGACGCCGCCGATGGTGTTCGCGCGCAACATGGTCGAGGTGAAGAAGGAGATGGAGGCCAAGGGCTTCGTGAAGCCGATCGTCGCCTCGCTCGCCGGCGACGTCGAGGTCGAGGAGGCCGCCGAATATCTCTACCAGAACGGCATCCCGGCCTATGCGTACTCGACCGAACTGCCGGTCGAAGTCTTGGGCGCCAAGTACAAGTGGGCGCGCGGCGCGGGCCTGCTCTGAGCTTATCAACAACAAATGCCGCTTCGGAAAACCATCCGAAGCGGCATTTTTCGGTGGCTTCATCCTTCGAGACGCCACGCTGCGCGTGGCTCCCTCGGTGAGCGCAAAGCGCTCATCCGGGGATGAGGTCTTGGACCCTCATGGTGAGGAGCGCGGCAACGCCGCGCGTCTCGAACCACGAGGCCATCGGACGGTATTGATCTAAACTGTAGGGAATACGCGCTAGCAGTCTGACCCACGGATGGATGCAGGTCGCGATGAAGCGAAACGTGATCCGGCGCAAACCGGTCGAGCCGAAATCCGGCGCCGACAATGATTCCGATCCCAGGGATGGCGGCGTCCAGTCGGTCGACCGCGCGCTCTCCATCATCGAAGTGCTGGCCGAAGACGACGAGGGCTATCGGCTGACCGATCTCGCGGTTCGCACGGGGCTGTCGACCTCGACCGTGCACCGCCTGCTGGCGACGCTGGAGAAGCGCCGCTTCGTCCAGTTCGATCGTACCGAATCGAAATGGCATGTCGGCGCGCAGAGCTTTGCGGTGGGTGCGACCTTCACCCGCCGCCGCAACTTCACGGCGCAGGCGATGCCGTATTTGCGCAAGCTGCGGGATCTTACCCGCGAAACTGCCAATCTCGCGGTGGTCGACGACGAATCCATCATCGTCCTGACCCGCATGGAAAGCCGCGAGATCATGCGCTCGCTGACCAAGGTCGGGGGCCGCGTCGCCATGGTAGCTTCCGGCGTCGGCAAGGCCGTGCTCGCCACCTATTCCGATGCTGACGTCAACGCGATCATTTGCCGACAGGGCATGCCGCGCCTGACGGAGAAGTCGATCGTGCGGCCGGGCGAGCTGTTCCGGGAGCTCCAGGCGATCCGCCGGCAGGGCTATGCAGTCGACGACGAGGAGGCGCGCATGGGGCTGCGCTGCGTTGCCGCCGTCGTCTACAGCGACTGCAGCGAGCCGCTGGCGGCGATTTCAGTCTCCGGCATGACCTCGCGCGTCACCGAAGAGCGCGTGCCCGAGCTCGGAAAAATAGTGCGCGACGTTGCGGGTGAGCTGACGGTGGCGCTCGGTGGCGTGATGCCGGAGGCGGCGAAATCGGCCTGAGCCGGGCTTCGGTCCGTCGTTGCCCGCCCAAGGGAAATTAGGTCTGGCGGCGCGCGCCCCGACATCGCTATATCCATCCATCGCTGTCCATGGCGCGGCTTCGAGGGACAATGTCCTTCGATTCAGCGATTGGGGAAATTCATGCCTTCTGAAACCCGCTCGCCCCGTCTCGCGGTTCTGATCGATGCCGACAATGCGTCCGCAAAGATTGCGGACGGATTGTTCGAGGAGATCGCCAAGATCGGCGAGGCCAGCGTTCGCCGAATCTACGGCGACTTCTCCAATGCCCGGTCCAAGGCCTGGGCCGATATTCTGTCGAAGCACGCCATCATACCCCAACAGCAGTTCGCCTATACGACTGGAAAGAATGCGTCCGACATAACCCTGGTCATCGACGCAATGGACCTGCTTCACAGCGGCCGGTTCGACGGATTCTGCCTGGTGTCATCAGACAGCGATTTTACGCGACTTGCCGCCCGCATCCGGGAGCACGGCGTCGATGTGTTCGGGTTCGGCGCGCAGAAGACACCGGAAAGCTTCAGGCAGGCCTGCCGAAGATTCTTCTATACCGAGAACCTGTTTGGCGGCACGGCCAACACTCAGGATGCCGCCTCGAAGTCGCCGCCGCTCCAATCCCCTGATGAAGCCACCTCGATCATCAAGAAGGTCATCGCCCAGATGGAAAGCGAAGACGGGTGGGTCGACCTTGGGGAGGTCGGAAAACGCATTACCAACCTGGCCCCCGATTTCGATTCGAGGACCTTCGGCTCCCGCAAGCTGAGCGACCTCGTGCGAAAGACAAATTCCTTCGAGATCGATCAGCCCAAGGGCGGATCCATGCGAATTCGGATCAAGTCCACCGCCGAATCGCCTGCGAAGACGCGAACCGCGCGAAAACCCGCGGGGTGACTAACCGAAGGCTGCCTGAGCCCCGACCGCAACGAGCGCAACCATAAGCCATCCATGATTAGCGGCATGGCACGGGTCCGCTTCTGGTGCAAAGCGGAGATTAGGCGAGCTGGCCATGTCGGCATGTGCCACTTTCAGACTAATGCACCGCGGCAAACAGTATCCTAATTCGATCACCTCGTCGGCGAGCTCGGGAGTTCCAATGACGAAAGAGGCCGCCGATGCATGGCGGCCCCTCGACTCCGATGAGTGGGGTGTGCGTTATTGTGGCGTGCCCTCGATGGCAAAGGAGCGGAATTTCGCGTATTTGTCGCCAATCTCTCGGAGTTTCTTGTACTCCGGGTCATTTCGCCAGGCCTGGACTTTTTCCATGCTATCCCAGACTTGGACGACGGCGCGCTTTGGTGCCTGGCCATCAAATCCAGTTATTTGTTTCGCGTTACTCCCGGCGATTCCGCCAATCGCAAGGAATTTGCCGCCGTGCGACTTGATGAGAGCCTGCGCTTTCGGGGCATATTCCTTCCCGTAGGCCTCCGGATCCGTCACGTCGATTTCTGCAACAAAGTACACGGGCGGCTTCGCTTGCGCGTGCAGCCCCTGGACCGCCGCGGCGCCTAGTGTAACGCCGGCTAGCACCGCCAACCCAATGTTGTGTTTGGTGTTCATGAGTCATCTCCGCGCTGTCGAGATGAGCCGCTAAAAAGTCCGGCCCAAGGCAGAAAATTTGCCGGCCGACGGCACTGTCGCTGCCCGTTCACCCTGCGAAGAACTCGGCACCTCCCGCTTCCAAGACAGCTCGCCGAAAAATCTAGATCACTTCATTTGCGCGCGAAAGGGAAATCGAGCCTGCTGCGGTGTGGGATTTCACTCCGGCCTAGGTCGACTCAGGGTCAAAAAGCTCCCCTCTTCGGAACGACCGCTTCTGGTGCAAAGCGGACGGTTGGCAGGGCCTCTCGATCCGCTAGAGTGTCTCGCAACGGATGAGTGGACGCGGTTGCGTCGTCTGCTGCAAGAAGATGCGAGGGAGAAGCATGGGTCGGAAGATCGCGATCGTCGGAGCGGGCGCCGTCGGCGGCTATGCCGGTGCCCATATGGTGCAGGCGGGCGAGGAGGTCACGTTCATCGATCCCTGGCCCGAGCATGTCGAGCACATGAGAAAGCACGGCCTGCGCGTCACCCATGCCATGGATGTTGCGGAGTTCTCGGTTCCGGTGCGCGCGCTCCACGTCACGGACGCGCAGCAACTCGCCAAGGAGCAGCCGGTCGAAATCGCCTTCGTCTGCATGAAATCCTACGACACGGCCTGGGCCACCATGCTGATCCAGCAATATCTGGCGCCGGACGGCTACGCCGTGTCGCTGCAGAACTGCATGAACGAGGAGACGATTGCCGGCATTGTCGGCTGGGGCAAGACGCTGGGTTGCATTGCCAGCAGCATCACGGTGAACCTCCCAGAGCCCGGCCACATCCACCGCGGCGCCGGCAAGGGCGGGGCGGCGCACACGGTGTTTCGCGCCGGCGAAGTGCATGGCCGCATCACGCCGCGAGCGGAAGAGGTCTGCCGCCTGGTCGCCTACTCCGACAGCGCCAAGGTGACAGAGAACCTCTGGGGCGAGCGCTGGTCGAAACTGGTCGCCAACGTCATGGGCAACGGGCTCTCCGCCTGCACCGGCCTGCCGGGCGCAGACATCCTGCAAAGCGAGCCGCTTCGCCGTTTCTCCGCGCGGCTCGGCAGCGAAGCGATCCGCGTCGGACAGGCGCAGGGCTATCAACTGGAAGAGATTCTGCATCTGCCGCCGGAGACGATCGCGCGCGCCGGCGAGGGCGACGAGGCGGCGATGCGTGTCTGTGACGAGCAGCGCTTCAAGGATGCCAAGCGCACCTCTTCGCAACAGCGCCCCTCGATGGGCCAGGACATGCAGAAGGGCCGGCGCACCGAGATCGAATTCCTCAATGGGCTCGTGGTGCGCGAGGGCGAGAAGATCGGCCTGCCGTGCACCGCAAATGCGGCGCTGACGGATATCGTCAAGCGCGTGGAGCGAGGCGAGCTGAGCCCGGATCCGCGGCACATCACGGAACTGCGGTTGAACTGAGCTGGGAAATCGCCATGGGGATAAAAAGCCATACTGCTACGCCCACGGCAGCTCGTGCTCTCGGACTCTGCACGGTCGCATCGCTGGTCGCGGCCGTCATCGGCAATCTCGGCTTCATGTCGCCTGCAATGGGTGAGCCGGCCGCACTCACGAAGAAGCAATCGGATGCGCTCGATACATACAATAATTCACGAAGGCAGTTTGAGGCGATCCTGAGCCAGCGGCGCGCGCAGATCAATTCGAAGCAACCGCTGCCGAACCTGCCGGGACAGGCGCTCTACCTCGCCCGCAACAATATGATGAGCGCATACAAGGACCTCACCGATGCTCTTCCGTCCAGAATAGGCGGGCCTAATAAATACGGAATCCCTCCGGCGTATTTTAGCGCCGATAATGAACCCCTGCTCGACGAATACAGGAGGCTGTTCGACCTCATGCAGGCGCCGCCCGCCAACGCGCAGAAGTCGGATACGCCATTCAAGGACGTTGTCGATCTGGGCACGGCCATTGCGCGCGCCAGGGGCCTTGATGCGGCCAATGCCGAAGCGGCAGGCCGCATCAGCCTGGGACTGTTCTTTGCCGAGACAAATGGCAATCAAAACATCGGGAATGCGCGCTCGAACAAATACAAGGGCAGTTTGCAGACCGGCATACCCGAAGATCAAAATGGTCGAAGGAGGTGGGCGGCGATCAAGAAGTCGATTGCAGCCTTCGATCCTGCACTGAACGATCGCGACGACAGGGAAGAGGCGCGGGTCGGCAATCAGGATCATCGGTTCAACCACTGGACCGCCGTGCGCGATGGCCTGATGAACGCACACGCGGATATTTTTCCGCAAGTACCGGCGATCGTGAAAACACTGCCGGATCCCACCGATCAGATGAAGCTCTTTGAACTCATCCAGATTATTCCCAGCCCGACCAGGTCCGCACTCGGCTCACGCAACCTGACCGGCTACAGAATTTCCGACCCGAAGATCATGGCATATCTGCGAAACAACAGCATTTTCACCTTTGGGCAAGCCGACAGGGCCAAAACATCTGCAACCTTCCGCGAAATTCTTGATGCGATGTGGCTCTTCAACGACAAGTTTGAACGAGCGCTTTCCAAATTCGACGAGATCAAGGCGCAGTCAAAAGGTTGAAGTCGGCAGGTCGGGACCGAATGCGAGATGGCGCCGCCGCCCCGCCGTCAGAGCGGACCGAGCATGGCCCATCGGGGCTCGCAGAATTCCTTCACGGCCGCCGTGACACCGCTGCTGATGATTTCCCGGCGCTCAGGCGAATTCATCTTGAGCTCTTCGTCCCGGTTGATGATTGAGCCTGCCTCCAGCAGGACGGCGGGCATCTGGGTCTTTCTCAGCACGATGAGCTCATCGTAGCGATAGACGCCGGTTTCCTTGTTGAGCAGCGGACGCTGGTGCCGGCCCATGATGGGCTGGGAATATTGCTTGGCGTAATCAAGGCCCTGGGCCTTCATCTCCTTGCCGATCAGTTCGGCGAACGAGAGGCTCGTCTTGAAGTCCGGATTGTTGCGGGAGACGAAGACGGAATAGCCGCTGAAGCGGTCGCTGAAATGGCTTTTCTTTCCCTCGAATTCCCAGTCCTCGAGGAATTTGTTGGGCACGGAGTCATGGTGGATCGACAGGAAGAGATCGGCGCGCAGATCGTTGGCGGCGGCGACGCGTTTGAAGAGGCTGCGCCTGGCCTTGCCTTCGGTCAGCAGCAATCTGGTCTCGGTAAAGCCTTCGGCCTTCAGCTTCTGCTCGATCAGCTTCGCAAGGCGCAGATTGAAGACAAACTCGGAGACGTTGCGGGCGCTGATTGCGCCTTCTGATTCGGCGGTATGCCCCACGTCCAGAACGATCCGGAGCTTCGAGGGATCGCACGCGGCTGCGACCGGTTTCAAAGCGGCAGGGGGCAAGGCGACGGGCCCCAGCGCGGCAAGTTTCACGTTGCGGCGCTTTGGCGAGGCGGCAGGCTTCGCCGAAGTGACAGGCTTGCGTGAAGCGACGTGCTTTGGCGATTTGGCTTGCTTTGGCGATTTGGCTTGCTTTGGCGATTTGGCTTGTTTGGCCGATTTGGCTTGCTTTGACGGGCCTTTGAAGAGGTCAGACAGCCAGCCGGCATCGCTGACCTCGATCGGCAGAAGCACCATTGCGGCCATCGCGGCGATGATGGTGCGGCGGCGGGGCCAAGATCCCGAAGCGATACTGCCGAGAACACAAATGAACTCGCGACGCTTCATGCTCGCCCCTCCCCGAAAGGCCATTATAGCAGCTCAGATCGCTATACCGGAAGGGGTCGGTGACATGGGCTGCGGGTTCCTCCGGGCACCGGCGTTCCCTGCGCCCTCTGCTTTTCATGGCGGAAGAGTTTGCGGCACAGCTCGGGCGCATCATGTCGCGAGATGGATGTCGTACTCAGCCGCGCCGTACTGGATACCCCGCATGCGCGGGGTATGACGGTCTGTGGGCGGGCGCCGTCCAGTTCATCGGCGAAGCCCGGCAATTGAACTGTTTCATTGAACGGGTGTCCCAACCACCTGATCTGACTTCCCTTTTCAAGGTCATTCCACATCGCGGGAAACAAATTCGAGTTCGTTGAGATCGCTGATGGCAGCCGTGATGATCGCATCAGAGCAACACGGTCAAGCGAGGTTCGAAATGGCAAGGATGCGCGCAATTGATGCGGCCGTACGGATCCTGGAAAAGGAAGGCGTCACCATCGCCTTCGGCGTACCGGGTGCGGCGATCAATCCGCTTTACTCCGCGCTAAAGAAGCGCGGTTCGATCGGCCACATCCTGGCGCGCCATGTCGAGGGCGCTTCCCACATGGCCGAGGGCTATACCCGCGCCAAGGCCGGCAATATCGGCGTCTGCATAGGCACGTCAGGTCCGGCCGGCACCGACATGATCACGGGGCTCTATTCGGCGATCGCGGACTCGATCCCGATCCTCTGCATCACCGGGCAGGCGCCGCGCGCGCGGCTCTACAAGGAAGATTTTCAGGCCATCGACATCGAATCCATCGCAAAACCCGTGACGAAATGGGCGGTCACCGTGCGCGAGCCGGCATTGGTGCCGCGCGTGTTCAGCCAGGCGTTCCACATCATGCGTTCGGGCCGCCCGGGTCCGGTCCTGATCGACCTGCCGCTCGACGTGCAACTTGCTGAAATCGAATTTGACGACGAGACCTATGAGCCGCTGCCGGTCTACAAGCCTGCGGCGACCCGCAAGCAGATCGAGAAAGCGCTTGAGATGCTCAACGCCGCGGAGCGGCCGCTGATCGTCGCGGGCGGCGGCGTGATCAACGCCGATGCGTCCGAGCTGCTGGTGCAGTTCGCCGAAACCGTCAGCGTGCCGGTGGTGCCGACGCTGATGGGGTGGGGGGCCATTCCCGACGACCACGTGCTGATGGCCGGCATGGTCGGACTGCAGACCAGCCACCGCTACGGCAACGCGACCATGCTACAATCCGACTTCGTGCTCGGCATCGGCAACCGCTGGGCCAACCGGCACACCGGTTCGATCGAGACCTACACCAAGGGCCGGACGTTTGTGCACGTCGATATCGAGCCGACGCAAATCGGGCGCGTCTTCAATCCTGATTTCGGCATCGTGTCCGACGCCAAGGCGGCGCTGGAATTGTTCGTCGCGGTCGCCAAGGAGTGGCGCAAGGCCGGCAAGCTGCGCGAGCGGCAGGCGTGGCCGGCGGGGTGCCAGGACCGCAAGCGCTCGATGCTGCGCAAGAGTCATTTCGACGACATGCCGATCAAACCGCAGCGTGTTTACGAGGAGATGAACAGGGCATTCGGGCGCGACACCTGCTATGTCAGCGTGATCGGACTGTCGCAGATCGCCGGCGCGCAGTTTCTGGGTGTCTACGGTCCGCGCAACTGGATCAATGCAGGGCAGGCCGGTCCGCTCGGCTGGACACTGCCGGCGGCGCTCGGCGTGCGCGCGGCCGATCCGAGCCGCGAGATCGTCGCGGTGTCGGGCGATTATGATTTCCAGTTCCTGATCGAGGAGCTAGCGGTAGGCGCCCAGTTCAAGCTGCCCTATCTCCACGTCGTCGTGAACAACTCCTATCTCGGGCTGATCCGCCAGGCGCAGCGCGGCTTCGACATGGACTACCATGTCCAGCTTTCGTTCGAGAACATCAACGCGCCCGAGCTCGGGGTCTATGGCGTGGACCACGTCGCGGTGGCCGAAGGACTGGGCTGCAAGGCGATCCGCGTCACCGATCCGAACCACGCGCAGGAAGCCTTCGCGACGGCGCGCGAATGGATGGCGGAATTCAAGGTGCCCGTCGTCGTCGAGTTCATTCTCGAGCGGGTCACCAATATCTCGATGGGCACCGAGATCGACAACGTCATCGAGTTCGAGGAAGTGCTGGATCTGCCGCTGGACGACACCCCCGCAAGACCGACTGTGCCGCAATCCGGCAAGCTGCTGCCGGCGTAGTTCTAGTGCGCTCAACCCCCTCATCCTGAGGAGCCCGCAGAGCGGGCGTCTCGAAGGATGTAGGCCACAGACGGGGCCTCATGGTTCGAGACGCGCTTCGCGCTCCTCACCATGAGGGACTTATGACGCAGTAAGGCTAGTTTAACGCGAGGAGAGTAGATCGTGCCGAAATTTGCCGCCAATCTCACCATGCTGTTCGGCGAGCAGCCGTTCCTCGATCGCTTCGCCGCCGCCAAGGCTGCCGGCTTCAGCGGGGTGGAATATCTGTTTCCCTATGATTTCGACAAGGCCGAGCTGCGCGAGCAATTGCACCAGCACGGCCTGACCCAAGTGCTGCACAACCTTCCCGCGGGCAACTGGGGAGCCGGCGAGCGAGGCATCGCCATCCTGCCCGACAGAGTGGAAGAGTTTCGCGATGGTGTCGCGCGCGCCATCGACTATGCCAAGGCGCTCGATTGCCGGCAGTTGAACTGTCTGGTCGGCATCGCGCCCAATGGCGCTGACGCGGTCGACCTGAACGAGGTGCTGGTGGGAAATCTGCGTTTCGCAGCGGAGAAGCTCGCCAGAGAGGGGATCAAGCTTCTGATCGAGCCGATCAATACGATCGATATTCCTGGATTCTTTCTGAACAAAACCGAACAGGCGCTCAAGATCATCGCCGACGTACGCTCGAGCAATTTGTTCGTGCAGTACGATATCTACCACATGCAGGTGATGGAAGGCGACATTGCGCGCACCTTGCAAAGGCACCTGCCGCGCATCGCTCATGTTCAGCTTGCCGATAATCCCGGCCGCAATGAGCCGGGTACGGGCGAGATCAACTATCCCTTCCTGTTCCGGCATCTCGACGCTATTAGTTATCGCGGCTGGATCGGGTGCGAATACAAGCCGAGGACGACGACGGTCGAGGGCCTCGGTTGGCACGCAGCGCTGACGGCCGATACCTGACCAAGAACCAAGAAAAGACAAAGGGGAGTTTGAAATGATCGATATCGGCTTTATTGGCCTCGGCACCATGGGGCGCCCGATGGCGGGCCATCTCCAGGCCGCCGGTCATCGCCTGTTCCTGCACGATGTCGGGCCAATTGCGCCAGACCTGGTCGCCGCGGGCGGCGTAGTCTGCAAGTCGGGCAAGGAAGTTGCGGAGCGGGCCGACGTGATGATCGTCATGGTGCCTGATACGCCGCATGTGGAAGCCGTCCTGTTCGGGCCGGACGGCGTCGCGGCCGGGCTGTCGAAAGGAAAGATCGTCGTCGACATGAGTTCGATCTCGCCGCTCGCCACCAAGGAGTTTGCCAAGAAGATCGAGGCGCTCGGCGCCGACTATCTCGATGCGCCCGTCTCTGGTGGCGAAGTCGGGGCCAAGGCGGCGAGCCTCACCATCATGGTCGGTGGGCCGGAGCGCGCGTTCAACGCCATGAAGCCGGTGTTCGACAAGATGGGCAAGAACGTCACGCTGGTGGGCGCCAACGGCGACGGGCAGACGACCAAGGTCGCCAACCAGATCATCGTGGCGCTGACGATCGAGGCGGTCGGCGAAGCGCTGCTGTTTGCGTCGAAGGCCGGCGCGGATCCGGCGCTGGTGCGGAAAGCGCTGATGGGCGGCTTCGCTTCGTCGCGAATTCTCGAAGTGCACGGCGAGCGCATGGTGAAGCGCAATTTCGAGCCGGGCTTCCGCATCGAGCTGCACCAGAAGGATCTCAACCTGGCGCTGGAGGGCGCGCGTGCGCTCGGCATTTCCTTGCCGAGCACGGCAGTCGCTCAGCAATTGTTCTCATCCTGCACCGCTCATGGCGGCAAGGCGTGGGACCATTCGGGCATGGTGCGCGCGCTGGAAATGATGGCAAGCCACGAGATCGCTACAGCTTGATTTCTTAGTAGCTCCCTGTGACTGGAACCGCGTCGAAATTTCGGCGGGGCCCTTTTTGCGTCCACATTGGAACCGGAACCTCCCACGCTTCCAGTGGTTGAGCCACATCGTCAATTCACTGGAGAGTGCAATGAATAATCGTTTGGCTGTTTCACTGATTGCAGCTTCGTTGCTGACCTCGGGCGCGGCATTCGCTCAATCGACGACCGCGCAAGGTGCAGCGGACGGCGCTGCCGCGGGCGCCGAAGTCGGCGGCCCGGTTGGCGCAATTGTTGGCGGCACCGTGGGGGCCGCAATGGGCGCAGCCGTGGAAATTCCGAACGCCGTGATCAATTCGATTCCGCGCGATCGCTCTGTCGTGGTTCGTGAAGAGGTGATGGTGGGCGAGCCGCTGCCGCCGACCGTCACACTGCGTACGGTGCCGCGGCACACCGAATACCGTTATGCGGTCATCAATGATCGCCGTGTGATCGTGGAGCCGCGCACGCGCAGGGTCGTCAGAATCCTCGACTGACGCGCACAGTCGCCAAGCCATCCTCGCGGGTGATCCCCGCGAGGAATTTTTTATGGGTTACGGCAGCGATCGCTGCGCTCGCCTGAGCTTCCAGTCGAGCGCCGCGGCTATCACAAGGCCGAGAGACGCTGCGAGCGCGTCGACCACGAAATCTGACATCCGCGCGTGCCGGCCGGGCGCCCAGAACTGCAAGACTTCGATCAGACCGGTGAAGACAATGACAAAGGTCGCTGTAAGCGAACGGTTTCGCGTGTGGGCCAGCCCGAAGGCGAGCCCCAGTAGCACAAAGGCCAGCGCGTGCTCGCCGTTCTGCCCCAGATTCAAGTGGGGTCGTCGTTCCGCTGGCCCGACGGTCGCGAAGGCAATGGCGGCGGCGAGGCCCCAGGCGAATAGTCGAAGGATGATCGTCATGGGGCCGGCATAGCACAAATTCCGCGCCGGAAGTCCATGCGCGCGAAGCGCCAATGCCTGTGGTTAATTTGCCGAGCGCGTCATTCCGGGGCGCCCGAAGGGCGAACCCGGAATCGCGAGATTCCGGGTTCGATGCTTCGCATCGCCCCGGAATGACGGCTGGCGGTTCAGAGCGGCTCCCGTACGCCCATACCGTGCATGAAGCGCTCCCGGATCTGTACGGGATCGCGGCGGGTGGTGCCTGTGCCCGGCTTGTCGTCGATACGCACGCCGATCAGCGTCGGGCCTGCGGCCAGCATGGACTCCTCGACCAGGCGCTCGAAATCGTCTTCATCCGCCGCCCAACTGCTGTTGCTAAGCCCGCTCGCCACTGCGATCGCGACGATATCGGCAACGGCGGCAGCCGGCGTCGGTTGCGCGCCGGTGATCTGGTAGATGCCGTTGTCCATCACCACCATGGTGAGGTTCTTCGGCGCCAGCGACGCAATCGTCGTCAGCGAGCCCAGTTGCATCAACAGCGAGCCGTCGCCCTCGAGCGCAAAGACGCGTCGATCCGGTTGCGCCAGCGCCACGCCGAGCGCGATTGGAAAGGCGAGGCCCATGCTGCCGAGCATGTAGAAATTCTGCGGCCGGTGGCCGGCGGCCCACAGGTCGAAATTGGTATTGCCGATGCCGCCGATCACGGCTTCCTCGTTCTTCAACTTCGCGATCAGCCGCGAGGTCAGATCGAAGCGATTCATGAGCTTGGTATTGCGGGCCGGGTTGTCGTTGGCGCTGTTCATGAGATCGCTCACTTGTCGAAGACCTTGCCGCCGGTGAGCAGCGGCGAGAGGATCAGCGCCACCGGCGCCTGGGTCGTGATGGCCTGCTTGATGGAGCGGTCGACGATGAACTCGAATTCGTCGAGCCGGGTCGCGGTATGGTGCTCCATCGCGAGCGAATCCAGCACCGGCCGCATGGTGCGGCAGACCAGCGACTGCCCATAGTTGAATTCGCCGAGCGTGCCGCGCTCGGAGACGAACATGATCAGCGGAATCTGATAGGGGATTGCCAATGACGCCAGCACGTTCGCAAGCGTGGCGAACCCCGACGTCTGCATCAGCACCGCGCCGCGCATGCCGCCCATCCAGGCGCCGGAGACGATCCCGACCGCTTCCTCCTCGCGCGCCGCTGGAAAGGTCGTGAAAAAGGGGTCGGCGTGCAGGTTCCTGATCAGCGTCGTCAGGACGCGATCGGGCACGTAAGGGACCAGGCGGACTTCGTTACGCTTGAGCGTCTGCAGCACCACGCCGTGCCAGCTCATTTCGGAAGTGCTCCTCTCGGAAGTCCCTGGCGAGTTTTTCTCCTCTGCAACCGCCATTTCGGTCTCCCTTTGTCCGCGACGATTATTCGTCGGCTTTCATTCTTGGAGCGGCGAAACTTGACGTCATCGGCGAGATTGTCAACATGTTCCGATCGTATCCTGCTCTGCGCCGCGCGCCGCTACAGCCGGGATGGGACGATGTGAGATAGCAAGAAAAGATACCGGGAGGGGCAATGGCTGGATATATCCGAAATGCTGCCCAATGCGGCGGCGCTGGCCGCGGCCGCTGCGCCGCGGGCACTTCCGCTGAGACCTGTCACCTGATCATGGCCGCCAGCGGCCATCCCGCCCAACCAGTCAAGCCTTACGATCTTCCGAACTGAAAGTTGCCAAGGAAATGACCGTCAACAACAAGCGCGTGTTCTACGTCAAATATCTCGCCCACGAGATCTATATCGATATTTTGAAAGCGCGCGCCGATGTGCGGCTCGACCGGCTGGAGAACGAAAGCCCCGATACGATTGCAGCGCCGATATTGTCGGCGGCGCATGCCTATCAGGTCGGTGCAGCGCGTGACGAGATCGCCGGGCATTTCCATGTCAACAAGGACCTGTTGCAGCGGGCGCCGAACCTCCTGATCGTGTCCTCGAACGGCGCGGGCTTCGATCCCGTGGACGTCGATGCCTGCACGGCGGCCGGCGTGCTCGTCGTCAATCAATCCGGCGGCAACGCCAATTCGGTCGCGGAGCATGCATTGGGGATGATGCTGACGCTGTCCAAGCGCATCCTCGAATCCGACCGCGCGCTGCGCCGCGAGGCCAATGTCAATCGTAATGCGCTGATCGGCAATGAGGTTCAGGGCAAGACTGTCGGTATCGTCGGCATCGGCAATGTCGGCCGCCGTATCGCCGAGCTCTGCAACGGCTTGCTGCATATGAAGGTGATCGCCTACGATCCTTATCTGACGGCGGAAGAAATCGCCGCCCGCGGTGGCGAAAAGGTTGAACTTCACGATCTGATGCGCCGCTCGGACTTCGTCTCGATCTCCTGTCCCTTGACCAAGGACAATCGTCGCATGATCGGCGCCCGCGAATTCGCGCTGATGCAGCCGCATGCATTTTTCATCACGACCGCGCGCGGCTTCATTCACGATGAGGTCGCCCTGTACGAGGCGTTGCGCGACAAGCGGATTGCGGGGGCCGGACTCGACGTCTGGGACAAGGAGCCGCCGCCGCCGGAGCATCCGCTGCTGCAGTTCGACAATGTGCTGGCCAGCCCGCATACGGCCGGCGTGACGAAGGAGGCGCGGGTGAATATGGGCAGGATCGCCGCCGAGCAGATCCTCGATGCGCTCGACGGCAAGCGCCCGCCACGCATCGTCAATCCCGAAGTGTGGCCGGCTTACGTGAAGCGCTTCGAGCGCGCGTTTGGATTTGCGCCGAAATAGGCCATCATCTCCGCGAGGGACAATCCCATGATGGCCGAGCCGGCAGATCGTTTTTATGAATCCCAGGGGCTGCGATTGCACTATGTCGACTGGGGCAACGAAATCGCGCCGCCTTTGATGCTGGTCCATGGCGGGCTCGACCATTGCCGAAACTGGGATGCGATCGCGCGGGAATTGCAGCCGCATTTCCATATCATGGCCCCGGATCTGCGCGGCCATGGCGATTCCGAATGGGCGAAAGGAAGCAGCTACAGTCTGACCGATAATGTCTACGACCTTACCCGGCTGATGCGTTTCGCAGGGCTGCAGGATGCCGCGATCGTAGGCCATTCGATGGGAGGCATGGTCGCGCTAGCCTATGCCGGTACCTATCCGGAGAAGGTATCGCGCCTCGTCGTGCTCGATGGTGCTTTCCTGTCGGGCTCGCAACCTGCGCCGATCGCCGAACAGATGTCGCGCTGGATCGACCAGCTCGACCGTATCTCGGAGTATCAACCGAGCGCTTTCCGAACGATCGACGAGGCGGCGCGGCGGCTTTCGGCTCGCAACAAGCGACTGACGCCAGCGCTGGCGCTTCATCTTGCCCGCCACGGCGTCCGTCAGGGCTCCGATGGTCTCTACCGCTGGAAGTTCGACCATTATCAGCGGGCGAGGGCGCCGTACCGGCTATCGGTGGATGACTATGCCGCCCTGTGGTCGCGGATTACTTGTCCAACGCTTTTGATGTGGGGCGATGAAAGCTTTCTGCCCGATCCCGAAGCCGCGGGCCTGCTCGCGCATTTCAAGGGGGCCGAACTGCAGAAGATAGCGGGCGCCGGACACTGGCTCCATCATGACCGGCTCGATGTGGTCCTCGCATCGCTGCGGCGGTTTCTCGATGCGCCGCAGCCTGCTCAAGCACGGTGATCTCCGACGGGAGGTCAGCGCCCAGACGCTGGCGGTCGACTCGGCATTACCGGGCTTTGAAGGTCAGAATCCGGGGAGAAAATCTCGTTCGCCGCGGGGGCGATGGCGGCAATAAATCCACTGCCGATTGGCCTGCCGGCGAAGCGCGCATTGCTATTTTCTCTGACATCTCGACTACTTAGCCGGGTAAGACCATCTTTCCTGTGCGCCTTTGCCCCCGGCGCACATGGAAGACGAAGAGATGCGACAGGTTCGTTCATTGCTGCGTAACGCCCCGTCCCGGATCGGACGTCGGCTGGCCCAGATTGTCGCCATTGCCGCCGCCAGCCTGCCGGTCGCCGGCGCTTAAGGCGCGCGTCCTTTACCCCTCCGCCATCAAGCTTAATTCTGCAGTGCCTGATCGAGGCGCTCGACGAGCAGATCGGCATGTTCCGTCCGGAACACCAGAGGTGGCCGGATCTTGAGCACATTGCCGTGTGGGCCGGCCGAACTGATCAGCACGCGCCGTTCGCGCAACAGGTTCACGATCCGCGCGGCCTCTGCTGTGGCCGGCGCGCCCGTTGGTCCACCGCGCCGCAGCTCGACGCCGACGAACAGGCCGGCGCCGCGCACCTCAGTGATCAACGCGTGCCGTGCCTGCAACTCCCTGAGCAGCTTGATCAGATAAGCGCCGGTGTGTTGCGCGTTCTTCATCAGCCCTTCGTCCTCGATCACGTCGAGAACTGCAATCCCGGCGGCGGCAGAAACCGGATTGCCGCCGAAGGTGTTGAAGTAGCGCGACCGTCGGCCGAACTCCGCCAGCAATTCCGGCCTTGCCGCCATGCCGGCAACCGGATGGCCATTGCCCATCGGCTTGCCCATGGTGATGAGATCAGGCAGGAGGCCATGGCGGGCAAACTCCCACATCTCTCCGCCGCAGCGGCCGAAACCGGGCTGCACTTCGTCGGCGATGAACAGCGCGCCGTCTGCCCGGACGGCTTCGACCGCCGGCCGCAAAAAGCCGGGGGGATCGGCGAATACGCCATCGCTGGAGAAAATGGTATCGACCAGAAGGGCCGCCGGACGGATGCCGCTCTTCTTCATATCGGCCAATGCGTCGCGGACGTGACCGGCAAAGATTTCGCCGGCGTTTGCGGCCGAAACCGGCGCCGGCACCAGTCGCACGTGGCTACCTTCCGGAAGCGGCAGCCCGAGCGAAGGAGACAGTTCAGTCAGCGCGCTGGTGACGCCGTGATAGGCGTTTGCCGTGACGATGAAGCCGGTGCCGCCGGTGCAGGTTCGCGCGACGCGCAAGGCGAGATCGTTGGCCTCGCTGCCGGTGCAGGTGAACATGACGTGACCGATCTGGGGCGGAAACGTTGCGAGCAGTTTTTCCGCGTAGTCGAGCACGGTCTCATGCAGGTAGCGCGTATGCGTGTTGAGTAGGGCGGCCTGCCGCGCAATCGCCTGCACGACGTGCGGGTGGCAGTGCCCGACGGACGCGACGTTGTTGTAGGCGTCCAGATAGCGATGACCGGCGGCGTCATGCAGCCAGACGCCTTCGCCGCGGACGAACTGGACCGGCTGGTCGTAGAACAGCCGGTATGCCGGCCCGAGAAGCCGGCTTCGCCGCGCGATCACGTCTTGTGTCGAAATATGCTCATCGGCAACAGACATCTCTACTCCACATCGCACGCGCGTTGGATTTGGAGCCTGGCCTGGTCCCGCGACAGTTTCGCCATGCGCTGCAGCCGCGCCCAAGCGGCAGGATTGTTGCGCAGAATGTAATTCCGGTTAGCAGGATAACGGGCGGCTCGCCAACTGCTGATCACGACCGTCATGGCCATGCGCGTGGCGATCAGGTCGAACAGCACGCCAAATTCGGCCGGTTCGAGCGGCAGCACGGCATGGTAGGCCGCGATCACCTCGCAGGCCGGAGCAAGCGGATCGTCGTTGTCGGCAACCTGATACGCTGCCGTGATCGCAAGGTCGTTGACCCGCGCCGTGCAGGTGAGGTCGCCGAAATCGATGATCCCGGCAACGCCGGCATGGGTTTCGGGATCGACGACAACGTTATGCGGGTTCAGGTCGTTATGGACCGGCTGGTTCGGCAACTGCGGAAGTATCGGCAGTGTGTAGCGTTCGAAGCTGCCGAGAACGTCCTCCACCAGACCGCGCCGCTCGTCCGGGACGGCGTCAATCAGCGGCCGCAGTTCGGCGGCGTGCTGAAGGTCCCAAAGCAATTTATGATTGGCGCCGCAATGGCTGAAATCGGAAAGCCCACGCGCGAGCCTTGCGGCGCAGCGGCCGAGATCGCGCCGCAGCGCCGTCGCCCCTGCGACGGCATGCATTGGGGTTCCCGCGAGATACGACAACAGGCGCACGACGCGCGTCGAGCCGTCGGCGAACGCAATATCAAGCTCCGTCATGCCGTTCCGCGCCGGAAAGATGCGCGGGACCGGCAGGCCAGGATCTGCGGCTGCGAGGTGGAGCAGGGCCTCCGTCTGCAGGTTGGTCACAGCGCGGTCTTCCGCAGGGCTGGCAATCTTCAGGACATATTCGCGGCCGCTCAGCGAGCGCAGCCGAAAGTTTTGATCGCGCTCGCTGTCGAGCCGGTGCACGGCTGATATCAGGCCGTAGTGCTCGGCCGCCAGTCTTTGCGCCAGCGCTTCCGGGACGGCGGATGCGGCGCGCAGCGTGTCGATCGGGTGAGCGGCAATAGTCGCGAGCGACGAGTCCGGCACTGGAACATCCATTGCTGTCGCTCAGTAGCCGCGTTCGCGGTCGATGGAGTGCGGTGGGCGCCGGCCGGCTCGTATCGCTTCCGCAGTCGCGCGAAACGTCGCGCCGATCGCTTCCACGCTCACTTCGCAGGCATCATGCGGCGTGACGACAATGCGAGGGTGTCGCCAGAACGGATGCCGCGGCGCCAACGGTTCGGCCGCGAACACATCGAGCGCAGCGCCGGCAAGCTGGCCGCTTTCAAGTGCAGCGAGCAGGTCGGCTTCGACCAGATGCTCGCCGCGGCCGACCTGGATCAGGTAGCCGCCACGATACATTCGGGCGAATGTCCCTCGATTGAGAATGCCCCTTGTCTCCGGTGTCAGCGGCAGCAGGTTCACGAGAACCTCGGTCTGGCCGAGCATGGCATCGAGGCCTGCGGCGCCATCGAAGCCGCGCACACCTTGCGGCGTCGGTTTTGCGCTTCGGCTCCAGGCCATCACCGGGAAACCAAGCAAAGCGAGGTCAGCAGCAACCCTACGGCCGATCTCGCCAAAGCCCAAAATGCCGACCGGCACATCCTGCGCCCGGCGCTGGCCGAGACGCTGCCAGCGTTCCTCGCGCTGCTGTGCCTGATAGGCCGCAAAGCGCCGCTGATGCCCGATCACGTGCCAGGCGACAAACCCCGACATCATCTGCGCCTGCGCCGGGTCGACGACACGGATGACGTCGACTTCGGGGCGCAGGCTGGGACACGCCAAAATGTTGTCAACGCCAGCGCCGATCGAGCAGACCGCCTTCAGGTCGGGATAACGCTCGAAGGCGTCGTCTGGCGGATGCCAGGCCACTGCCAGGTGGATGTCGTCCGTCGCCGGCCCTTCGTGCGGATGATTGACGATCTCGATGCTTTCGGCGGCGCGCATGAATTGCGCGCCCAGATAGCCGCGAAGATCGAGGCTTTTGCTAACCAGGACGCAGCGCATTGTTCGTGATCCCGTTCATGCCGCCTTGGACGATGACGTCTGGCCAGGCACCGCCGAGAGCAGTTCGCGCGTGTAGGCGTGTTCGGGGGCTGCGAACAGTAGGGATGCGGATTTGAGTTCGACGATCGCGCCGTGCTGCATCACGGCGATGCGGTCGCAGATCTGCGCGGCCACACGCAGATCGTGGGTGATGAACAGCATCGACAGGCCGAGCCGGGCCTTCAAATCCTCGAGCAGATCCAGGACCTGTGCCTGGACGGATACGTCGAGCGCGGAGACCGCTTCGTCGGCGACCAGGACTTCCGGGTCGAGCGCCAGCGCCCGCGCTATCCCGATGCGCTGCCGCTGCCCGCCGGAGAATTCATGCGGAAAGCGTTCCATCGCGCTCGCATTGAGGCCGACGAGGCCAAGCAACTCACCGGCACGCTTTCGCGCTGCCGCCGGATCGACGCCATGCGCAATCGGTCCGTCGGTGATGATGTTGCCGACCTTCCGGCGCGGATTAAGCGAGGCGAACGGATCCTGGAACACCATCTGGATGCGGCGGCGCTGTTCGCGTAGCGCCTTTCCCTTGATCCGGGTGAGGTCGACGTCGCCGATACGGACGGTACCGGCGTCAGGCTCGATCAACCGCATGACCAGCCGCGCCACCGAGGATTTTCCCGAACCGGATTCGCCGACCAGACCGAGTGTCTCGCCACAGAAGATGTCGAAGCTGACTTCCTTGGCTGCCTGCACGCGCCGTTCGGTGCGGAACCATCCGCCGCCGCTGACATAGGTCTTGCCGAGGCCGATGACTTCCACCGCCTTGCTGCGGTCGAGCAGGGGCGTCCGCTGCGGCGGCTGCAGGGTGGGAACGGCGGCGAGCAGCGCACGGGTATAGGGATGTTGCGCGCGGAGCAGCACGTCGTCGGCAGTGCCCTGTTCGACCACCTTGCCGTGCTGAAGCACGACGACGCGATCGGCAATCTCGGCGACGACGCCGAAATCATGGGTAATGAACATGACTGCCATGTTGCGGCGGCGCTGCAGGTCGCGGATCAGCTTGAGGATCTGCGCCTGCGTCGTGACATCGAGCGCGGTGGTCGGTTCGTCGGCCACCAGCACGGCCGGTTCGAGCGCCAGCGCCATGGCGATCATCGCGCGCTGGCGCTGGCCGCCGGACAATTGATGGGGATAGGCGCGCACCGCGCGTTCAGGGTCGGGCAGGCCGACTTCGCGGATCAAGGCGAGGGCCTTCTGACGCCGCTCCTTCGGCGTCAAAAGATCATGCGCCTCGAACATCTCGGCAATCTGGTCGCCGATCCGCATCAACGGATTGAGCGCCGTCATCGGCTCCTGGAACACCATGGCGATGCCGCGGCCGCGCAGCGCCAGCCATTCCGCCGGGCTGAGCGACAAGAGGTTGTTGCCCTCGAACAGGATTTCGCCGGCTTCAGCCGTCACCGTTTCCGGCAGCAGGCCCATCAGCGCATGGGCGCACATCGACTTGCCGGACCCGGACTCGCCGACCACACAAAGGATCTTGCCGGCGGTGAGATCGAACGAAACGCCATCCACCGCATAAGCGCGGTCGCCACCGGGCGGCAGTGCCAGCTTCAGGTTCCTGATGACGACACTCATGCTCAGCGTCCCCCCTTGGCGAGGCGAGGGTTGAGCGCGTCGTTGAGGCCTTCGCCGATCAGGTTCAGCGCCAGCACCGAGACCAGAATGGCGATGCCGGGGAATACCGTGATCCACCAGGCCTGGCGGATCACGGTGCGGCCCGCGCCCACCATGTAACCCCACGACATCAGGTTGGGATCGCCGAGCCCGAGGAAGGAGAGCGAGGATTCCAGCAGGATCGCGGTCGCAACCATCAGCGAGGCCAGCACGATGACCGGCGACAGCGCATTGGGCAGGATCTCGCGCCAGATGATCCACCAGTTGGTCTGACCGGTCACGACGGCCGCCTGGACATACTCGCGCGTGCGCAGCGACAGCACTTCGCCGCGCACCAGCCGCGCCACCGGCGGCCAGCTTACGATGGCAATGGCTGTAACGATCGATACGATGGAGGGTTGCATGATCGCGACGAGCACGATCGCCAGCGCAAAACTCGGTACGGTCTGGAAGAATTCGGTGAAACGCATCAGCGCATCGTCAACGCGTCCGCCGAAATATCCGGCCGCGGCGCCGAGCGGGATGCCAACCGCCAGTGACGCCAGCGTCGAGATCAGGCCGACCAGCAGCGAAACCCGCGCGCCGTAGATGATGCCGGCCATCACGTCGCGGCCGAGCGCATCGGTTCCGAGCGGCAGGTTGGCAACCGTGAACGGCGGCAGAAACGGCCGCTGCACCATGCGCCAGGGCGAAGTCGGAAACAGCAGCGGACCAAACAGCGCAACCGCAATCGCAATAGTTAGGATCGCGACGCCGATCACACCGCCGGGATTGCGCAACAGCATTCGCCAGACCTGTCTCATGAGGCGAACTCGATGCGGGGATCGACGGAGCGGTAGACGAGGTCCGTGATCAGGTTGAAGGCCAGCACCATGGCCGAGCAGACGACGAAGACGCCGAGCAGCAAATTGTAGTCGCGCTGCAGCAGGGCTTCGTACATCAGGCGGCCGATGCCCGGCCACGCGAACACGGTCTCGGTCAGCACTGCACCGCCGACCAGCGTGCCGGCCTGTAAGCCCGCGAGGGTTACAACCGGCAACAGCGCATTGCGCAGCACGTGACGGCGCTGGATCACGGTGTCGGACAGGCCCTTGGCGCGCGCGGTCTTGATGAAGTCGAGCCTGGCGACCTCGAGCATCGAGGCGCGCGTCATGCGAGCATAGGTGGCCATGAAGAACAGGCCGATGGTTGTCGCCGGCAGGATGAGGTGGGCGGCGACGTCGAGCACGTGCGCGAGCCCGGTATAGTTCGCGCCGACCGTCTCGTAGCCGAAGCTCGGCAGCCAATCCATGGTCACCGAAAACAAGAGGATCGCCATCAGCGCGACCCAGAACAGCGGCGTGGCATAGAAGATCAGCGCCGCGACCGTAATCGCGGTGTCGGCCCAGGTGCCGGCAAAGCGGGCCGCCAATGCGCCGAACAGGATGCCGAAGGCGAGCGAAATCGCAAACGCGGTCCCGGTCAGCAACAGCGTCGCCGGCAGGCGCTGCAGGATCAGCGTCGAGACCGGCATCTGCTGACGAAACGAGAATCCTAGATCGAAGCTGAGGATGCCTTTGACATAGAGGAACAACTGCACCGGCAGCGGCTGGTCGAGACCGAACTTCTCGCGCAGTTGAGCCAGGAAAACCTGATCGCCCGCGCCGGCTTCGCCTGCCATCACCAGCGCCGGGTCGCCCGGCGCCATCCGGATCAGGAAGAAGTTGAGAACGACGAGCGCGAGAAGGACGACGATGGCCTTCGCGATCCGCTGGGCGATGAAGGAGATCATGGGCTGTCGATTGTGTTGGAGTCGTCATATCCGGGCGTCAGACCTGAGGTCTGACGCCCGACGAACTGGCGATTACTTCTCGATCCAGGCGTCACGGAAACCGTCGTTCACACCGATGCCTGTCGTGACCAGGTTCTTGACGCTGCAGCGGGTGATGGTTGGGAATTGCAGTTCAAGCATCCACGCGACCGGCACGTCCTCGACGAGGATCTTCTGCGCCTTGGTGTAGATCTCCTCGCGCGCTGCGTCGGGGAAGGCGACCGCGCCGTCGGCGAACAGCTTGTCGATCTCAGGGTTCGAATATCCTTCGACGTTGTTGAACGGCGAGCCCTTGGCGATCTGGCTGGAGACGTAATTGCGGCCGACGCCGAGCGCGGGATCGCCGTACTGATAGAGATAGGTAAAGGCGATATCGTAGTCCCACTCGCTGACTTTCTGATTCCAGCCGGGCACGTCGGTCGCGATCATCTCGACGTTGATGCCGACGTCCTGCAGGTTCTGGCGAACCATTTCGGCCCAGCGCTGCCACGTCTCGCCATAGGGCAAAGGCAGCATGCGGACTTTCTCGCCTTTATAGCCGGCTTCCTTGAGCAGCGCCTTTGCCTTGGCTGGATCGTAATCGTATTTCGGCACGGCGCTCGTGTAGTACTTGATCGCCGAGCCCGACGGGCCGGTGGCGACCTTGCCGAGACCGTTCCAGACCACGTCCTTGGCCATGTTGCGATCGATCGCAAACATCAGCGCCTGACGGAATTTCTTGTTCGCGGTTGGCCCTGCGCGGTTGTTGAGCCAGAGCCAGGAATGCGGGCTGAAGAACTCCCAGCCGGCGCCGGTGACGCAGGTGTTCTTGAGCTTGCTGAGCCGCGGCACATCGAAATTCTCCACCGAGCCGCCCGGCAGCACGTCGACCTTGCCGGTTTCGTACGCGACCGAACGTGCGGCCGCGTCCGGAATCACGTGCCAATAGATCTCGTCGATATTGGGTTTGCCCTTGACGTGGTAGTTCGGATTCTTGACCAGGCGGATGAACGAGCCCTTCTGCCATTCCTTGAACATGAAGGGGCCGGTGCCAACAGGCGTATTGTTGGCGGGATTGGTCTTGAAGTCGGTGCCTTCGTAGAGGTGCTTCGGAATCATCGGCAGCGAGCCGACTTCGAAGATGCCGATGAACGGTCCGAACGGTTGTTTCAGCGTGAAGACCACCGTCGATTCATCCGGAGCCTCGACCTTGTCGAGTTGCACGAGATTGCCGCGTGCACGCGCGTGTGTCTGCTTGAGGAATTCGATGGAGAACAAAACATCTGTTGAGGTGAACGGCTTGCCGTCGTGCCAAGTCGCGCCCTTCACCAGTTTAAACGTGTAGATCTTGCCGTCCTCGCTGACCGTCCAGCTCTCGGCGAGGCCAGGTAGGGGATCCAGTTTGGGACTGTAGCGCAGCAGGCCTTCATAGATGTTGCCGGCGACCATCTGCGTTGGGCCGTTCTGAACCAGGCCCACCATCAGGCTCGGCGGCTCGGGCTGGATCACGGCATTGACCACGCCGCCTGCCTTCGGTCCCTCGGCAGCCGCTGCCGTGCTTAGCGCGCAAACCATGGCAAGAGTGATCAATATCTTCCGCTTGGACATCACTTACCTCGTTCAAAAAGGGCTTGCCGGCGCGCCGCTGGGTTGAGAGCTGTGCTTGTCAGTTCGCAAAATCGGGGTCGGTACGTTCGAGCATCCGCTTGAAGGCGGCCCATTCGCTGTCGGGCACGCCGTTGGTTTCGATCGCATCGTAGAAGCTGGCGTATTGGCCGGCCGTCTTTCGGGCGACAGCGTCGGAAAGCGGGATAATGTCGGCGCCTGACGACTGCACGGCGAGTTGAGCGCGGCAGGAGCGTTCCAGATTGTGCATCAGCTTGAACGCTTCGGCGACGGAACGTCCGCAGGTCAGCATGCCGTGGTTGCGCAGCACCATCACGAACTTGTCGCCGAGATCGGCGACAAGGCGCGAACGCTCATCGAGATCGAGCGCGATGCCTTCGTAGTCGTGATAGGCGAGGCGGTCGGTAAATTGCAGGGACCATTGATTGAGCGGCAGCAGGCCCTGCTTCTGGCAGGCGACGGCGATGCCGGCGACCGTATGCGTGTGCAGGACGCAGATCGCATCATGCCGCGCGGCGTGGATCGCACTGTGAATCGTAAAGCCCGCCGGGTTGATACCGAGGCCGATGGGGTCATCGATGACGTTCCCGTCGAGGTCGACCGTCACCAGATTGGACGCCGTGACTTCCTCGAAGCGCAGGCCGTAGGGATTGATGAACGGAGATGTGGGTGTAGATGCTGTCGTCGAGGCCAAGCCGGTGAATCAGCCGGTAGGCGGCTGCGAGATCGATCCGGATCTGGAGGGTCTGGTCGTCCACCGCCGGCGGCCATGCTTTTGCGGTGTTGTGGGCTGCGCTAGTCATTTCCGCCTTTAATCCATTTTCAACTTTTTCAGCTTGCGTGCGGCGCAGCACTTGGGCAAGATTAAACTGTCGACAATCGACGATTAAAAAATATGCACGGACTGGCGCGGGTTTAGCCGATGCGGCCTATGTCTTCTCCTGTTGGGTTACCGGCCCTTGCGGACAGCGATCTGGTCGGCCAGATCGCCCGAATCCTGATGCAGGCCATTGTTCAGGGACGGCTGCCCCCTGGCTCCAAAGTGGTGGAGGCGGGGATCGCCCGCGAACTGGGCGTCAGCCGTGCCCCGGTGCGCGAGGCGGCGCGCCTTCTGGAGAAACAGGGGCTGCTGGTCGCAAGCCCGCGACGCGGCTTTTTCGTCCGCAAGCTCGAAATCAGAAACATCGACGAAATCTACGATTTGCGTCTGTGCATCGAACGGCATGCCGGTGTGCTGGCAGCGCAACGGCTCACACCACAGTCGCGCGATGCCTTGCGGCGGCAGATCGATGTCCTGCACCGGACCGCCGATCTCGACGACCCCGCCCGCCAGGTAGAAGAGGACTATCGTTTTCACCGGCTGATTTTTGAGATTGCAGACAATCGCCGCCTGCTGCGGCTGTTCGACGATCTCGCAGCAGAGCTGCGGATGGTCATTGGGCTGATCGGCCGCCTCTACGACGATCCGCATGAGATCGCGCGGACGCACGAGCCGCTGCTGGCTGCCATCGAAGCCGGGCATCCCGAGCGCATCACCGCGCATGTCGACTACCATATCGGTCACGCCTGGCGCGAAGTCGGCAAACTGGTGCGAGAGCTCACGCCGTCGACCGGCATTGCCACCGAGCCGCAAGGCGGCATCCTACTTCCAGCCAACGGAGTACCTGCGTGAAGGCCGTCTACACCGAACTGCATCGCAGCCACGATCCGCAATTCTTCCTGGTGCGCGGTGTTATCAAGCGCACCACCGAGCAGCCCGAACGCGCCGACCGGTTGCTGGCAGGACTGATAGCCGGCAAGCACGAGCTGGTCGCGCCGACGGTTTTTGGCCAGGGGCCGCGCGCACGTGTTCACAGTGCGGAATACCTGCGTTTTATGGAGGAGGCCTGGGACGCCTGGGTCGCGCTCGGCGATTCCGGTTCCGAGATGATTGCCAACATCCATCCCGTTCGCTACGGCGCGACGTACCCAACCCATATCGTTGGCCGCCTCGGCTGGCACGCGGCGGATACGGCGGCTCCGATCAGTAAGGGCACTTACGCCGCCGCCTGTGCCGCCACCGATGTAGCCACGACCGCGGCACAACTTGTCATGGACGGCGAAGATGCTGTTTATGCGCTCTGCCGGCCACCCGGTCATCATGCCTATGCCGACATGTCGGGCGGCTTCTGTTTCTTCAACAACAGCGCGGTGGCAGCGGCGCAGCTTCGCCAGCGGCATGAGCGCGTGGCGATTCTCGATGTCGATGTGCATCACGGCAACGGCACGCAGGGCATCTTCTACGAACGACCGGACGTTCTCACCGTGTCGATCCACGCCGACCCAGTCTTCTTCTATCCCTTTGTCTGGGGTTACGCCCATGAGCGCGGCGCCGGCCCCGGCCTTGGCGCCAACCTCAACATTCCCTTGCCGAAGGGTACCGGGGATGACGACTACATCAAGGCGATCGGCGAGGCGGAAAAAACCATTCGCGCGTTTGCGCCCGGTGCGCTCGTGGTGGCTCTCGGTCTCGATGCCTCGGAGCATGATCCGCTCGCCGGCCTTGCGGTGACGACGGCCGGCTTCCGGCGAATTGGTGCTGCGATCGCCCGGCTAGGCCTTCCGACCGTTTTCGTTCAGGAAGGCGGTTATCTCTCCGATATTCTCGGCGCCAATCTCACCGCCGCGCTCGGCGGCTTCGAAGAGGTCCGTTAGCTCGTGCTCTCGGACAATTCTCGACATTGGTCAAAGGCCAGACTACGCTGCCTGAGCACGATGCAAGAAAAGAGGTCGCAATGCTCTATGCCTTGCTGGCGCTCATGGCACCGCTCTGGGATCGGACAGCCGCGCAAGGCGAGGCAACTGATACATCGGCCGCGCGGCTTCTTGTAGTCGTCGTCACGACTCTCTTCGTGATCCTGGCGATTCTCGTTGTCGATCTGCACCGCGATGAACTGCGCGCGCTTGGGCTTGTCGGCGGCGCGGAGCAGATCAGTGCGATCTTTATGAGCCCGTGAGTCGCCGGGCTGCTTCTACTCGATGACGATGCGCGGCGGCGGCCGGTGCGCCGCGCCGGTGACGATTGAGGTCCATATCTCGCGCGCAATGCCGATATAATGCCTGGCGTGAACGCCGTCGGGTTCGACCGCGACGATCGGACGGCCGTCGTCGGACGTCTGGCGGATCCGCATATCGAGCGGGATCTCGCCGAGATAGGGAATGCTGCGGCCTTCGGCTTCCGTCCGCGCGCCGCCATGACCGAAGATCGGGGTGACATGGTTGCAGGTCGGGCAGCAGAAGCTCGACATGTTTTCGATCACGCCCAGGATCGGGATGCTCACCTTCTGAAACATCGCGATGCCGCGCCGTGCGTCGATCAGGGCGAGGTCCTGCGGCGTTGAGACGATGATCGCGCCGGCCAGCGGCGCCTGTTGCGCCATGGTGAGTTGTGCATCGCCGGTACCGGGCGGCAGATCGACGACGAGGATATCGAGATCGCCCCAAGCGACCTCGCGGAGCATCTGCGTGATCGCCGAGATCACCATCGGCCCCCGCCAGATCATGGCGTTGTCTTCCTCGACGAGAAAGCCGATCGACATCACCTTGACGCCGAAGCGCTCCATCGGCTCCAGCATGCGCGGACCGAGCTGCCGCGGCTTGCCGCGCAGCCCGAACAGTTTTTGTTGCGACGGGCCATAAATGTCGGCGTCGAGAATACCGGTCTTCAGCCCCAGCGCGGCGAAGCCGAGCGCGAGATTGCAGGAGGTGGTGGATTTGCCGACGCCGCCCTTGCCGGAGGCGACCGCGATGATGTGCTTGACGCCGGGAATGCCGGCGGCCTTTGACGTCGCATGGGCCTTGAGATCTGGAGGGGTGGCGGACACCGACTGCTTACGATCCAAGCGGATCGTCCTTCTTTACATTGCGCGCGCGCAAATAATCTTCCGTCGACATGACCGGCGGGCGTTGAGGCGCCGCATGCGGATCGAAACTTTCGTTCACCACCGCTTCGACGCGGCAATCTGCGCACATCTTGATGACGTCGAGGCGCCTGGCATTCGCGCCCTGGAACATCCAGTGCTTCTCGCCGAGTTTTGCAAGTACGCGGTCGATCGAGCTCTTGGTGCCGAAAGGCTTGCCGCAGGCGATGCAGTTGAACGGCTCTTCTTCCTTCAGCACGCGCTGCGGGCTGTTCCAGGCCTGGAAGTCGAGGCGCGGCTCGATGGTGATGACTTTCTCGGGGCAGGTGGCTTCGCAGAGCCCGCATTGCACGCAGAGGCTTTCGGTGAACCGCAGCATCGCGCGATCGGGATTATCTGATAGCGCGCCGGTCGGGCAGGCGGTGACGCAGGCATGGCACAGCGTGCAGCCTTCGACGTCAAGCTTCACGGTGCCGAAGGGAGCGCCCGGCGCCAGCGGCACCACATCGACCGGCGCGGGGGCTGCAAGGTGAAGTTCGCGGAACGTCGTCTCCAGCACGCCGCGTTTCGCCCCCCGCGGCACGAAGCCGGCCGGCTTCTGCGTTGCGACCCCGCGAGGCGCGGCATCCAGCATGGCGCGCAACTGGTCCGGATCGTCGGTTTCGATGATCCGGATCAGACCCGCGCCGAAGCCGAGCGCTGCGACGATCTGATCGGAGGTTTCGACTGAGCGGCGAAGCGCGGCAATGTCGTGCCGGGGCTTTGCGCGTGTCACTACAGCCACGCCGCCGCCGCCATAGGCAAACACGGAGGCGATCATTTCCGGCCCGAGCTGCGTCACTTCGTTGACGCGCAGCGGGAGCACATTGGCCGGCAAGCCCTGGCCGAACCGCGCCAGCGCATCGATGATTTCTTCGCCATGCTCGCCGTCGTGAAACAATACCACGGCGTTGCTTCCGGCGGCCTTGCGGTAAGTCTGCAGCAGCGTCCGCAGCCGCCGCATCAGGGCATCCACGCTCGGCAGCGCGTAGGAGGCCGCGCCGGTCGGACAAACGGACGCGCAGGAGCCGCAGCCGGCGCAAACATTGGCGTCGATCGCGACCGAATCCCCGTTCGGCGTGATCGCGCCGGTCGGACACAGATCGAGGCAGCGCGTGCATCCGGTAATCGAGGAGCGCGAATGCGCGCAGAGCGACGGCTCGAAATTGACAAAGCGCGGCTTATCGAAGGTGCCGACCAGCGCGCCGGCATCCGCAATCGCGCGCTCGACGGCGGCCTTGTCGCGTGGATCGGCGCGCAGATAGCCGGGGCGCAATTCATGCGCGGGAAACAGCGGCGCGCCGCCCGAGAGATCGAGGATCAGGTCGCAGGTGGACGTAGCGCCGTCGCGCGCGGTACCGAACACGAGCTTGGCGCGCGATGAGGGCGACGGCAACGCGTAGTCGTCGATCGAAAGTTCGAACTGCCCAAGATGTCCGCGGGCATTGCGGATCGTGCCCTTGAGAACGGGAAATTCGTTGGTGCGGCGCGGCGTCACGTCGCCCGGCCTGGTCAGCAGCACGGTAATGTCGAGACGATCGGCAAGACGCTGCGCCGCCTCGATGGCGATTTCGTCGCGGCCATAGATCAGCGCAACGCCGCTGCTCTCGAGCGTCACCAGCGAGATCGGCGGCATGTCTTCGCCTGCAGCCGCAATCAGCGCTGCTGCCTTTGGACCGGCCGCCGCGGCATCCTTCGACCAGCCGCCGGTCTCGCGAATATTGACGAACGTAAGCTCGGCTTGCGGCGAATTCTCCGCGACTTCCCGGAATAGCGGCGCTTCCTGGGTGCAGGCAACCGTAATCGGCGAGCCTTCGGCGAGCGCCTCCTTGAAGCGATCAAGGTCGAGGCCGCAAAGCTGGTTCGCCTGCGTGAGCTTGGCCGTGCAGCCACGACCGATCGCTTCCGCATCGAGCGGCATGGTCTTCTCGCAACTGCAAATCAGGAGGCGAGACGTCGCCGCACTCATTTTGAAATACCTTGAACCCGATGCGCCAAGCGGGGCGTTGCTTCATCCCATGGTTCTGCGGTAACCGCTCGGGCGGATATCTGCAAGACAGAAGGCCACTCGCGTGGCCGGCTCGCGCGGGATAGCATACCCAGGCGGCCTGTGAAGCAATGAGGAAATAGTTCTTGGTGATCGCTCGTCCAAGGGATACGGAACAAACACTCGATCTACCCCCCGGTTATACTTTGGTCGCGTTGCGGGAGCTCGGCGACGCGTTTGCCCATGCTTGCGAGATCGCGGGCGAGGCGGGGGCCGGAACGCTGGTATGGGTGCGCCGCTACGACCTGGTCGAGTTCGCCGTGGTCCTCGAGCCCGACGAGCCGCTGAAGTCAGCGCGCCGGGCGTTGTTTGCCGGCATGAATGCGCTGGCGGATGCGATTGCCGCCCATTGTCCGCCGGAGCGGGAGGTCGCGTTCGACTGGCCCGACGCTGTCAGGTTCGACGCCGGATTGCTCGGCGGCGGGCGGCTCGGCTGGCCGGCCGAATGCACCGAAGACGACATACCTGGATGGCTCGTTTTCGGCGTGATCCTGCGCGCTGCCGCCATGGCGCATATTCCGGAGGTGCAGGCGGCCTCGGGCGTTTCCCTGCTGAGCGAAGGTTTCGAACTGGTCGATACCGATGCGATTATCGAAAGCTTCAGTCGCCACCTTATGACCGCGTTCGATCGCTGGAAAGAGCGTGGCTTCGAGGCGATCGCGCGGGACTATCTGGAGCGGCTTCCCAAAACCAAGGCGGGTGAGCGCCGGGGCATCGACGTCAACGGTGATCTTCTGGTCAGCCTTCCGGCCGGTAGCGGAGCGCCTGCGCGAAGCAGTCTGGTGGATGCGCTGGCAAGGTCTGATTGGTATGATCGGCAGGCACGCGGTCCGAAATTCGGATGAGGCGGACATGTTGAAATTTCCGCGAACCATCAGGCTGGACCCATCGGATACCTTCGTTTTTGAACGAGCAGCGGAACCGGGTGAGTGGGCGGTTTCCGGCGCGTTCCTGTTCTGGAACCAGGATCCAGCGACGCTGAGCCAGAAACAGCGCGTGGCGCTGCGTTCGGGCTTTCTCGGGATCGACAGTCTCGGATGGTCGACCCTTGCCATCGTCACCGAAGCGACGGAAGCGGAGCGGCAGGCGATGGTCGAGCGGCTCGCAGGGCAGTTGATGGAGAAATTCGGGGCGCCGGACGCAAACGCGGCGCGCATTGCGGCCGAGGAGGAGATAGCATTCGCAGGCTCGCTTTGCGAACATCCGCCGCAGACCCTGCTCGCCGTGCAGCGCAGCGTCGAAAACGGCGAAATCCGTGAACGTTTTCGTACCCTCAAGCCGCGCCCGGGTGCCGCAGATGCCGACCGGTTGCACGCGCATGCCCGCGCCTTTACCTTCCATGAAGTCGAAGGCGATGTTGAAACCCAAGAAGTTGAACCCCAAGAAGAGGTCGATCTTCTCGGGCTGATCAGGACAGACGCCAGGACGACGGATCGTACATGAGAGAATTCTGGGTCGCCTCGGGCCATCACCTCACGCGCCGCGCCGATCATGGCGGGCTGGTCGCGACGCCCGAACTCATCATGGCCTATCTGGCGCGGCCTGAATTGATGCCGCCGGCCGACGCCTGCGATGCCGAGCGCCATTTGCATGCGAGCCTGATGGCCGATCCGTTGCGTCCGGTCTCGGGCGCGGATATCGCCCGGCTCGCCGATGCCGACGCGCGCGAAAACTGGTCCTTCATGATGAATTTCCGCGACCGGCTGATAGCGGCACCGTCGCTCGAAGCGGTCTATGTCGCGCTGGCACGCAAAGGGGCCGGCGACCTGCCGCCGATCTTTCTGTCGCAGTTGTGCCACCTGATTCTGCGCAACGCACTCGAAGGCTGCGACGACCCTTATGTATTGCGCGCGGCGGAGCTGTTCTATCGGAGCCAACTGGCCGCCCTTCACGACGGCACGTTGCTGCTCGCCGACGCTGAAGTCATCGAGGCGGAACAGCATGCCCAGCACGACCTGCATTCATCGCCGCTGACGGCCATGCTGCAGCCGAAGGCGTTCGGCGAGATGGACGTCATGGACGACGAAAACGCCTGGACTTACTGGTCGCGTTCGGACGCGCACGCGATGGTCATGAATCTCGGCGGCAACGCCAAGGCGCGCGCAGGGCTGTGTCGGGTCATCGAACGCTGGATCAGCCACCTGCTCGGCCTTGCCGTCAGCGTCGAGACGATCGCCTCGATCGAGGATCGCGACTGGCGCTGGTTCGTCGGCCTCGACAGCGAAGCGACGCGGATCGGCAACGCGCTGTGGCGCGGCGAGCGGCTGGAGAGCAGCGTCGCCGAGCGCATCGTGGCCTTGATGCGCCTCAGCTTCGAAGATGCGCGGCTGGTGGACGAGCGGGTCGGCGACAAGCCGGTCTACCTCATCCTCGCCATGGGCGCGGACAAGGTGGTGAGATTGAAGCCGCAAAATCTGGTTGCGGGGTTGCCGCTTGCGGCGACCGCGAACGTCACATGATCCACCGAAGGGAGGATCGCACATGGCAATGAGCGAAGCATCCCGCGAGGTCGGCGTGGTGGTGCGGCGCCGTTCGATCGACAATCCCTGGATCGACCAGTTGTGGTCACCGGCGATGATCCTGGACGAGGTGCCCGCGACCGCACCCTGGACTGCGCTGTCCACCGAAGCCGACGCGACGATCTATTACGCCGGATCGGCCAGCATCGACCTGTTCAGCTCGGAAACGGCGAACTATCGCGACAACCTTGCCGATGGGGAGCCGCGGATCTGGGTCGCGTTGCGGCGACAGGATGGTGGTCCTGAGCTTGAGCTCACGAAAGTGACCGCCGATCCGACCGAAGGGGAGGCGATGTTCGAAAGCGGCTGCGACGTGATCGGTACCGTGCCGATGCCGCCCGAAATCGCGTCATGGATTGCCGCCTTCGTCGATCGCTTCCATGTCGAGCGTGTGTTTCACAAGCGCAAGCGGGATCGCGCCAGCGGCGATCGGCCGCGCGTGCCGGGCGGCGGGCCGGACGAGAAGATGGGTCGCAAATGAGTGGTCCGGACGAAGCCGATCGGGACAAGGGCTTTCTGGCGCGATGGTCGCAGCGCAAGCAGGAGGCAAAACAGCCGGAGCCGAAGCGGGACGCGCCGGCTGCCGAAAGCGTCGAATCGCCAGGCTCGCCCGCACCGCAAGGCGAAGACGTCACGCCGAAATTCGATCTCTCGACCCTGCCAAAGCTCGAGGAGCTGACGGGAAGCACCGACATTACCGCGTTTCTTCGCAAAGGCGTTCCCGAACATTTGCGGAATGCGGCCTTGCAAAAATCCTGGGCGCTGGATCCTGCGATTCGTAATTACGTCAATCCAGCGCTCGAATACGCCTATGACTGGAATACGCCGGGCGGGGTGCCCGGCGGCGGGGAACTCGGCGCAGGCGTCGATGTCGCCCGGCTGGTGTCGCAGATCATGGGCGAAGCCGCAGCCGAAACGACAAATTCCGGTGCAAATTCCGGAGATGAGACGGCAGGTTCTTCGGAAGGGCCGTCCGAGCGCGATCTGTCGGCAAAACCGCAGGAAGATCTCCCCATTCAGTCTCTGAGACGGGTTGATCAACCGGCGGCGGAAGCGGAAGGCGTCTCAAAGGCCGCGGGCGGTAATGACGAACCCTCGCCGGCCGACGGTCCGGAGGGCCCGAGACCTGTTGCGCCGCAGCAACCAGTGCGACGTCATGGCTCCGCAAAACCGATTGTTTAGACAAAAGTTTTTGCGGACATAGCCGAAGCCTATGCTACTAATTTCTCCTTGGAATAATTCCAGTTCCAAACTGGATGCCTTAATATGAGGCAAAGGCGGGCGGGGAGAAATCGGTTGCACCATGCGTGACGCCGGTCTGGAACTAGCAATCAAGGCAGCAGGTGGCGTCGGGTCGCTGGCGCGGGGGCTAGGCATTGCGCAGCCATCCGTTTCGGCCTGGTCGCGCATTCCTGCCGAGCGCGTTCTCGCCGTCGAATCGCTGACGCAGGTGAACCGCTTTGTCCTTCGTCCCGATCTCTACGGGGGCCACGAGGAACAGGTGACATCGAAGCCCGAAATAGACGAGATCGATCAACTGCGCGCAGCGGAATATGGCCTGCTGTCGTTGCTGCTCGGCAAGGCGCCTGATGCCGACACACTCAAGCGGGTTGCCACGTTGAAAGGCGATGCGTCCGATCTCGGTATAGCGCATATCGAGCTCGCTGCGGCAGCCGCTGACACCGACGATCGCGCCGTCAGCAAGGAATTCTTCGATCTCTTCATCGGCCTCGGCCGCGGCGAACTGCTTCCCTACGCCTCCTATTATCTGACCGGTTTTCTGCATGAACGTCCGCTGGCGCGAGTGCGCGAGGATCTGCGCGCGCTTGGCATCGAGCGCGCGGGCACCTCGCGTGAACCGGAAGATCACATCGCCATCCTGCTCGAGGTCATGGCTGGCCTTGCACGCGGCGACTTCGAGGCCGAGTTCGCCGAGCAGGCGCGCTTTTTTGAGCGTCATCTGAAGCCGTGGGCGGTGCGGATGTTCGCCGATCTGGAGATGTCGCAATCGGCGCGCTTCTACCGCGCCGTCGGCCGCACCGGCCGTATCTTCATGGAATTGGAATCCGAGGCCTTCACGCTGTCCGAGTGACGGCGAAGAGGCGGCGAGAATAGGAGAGATCGTAATGAGCAAGCCATCTGACAGTAAGGGCAAATCACGGGCCGCAGGGGTGGATCGGCGCAGCCTGTTTCTGATGGGCGGTTCGGCGGTCGCCGCAGCAGCCGTTGTCCCGCTTACCGGCGGCGAGGCGGTTGCGGACGAGTCGCAGGCCGAGCGCGTCAAGGCGCGCTACAAGGAAACCGATCACGTCAAGAATTTCTATCGCGTCAACCGCTATTGATGGGACCACGCACATGTTGATGAAGCGAAGAGACGGATCCGCGGGCAGGGCGCGTTTGCAGGGTATCGCCGCCGGCCTCGCGTCGGGAGTTCTCGACCGCCGTACGTTCCTGCGGCGGTCTGGTCTGGCGGCCGGTGCGGGCGCCGCGATCGGCCTGATGCCGCTCGGCTCGGTGCGCAAGGCGCAGGCCGGTCCTGAGAAAGTCGGCGCGCCGACGGAAATCAGGAAGAACATCTGCACGCATTGCTCGGTCGGTTGCACCGTGATTGCCGAAGTGCAGAACGGCGTCTGGGTCGGCCAGGAGCCGGCCTGGGACAGCCCGATCAACCGCGGCTCGCATTGCGCCAAGGGCGCTGCGGTACGCGAACTCGTCCACGGCGATCGTCGGCTGAAATATCCGATGAAGCTGGTCAACGGCGAGTGGCAGAAGATCTCGTGGGATCAGGCCATCAACGAGATCGGCGACAAGATGCTCGAGATCCGCGCCAAGTCAGGCGCCGACTCGGTCTATCTGCTCGGCTCCGCGAAATTCTCCAACGAGGGCGGGTATCTGTTCCGCAAGTTCGCGGCGTTCTGGGGCACCAACTCGATCGATCACCAGGCCCGCATCTGTCATTCGACCACCGTCGCTGGCGTCGCCAATACCTGGGGCTACGGCGCGATGACGAATTCCTACAATGACATGCGCAACTCGAAGACGATCGTCTTCATGGGATCGAACGCCGCCGAAGCCCACCCGGTTTCGTTGCAGCACATCCTCTCCGGCAAGGAGCTCAACCGCGCCAACGTGTTCGTGCTCGATCCGCGCTTCACCCGTACCGCAGCGCATGCCACCGAATATGTGAGGTTCCGCGGGGGCACCGATATCGCCGTGATCTGGGGCATGTTGCACCACATCTTTAACAATGGCTGGGAAGACAAGGAATTCATCAAGCAACGCGTCTACGGCATGGACCAGATCCGCGCCGAAGTTGCGAAGTGGACGCCAGAAGAGGTCGAGCGCGTCACCGGCATTCCCGGCGAGCAACTGAAGAAAGTTGCCGAGACCTTCGCAAAGCAAAAGCCATCGACGATCGTCTGGTGCATGGGTGGCACCCAGCACACCGTCGGCACCGCCAATGTCCGCGCTTATTGCAACCTGTTGCTCGCGACGGGCAACGTCGGGTCCTTCGGCTCGGGCGCCAACATCTTCCGCGGCCACTGCAACGTGCAGGGCGCGACCGATATCGGGCTCGATATCGTGACGCTGCCGCTCTATTACGGTCTGGTCGAAGGCGCCTGGAAGCACTGGGCGCGCGTCTGGGAAGTCGAGTATGATTACTTGCAGTCGCGCTTCGACGAAGTCCCGGCGAAGGCCGGCCGTCCGGCGCGCACCCGCAAGCAGAACATGGAGCTGCCGGGCATCCCGTGGACCCGCTGGTTCGATGCGACGCTCTCCAACCCCGACGACGTCGATCAGCGCGACGCCGTGAAGGGCGTGGTCATCATGGGGCACGGTGGCAACACCGTCCCGCGTATGACGGAGATGGTGAAGGGCCTCGAAAAGCTCGAGCTGCTCGTGGTCGCCGATCCGCATCCGACCACCTTCGCGGCGATCTCCGATCGCAAGAACGGAACCTATTTACTGCCGGCCTGCACACAGTTCGAGACCTCGGGTTCGCGCACGGCCTCCAACCGCTCGCTGCAGTGGGGTGAGCAGATCGTCAAGCCGATCTTCGAATCGAAGGACGACTACGAGATCATCTATCTGCTGTCGGAAAAGCTCGGCTTCGCCGACAAGATGTTCAAGAACATCAAGGTCGAGAACAAGCATCCGTCGGCCGAGGACCTCTTGCGGGAAATCAACCGCGGCGGCTTCTCGACCGGCTATTCCGGCCAGTCGCCGGAACGGTTGAAGGCGCACATGAAGAACCAGGGCAAGTTCGACCTGGTGACCCTGCGCGCCAAGGCGGACGAGCCGGAGATCGGCGGCGACTATTACGGCCTGCCATGGCCGTGCTGGGGCACGCCGCAGATCCGGCATCCGGGCACGCACACGCTCTACAACACCAACCTTCACGCCAAGGATGGCGGCGGCACGTTCCGCGCGCGCTTCGGCGTGGTCTACGAGGAGAAGCAGCCAGACGGCTCGGTCAAGAACGTCAACATGCTGTCCGAAGGCTCCTACAGCAAGGGGTCGGAACTCACTGACGGCTATCCCGAGTTCACCTATGGCGTGCTCAAGAAGCTCGGCTGGGACAAGGATCTGACCGCGGACGAGCTTGCGACCATCAACAAGATCGGCGGCAACAACCCTGATGGCGTCGGCTGGGCGGTCGATCTGTCGGGCGGTATCATCCGCGTCACGCTGGAGCACGGCGTGATGGCGTATGGCAACGGCAAGGCCCGCGCGGTGGCGTGGAATCTGCCGGATCCCGTGCCGGTGCATCGCGAGCCGATCTACACCGCGCGGCCCGATCTCGTCGCGAAATATCCGACGCGTCCGGACGGGCGTCAGTTCCGCATGGCCAATCTCGGCTTCTCGATCCAGAAGGCGGCGGTCGAGAAGGGGCTCGCCAAGCAATTCCCGATCATCCTGACTTCGGGACGCCTCGTTGAATACGAAGGCGGCGGCGAGGAAACCCGATCCAACAAATGGCTCGCGGAATTGCAGCAGGACATGTTCGTCGAGGTCAATACCTCGGATGCCGCCGAGCGCGGCATCAAGGATGGCGGCTGGGTTTGGGTTTACGGTCCGGAAAACAGCTCGAAGGCCCGCGTCAAGGCGCTGGTCACCGACCGCGTCGGCAAGGGGGTGGCGTTCATGCCATTCCACTTCTCCGGCTGGTTCCAGGGCGTCGACCAACGCGGCAAATATCCGAAGGGCTCAGACCCGATCGTGCTGGGCGAAAGCGTCAACACGATCACGTCCTACGGCTACGACCCGGTCACCGGCATGCACGAGGGCAAGGTGACCCTGTGCCAGATTCAAGCGGCGTGAGAGGAGAATAGATCATGGCTCGCGTCAAATTTCTTTGTGATGCCGACCGTTGCATCGAGTGCAACGCCTGCGTGACAGCCTGCAAGAACGAACATGAAGTGCCGTGGGGCATCAATCGCCGCCGCGTCGTCACCATCAATGACGGCAAGCCCGGCGAGCGCTCGGTCTCCATGGCCTGCATGCATTGCACGGATGCGCCGTGCGCCGCGGTCTGCCCGGTGTCGTGCTTCTACACCACCGCCGACGGCGTCGTGCTGCACTCCAAGGATCTGTGCATCGGCTGCGGCTACTGCTT
>NZ_LLXX01000101.1:132452-220222 GCF_001440405.1 Bradyrhizobium valentinum
CGCGCCGCAATATCCGAAGGTCGGCAACTTCGGGTCGCGCGGCAAGATGGACAAGTGCACCTACTGCGCGGGCGGGCCGGAAGCGGACTCTACCCCGGCCGAGTACGCCAAATACGGCGCCAACCGTCTGGCCGAAGGCAAGCTGCCGATTTGCGCCGAGATGTGCTCGACCAAATCACTGCTTGCCGGGGACGGCGCGATCATCGCCGAGATCTACAAGGAGCGGGTGATGAAGCGCGGCTATGGCTCGGGCATGTGGGGCTGGAAGACCGCCTACAGCGATTCACCGACCGGCTGATGCAACGGCCGCCGCGCTTCGGCGCGGCGGCATCAGGGTAACTCCGATAACCGAAAGGCGTTGTGCAAATGCCAGGCTCATCTTCAATTCTCAGGTTCGCAAATCTCAAATTCGCGGTTTTCAAGCCGCTGCTTGCCGCGCTCGCGCTGTTGTTCGTGTTCGCACAGCCCGCGGCCGCGCAGATTTCCTTCAAGCCGACCGCCGAGGCCGTTCAGGAAGACAAGCTTCTGAACGCGCTGAAGGAGGGCGACAAGATCACCGGGCGCGTATCGATCCCCGACGGGAGTGCTGCCAATCTGATCCAGCCCGCGGGGCGCGACTGGCGCGACTTCCAGCGCAGCAAGCTGCCCTGGATCGGCGGCATTTCCATCCTCGGCATGTTGGCCGTGCTCGCGATCTTCCTGATGGTGCGCGGCCGAATTCGCGTGCACCAGGGATTTTCGGGGAAGACGATGCTGCGGTTCGCGAGCTTCGAGCGGTTCACGCACTGGCTCACCGCAAGCTGCTTCATCATCCTGGCGCTCTCGGGCCTGAACGTCAGCTTCGGACGCACCCTGATCCTGCCGCTGTTCGGCCCCGACGCTTTTGCGACCATGTCGGCCTGGGCCAAGCTTGCGCACAACTACCTGGCATTCCCTTTCATGCTGGGGCTTGCGATCATGTTCCTGATCTGGATCAAGGACAACATCCCGGGCAAGCTCGATTGGGAATGGCTCAAACAGGGCGGGGGCCTTCTGTCTGACGACAAGCATCCGCCGGCCAAGCGCTTCAACGCGGGCCAGAAGGGGATTTTCTGGATCGTGATCATCGGCGGCGTGCTGATGTCGGTGTCCGGCTGGTTCCTACTGTTCCCTTATCTTCCGGGCAACGTCACCGCACTCCAGTTCTGGACCGTGATCCACGCCGTGATCGCGATGCTCTTCATCGCCGCCATGCTGGCGCACATCTATATCGGTTCGATCGGCATGGAGGGGGCGTTTGATGCGATGGGAACCGGTGAGGTCGATCTCAACTGGGCCAAGGAGCATCACGCGATCTGGGTCAAGGAACAGCAGGCAAAGGGCGAAGCTCCATCTGATAGCACGGCCCGCGCAGTACCGGCGGAATAGTCCGGTCAGGCGCAAGCAAAACGTGAGGAAGTGACATGAAATCCTTTGTTGCGGCTCTGGCGTTCGCCATCGTCGCTGCTGTCGGCGTCGCGATGGTGCTCAACGCCATTCAGGAGCCAAGCTCCGTCGCCTTTACGACCACGGGCGCCAGGGTCAGCGATCCCGGCCATAATCTGATCGGCCCGGGCTGACGCCGGCGGTGGGCGTGCCTGACGTCACGCTGGCGTGGCCGGTCGAAATTCGCCTGCCGAAGGATCGCCGCACGTTGCGCGTTACCTTCGACGATGGCCGCACATTCGATCTCTCCGCCGAATTGCTTCGGGTGACCAGCCCGTCGGCCGAAGTGCAGGGGCATTCCGAAGCCGAGCGCAAGACCGTCGGCGGCAAGCGCAACGTCACCATTCTTTCGGTCGATTCTGTCGGCAATTATGCCGTCAGAATAGGATTCGACGACATGCACTCGACCGGCATCTACTCCTGGGCGTTCCTGCGCGATCTCGGCGAGAATGCCAAGCGGCGCTTTCAGCAATACCTCGACGATCTGCAGGCCAAGGGGCTCGATCGCGACCGGCCGGGCATACGCTGAGGCCGACGGGAATGGGACAATCGGTTTCGGCCAAAGCTCCACGTCGCGGCAGAGGCCGATCGGCGCTTCTGGCGCTTGCGGCCGTGTTGATCGCTCTGCCGATTGTTACAACGGCCGCCTTCGCGCAACTGCGCGGGCATGGCGGACCGGTGCGGGCACTGGCGATATCAGCCGACGGGCAAAGTGCGATCTCCGGCAGCTTTGATTCGACCGCGATCCGCTGGTCGCTGACGCGCAACGCGGCCGAGCAGGTGCTGCGTTTCCATTCCGACGCGGTCAATGCAGTCGCGCTGCTCGGGCAGGGACGCACGGCGACCGCCGGCGCTGACGGCCGCATCGCAATCTGGACCTTTGGCAAGACAGAGCCCGACGCGGTGTTCGAAGGCCACACGGCGCCGATTGTCGCGCTGGCGGTATCGCCTGATGGCACAACACTCGCATCGGCCTCGTGGGATCATACGGTGCGGCTCTGGCCGCTCGCGGGCGGCGCGCCGCGTGTGCTCGGTGAGCATACGCAGAACGTCAACGGCGTGGCGTTTACGGCCGATGGCCGCGCCCTGGTCAGCGTCAGCTACGACCTCAGCGTTCGCATCTGGCCGCTGTCGGGGGCGCAAACGCCGATGGTCGTTCCGATGCCGACCCCGCTCAATGCCGTGGCCGCAGGTGCTGACGGTGAAATCGCGGTCGGCGGTGCCGACGGCAAGGTTTACTTCCTGACCGCTGGCGGCGCGCGGGCCGGCGAGGTTGCGGCGGGGCCCAGGCCCGTGATCTCGATTGCGATTTCGCCTGACGGTGCGCTGGTTGCCGCCGCGGGCATCGGGGGCGCGGTCGCGGTGATCGATCGCAAGGCGCGCACGCTCACGCGCACGCTGGTCGGTCCGGGCCTGCCGGTCTGGTCGGTGGCATTCCTGCCGGACAGCCGCACGCTGCTCACGGGCGGCGCTGATAACATCATCCGGCGCTGGAACGCGGCGACGGGCGAGCCGGTCGATCCACTTCTCGTGGAAACGGCGGGAGATCCGCTCGCCGCCTATGCCGGCGATCATGGTGCGGAAGTCTTTCGCGCTTGCGTCGCCTGCCACACGCTCGCCACCGACCAGGCCAACAGGGCAGGCCCGACGCTCGCCGGCATTTTCGGCCGGCGCATCGCCACCGCAGCTGGCTACAATTTTTCCGAAGCGCTCAAGCGCCTCGATATCGTCTGGACGCCGGAGACGGTTTCCAAACTGTTCGAGGTCGGGCCACAGGCCTACACGCCCGGCACCAAGATGCCGGAGCAACGCATCGGCTCGGAGCAGGACCGCGCCGCGCTCGTACAATTCCTCGAGCGGGCGACAAGGAAATAGAGACCGGTTCAATCAAGCGCTATTTCCGCCGCCGTCACGGCTTCGTCGGCGTCGAAAAGACCAGCGACATATCCTCGAACTCTTCGATCGGAAGCTTGTTTGCGCCCGTGGTAGCCGGAGATTTTTTCCACGACGCCACGCCGGTGGTTGAGTGGTCACTGGAAATTGAGTACGAACGCAATGTGGTTGCGACAGCGAGCAGGGCGACTGCCACGAATCCGGAAATCAACAGACGCTTCATGAAAAAACTCCGTTGGCTCGATATGCAGTGTGGCTAGCACCACAGCATTACGGCCAACGGTCACGTGCGAATGTGGCCTGCGTCACCTATCACGATCTTGTTTTTGACAAGGCGGGTCGGTTCCATCAGCGAACGAACAGCGCGCCGGCCCTCGTGCGAATCTCGCACGTGAATCGAGCTTGCCTACGGGGCGGGACGACGACCGGTCCGGGGATTGAGCGGACCCGTTGGCCGGCGCCTTAACGCTTCCGGCAGGAATTTCTCGTCCGAAGCGGGCAAGGCGGTGGAGCGGACATCTGCCGCGAACTGGGCGCGCTCGTGTGGAGTCTGGTTGTCGTTGAATCTTCGCTTCACGTCGACGCCATCAACGGGATCGTTGACGCCATGCTGAATGTCTCTGGAGTCGTTCATGAAATTCTCCCCGACATTTTTCGATCGGCACGCTCGGCAACGCGAAATGGAGAACCGTGTTCCCGCCGCCATCCGGCAGCAGAGCGGTCAAATTGAAGCATCAAGCGGAACCGCCAGTGCCGTGGCCGATTGACTCCAGGTGAGTTTGGGAGAATGCGATGGGACTGGAAGTCGTGTATTTCTTCGGAGCGCTGGTGCTTCTTACCGCGCTGATCTATGGCACGCTGAGCTACCGTTACCGCAACAAGGCGGCGACGCGGGCAGGCGACGAAATCGTGCGGGAACGGTACCGGCAGAACCAGGGCTGAGAGGCGAAAGAATCCGACGCCCTGGGCAACAGAAAAACCAGTAGCCTCACGATGGCTAGCCGGAAGGAATGCATGAACAAGTTCGATCCTGACACCGTAGTGGCGATGCGAGCCGCGCTTGACGAAGTCTGCAG
Source organism: Bradyrhizobium valentinum (assembly GCF_001440405.1). Classification (GTDB taxonomy): domain Bacteria; phylum Pseudomonadota; class Alphaproteobacteria; order Rhizobiales; family Xanthobacteraceae; genus Bradyrhizobium; species Bradyrhizobium valentinum. The sequence continues at coordinate 136,886 of NZ_LLXX01000101.1, forward strand.
TCACATCCCCGCGGAATCGATATCGGCCCGCAGATTTGTCGCCTCGCGTATTCTGGAGTGCGCCGGCCGCGGCGTGACCGATTTCGACGACCTTAGAACCGCCGGAAGGCGCGCGGTGCTCGATCGCTTTGCCAGCGTCGACGCGGCCAGGAGCATGCTGCGCTGACCAATTGCTGGAGAGTTCGGAACGGTAGGCCGCGCCCGACCGGCGGCGCATGCGCTTGCCTCACGGCGCGCTTTTAGAATCCTTGGCGCCAAGCGCGGTCTTGCTGCCGGCCTCGCGACCGGGGACGCTGACGTGGACCTCATGGCCCTGGCGGATCGCCAGCGAAGCGGCAGCGACGGCCGCTTCGAAAGCCGCTTCCTTTGTGTCGTAGTCGTGCTGCGCGTTTCCGTCATGGAGGACCGTCCAGCCGTCCGGCTTGGAAACGATCATGTATTCGGCCAATCCCATCGTTGCCTCCTTGCTGCGCGGAAGAGCAACGTTGAAACCCGTTCCCGGGTTCCGTTGGCCTGTCGCATGTGTAAAGCGTAGGCCGCTTGCATGCTGCTGCGTTCGCCGACGATCCTGCTCGGAAGGATAGGGTCAGGTTTTCGGTGGACGTCCGCGTTTGGCGAACAGCACCCCCTGCATGTCGGCCGCGTTCTGAAGAAGGCCCGCGCGCTTTAGCGCCTCGCTTCGCGCAGGACCATGGGGCATGGCCCGCGCTTGCTCCAGTGCCGCCAGCGCCTCGCTATGCAGATCCCGTTTGGGCTGGGTTTCGCGATTCTTCCTGTCCATCCGAAAAGACTAGGAGGCGGGATTATCGTTTGTCTGTCCGGTGCCGGACGCTGGAACCGTAAGTCCACCGATTCGTCAGGAACCAAATTGGATGCTGGCCGCTTCCAATTTCTGGAGGTGTCCAATGAGCAAAGAAAAGCCCACCGATGATCCGCGTCAGAAGACGGACTGGGGATCGCACAAGCAGACCGACAAGCCCTGGAAAGGTAATCCGGAGAAGGAGCAACGGTCCGGGCCTTCAAAGCCTGACCTGGAAAAGTGGCATGAGACCAACACCCATTAGCCGTGCGCGGCACGATGGATGGAGATATCGCGGATGCTTGAAGAGAAACTGAAGGAAGCGATTGTTGCGGAGCTGAAGAGGCAGGCGGCGAATGATCCGCAATCGCTTAGCATCGAGGACTCCGAAGATCTCGTCGTCAATGGCAAGATCGATTTGGACGATCTGGCGATGGTGATTGCGGGCGCCGTCGCAGGAGGACCGTAAAAATCCTCGGCAGGAAGCCTGCCTTCCGCCAGGCTGAATCAGGAACAGAGATTGCCGCCGGACGTTCTCCCAAAAATGGTTGGACGTAATGATGACGGAACCGTTGCCCCTGCTTATTGAGAGTTCGATTGAAATCGCCTGGGACTATCTCGAGCGTACCGGGGAGTTGGGCGATGCGATGGTGGCCGGCCGCTTCCTCAGCGATACGATAGAGTTGATGGTGCGTCGTGGCGAGCGGCGGCGGTTGATGCTGGCCAACAAGGCAATCGCGGCTTATCAGCAGTTCAGGCGTCGGCAGTCCGAACATCCGGTGCTGGCCTCGGCCTGATGGCGGTTCCCTTGTGCGCGCCGGAACCCTTTGCGCGGGAACGTCTACCGGCAAAATGAAGGCCGGCAGTTCACGGGGACTAAGGCCAATGAAAATGGACGGCGAGACCGTGCGCATACGCGACGTCGAGACCATTGCTCACGTCAAGGGCAAGCTGATCAGCGTGAGTTACGAGCAGCGCAGGCGCGACGGCGAGCGACAAGCGCGCAAGCGCGAGATTTATGACAACGGCAATTCAGCCGTCATTCTTCCCTACGACCCTGCTCGAAAGACCGTGCTGCTCACCCGGCAGCTACGGCTGCCGATTTTCCTGCAGGACGGCATGGAGCGAACCGTGGAGGCGTGCGCCGGCAAGCTCGATGGTGAGAAAGCCGAACGGCGCATAGTGAAAGAGATGCAGGAGGAGCTTGGTTACAAGGTCTCGAAGGTTCAACGACTGTTCGAGCTCTATGTGAGCCCCGCTGCGATCATGGAAAAAATCGTCTTCTTCACCTGCGTCTATTCGCCGGCGGATAAGGTGTCCGACGGCGGCGGGCTCAAGGAGGAGGGGGAAGATATCGACGTGGTCGAAACTACGTTGGAGCAAGCTGCTGCGATGATCGCAGCCGGCGAAATCATCGACGCAAAGACGGTCGTTCTCGTTCAGTATTTGCGCAATCGCATGCTGGATGGGGCTCGCGGCTAACCGCAGCAGCCGGCGCCGGCGACCTGCATGGCAGGCCATCGCCCGTTACAGAAACGGCTTTCCGCCGGTAACCGCGATTGTCGCGCCGGACACGTAGCTGGAAAGCGGATCGGCCAGCATGACATAGGCGCTCGCAAGTTCGACCGGCTGGCCGGGGCGCTTCATTGGAACCTGCTTGCCGAAATTCTTCACGGCGTCTTCAGGCAAAGTGGAGGGAATGAGCGGCGTCCAGACCGGCCCCGGTGCGACCGTATTGGCGCGAATGCCCTTCTCGGCCAGCATCTGCGCCAGTCCCGCCGTGAAATTATGAATAGCTCCCTTGGTCGTCGCATAGGCCAGCAGAGTGGGGTTCGGCGCATCCGAATTGATCGATGCGGTATTGATGATGCAGCTCCCGGGCTTCATGTGGCCGACCGCGGCCTTGGTAAGATAGAACATCGCGTGGATATTGACCTTGAAGGTCAATTCCCATTCTTCGTCGCTGATCTCATCGATCGACTTGAAGCTGGCCTGGTGCGCCGCGTTGTTGACGAGGATGTCGATGCCGCCGAGCTCCGATACGGCTTTGGCAATGACGGCCCGGCAATGATCGGGGCGCTGGATGTCGCCCGAAACAAGAACGGCCTTTCTGCCCGCTTCAGTCACCAGCCGTTCGGTCTCCCGGGCGTCGTCGTGCTCCTCCAGATAGGAGATCAGGACATCGGCTCCCTCCCTGGCGAAGGCGATGGCAACTGCGCGGCCGATGCCGCTATCGCCTCCCGTGATGACCGCCTTCTTGCCGGTGAGCCGGCCGCTGCCTTTGTAGGAGGTTTCACCATGGTCGGGCAGCGGCTTCATCGCGCCGGTCGTGCCCGGCATCGGCTGACGCTGGCTGGGAAATGGTGGGCGCGGATAGTGCAGCATTGTATTTCTCCGAAAAGCGCGGCGCTGCCCTGGCTTCCTCTCGCAGCTTACCCTCGCCAAGGACTTCGGCGATGGCTTCCTTGGCGTTCCCTGCAGCCTGGCGGGCGCTCCGTTTGATCGTACCCGTGGGAGTCGTGACCTGCGCCGTGCAGCTTGTTCGAGATCAATATCCAACTGACGTCTTCGTTCCTGTGTGCGCTTGGCCGTGCCGTCGCACTCCTGATCGCATCAGTGGCAGGAACGTTACAGTACGCGTCGCGCTTGGTTCTCTAAGGAGTGGTGAAGAACAACACGCATTCGGCAGCGGCGAATTTGCCCCAACCGGAGCCTTGGCAAGGGACCACCGCAAAATGGAATCAACTTCGGATCAGCCGAGCAATAGAGGTGTTCGCCGAGCAGCAGCCATTCAATAATGAGCATCAAGTCTGGTCCGGCACCGCTTCGAGGGCGTCGAGCTTTACGAGATAGGCCAGCAGCAAGTCTCCCTGTGGCTGGCCGGCATCCCGTGCTGCTTCCCGATACACGGCAATTTCGCCCTCGGTCGAGCGTCGAGCCCGCAGCCGCGCCTTGCCATCCCACAGAGGGGCGCCGTTCGACGTCAAGCCGGCGATATCACGGCGCAGCCAATGCTCGTGGCAGAGTTGTTGGGATTCGCGCAAGTTCTTGGCTTCGAAAGCAAGGATAGGTCTTCCGCCGATATCCAGGGTGAAAATCGCAGGCAGCAGCATCATTCGACCCACGCCATATATCTGATGACCATGAAGAGGCCGGCGGCGCCAACGGCGATAAGGGCGCAGGACATTCCGATCCGCATCGCAATCAGAATGACGGTTAGCTTCATGCTTGTGGCCTGACGTTACCCGTTACACGGCGGCCGATGCCAAGACGTTCCTCAATCGCATTCGGGTCGGGCATCTGACGCCGGCGCGGACATTCGATGGACAAAAGAGCATCTTGCCTCGCTGCAAAATTAGCTCGTAACCGGGGTATCGTCTGTCCGATCCCTGACACATCGCTTCCGGAAACATAGTTCGAAACGGGCATCGCTTTGTGGTGGGGAATCTCCACTGTGCGAAGCTGGGCCAGGCCCTTTCGGATCGAAGCGGCAACGTGAGTCTTTGAATACCGGGGATCAGCAAGATAGCGAAGAAGATCCGGCAAGAAAGTAAAGATCAGGAACAGGCGATCGCGATCGGCCTGTCCCAAGCCCGGAAGAAGGGCGCCAAGGTGCCGAAGAAGCGTTCGAAGAAATCCTAGTCCGATCTGGCCAGATCGACAGCCGGATAGGCGACCATCCAGTCATCAAGCAATTCATCCCCGAAATCATCGAGCGCGCGAAGTCGATAGCGCTCGGGATTGCGGGACGGCAAGATTTTTCGGTTGCGAGGGAACGTTGGTTTTCGTGTCATCGCTCTTCGCCGCTCCGTCGGCATCCCCCCGTCCGTAGGACGGACGTTAGAACGGCGAGCGAATGATCGAGGTTCCCATGACCTCGCAAAAAACGGACTACGCCAGCGGCGGCTGACCATTGGAGGCGGAAACGCCGCCATCCACGGCTACATTTGCACCGGTCACGAAGCTGGCATCGGCGCTGGCGAGAAACGCAATGACGGCCGCGACTTCATGCGGCTCGCAAACCCGTCCGAGCGGAATTCGCTCCCGGAACTTTGCCAGCAGTTCCTCGTCCTCCATCATATCGGAGGTCATGCCGGTCCGGGTCAGGCTGGGACAGACGGAATTTACCCGAACGCCCTTCTTGCCGAGATCCAAGGCCAGTGACCGTGTCAGGTTCACGACAGCGCCCTTGGCAGCGTTGTAGGGGCTCGTTGCCCAGTCGCCCCCAGTTCCGGATACCGAGGCCGTATTGACAATCGAGCCGCCTGTCTTCTCGAGATGCGGCAGGGCGGCGCGGCAACCGAAGAAGACGCCGTCGAGATCGGTGGCCATCACCTTGCGCCACTGCTCGTTGGTGATTTCGGCGGGATCACCGCCTTCGTAGACGCCGGCATTATTGACCAGCACATCCAGCCGCGCAAAGCGCTTCACCACGGTCGCCACCATGGCATCGACGGCTTCGCTATCCGATACGTCGGCGAGGTGGGCCATGGTGTGTTGCGCCGGCAGCTCCTTCGCGACATTGGCGAGCTGCATTTCGTTGCGGTCCACCAGCGCGACACATGCGCCTTCGGACGAGAAGCGCCGCGCAGTAGCCTGCCAATGCCGGAGGCAGCGCCCGTCACGATGACGACCTTCCCTTCAAAGCGCTTCATGGCCGCTCATCATCTACGACAGGGGCGTTCGACCGGCTTTCCGCAGATCAAACTTGTGCGTGCTGCCCGCCGGGGCGTGAAATTGCGCTCAACGCCGCGCCCGTGCCGTCGCCGCCTTGCACCCGCGCGATGTCGCCCAGCGCAATGATGCCGACGAGCCGCTTGGCGCGATTGAGCACAGGCAGGCGACGGACTTGAATGTCACCCATGTTCACGCTCACTTCGTCGAGATCCTGATCTTCGTAGCAATATTTGACGTCGGCCGTCATCACGTCACCGACCCGTCCTTCCGGTCCTCGGCCCATGCCGATACCGCGGATGGCGATATCGCGGTCGGAGATCATGCCGACCAGGCGTTCATTATCGGTCACTGGCAGCAGCCCGACGCCGAGCGCGGCCATGGCCTGCGCGGCGTCTTTTAACGTATCGTCGGGAGTGCAGAGTTGAACCTCGGGGGTCATCGCATCGGAAACTTTCATGTGAGCCTCTCCGTTTGCCGGTTGTTTCATCCGCTAACTGGCGTCTCGGATCGCCGTTCCCGAAGTCAAATGAAATAGTCCCGGCTCCGGCGGAGAGACCTCAGACTGAGCCGAAGTCTCTCCCGGATTGTCCTACCAGCGGTCGTTGTCCACGCCGACGCCGACGCTCACGCCGGGTGCGCGGAAGCCAACGCCACCTCGCGGCCCGTCATCCCAGTCGCGATAGCGGCGACGCTCGATGTATCGTTCGCGCGGCGCATAGGCGTATGAATCGCGCACGATCACGCGGCTGCCGCCGCGGGTGCGATAGCAGCGTCCATCGTCGTCACAGACCATGCGGACCTGTTGGATCAGGTCGGAGTTTGTATATTCGTTCTCGCTGTAGACATCAGTCGCATTTGCGCTGCCGGTCAGGAGCGCGCCCGCGCCGGCCAGCAGGCCGATTGCAATCTTCCTCATAAAGTTCCTCCTCGTTCGAATGCTGCCCACCGGGGCACAAAGCGTCGCACCCGCTTTGGTTCCGGCTTTGGAAATCGACGAGGACGAAGTTCCACAAGATGCGTCCCCCGAGCAGGGGAACGGCGCAGAGTTCAAACAGAGCCGGGCGACGGGTTGAGGCACTGCCGCGCGTCTTCGCATCGGGCATTGCTTGTCGGACTCCAGCGAGACCAGCTCATTCTCCGACGAGGCCTATCGCCACGGCTGCGTGAATATCTTTACATCGAGCGTGACGATCGGAGCTATATTATCGAGCCGGCGAAGGCCGGATCGTCAAGGAAGCCGACGACTTAAGGAGAAGTGAGGAGAAGGTGACTGCGGTCCTGGTATTTGATTCAGTGTGTGAAGCCGGATTGGTTGCAAGCTTTCATCGTCCCGCAGGCAACTTTCGTCGCAGTTCATGCGTTGGGGGCACATGGAGCAGCAATAATGGCCACTGAAGCGAAACCCCGCATTTCTCACAACGCGCTCGTTCTCATTGGAGATGGACAAAAGGCCCTCTTTCTACGCAATAAAGGCACCCCGCAACGCCTCAACCTACAGGTGGAGCACATCCTCGAGCAGGACAATCCGGCAACACGCGAACAGGGAACTGATCGTCCCGGGCGGTCTATCCAGAGCGTCGGCACGGCCCGCAGTGCGATGGAGCAAGCCGACTGGCACTATATCGCAGAAGAACGGTTCGCCGGCACCATTGCCGAAGCGCTCTATCGCCTTGCCCACGGCAATCGCTTCGACAAGCTGGTTGTCGTTGCGCCGGCGAAGGTCCTCGGCAATCTCCGACAGGCATTTCATGCCGCGGTGACGGAGCGGATCGTCGGCGAGATTCCGAAGGAATTAACTTCCCATCCGATCCCCGATATCGAAAGGCTGATGGCGGCTTAGCGGTCTATGGCCGCCGCGGCCCGCGGCGGCCAGGTCCCGACATCTTGACTTGCACCGGGTCAGGTTACCGGGCCCGGATTGAACAGCGCGAGTGCGTTGGTCAGTTTCCAGTGCTCAGCCCAGGTTTCGCGACCGCTCGCGACGTCGAGAATGAGACGGAAGATTTCCCAGCCCACGTCTTCGATCGTCGCATCGCCGGTTGCGATACTGCCGGCGTCAACGTCGATCAGGTCATGCCAGCGTTGCTTGAGTTCGCTGCGGGTCGAGACCTTGATGACCGGCACGGCTGCAAGCCCATAGGGTGTTCCGCGGCCGGTGGTGAAGACGTGCAGTGTCATGCCCGAGGCAAGTTGCAGCGTACCGCAGACGAAATCGCTGGCCGGAGTTGCCGCGAAAATCAGGCCTTTCTGGCTGACACGCTCACCCGGCGCGAGCACGCCTGCGATCGGGCTGGTGCCGGACTTGATGACCGAACCCATCGCCTTCTCGACGATGTTGGAGAGGCCGCCCTTCTTGTTGCCCGGCGTGGTGTTGGCGCTGCGGTCGGCCTCGCCGCCGGCGAGGTAGCGGTCATACCAGGCCATCTCACGCACCAGCGCGTCCGCAATGTCCTGGTTCGCCGCGCGCGGCGTCAGGAGATGGATGGCGTCGCGCACTTCCGTGACTTCGGAGAACATCACGGTGGCGCCGGCGCGGACCAGAAGATCTGCGGCGAAGCCCAGCGCCGGATTGGCTGTCACACCTGAGAACGCATCGCTGCCGCCGCATTGCATGCCGACCACCAGCGCCGAGGCCGGGCAGGGTTCGCGGCGCCGCTGGTTCAATATCTTGAGGCGCGCGTCGGCCATCTGCACGATGTCCTCGACGATTTCGCCGAAGCCGGTGAGGCCCTCGTCCTGCATGCGCATGATTTCGTCGTCGGCGCTCATGCCCTCGGGCAGCAGAAGTTCGGGTTGAAGCTTCTCGCAACCGAGGCCGACGATCATCACCTCGCCGCCGAAATTGGGATTGCGGGCAAGGTTCTGCAGCGTGCGGATCGGGACCGCGGCGCCCGGCGCATTGATCGCAACCCCGCAGCCATAGGCATGTGTGACCGCCACCACGTCGTCGACGTTGGGATATTTCGGCAACAGCTCCTTGCGGATCCGGTCGAGTGCGAACTCGACCGTGCCGGCGACGCATTGCACGCTGGTCGAGATCGCGAGGATGTTGCGGGTGCCGACCGAACCGTCGGCATTGCGATAGCCTTCGAACGTATAGCCTTCCAGCGGCGGCAGCCTGATCGCATCACCGTTGGGCCTCGGCAGATTTTCGAACGACGGCGCGTCGGGCATCTGCACCAGCGATTCCTTGACCCAGCTACCTTTCGCGATTGGCGCCGCGGCATGGCCGATGACCTCGCCGTAGCGGCGAATGACTTCGCCCTCGTTGATGTCAGTGAGGGCAACCTTGTGTCCCTGCGGAATCTGCTCGATCAGCCGCAACCCGCAGGCAAATTCGGCACCCGGGTGCAGACCTCCGCGGTTCGCGACGATCGCGACGTTATCGTCCGCATGCATGCGGATGTAGAGCTTCGCGGTGACGGGCTGCATGTCGAATCCTTGTTCACTGGCGGCATCAGACAACGCGTAGCGGCGCTGCATGATCGAGGCAATCAGGTCAAACCACGCCTGTTATCAAGCGGCCTTCAGGGAAGAAGCTGGCGGCTACCAGCTCGATATCCGGCCGTATGGGGAATTAATCCTAGCTTGGTGACGGCGTCAGCCGAAACCTATTAGTAAAATAATATTACTAGTCAGAGCTGACCTTCCGTGAAATATTGCCCGCGCTGCCGACAATGGACAGCTCTAGAGGTGCCTCGATACCGAATTCGGGCATGCAGGCACCCTGAACAACATTTTGGGAGAACGCGCCTCATGACCTCCAAAGCCCTCCTTGCGGCCACCGCCCTGGTCGCCATCACGCTTTCACTTCCGGCAACCGCCGCTGAACTCACCGTCGGCTTTTCGCAGATCGGATCCGAATCCGGCTGGCGGGCGGCGGAGACGTCCGTCTCCAAATCGGAGGCCGCCAAGCGCAAGGTTACGCTCAAGATCGCCGACGCCCAGCAGAAGCAGGAGAACCAGATCAAGGCGATCCGTTCCTTTATCGCTCAAGGGGTCGACGCGATCTTCCTTGCGCCCGTGGTGTCGAGCGGCTGGGACGCGGTTTTGAAGGAGGCGAAGGAAGCCAAGATTCCGGTCGTGCTGCTCGACCGCGACATCGATCCGTCGGGCAAGGAGCTTTATCTCACCGCCGTCACCTCGGACAGCGTGCACGAAGGCGCCGTCGCCGGCGAATGGTTGGCGAAGACCGTGGGCGGGAAGGCGTGCAATGTCGTCGAGCTGCAGGGCACGGTCGGCGCGAGCGTCGCGACCAACCGCAAGAAGGGTTTTGACAGCGTCGTCGCCAAGAACGCCAACCTCAAGGTGGTGCGCAGCCAGACCGGCGACTTCACCCGCGCCAAGGGCAAGGAGGTGATGGAAAGCTTCATCAAGGCCGAAGGCGGCGGCAAGACGATTTGCGCGGTCTACGCCCATAACGACGACATGATGGTCGGTGCGATCCAGGCGATGAAGGAGGCCGGCCTCAAGCCCGGCAAGGACATCCTGACGGTGTCGATCGATGCAGTGCCTGACATCTTCAAGGCGATCGCGGCCGGCGAGGCCAACGCCACCGTGGAGCTGACGCCGAACATGGCAGGTCCGGCGCTGGACGCCATCATGGCTTACAAGGCCAAGGGAACCGTGCCGCCGAAATGGATCCAGACGGAATCGAAGCTCTACACGGCTGCCGACGATCCGCAGAAGATCTACGACAGCAAGAAGGGCCTCGGCTACTGATCGGTTGGCATCGCGCCGCCGGGTCCAGCACGGCCCGGCGGCCAAAGCCTTCTCGACGATCCGACGCGTAAGGTGAACATGCCGGACATTCGCGTTCGACGCGAACGTCGGTGGGAGTGATGTCGGCATGAATGCAAGTTCCGACCCTCGCCCCGCTCTCTTGGAGGTGCGAGGGCTGAGCAAGAGTTTTGGCACGCTGCGTGCCCTGCAGGAGGTGGATTTCACCTTGCGGGCCGGCGAAATTCACGCGCTGCTCGGCGAGAACGGTGCGGGCAAGTCCACCCTGATCAAGGCGGTGACCGGCGTCTTCCCGCGCGACGCCGGCATGGTCCGCCTCGGCGGCGCCGAGGTCGCGCCGCGCTCGGCCAAGGCAGCGGTCGATGCGGGGATTGCGACCGTCTATCAGGAGGTCAATCTGCTCCTGAACCTGTCGGTGGCGCAGAACCTCTATCTCGGCAGGCAACCGACGCGGTTCGGCCTGGTGCGCGAGGCCGAGATGCGCCGCTGCGCCGCCGCGCTGCTTGCCGAGTTCGATCTGCACATCGACGTCGCCGAGCCGCTCGGAAACTATTCGGTCGCGGTGCAGCACATCACCGCGATCGCGCGCGCCGTCGACCAGTCGGCGCGCGTGCTGATCCTCGACGAGCCGACAGCGAGCCTCGATCGCCATGAGGTCGAGATCCTTTTCGCTGTCATGCGCAAGCTCGCGCAGCGCGGAATCGGCGTCATCTTCGTCACGCATTTTCTCGACCAGGTCTATGAGATCTGCGACCGTATCACGGTGCTGCGCAACGGCCGGTTGATCGGCGAGCGGACGACTGCCGAACTGCCGCGGATCGAATTGATCCGCATGATGCTCGGCCGCGAACTCGCCGAGACGACCAGCGAGCGCACGGCGGCGCATGCGCGGCCGGTGGGAGAGATCTGCGCGCGCTTCGAGGACTATGGCAAGGGAGGCTATGTTGCGCCGTTCAATCTCGCGCTTCGCCGCGGCGAGGTGGTTGGGCTCGCCGGCCTGCTCGGGTCGGGCCGCACCGAAACTGCACGGCTGGTATTCGGCGCCGAGCGTGCCGACAGCGGCAGCGCCACGGTCGAAGGCAAGCCGGTCCGGCTGCAATCGCCGCGCGACGCCGTCGCCCATGGCTTCGGCTATTGCCCCGAAGAGCGTAAGACCGAGGGCATCATTGCCGATCTCACCGTGCGCGAAAACATCGTGCTGGCGCTGCAGGCCAAGCGCGGCCTTGCAAAGCCGCTGTCCCGCTCCGAGCAGGAAGGGATCGCGATGCGTTTCATCCGGCTGCTCGACATCCGCCCGCCCGAGCCGGAGCGCCCGATCGGGTTATTGTCCGGTGGCAACCAGCAGAAGGTGCTGCTCGCCCGCTGGCTTGCCACCGCGCCGCGCCTTCTGGTGCTCGACGAGCCGACCCGCGGCATTGATGTCGGCGCCCACGCCGAGATCATCCGCCTGATCCGAGATCTATGCGACGACGGCCTGGCGTTGCTGGTGATCTCGTCCGAGCTCGACGAGATCGTGACCTATTCGGACCGGGTGATCGTGCTGCGCGATCGCGCCCATGTCGATGAGCTGGAAGGGGACGCCATCGACGTCTCGAATATTCTAGCAGCGATCGCTGTCGCCGGCAGCGCCGGTGCGAAAGCCGGGCAGCCATGATGTCAAGACTGCTGCAAAGCCGTGGCCTTGCCCAGATCATCGCCTTGCTGGTGATCCTCGCGGTCGACCGCGCCGTCTCGCCGCAATTCTTCGACCTGCGGATGCAGGACGGGCGGCTGTTCGGCAGCCTGATCGACGTCTTGAATCGCGGCGCGCCTGTCGCGCTGCTTGCTTTGGGCATGGTGTTGGTTATCGCCACGCGGGGCATTGATCTATCGGTGGGCGCGGTGATGGCGATATCAGGCGCGATTGCCGCGAGCCTCGCCGATACCCATGGCCTGCCGTTGGCGCTCGCTGCAGCTCTCGGCGCCGGGCTGCTATGCGGGCTGTGGAACGGCTTTCTCGTTGCGGTGCTCGGCATCCAGCCGATCGTCGCCACCTTGATCCTGATGGTGGCGGGGCGGGGCGTCGCTCAGCTCATCACTGAGGGCCGGATCGTCACCTTCACCGCGCCCGACCTGGTCTGGCTCGGAAACGGCGCCGTGCTCGGCGTGCCGGCGCCGGTCGTGGTCGTGCTCGGCATGCTGATCGTCACCGGCGCGGTGGTCCGAGGCTCTGCGCTTGGCCTCTTGATCGAGGCGACCGGCGGCAACGCGCGGGCGAGCGAACTGGCCGGGATCGGCACGCGCGGCATGATCCTTGCGGTCTATGTCTGGTGCGGCCTCTGCGCGGCGCTGGCCGGCGTCATCGCCGCCGCCGACATCATGGGCGCGGATGCCAACAATGCCGGGCTCTGGCTCGAACTCGATGCGATTCTTGCGGTGGTGATCGGCGGCACCTCGCTGTTTGGCGGGCGCTTCAGCCTGGTGCTGGCGATGGTCGGCGCGCTGATCATCCAAGCCATGAACACCGGCATTCTGCTGTCGGGCTATCCGCCGGAGTTCAATCTCGTGGTGAAGGCGGCTGTTGTGCTGGTCGTTCTGCTGCTGCAGTCGCCGCGCTTCGCCAACGTCGGAGTCGTGCTGGGGAGGGCTCGCCAATGAGGAGGCTGCCGCCGGTCGCGATAACGGCCATGGTTTTCGTCGTCGGGTTTGCGCTCTGCACGGTGCAATTTCCCAATTTCGCTTCCAGCCGTGTGGCGGCCAATCTGCTGACCGACAACGCCTTTCTCGGCATCGTCGCCGTCGGCATGACCTTCGTGATCATTTCCGGGGGGATCGACCTGTCGGTCGGCTCGGTGATCGGCTTCACTACCGTGTTCGTCGCGCTGGCGATCGAGCGCCTCGGCTTGCCACCGCTCGTCGCCTTCGCTGCGATCCTCTTGCTGTGCGCCGCCTTTGGCGCGGCAATGGGCGCGGTCATCCACGTCTTCGACATGCCACCGTTCATCGTCACGCTGGCGGGCATGTTCCTCGCCCGCGGCGCGAGCTTCCTGATGTCGACAGAATCGACGCCGATATCAGCGCCGCTCTATTCGACGGTGTCGGATTTCGCCCTGCGGCTACCCGGCGGAGGCCGGCTTACCGCCATTGCCCTTATCATGCTCGCGGTCGTCGCCGCGGGAGCCGTGCTCCTGCATTTCACCCGCTTCGGGGCCAACGTCTATGCGCTCGGCGGCAGCCGCACGACCACGGCCCTGATGGGCATCCCGGTCGGATCCATGACGGTGCGCATTTATATGCTGTCGAGCGTCCTTGCCGGGCTCGCCGGCATTGTGTTCTCCTTCTACACTGCGGCAGGCTATTCCCTGTCGGCCGTCGGTGTCGAACTCGATTCCATCGCGGCTGTGGTGATCGGCGGCACCTTGCTGACCGGCGGCCAGGGGTCGGTGGTCGGCACGTTGCTCGGCGTGCTGATCCAGGGCCTGATCCAGACCTACATCAATTTCGATGGAACCTTGTCGAGCTGGTGGACCAAGATCGTGACCGGTATTCTGCTTTTCGCTTTCATCGCCCTGCAGCAGGCCATGCTGGGCATCGCCCGCCGCGCCGGCCCCCGTAAGGCAGGAGTCCTCAAACCATGACTTCCCGGCTTGTCGTCATCCCGACGCGGCGCGCGCATTCCAACCACGCCGAGGTTGCCCGCAGCATCGGCGTCGACATCATCGCCGGCCGTTACGCCGAAGGCGTCCGCCTTCCGGGCGATGCCGAACTCACGGCGATGTTCGGCGTGTCGCGGCCGGTCTTGCGCGAGAGCGTCAAGACCTTGGTCGCAAAGGGTCTCCTCACTACCAAAGCGCGGGTCGGCACGGTGGTGCGCGAGCGCGGCGCCTGGAACATGTTCGACGCCGACGTGCTGGCCTGGCATCTCGATGCCGGCATCGACCGGCGCTTTCTCAACGACCTTGCCGAAATCCGGCTCGCCGTCGAACCGCGCGCCGCCGCGCTCGCGGCCGGCCGCCGCTCGGAGGCCGACATCGCCGAACTCAATCGGAGCATGGCGCGAATGCGGGCGGAGGCCTCCGACTCCGTTGGTTTTGCTGACGGCGATCTTGCTCTGCACCTGGCCGTCGCCAATGCCTCCGGCAATTTGTTCATGCGTTCGATCGGCAACGTCATCGAGGCGGCGTTGCGCGCCTCGTTCCTGCTCAGCGCGCCGGTCGAGACGCAGGACCGCGAGACGGTGCTGTTGTGGCACCAGCGTATTGTCGATGCGATCGCCAGCGGCGATGCCAAGGCAGCCACCGTCGCCATGACCGAGGTGATCCACAATGGATTGCGCCGCCACAAGGAAGCTCCGGCATCGTCCGGCGCCGCGCCTGCGATCTCCACAGCCGTTGAGTCCGGAGAGCAATCATGAGCCCGCTTCGCGTCGCCATCGTCGGCTTTGGCAAGATCGCACGCGACCAGCATGTGCCTGCGATCGCCGCGACTGAAGGCGTGGAGCTGGTTGCCGTCGCCAGCCGCAACGCCTCGCTCCCCGGCGTGCCGCATGCGGCGACGCTCGATGAACTCCTGCGCGACGGTCCGGAAATCGACGCGGTGGCGCTGTGTACTCCGCCGCAGGTTCGTCACGCGCAGGCGGCGATGGCGCTTGCCGCCAGCAAGCATGTGATGCTGGAAAAGCCGCCGGGCGCGACGGTCGCTGAAATCAATCCGCTCGTGACCGCCGCGCGGGCAGCCCAGCGCACGCTGTTCGCGACGTGGCACTCGCGCTTCGCTCCGGCCGTCGAGCCGGCGCGGCAATTGCTGGCCGGCCGGCAGGTCACATCAGTCAAAATTACCTGGAAGGAAGACGTGCGGGTTTGGCATCCGGGACAAGCCTGGATCTTTGAGCCGGGCGGGCTCGGCGTGTTCGACCCCGGTATCAACGCGCTTTCGATCCTGACGCGCATTTTGCCGCAGCCATTATTCGTGACGTCGGCCGATCTCGCATTCCCCGCCAATCGCGACGCGCCGATCGCAGCCAACCTGGCGCTCAGCGATGTACAGGGGCTGCAGATCTCAGCCGAATTCGACTTCCTCCAGACCGGCCCGCAGAGCTGGGACATTGATCTCGACACGGATGGTGGCCCGGTCACCCTGTCTATGGGCGGGGCAAGGTTGAGGGCAGGGGGCATTGAGCTCGTCGATGCTGCCGAGGCCGAATATGCCGGGCTCTATCGCCGGTTCAGCGAGCTCTGCGCGACCGGCGAGGCCGACGTCGATCTCGCGCCGCTCCAGCTCGTCGCCGATGCGTTCCTGCTGGGGCGACGCCGCATGGTCGAGCCGTTCGAGGACGAGCCATGAACGTTCCGTCCGTCGCTTCCGTGGCACGTTCCCGCTTCGGCGTCCTGCCTGACGGCGCCGACGTCGAGCGCATTGTCTTGCAGCGCACCGACGGATTGGAAGCCCGCATCATCACCTATGGCGCAAGCTTGCAGGCATTGCTGGTCCCGGATGTGGACGGACGTCGTGACGACATCGTGCTCGGACATGACGCGTTCGAGGGATATCTCGCCCGCCGGCAGTTCTTCGGCGCGACGGTCGGGCGCTATGCCAATCGCATCGCCGGCGCGCGCTTTGTGCTCGACGGCGCCAAGGTGCAACTCGCGGCAAATAACGGGGCCAATGCGTTGCATGGCGGGCTGGAGGGCTTCGATCGCCGTAACTGGCGTATTGTCCGGATCGATGATGGCGATCAGCCGGCCGTGACCCTTGCCCATACCAGCGCCGATCGCGAGGAGGGGTATCCCGGCGCGCTGGAAGTGGAGGTGACCTGGCGTCTGACCGGGCCGATGGAGCTCCGGCTCGACATGGCGGCGCGGACCGATCGCCCCACCGTGGTCAATCTCACCAACCACAGCTTTTTCAATCTGGCCGGTGCGCGCTCGGGCCGGGACATTCTCGATCATCGCCTCACTGTGGCGGCGGATCATTTCCTCGCTATTGATAGCGGAGCGATCCCGTTGCCGCAGCCACCCAGCGAGGTCGCCGGCACGCCGTTCGACTTTCGTGATGGCGTCGAAATCGGCGCGAGGATCCGCAACGACCATCCGCAATTGCGCGTGGGCCGCGGCTACGATCATAATTTCTGCCTCGCGCCGGCACGCGGCGAGCCCCGCTTTGCGGCGCGGCTCGTAGCGCCGACGTCGGGCCGCGTGCTCGAACTGTTTACCAACCAGCCCGGCCTGCAGGTGTATTCCGGAAACTTCCTTGACGGCACCACTGCCGGCAAGGGCGGCCGCCTCTATCGGCAGTCCGATGCCATCTGCCTCGAGCCACAGGCGTGGCCCGATACGCCCAATCGACCTGACTTCCCGACGGCGCGGCTTACGCCGGGCGAGGTCTATCGCCACACCACGCTGTACCGCTTTACGCATGCAAATCGCGGCGCAATCGAGACACAATCCGCGGTAGAGTTGCCTGAGGGAGCAGGGCGATGAGCGGTGACTGCGAGATGGAAGAAGTGCCGACCACCGTTCTCTGCGGCGAGCGATGCCATCTCGGTGAGGGGCCAACCTATGACGCCGCCACCGACACGGCCTGGTGGTTCGATATCCTCGAACGCCGGCTGTTCGAGGCGCGGCTCGACACCGGGCGCACCACGATCCATTCCCTCGACGTGATGGGCAGCGCGCTTGGGCGGATCGACGCGCATCGTCAGCTTCTCGTTGCCGACGACGGTCTCTATATCCGCGAGCCCGCGGATGGACGGATGTCGCTGTACCATCCGCTCGAAGCCGACAATTCCGCAACGCGTTCGAACGATGCCCGGGTTCATCCGTCCGGCACCTTCTGGATCGGCACCATGGGTCGCCAGGCCGAGCAAGGGCTGGGCGCTATCTATGCGCTGCATCGCGGTGAGCTGTCGCGTCTCTATGAACACATCACAATCCCGAATGCGATCTGCTTCTCGCCGGACGGAGCCGTCGGCTATTTCGCGGACACGAGGGAGAATGCGTTGTTCCGCGTCGATCTCGACGCAGCGACGGGCCTGCCGCGCGGTGCGCCCGCCGCGCTGATCACCCGGCGGGGAGACGGCGGCATCGACGGCGCAGTGGTCGATGCCGACGGACTGATCTGGAATGCGCGCTGGGGCGGCGGCTGCATCGATGTCTACAGCCCGCAAGGCGAGCACCTGCGCAGCCTCCGCGTTCCGGCACGGCAGGCAAGTTGTCCTGCTTTTATCGGGCAGGATCTCTCACGTCTGCTTGTTACCTCGGCGTGGCAGGGGATGGCGGAGGAAGCGAAACGCGCCGATCCCGATCGTGGCCGTACGTTCGTGCTCGATGTTGCAGCGCGTGGCCGCCCTGAACCGGACGTAAAACTTGCCATGGATTGATGGAGTTGCAATGGCTTGATGGAGGACGATGAGGCGCAGCAGCCAACCGCGCAGAATGATTGAGTTTCAAGAGCCGCATTCAGCGGCCTGACGATCCAGGAACCATAGATCCTCGATGATCAAAGGGAGTGAAGCATGACTAGTCTGAAGACCACTTTGTCGGCCTTGGCGCTGGCAGCAACCATGGCAGCAACGGCGGTGACCGGCGCTTTCGCCCAGAGCAAGGGAACCGTCGGCATCGCCATGCCGACCAAGTCCTCGGCACGCTGGATCGACGATGGCAACAACATCGTGAAGATGTTGAAGGAGCGCGGCTACGGCACCGATCTGCAATATGCCGAGGACGACATTCCGAACCAGCTCTCGCAGGTCGAGAACATGGTGACCAAAGGCGCCAAGGTGCTGGTGATTGCGGCGATCGACGGCACCACGCTGTCGGACGTGCTGAAGCAGGCCAAGGCCAAAGGGATCACGGTTATTGCCTATGACCGATTGATCCGTGACACGCCCAATGTCGATTACTACGCGACCTTCGACAATTTCCAGGTCGGCGTGCTGCAGGCGCAGTCGATCGAGCAGGGGCTCGGGCTGAAGGAAGGCAAGGGGCCCTTCAATATCGAACTGTTTGGTGGCTCGCCGGACGACAACAACGCCTACTTCTTCTACAACGGCTCGATGTCGGTGCTGCAGCCCTATATCGACAACGGCAAGCTGGTGATCGGCAGCGGCCAGAAGGGCATGGACAAGGTTTCGACCCTGCGCTGGGACGGCGCCACCGCCCAGGCGCGCATGGATAACCTGTTGAGCGCGTTCTACGGCCGCAAGCGGGTCGATGCCGTGCTCTCTCCCTATGACGGCCTCTCCATCGGCATTCTTTCGTCGCTGAAGGGCGTCGGCTATGGCAGCGGCAACATGCCGATGCCGATCGTCTCCGGCCAGGATGCCGAGGTGCCCTCGATCAAGTCGATGCAGCGCGGCGAGCAGTATTCGACCATCTTCAAGGATACCCGCGATCTCGCCCGCGTCACCGCCGACATGGTGGACGCCTCGCTCAGCGGCAAGGAAGTTACCGTCAACGACACCAAGACCTATAACAATGGCGTCAAGGTGGTACCGTCCTATCTCCTGAAGCCCGTCGTCGTCGACAAGAGCAACTGGGAGAAGGTGCTGATCGACAGCGGTTACTACAAGCGTTCGCAGTTCGACTAAGCAGGACGGCGGCGCCGGCGATGACCGGCGCCGCCACCCGCCTGTCTCCGATCGCTGCGGGGTGGACAAATGATGGATGTAATGACGCGATGACCGCAATTCTCGAAATGCGCGGCGTAAGCAAGAGTTTTGCCGGGGTTCAGGCCCTGCGCGACGTCAACTTCACGGTGGAGGCAGGGCAGATCCATGCGCTGGTCGGCGAGAACGGCGCCGGCAAGTCGACCCTGATGAAGGTTCTCAGCGGCGTCTACCCCCACGGCGATTATGAGGGCAGCAT
Source organism: Bradyrhizobium valentinum (assembly GCF_001440405.1). Classification (GTDB taxonomy): domain Bacteria; phylum Pseudomonadota; class Alphaproteobacteria; order Rhizobiales; family Xanthobacteraceae; genus Bradyrhizobium; species Bradyrhizobium valentinum. The sequence goes on from NZ_LLXX01000101.1 coordinate 155,945, forward strand.
CATATTCGACGGCGAGGAGCGGCGCTTTCGCGACGTCAATGATTCCGAAGCCCTCGGCATCATCATCATCCACCAGGAACTGGCGCTGATTCCGCTGCTGTCGATCGCGGAGAACATCTTCCTGTCGCATCCGCCCTCGCGTCTCGGCGTGATCGACCGCGACGCGGTTTACCGCCGGACCCAGGAACTGCTCGCCCAGGTCGGCCTCACCGAGATGCCTGATACGCTGGTTACGGACCTCGGCGTCGGCAAGCAGCAACTGGTGGAGATCGCCAAGGCCTTGTCCAAGAGGGTGCGACTATTGATTCTCGACGAGCCGACCGCCAGCCTGAACGAGAACGATAGCGCCGCATTGCTGGACCGGCTGCTTGCCTTCCGCGCCCAGGGCATCGCCTCGATCCTGATCTCGCACAAATTATCGGAGGTCGCCCGCGTCGCCGACCGGATCACGGTGCTGCGCGACGGCCGCACCGTCGACAGCATCGATTGCCTGGCCGAGCCGGTGGAAGAGGACCGGATCATCCGAAGCATGGTCAATCGCGACCTTGCGCATCGCTTTCCGCAACGCAGTGCAACCATCGGTGCACCGGTATTCGCCGTGCAGGACTGGACGGTGCATCACCCGTTGCACAGAGATCGCCGGGTTATCAAGGGCGTCGATTTCGAGGTCCGGCGCGGCGAGGTGGTCGGGATTGCCGGGTTGATGGGCGCCGGCCGTACCGAATTCGCCATGAGCCTGTTCGGTCGCGCCTGGGGAGACCGGATCAGCGGGCGCATCTGGCTCGATGGAAGGGAAGTCAACCTGTCGAGCGTAGCGGCGGCGATCGATGCCGGTCTCGCTTACGTCACTGAGGACCGCAAGCAGCTCGGCTTGATCCTGGATGCCGACGTCCGCAAGAACATCACGCTGGCGAGCCTCGGCCGCGTGGCGCCGCAAGGCATGATCGATGACATGTCCGAGCTGCGCGTTGCGAACGACTACCGCAACCGGATGCGGATTCGCTGTTCCGACGTCTATCAGGAGACTGGCCAGCTCTCCGGCGGTAACCAGCAGAAGGTGGTGCTGTCGAAATGGCTGATGACCGACCCGAAAGTATTAATCCTCGACGAGCCTACGCGCGGCATCGATGTCGGGGCAAAATATGAAATCTATTGTATCATCAACGAGCTTGCCGAGGCGGGCAAGGGGGTGGTGATGATCTCGTCGGAAATGCCGGAACTGCTCGGCGTCTGCGACCGCATCTGCGTGATGAATGACGGCGCCTTTGTTGGAGAATTCGCCGCCGCCGAGGCCACGCAGGAAAGGATCATGCGCGCCATCATGCGTAACAAGCAAATAGACAAGAAGGTACTTCAGGGAGATCTGCGGCCATGACCGACAAGACGGTTACGCTGCCCGTGCACACCGGCTTCATCAAGAACAATTTGCGCAATTACGGCATGCTGCTGTCGCTGTTTGCGATCATGCTGTTCTTTCAGGTGATGACCGACGGCACGCTGCTGCAGCCGCTGAACCTGACCAATCTGGTGCTGCAGAACAGTTACATCGTGATCATGGCGCTCGGCATGCTGCTGATCATCGTCACCGGCCATATCGACCTGTCGGTCGGCTCGGTCGCGGGCTTCGTCGGCGCCGTCGCGGCGGTGCTGATGGTGCGCTATCACGTTGCCTATCCGCTGGCTTTCCTCGCCTGCCTGTTCGTGGGCGCGCTGATCGGCGCCGCACAGGGCTATTGGGTTGCCTACTTCAAGATCCCGTCGTTTATCGTGACGCTGGCCGGGATGCTGGTGTTCAAGGGCCTTGCGCTCGCGATCCTGGCAGGCCAGTCGGTCGGACCGTTTCCGCCGACCTTCCAGAAGTTGTCCTCCGGCTTCATCCCCGAACTGTTTCCCGGCGCCGGCACGCTTTATCCGACATCGCTATTGATCGGTGCCGTCTTGGCGGTGGCCTTGGTCTATACCAGTGCGAAGAACCGGGCGCGGCAGGCATCGCACGGCATCGACGTGGAGCCCTTTGGCTTCTTCGTCGCCAAGAGCGCGCTGCTGTTCGCCGTGATCGTGTTCTTCGCCGGCCTGATCGCCTCGCATCGCGGCCTGCCGAACGTGCTGGTGATCATGACGGCGCTGATCGGGCTCTATGCTTTCGTCACCACCCGCACCGTGGTTGGCCGCCACATCTACGCCATCGGTGGCAACGCCAGGGCCGCGAGCCTGTCCGGCATCAAGACCGAGCGGCTGACGTTTCTGACCTTCGTCAACATGGGGGTGCTGGCGGCACTCGCCGGCCTCGTTTTCGCCGCGCGGCTCAATACGGCGACGCCGAAGGCCGGGGCTGGTTTTGAGCTCGACGTCATCGCGGCCTGCTTTATCGGCGGAGCGTCCGCCTATGGCGGTGTCGGCAAGGTTGGCGGTGCCGTGATCGGGGCCATGATCATGGGCGTCATGAACAACGGCATGTCCATCCTCGGCATCGGCATCGACTACCAGCAGGTGATCAAGGGGCTGGTGCTGCTCGGTGCCGTCTGCCTCGACGTCTACAACCAGCGCCGATAGGGCAGTGGCGGCAGGTTCTACTGCTTCACACCCGTTCAACCCTCATCCTGAGGAGCGCGTCTTCGCGCGTCTCGAAGGATGTAGGCCACAGGCCGGGCCTCATGGTTCGAGACGCGCTTCGCGCTCCTCACCATGAGGGGCTTCTGACGCATTAGGCGGCCGCCAGCTCGCGCTTTGCGAACTCGCACGTTTCGAGCCGCGCGACGAGCGCCGCCAGTTCCTCGGTCTCGGCCGGCGTCAGGTCCGTCAGCGGCGAACGGACATGGCCGCTGTCGCGCCCGATCACCTTCATGCCGGCCTTGATCATCGAGACGGCATAGCCGCGCTTGCGATTGCGGATCGCGATCAAGGGAAGGATGAAGTCGCGCAGCCCTGCCTGCACCGTCTCGCGGTCGCGGCGGCGCACGGCCGCGTAAAACTTGGTGGCGAACTGCGGGACGAAGTTGAATACCGCAGAGGAATAGGTGGTTACGCCCATTTCCAGATAAGGCAGTGCAAAGGTCTCGGCCGTGGGCAGCCCGCCGATATAGGTCAGCCGGTCGCCCATGCGCAGGTGGATGCGCGTCATCAGCTCGATGTCGCCGATGCCGTCCTTGTAGCCGACGAGATTGGGACAGCGCTGGCACAGTCTCTCGAGCGTATCCTCGTTCACGATCGCGTTGTCGCGGTTGTAGACGATGACGCCGAGTGTTGTGGCGTTGCACACCGCCTCGATATGGGCCGCCAGCCCTTCCTGTTCCGAGAAGACCAGATAGGGCGGCAGCAGCAGCACCCCATCGGCTCCGGCGCCTTCGACCGCAATGGCAAGCTGGGTCGCCATCGTCGTGCCGTGGCCGATGCCGGCGAGGACCGGCACGCGTCCCTTGGTCTGGCTCACGGCCGTTGCCACCACCTTCGCGACCTCGGCGGGACTGAGCGAGAAGAATTCGCCGGTGCCGCCGGCGGCAAAGAGCCCCGCCACCTCATAGCTGCACAGCCAGTCGAGATTGGAGCGGTAGCGGATCTCGTCGAACGTGTTGTCGGGCCGAAACGGCGTGACGGGAAACGACAGCAGGCCATTGCCGATCCGGCTGGCCATCTCTTTGGGGGTCATCCTGCTCATGCTCTGATCCTTCAGCGGCTTACGCGGAAGGATTAATGCAAGATGGCTACAGACGGAGACCAATCACTGTATCGATCGATCCATTGATTGGATCGAGCCGGCCTGAGCGGCAAGGTTTCGCGCGACGCCGGCAATGACGGGAAGGAGCGGATTGTCGTTGTCGCCGCGCCGGACAAAGAACAACTCGGCCGGCCGCTGCCACTGCATCAGGACGGGGCGCAGCACCACGCCGCTGAAATGGAGATTCAGCGCTGCCTCGGGGACCAGGGCGACCCCGACACCGGAATGCACCATGGCGAGGATCGAATGGATCTGGGCGAGATGCTGCACATAGTTCGGCACCAAATTTGCGCGTGAAAACAGCTCGACCAGGAGATCGTGGAAATAGCGCGCTTCATAGGGCTCGTACATGATGAAGGGCTCACCCGTGAGATCCTCCAGACGCAATTGGGGGGCCTGCACCAGCGGGTGCTTGCTCGGTAGCGCCGCGATCAGCGGCTCTGCCGTCACACGGAAGGCGTCAAGGTTGCCGCGCGGGATCGGCGGGCGGAGCAGGCCGATATCGATCTCGCCGGAATCGAGCCGTTTGAGCTGGTCACTGCTCACCATTTCCTTCAGCGAGATCTCGACATCGGGCAGTTCGCGCCGGCAGGCCGCTACCAGCGCCGGCACGTAGCTATAGGCGGATGTCGCAGTGAAGCCGATATTGATCGATCCGGCCTTGCCGTTCGCCATCCGCCGGGCCAGTACGGCCGCGCTTTCCGCAAGCTTGAGGAGATGCCGCGCGTCGGTCAGAAAACGCTGCCCCGCGGGCGTCAGTCTGACGGCCCGGTTGCTGCGCTCCAGCAGCGTCACATCGAGGACGCGTTCGAGAATCTGGATCTGGCGGCTGAGCGGCGGCTGGGTCATGTTCAGCCGCAGCGCCGCGCGCCCGAAATGCAGTTCTTCTGCAACTGCAACGAAGCAGCGCAACTGGCTCAACTCAAACATGAAACCTGCATTTTCAACTTGAGACGAGGGGCCCGGTCACCGGCCGGATGCCCCGCTTCTATAGGCTGAGGCATGGCCGATCCATCCAAAAAAGGTATCGATCTATCCGCAGACTAGTTCATGGGCGACCCTGCCCATGACCTATCATTTCTCCCAACGCGGCCTCGAAGGCCTGCAGCCTGCCGGTGAAACGGCGGGAACAAACGGAGGAAGACCGATGTCTATGCCATCTCTCGCCCGGGCGATTGCCGCCGCTGTCATTACGGTGTGTGCCTTGGCGCCAAGCGGAGCCGGCGCTCAGAATTTCGAGCGGCCCGTGCGGCTGATCGTGCCTTTCGCCCCCGGTGGCACCTCGGACATTCTCGCCCGCCTGATCAGCCCAAAACTATCCGTCGCCATCGGGCAGTCGGTCGTGGTCGAGAACAAGCCCGGCGCAGCAGGCAATCTCGGGGCCGACGCCGTCGCCAAGGCGCAGCCTGACGGCCACACCCTGTTGCTGATGGACGTTGGCTCGCTTGCCACCGCACCCAGCCTGTTTTCCGATCTTACCTTCGACGTCCAGAAGGACCTTGCGCCCATTTCCATGGTGATGTTCGGCCCCTACGTCCTGGCCGTCCACGAATCGGTTCCGGCGAAGTCAACGAAGGAGCTGATCGAATACGCCAAGGCCAATCCGAACAAGCTCACCGTCGCCAATTCCGGCGTCGGTGGCGCCAATCACATCACGGCCGTGTTGATGGCGAAGGAACTCGGAATTCAGTGGAAGAATATTCCTTACAAGGGCGGGGCAGCGGCCTCGCGCGCCGTCGTATCCGGGGAGAGCGGCGTGATCATCAACGGCGCCACCGCGACATTGCCATTCGTGCTGAACAAGCAACTCGTCGGACTTGCCGTTACCGGCGAGCAGCGGGTTGCGTCGGCCCCCGATCTGCCGACCTTCAAGGAGGCGGGCCTGCCCGGTGGCGATGCGGGGACCTGGCAAGGCATCCTGACCACGGGCGGAACGCCGCCGGCCATGGTCGCGCGCCTGAATGCCGAAATCCGCAAGATCCTGGAGATGCCCGAAATTCAACAGAAGATCGCCGAGCAGGGCGGCGTCGTGAAGGCCCAATCGCCGGAGGAGTTCCGCAACTGGCTTAAGGATGCGACGGCCCGTTGGGGCACGATCATCCGCGAGGCCGGCATCAAGGGTAGCTGAGGGCGGGACGATGACGCGCTCCCGGATCGACCTGCAGGATCTGCTGTTCGGCCTGTTTCTGGTGGCGGTGGCGGCGGGTACGCTCGTCGCCACGCGCAACCTGGTGATCGGCCATGCGGCCGATATGGGGCCGGGCTACATGCCCCGCGTCGTCGCGCTCGCACTTATGGGCTTCGGTCTCTTCTTCAGCGGACGCGGGCTCTGCCGTATGCGCGTCGGCATCGCGCCCGTTCAGTTGCGGCCGCTGCTTGCGATTCTCGCTTCTGTCGGTGTTTTCGCGCTGACGGCCGAGCGGCTAGGCCTTGCAATCGCCTCCGTCGTCGCCGTGATCCTTGCGAGCTTCGCCACGCGGGAAGGGCGTCTGGTCGAGACCGTTGCGTTTGCCGTCGTGCTTTCAGGCGCCGCGGTGCTGCTGTTCGTCAAGTTGCTGGGCTTGCCGATCCCGATCTGGCCGCGCTAGGGCGGCGGGCTTCGCAGGCAGACGCATATGGAACTCTTCGATAATCTGCTGATGGGTCTTTCGACGGCCCTCGAACTCAACAATCTGATGTTCTGCCTGATCGGCGTGGTCATCGGCACCGCGATCGGCGTGCTTCCCGGCATTGGCCCGATTCCGACGGTGGCGCTGCTGTTGCCTTTCACCTTCGGCCTGTCGCCCGCCAGCGCGATGATCATGCTGGCCGGCATCTTCTACGGTGCGCAATATGGCGGCTCGACTACCGCCATCCTGGTCAATGTGCCGGGCGAGACGTCGTCGGTCGTCACCTGTATCGACGGTCACGAGATGGCCAAGCAGGGCAAGGCCGGAACCGCGCTCGCCATCGCCGCCATCGCCTCGTTCTTTGCCGGCACGATAGCGACGATCGTGATTGCGCTGCTCAGCGTGCCGTTGTCGATGCTGGCGCTCAAATTCACTGCGGTCGAATATTTTAGCCTCCTTGTGCTCGGCCTGATTGCGGCCGTTGTCCTCGCGCACGGCTCAGTCGCCAAATCGCTGGCGATGGTGCTGCTGGGGCTGCTGCTCGGTCTCGTCGGGATTGATGTCAGCTCGGGTGTTGCACGGATGACCTTCGGCATCCCCGCTTTGTCGGATGGTCTTGATTTCGTGCCGATCGCGATGGGCCTGTTCGGGCTCGGCGAAATCATCGCCAATCTGGAGAGACCTGCAGAGCGCCGCGTCGTCAGCCAGTCGATCCGCAGCCTGATCCCAAGCGGGAAGGACCTGCGGGCGGCCTTTCCAGCGATGGTGCGCGGCACGGCGCTGGGCTCCGTGCTGGGGGTGCTGCCCGGCGGCGGTGCCGCGCTACCGCCGTTCTCCTCCTACGCGCTGGAGAAGAAGCTCGCGCGCGATCCCTCGCGCTTCGGCAAGGGCGCCATCGAGGGCGTCGCCGGTCCGGAGGCCGCCAACAATGCCGGCGCCCAGACCAGCTTCATTCCGCTCTTGACGCTCGGCATTCCCGCCAACGCGCTGATGGCGCTGATGATCGGCGCGCTGATGATGCAGGGCATCCAGCCCGGTCCGCAGATCATGACCGAGCAACCCAAGCTCGTCTGGGGCGTCATCGCCAGCATGTGGGTCGGCAATTTGATGCTGCTGGTGATCAACCTCCCGTTGATCGGTCTATGGGTTTCGATGCTGAAAATTCCCTATCGGTTGCTGTTTCCTGCGATCGTTTTGTTCTGCTGCATCGGCACCTATGGCATCGCCAACAGTCTGTTCAACGTATGGTTGATGATGGGTTGTGCCTTGATCGGCTATTTCTTCATCAAGATCGGCGTTGAGCCGGCGCCGCTTCTGCTCGGTCTCGTGCTCGGTCCGCAGCTTGAGGAAAACTTTCGGCGCGCGATGCTGCTCGCGGACGGCGATTTCACCGTCTTTCTGTCGCGACCGATCAGCGCGGTCATCCTCGGCGTCGTCGCCATTCTGTTGCTCGCGCTGTTGTCGCCGGAAATACTGAAAACGCGGAAAGAAGCGCTGGCGGAATGAGGGCCGGCGTCAGCCGCGCAATGGCCAGCGGCCGATGACCCGAAACCGCGAGTTCGGATTTTCCTGACGACACAGGGCGATCGCGTCGATCGCGAGCGGCCCGATGCCGGTCGCTGAAAACCTGCTGCGCAGCATTGCCACAACCTGCTCGCGCCGCTCTGCGGGAAGCCGTCCTGTCAGCGTCATGTGGAAGCGAAATTCTTCGAAGACGTAAGGGTAGCCCCAGCGCTCGAGATAATCGCGCTGCCGCGGCGTCAGCGCTGCCGGATTTCGCCGCGCACGATCTTCCGGGCTAAGGGGGGCACGAAATGAATCGAACGCCTTGGTGGCGTCGGCGGCGAGCAGTTCGAGCTCTGCCGACGGTTCGGCCGGAATCACCGCGATGAAGCCGCTGATTGAATCGACGACCGGTCGGATCACCGGCACAGGCCGGACCAGATCGGCGAACAATTCGGATGCCGCGGCGAGCTGCGCCTCGGGCTTGCCGTCGGCCAGCGCCATCGGCGCCTTCAGTGTGGCGTGAAAGCCGTATTTGCGGGGATCATGCGTCAGGTCGCGCCAGTCCGGGACCGTCTGCATGACGCCGTCAGGGAAGGGCAGTTCGTCGCCGCCATAGGCGTCGTAACCGAGCAGCGACGCGCCGAACCGGTCGAGCGCGCTGCCTTGCGCTGAGGTGTAATAGATTGCGTAACGGGGGTAATTTGCCATCGCGCCAGAATAGGGCTGCCTCACGCGGCTGCAACTGCCTTGCGGGGAGCGACGAACGAACGGACGAGACGGTGTGCCTCCGTCAGATGGACCAGGCGTCCCGCGGCAATGACGGCGACGATTCGCGGCCGCAACGGCACGCTGTCGTCGACGAGGATGATGTCGGCGCGCTGTCCGGCAGCGAGCAGGCCACGATCGGCGAGGCCGGCCGCGCGCGCCGGCGCCGATGAGATCAATTGCCACGCTGCAGCCAGCGGCAGCACATCGTCGGCCGCAAGCCGGAAGGCCGCCAGCAGCGGCGCCGGATAATAATAATCCGATGCCAACACCGAACACAGGCCCTTGGCGATCATGTCGGACGCCTTGGTCCAGCCGGTGTGGCTGCCGCCGCGCACGACATTGGGCGCGCCGAACACGATGAAGTCGCCGGCTTCGGCAGCCTCGCGGGCGGTTTCCTCGTTGACGGGAAATTCGGCGATGGCAACGCCCTGCGCACGAAAGGCTTGCCGCATCGCCGGGCTTTCATCGTCGTGCGAGAGCATCCGGATGTTCGCCGTACGCGCGGTCTCTGCTAGCCGGGCGACCGAAGCCGGCACGTCGTGGCTGCGGGAGACCACGTTTTGCACCAGGCGATCGAACGCCTCATTGGTGAGGCCCGTGCGCTCGACCATTCGGCTGCGCTTCTGCGGCTTGGCGAGGCTGGCGACCGTCGAGTCCATGTGGTCGTTGAATGCGAACAGGTCGACGCGGCCTTCCGCCAGCCAGTCGATGATTTCGCTTTCCGCCTCGAGATTGTAGGTCTCGTGGCGCAAATGGAAGCGGGTGTCGGCGGCGAGCTGCGGCCGCATCTGCTCGATCGCCTCCAGCAGTTTCCGCGCATTGTCTGCGCTGCGCAGGCCGGGCTCCCAGGACCAGGTTGTGGCATGATAGACGGTCGTGATCCCGTTGCCGATCGCCTGCCGGTCGCTGTCGATCAGCGCCACGTCGATCGGAAAATCAACTCCGGGGCGCGGCATCATCTGTCGCTCGAAGGCATCGCCATGCAGATCGACAATGCCCGGCAGCACAAGCAGTCGGTCGGCGTCGATGCTGGGCGAGCTATGGCTGTTGTCCGTGCCCACGGCGACGATCTCGCGGCCGGCAATCCGCAACGTGGTTTCGAGGATCTCGTGGCCGAGCAGGGCCCGGCCACCTTCAATGAACAGTTCGGTCACGATGCAGCACTCTGGTTGAAACTGGGGCGGCCCGATGCGGCAGCAGCTTCGTACTTCTCGAGAAAGCCCTCGACATCGAGCTTGCGGAAATCGGGCAGGGCGCGGCGAAGCATCTCGTGGTCCCAGTCCCACCATGCGAGGTCTGCAAGCCGGCCGGCAATGGATTCCGGAAACCGTCGCTTGATCGGCCGAGCCGGATTACCCGCAGCGATCGTGTAGGCGGGAACATCCCTGGTCACGATGGCGCCGGCAGCGACCACTGCGCCGGTGCCGATCGAGCGGCCGGGCAGAATGACCGCGCCGTGACCGATCCAGACGTCATGGCCGATATGGACGTGATGTTCGCGCCGCCATGCAAAGAATTCGGCATCGTCGCTCTCGCCAGGAAAATAACTGCTGGCGCGGTAGGTGAAGTGCGCCTGCGAGGCCCGGTGCATCGGATGATTGCCCGGATTGATCCGTGTCATCGCCGCGATCGAACAGAATTTTCCGATCGTCGTGTAGGTGATCTGCGAGTCGTTCACGACGTAGGAATAATCCGCCATCGTGACCTCGAGCAGGATGGTCCGGGCGCCAACCTCGGTGTAGGCGCCAAGCTGGCAGTCTCGCACCGACGCGGTTGGGTCGACGGCCGGGTTAGTCGAAAGCATCTTGCCGGCCATCGGTAGCGTCCATCCGCAATCGAGGAAGATCAAGGGCGTGCGCTCGTCTTCGATGCGCTTGATGACAGGATCATGACGGATACGTGACGCGAACCGTCGCTGTGGACGAACGCCGCACCGCAGCGCTCGTGTCACACAACTGTAAGATCGAGCCGGTAGCGATGCTCCACGATCGGGAGTCTGGAGCATTGCATGCTGGTGGTAGAAGGTTTGACGTGTCGGTTCGGTACCAAAGCCGCAGTGGATAACGCGTCATTCTCGATTCAGCCCGGCAGTTTCGTCGGCGTGATCGGCCGTTCCGGCGCCGGCAAGTCGACATTGCTTCGAATGATCAACCGTCTCGCCGAACCTTCCGAGGGGCGCATCCTGTTCGAAGGCGTCGACGTGACGGCGCTGCGCGGCAAGGATTTGCGCCAGTGGCGTGCGCGCTCGGCGATGATCTTCCAGCAGTTCAATCTGGTCGGCCGGCTCGACGTCCTGACCAACGTGTTGATGGGGCGGCTTTCAACGGTGCCGACTTGGCGGTCGCTGGCGCAGCTCTGGCCCGAAGAGGACAAGGCAATTGCGATGTCGGCACTCGAGCAATTCGACATGGCCTCGATTGCGGCGCAGCGCGCCGACCAGCTTTCGGGTGGCCAGCAGCAGCGCGTCGCGATTGCGCGCGCGCTGGTGCAGCAGCCGGATATCATCCTTGCCGACGAGCCAATTGCGTCACTCGACCCACGCAACACCCGGATCGTGATGGATGCGCTGCTGCGCATCAACAAGCATTTCGGGATCACGGTAGTGTGCAATCTGCATTCGCTCGACCTGGCGCGCAGCTACTGCGACCGCCTGATCGGCATGTCGGCAGGCCGAGTTGTGTTCGACGGCGCACCGGCGATGCTGACCGATCATATCGCGCGCGAGCTCTACGATCTCGAAGCGCATGAGGTGATGGACGCGGCGCGAGAGCATGTGCCGGTCCGCGCTCCAATTCCCGCGCTCGGTACGGTTGCCGCAGCCTGAGCTTTGCGTCTGCATCAGGAGTTGTGCGGCATCTAGACCGCCAGCTCCGTCACTTCGAACAGGAGACGTCATGATGAACCGTCGTGTGATTTTCGCCGCTGCAGCGGCATTGGCATTCTCGGCCTCGGCTGCCGCGGCGCAGGACTGGAAGGCAAAATATCCTGAACTGGTGTTCGCAAAGGTTCCCGATGAGAATGCCTCGGGTACAACCAACCGATGGACGCCTCTGACGGAGTATCTGTCCCGCGAGCTCGGCACCAAGGTTACGCTGCGGATCGCCAACGATTATGCCGCTGTTATCGAAGGTCAGCGGTCAGGCAACATCCACATAGCGATGTACGGTCCGTCGGCCTACGCGCGCGCTTACATCATCGGTGCGAAGGTTGAGCCGTTCGCGATCGAAGTGAATGGCGACGGGACCAAGGGCTATTATTCGGTTCTCTATGTCAAAAGCGATTCGAGCTACAAGGACATCAAGGACCTGAAGGGCAAGAATCTCTGCCTTGTCGATCCCAATTCAACGTCAGGCAACAACGTGCCGCGCTTTGCGATGGACAAGATGGGCATCGACCCGGAAAAGTTCTTCTCCAAGGTGGTCTACTCGGGAAGCCATGAAAACGCGGTGATCGGGCTCGCACAAGGTACGTGTGATGCGGCGTTCAACTGGTGGAACGATGAGAAGGAATCGAACCTGCTCCGGATGGAACGGAAGGGTATGGCGAAGGCCGCCGATTTCAAGATCATCATGAAGTCCGAACAGATTGTGAATTCGCCGATGGCGTATCTTGGCAGCCTGCCTGCCGACCTCAAGGCGGCGATCAAGAAGGCAGTGCTGGAAATTGCGGTGAAGGACAAAGCCGCTTTCGACAAGATTTACGAAGGCAAGCAGTTGCCTTTCGTCGAGGTTGACCACAAAGCCTATGAGGCGGTGATCGATCTGACCAAGTTTGTCGACAGCATTCGTAAGCAGAAATCCTGAACGGAACGACGGGTCCGGATGGAATGGGCAGATCGCGAGATCTGCCCATTCTCTCTCCTGAACATCCCATGCGAACAGCAGTCCCCGAATTCCCGGAAGCCAGGCTGCGAGAGCTTGCCGATCGCTATGCGGCTGCGGTTGCCGCGAAGCGGCGGCGCGTATGGCTGGGTTTGGCGGTCCTGATCGCCGCCACGATCGCCGCCGGCTGGATGGGCGATGTCAATCTTTGGAAGTTCGCCGAGAATTTCTGGCGCTTGCCGGCCTATTTTGCCAGCATCGCCCCCAAGTTTTCGTTCTCGACGGCGTGGGTTGATCTCTCGGAATGGTTTTGGGGACTGCCCCGCTGGACGCAGCTTCTCGGAGATACGTTGCTGATTGCGTATATGGGAACCCTCACGGGAGCGATATGCGGCTTCGTTCTCTGCTTCCTTGCATCGGCCAATCTCGTAAGGTCGCGTACCACCGTTTTTGTCACACGGCGCGTTCTCGAATTTTGCAGGACCGTGCCGGAGATCGTCTTTGCCCTGATCTTTGTGTTGGCATTTGGTCTTGGGGCACTGCCGGGCGTTCTCGCCATCGCAATCCATACCACCGGTGCGCTGGGCAAGCAGTTCGCCGAAGTTGTCGAGAATATCGATAACAAACCGATCGAGGGGGTGGCGGCGAGCGGAGGGAATTGGCTTCAGATTGTCCGGTTTGGCGCGGTGCCTCAGGTTCTTTCGAACTTCGTAAGCTATGCCCTGCTGAGATTCGAGATCAACGTGCGCGGCGCAGCGGTGATGGGCTTTGTCGGCGCCGGCGGGATCGGGCAGGAGTTGATCGAGGCCGTCCGCAAATTCTACTACACGGACGTCAGCGCCATCCTTTTGCTCATTGTCGTCACCGTCATGTTGATCGACTTTACCACGGAGCGGGTGCGCCACCGGCTCCTCGGGCTGGAGGGCTCCGCGAGATGAATTCCTTCGGTTTGGAAAACCAGGTCAGCATCGTTGCGCGTCATCCGGATATTTTCCGCCCGGACTGGTGGCACCGGGGAAAAATCGCAATAGGCGTTGGCGGAGCGGTTGCGCTTTTTCTGTTCGGGATCGTCCAGCTCGACATTCCCTTTCACCGGCTCTCTGATGGAATGGTCAGGCTGGGTGGATTCGTTCAGCTGATGTTGCCGCCCCATCCTGGTTCTTGGGCGGAAGTATTGAAATATCTGCATGCGCTTGGAGAGACGGTTTCGATCGCATTTCTTGGCACGCTGGGCGGGGCCCTGCTCGCGTTGCCCATATCCCTGCTGGCGGCGCGCAATGTGGTTGCAAACCGGATCATCCACCTTTTGACGCGCCGCAGTCTCGATACCATCCGTGGTGTCGATACCCTGATCTGGGCCCTCATCTGGGTTGGTATCGTGGGACTTGGCCCGTTTGCAGGTATCCTTGCGGTCATCTGCAGCGATTTTGGGACTTTTGGAAAGTTATTCTCGGAAGCGATCGAGGCTGCTGACAAGAACCCCGCTGAGGGAGTCCGGTCATCAGGGGGCAACCATCTCCATAGCGTCCGGTTCGGGTTGTTGCCACAGGTCTTTCCGATCTTGTTGAGCCAGGTGCTCTACTATTTTGAATCCAATACGCGGTCGGCGACGATTATCGGAATTGTCGGAGCAGGTGGGATTGGACTTCAGCTTGCCGAACAAATCCGGGTGCTGGAATGGCAAAAGGTTTCGTTTTTGATTTTGCTTATCCTGATGACGGTATCGGCAATTGACTGGATCTCGAGCAAACTGCGTTTCGCGATCATCGGGCAGCGGCCAATCGCGTGACCAATCCGTAGCGATTACTGGACCCTCATGGCGAGGAGGCGCGAGGCGCCGTCTCGAACCATGTGGCCCCGCTGGTGCCATCCATCCTTCGAGCGCGAAGACGCGCTCCTCAGGATGAGGTCTAGCAGATGGTGGGCACGCTTCGCTTTGCCCACCCGACGAGCTCGTGGCTAGGCTAGCCGCTCTCGACCACGAATTCGACCCGTTCAGCGGCAAACCGCGCGCGCTTGGTGACGAGCGGCTGGCCGTCGATATCGACGTCGGTGCTGTCGACCACGAGGATCGGGCGTCCGAGCGCGAGGTCCAGCCGCGCGGCGTCGGTAGCCTCCACGATACCGGCCGTGATCCGGGTCGAGGTCCGGCGATAGTCGCGAATGCCGTAATGCGCCAGCAGCTTGGTCATCGAGCGCACATTGGCGAAGATCCGTCCGGCGTCGGGGAAGCGCTCGGCCGAAAGCCAGGTGGTGCTGACGCAGATCGGCGTGCGGTCGGCAAGCCGTACGGACTCGATCCGGATCAAAGGTGCGCCGGTTTTCAATCCAAGCTCGCGCGCCAGCTCGCGTGTCGCAACGTCATCAGTCGCCTCAATCAACTGGCCGCGCGGCTCCCGGCCGCCGGCGCCGACGATCTCGGAAAACCGCGTCCGTGAGCGCAAGGGGTAGGCGATGCGCCGGGCCTCGACATAGGTGCCGCTGCCGCGCTCGGCGCGCACCAGACCGCGTTCGGCGAGCGTGGCGAGCGCCCGGCGCACCGTGTGGCGGTTGACCCGATAGGTCTCGGCGATCTCGATCTCGCCCGGCAGCTTTTCGCCGGCGGCAAAGCGGCCGTCGGCAATGCCGCGCTCGATGCCGTCGGCGACCTGGCGCCACAAGGCGACGCCGGAAGGCGCGTCCTGGACGCTCATGGAACAAAATGGGGCATCGGAAAAATCACCTCATTGTCACTAAACAGTCATGGCGCTTCGTTATCAAGTTGTCTAGTATCATAGACAACTTGATTCCGGCAAGGTCGATGTGATGGCGGGTAACGAAAGTCTGGCGGGCGAAAACGGCGGGCAGGCGCGGCGCAAGGCGGTGATGGCGGTGCTGGCCCATTCCGCAACGACGGATATCGCGGGACGTCTCGGGATGATCGCACTACCGGTGCACGAAGACCTGCGCGAGCCCGAGAATGGACTCGTCATGGTGCGCGGCCGCGTCGGCGGCGACGGCGCGCCGTTCAATCTCGGCGAGGCGACGGTATCGCGCGCCGCGGTGCGGCTGTCGACCGGTGAGGTCGGCTTCGGCTACACGCTGGGCCGCGACAGCGAGAAGGCGAAGCTGATCGCGCTGTGCGATGCCATGGTGCAGTCGGACGAATTCGCCGCCGCAGTTGAGGCCGAGGTGATCGCGCCGCTGCGTGAGGCGATGATCAAGGAGCGCAGCCGCAAGGCTGCTGAGGCCGCGGCGACGCGGGTTGACTTCTACACATTGGTGCGTGGTGAGGGCTGACATGACGACTGTTGCCGAATTGCCCGCGGGTTTCGCCGACAAGGTGTTGTCGGCGCAATCGACTTTCCGCTCTGTCATGGATGCGATGGCGCGACCGGGCAGTGTTCAGCGCATTGTATCCGCGGCAGGGACGCCGTCCGCAATGATGCGCGGCACGGCTGCAATCGCGTTGACCCTGTTCGACCATGATACGCCGGTCTGGCTGGATGGGGGGATGTCGGCGACGCCGGAAGTCGCCAAATGGCTCAAGTTCCACACCAGCGCGCCAGTCGTCTCGGATTCGTCGATCGCCAGTTTTGCGCTGGCGGGCGATCCCGAAAATCTCCTGTCGCTCGATCGCTTCGCGTTCGGCAGCAATGAATATCCGGACCGTTCGACGACGCTGATTCTGCAGGTCGAAAGCCTGACGGATGGCCCCTTTGTCGAGTTGCAGGGCCCCGGCATCAACGGCACGGCGGCGCTGCGCGCTTCAATCCAGCCGCAGGATCTGTTCGAGCGGCTTGCCATCAATGCCGCGCTGTTCCCGCGCGGCATCGATGTCGTACTGGTCCATGATGACGCCATCGTTGCAATACCGCGCACGACGCGCCTGGCGAGGGGAGGCTGACCATGTATGTTGCCGTCAAGGGAGGCGAGCGCGCCATCGAGAACGCCCACCGTCTGCTGGCGCATGAGCGGCGCGGCGATCGCGACATTCCAGAATTGTCGCTGGCTCAGATATCCGAGCAGCTTTCGCTCGGCGTCGACCGCGTCATGACCGAGGGCTCGCTGTACGACCGCGAACTTGCGGCGCTGGCCATCAAGCAGGCGCGCGGCGACCTGATCGAGGCCATCTTCCTGGTACGCGCCTTCCGCGCGACGCTGCCACGCTTCGGTGCGACCGAACCGGTCGATACCGGCGCGATGCAGGTGCGTCGCCGGATTTCCTCGACGTTCAAGGATATTCCGGGCGGCCAGGTCCTTGGCCCCACTTTCGATTACACCCATCGCCTGCTGGATCCGCAACTTGCTGATGGGGCAGCGCCCGATGCGCCCGCGACCGGTGAGGCGTCCACGGGCGCGACTCCGCGTGTGACCGACATTCTCGGCCGCGACGGCCTGATCGAGCCGTCGCCGCCGGCGGAGGCGGATGTTCCGGTCGGCGATTTGACGCGCGAACCGTTGAGTTTTCCGGCTGATCGTGACTTGCGCCTGCAAAACCTGGCGCGCGCCGATGAGGGCTTTCTGCTGGCGCTCGGCTATTCGTCGCAGCGCGGCTATGGCCGCAACCATCCCTTTGCTGGCGAAATCCGCTTCGGCGAGGTTGAGGTTGAGTTCATGGCCGAAGATGCCGGCTTCGCCGTTCCGCTGGGCTCGGTCGCGCTGACCGAATGCCAGATGGTCAACCAGTTCAAGGGCTCGGCGACGCAAGCGCCGTGTTTTACGCGCGGCTATGGTCTGGCGTTCGGGCAAAGCGAGCGCAAGACCATGTCGATGGCGCTGGTCGACCGCACCCTGCGCGCCCGCGAACTCGGCGAGGAAGTGATCGCGCCGGCCCAAGACGAGGAATTCGTAATGTCGCACTCGGACAATGTGCAGGCGACCGGCTTCGTCGAACATCTCAAGCTGCCGCATTACGTCGATTTCCAATCCGAGCTCGGCCTGCTGCGTAAATTGCGGAAAGAGTTTGCCGTGGCGAATGAGGCGCCGCCAATGCAGGAGGCCGCGGAATGAACGCGCCGGCTTACAATTTCGCCTATCTCGACGAACAGACCAAACGGATGATCCGCCGCGCGATCCTCAAGGCGATCGCGATTCCCGGTTACCAGGTGCCGTTCGCCAGCCGTGAAATGCCGATGCCTTATGGCTGGGGAACCGGCGGCGTGCAGGTGACGGCGGCGATCCTCGGGCCCGACGATGTGCTGAAGGTGATCGATCAAGGCTCGGACGACACCACCAATGCGATCTCGATCCGAAAATTCTTCGGCAAGACGGCCGGCGTCGCGACCACGACGTCTACGACGGATGCCACCGTGATCCAGACCCGGCACCGGATTCCTGAAGCGCCGCTGCATGCAGGACAGGTGCTGGTCTATCAGGTGCCGATCCCCGAGCCGCTCCGGTTCCTGGAGCCGCGCGAGACCGAGACGCGGCGCATGCATGCGCTCGGCGAATACGGCCTGATGCATGTCAAGCTGTATGAGGATATTGCGCGCTTCGGCCATATCGCGACCTCCTATGCCTATCCGGTGAAGGTGAATGCGCGCTATGTAATGGACCCGTCGCCGACGCCGAAATTCGACAATCCGAAGATGGACAATTGCCCGGCGCTGCAATTGTTCGGTGCAGGGCGCGAGAAGCGCATCTACGCGATCCCGCCGCACACCGACGTGGTATCGCTCGACTTCGAGGATCACCCGTTCACGCGCTACCGCTTCGACGCGCCCTGCGCGCTATGCGGCGCCGGCGATTCCTACCTGGACGAGATCGTCACCGACGACAAGGGCGGGCGGATGTTCGTCTGTTCGGACACCGATTATTGCGAGCAGCGTCAGCAGGCCGGCCATCGCGGCAGCGAGAGCGCCGCGCCGCACAAGGAGAGGGCACATGTCTGAGCCCGGCACTCTCGTGCAGGACGACCAGCCGCTTCTGGTCGCCGATCACCTCGGCAAGAACTACGGCCGGTTGACTGCCTGCCGTGACGTATCCTTTGCGCTCTACCCCGGCGAGGTGCTGGCGATCGTCGGCGAGTCCGGATCGGGAAAGTCCACGCTGCTGCAATTGTTGTCGGCGCAGCTCGCGCCGACTGGTGGGTGCGTGTCATACCGCATGCGGGACGGCGTGTTGCGCGACCTCGCAAGCCTTGGCGAAGCCGAGCGGCGCTTTCTGTTCCGCACCGACTGGGGCTATGTGCACCAGGATCCCGCGCAGGGCCTGCGGATGGCGGTCTCGGCCGGCGCCAATGTCGGCGAGCGGCTGATGGCGGTGGGTTGGAATCACTACGGCCGCATCCGCGATACCGCCTCGTCCTGGCTGGAGCGCGTCGAGATCGATACCGCCCGCGTCGATGACGCGCCGCGGACCTATTCGGGCGGCATGCGGCAGCGGCTGCAGATTGCGCGCAATCTGGTCACCGAGCCGCGCCTGGTATTCATGGACGAGCCAACCGGCGGGCTCGACGTATCGGTGCAGGCCCGGCTGCTCGATCTGATGCGCAATCTGGTCAGCGAGCTCGGCCTTGCCGCCATCGTCGTCACCCATGATCTCGCGGTGGCGCGGCTATTGTCGCATCGCGTGATGGTGATGAAGGGCGGCCGCGTCATCGAAACCGGCCTGACCGATCAGGTACTCGACGACCCCCGCGAACCCTACACCCAATTGCTCGTCTCCTCGATCCTGCCGGTTTGAGCGCGCCAATGACTGCGATGATCGACATCACCAACGCCGAAAAGACCTTCACCATGCATATGCAGGGCGGCGTCGAGCTGCCGGTGGTGCGCGGCGTCTCGTTTCAGGTCGAGCCGGGGGAATGCGTGGTGTTGTCGGGCCCTTCAGGTGCCGGCAAATCCTCGATCCTGAAAATGATCTTTGGCAATTACCGCTGCGATGGCGGCCGGATCGGGATCCGGCACCGAGGCGCGGTGATCGATCTTGTCACGGCCGAGCCGCGGCAGGTGCTCAGTGTGCGCCGCTCGACTATCGGGTATGTCAGCCAATTCCTGCGCGCCGTGCCGCGGGTCGCTACCATCGACGTGGTGGCGGAGCCCTTGATTGCGAACGGATTCGCACGCGCGAAAGCCCGCGAGCAGGCGGGCGCACTGCTGCGCCGCCTCAACATTCCCGAGCGGCTATGGGCGCTGCCGCCGTCGACGTTCTCCGGCGGCGAGCAGCAGCGGGTCAACATTGCGCGCGGGTTCATTTCCGATCTGCCCATTTTGCTGCTGGACGAACCGACCGCCTCGCTCGATGCGGCCAATCGCGCTGTTGTCGTCGAGTTGATCGGGCAGAAGAAGCGACAGGGGGTCGCGATGGTGGCGATCGTCCATGACGACGAAATTCGCCATCTGATCGCCGACCGGATCGTAGACGTGACGTCATTTGCCGCCGCGGCTTGAAGGAAGAGATGTGAAATGACTAGGCCAGAAACTGTCCTCGGTAACGCCCGCATCGTGCTGGCCGATCGCGTGATCGAGCGCGGCTGGGTCGCTTTCGCCGACGGCCGCATCGCCGAGTTCGGCGAGGGAAGCGCGCCGGCAGGCAGCGAAGACGCCGGCGGCGATCTTATCATGCCCGGCCTGATCGAGCTGCACACCGACCATCTCGAAATGCACTATGTACCGCGCCCGAAAGTATTCTGGGATCCGATCGCGGCGGTAGTCTCCTATGACGGGCAGTTGGCCACTTCAGGCATCACCACCGTGCTGGATTCGCTGCGGGTCTGGCGCGAGGACGGCGCCGAGGAGGTTGACGGCAGGGCAGGCGTGCTCGCGGAAGCGATCACATCCGCGCGCGACGCGAACCTGCTCCGGGCCGATCACTTCCTGCACCTGCGCTGCGAAATCCCGATGCCAAGCGTGGTCGAGGAGGCCAAGGAGCTGATTGACCGGCCGGACGTGCGGCTGATGTCGCTGATGGACCATACGCCGGGGCAGCGCCAGTTCCGCGACGAGGTTAAGCTGCGCGACTATTACCGCGGAAAAGGGGGCGGCAGGACCGACGCCGAGCTCGATGCGCTGTTCGAGAAGCGCTTCCACTATCAGAAGGCGTATGCCGCAAGCAACATGCGCGAAATCGTGGCCCTTGCGCATCAATATGAAATTCCGCTCGCCAGCCACGACGACACGACCGAGGAAAACGTCGCCGACGCAATACAGGAACGCGTTTCGGTGGCGGAATTCCCGACCACGATGGAAGCCGCGCGCGGGCTGCACCGGGCAGGCATCGACATTTTGATGGGCGCGCCGAACGTGGTCCGGGGCGGCTCGCACTCCGGCAACATCGCCGCCATCGATCTCGCCCGGGACGGACTTCTGGATATCCTGTCGTCCGACTACATTCCCTCGAGTCTGCTGATGGCCGCGCTGCAGCTGCCGCAGCAGGTTCCGGCGATCGATCTGGCCTCCGCCATCCGCACCGTCACCAAGACGCCGGCTGAAGCCGTCGGCCTTGCGGACCGTGGCGAGATCGCAGCCGGCAAGCGCGCCGATCTGATCCGGGTGCATGTCGCCCGGGGCATTCCGGTGGTGCGCAGCGTCTGGCGAGAAGGGTGGCGGGTCGCATGACGGAGACGCTGATAACCACCACAGATCAAATCGCTGCAATCGGGCCGGGCCGGTTGGTGCTCGTGGTCGGCCCGAGCGGCGCGGGCAAGGATACGCTGCTCGGCCTTGCCAAGGCAGCCTGTGCTGATGATGGCAACGTTGTATTTCCACGCCGCGTGATTACGCGTGAAGCGTCGGCATCGGAGGAAAACGAAGAGGTCAGCATCGGCACGTTTCAGGAAGCATTGACGCGTGGCGAATATGCCATGCATTGGGAAGCCCACGGCCACCATTACGCACTGTCGCGCGCGATCGACGATGAAATCCGCGCCGGGCGAACCATCGTCGCCAACGTATCGCGTACGGTTATTGGCGCAATGCGCCGCGCCTATGCCGACGTGGTGGTGATTTCAATCACGGCGCCGCCGAACGTGCTGGCTGAGCGGATTGCGATGCGCGCACGAAGCAGCGACGGCATGGTCGAAAACCGCCTGCGCCGCACGGTGGAGGATGCCTCGGCTGCACCCGACGTTACCATCGTCAACATCAGCAGCGCCGAATACCATGCCCGCCAGCTTGTGCGCGTGATCAAGGGCGAGAGATGGGACGAATGACAGGAGACCGGAAATGACCGTTGTCGCGACGATCGAGCAACTCGAGGCCATCTACGGCTTTCCGAACGATGCCTCGACCGTGAAGGTCGCGGACAGGGTCACGCCGGCCTATCGGGCGCTGATGGACAAGTCGCCATTTGCTGCGCTGGCGACCTGCGGGCCGGAGGGGCTGGACTGTTCGCCCCGTGGCGACTTGCCGGGCTTCGTTCGTATCCATGACGAGAAGACGCTGATGATGCCGGATCGCCGCGGCAACAACCGCTGCGACTCGCTGCGCAACATCGTGCGCGATCCGAGGGTGGCGCTGTTGTTTCTCATCCCGGGCTCCGGCAGCACGCTGCGCATCAACGGCCGCGCGCATGTCTCGGCCGATCCGGAGCTTCTCGCATCGTTCAAGATGGAGGGCAAGGCGCCGCGCACCGTCATTGTCATCGCGGTGGAGGAGGTTTATTTCCAGTGCGCACGCGCCATCGTACGTTCCGATCTCTGGAATCCCGACAAGCGCGTCGACCCAAGGGCCTTACCGACGCCCGGCCAGATCCTTGCCGAGATGAGCGACAACACCGTCGGCGGCGAGAAGTACGATCGGGAATGGCCGGAACGCGCCCGGCAGACGATGTGGTAGGGCACCGTGCCTGCTCAGCGATGCGAATTTGCGCAGACGATGAGTTCGCATCAGTTGCATCAGGCTAGCGTCGTCGTCAGTGGCCACGCATCATCCCGAGGGAGAATGCAGGCAATTCCCCGGCCGCGGCTTCTGCCCGCGCTTGTCGATGGGCACGTTGCAATTATCGATCCGTTGCTCGTCCATCCACTTCCTGCCCATGCGTTCTTTCCCGGTGAGTGATGGCCCGCTGGCGGGCACAGCCGTTTCAGCGTTTGGTGCGCTTTGGTCAGGCTGCCTGTCCTGCGCAAAAGCGCTCGATGCGACGCACACGGCAAAAAGAAAACTGATCAAACCCAAGTGAACCCTCAAGTGAATCGGTTCCATAGCCGGCCTCGCCAAGAGAACTCGGGCGCCAGATTAAACACGTCAGGATTCGCGTAGCCACCCGGAACCTGCAAGCAATGGGTCAGTTGCCTCTCATCACGTTGTGCGTGCTCCAAGAGAAAGGAGAGCAGATGAAGATGAAACAGCTCATGATTGCTGGTTGCTCCATCCTCGTTTTGAGCGCCGGCGCAGCGTTGGCGGGTCCGTGTGACACGGGCCGTGCCGCCAACCTCAGAGACGCTGGCTCCGGACCGGCGAAGATGGGTGAAAGCCAAACAACGGGTATGGCCAGTAGCACCAGTCAACATCCGCCGACCGATAAGATGAATCAATCGACCGGAGATGTTGCGGCATCTTCGCAGGATACGCAGCGGCAGATGCAAGGCGAGCCGACGGCTGCGCAGCAGGCTGAAGGCGCCAAAGCTGACAGCAAGACCACAGAGGCAGACAAGGATTGCTGAAGGCGCGGAGCCGAAGCCGTGACGGAGTCGCCGCTTCGGCAAGCCCGTCGGCATCTTCACCGGAGTGTCCGTCGTCGAAGACAAACCGAATTCACGAATTGTGGCCGACGACGCATGCGTCGATCCGCCGCTTTCGCTCGCTCATTTTGTCCAAAAGCGAAGTAGGTTTGTCCAAGAGGGAAGTTTCCGGTGTCGGGTGCGTCGGTATACCGTCAACATCCGCTCTTCCGTGCTTGCGCTACGTTCGAGGTCAACCTAGTTTTGATGCCGGTACGAACGTCGTGCCAACACTGCTTGGGAGAAACCCTGATGAGTTGGAAAACTCCGAAGATCGTGGAAGTGTCGGTGGGCATGGAAATCAACATGTACGCCTGCGCGGCGCGTAAATAAGCGCGTCGAAACGGTCTGCCCGGCTCCGGCAACAGCTTGTTGCCGCGGGTCGGGCAAGCTGTACGATCCCCAGAAAATTCCACCGCCTGCAGCAAAACAGGGCGCGGATCCTGCCAAAGTGGTCAGGAATCCCTTGTTGACGGCTGCCGCAAGCCAAGCCGGTCAAGAATCCTCTCGGTTCCGACCTGCATTCCAAGCGTTCCCATGGCTCGCCGATCGTCCCGGCATCATGCTAGGTATGTCCTCGGCCGACTCCGCCGGACTTACCGGTTCAACCCCATGACCCGCTGAATGCGAATATCGACGCGTGCAAAGACCTTCCAGGCGGCGGTCGTGTCTCTTGCAGCGCTGCTGCCGGCCTGCGGCCATGCCGAGAGCGTCGATACCGAGCATCTGTTCGGCTTCATGATCGGCACCGATATCGGCAATGTCGGCGAACGGGAGTTTCAAAGCGAGACGACCGGGCGCTTCGGCAAGAACAGCAGGCGTTACGGGGCCGTAGGCCAGGAGTTCGAACTGGAGTTTGTGCCTGTCCGGAATTTTCGAATCGAGATCGGCAGCACATTTGCGTCACATCTGATCAGTGGCGTGCCGGGTGTTGACGACCAGCGCCGGCTATCGTGGCAGGGCGGGTCGGTCGATCTGCGCTACCGCTTTCTCGATCGGGAAACGGCTCTATTCGGGCTCACGCTCGCGGCGGAAGCGCATGCTCATCGTGTCGATGAGACCACGGCTGAAAGGGTCCGCAGTTTCGGGACGGAGTTCAGGCTGGCATTCGACCGGGAGCTCGTGCCGAACCGCATTGTCGCGGCGTTCAACCTGATCTACGAACCGGAGTGGACGCGCGGTATCGGTAGTGGCGCGATGGAGCTGGAATCCACCGCAGGTGCGGCGCTTGCGATAATGGCGCAGTTGAGTCCGGGTTTCCTGTTGGGCGGTGAAGCGCGTTACTTGCGAAAATATGAAGGGACCGGTTTGGAGGAACTTGCAGGACAGGTGTTATTTGTCGGTCCGACCGCGTATTTCCAACTGTCGAAACGCTCGCGACTGACCGCGAGCTGGAGCGTTCAGGCATGGGGGCGTCCGGCCGGGTCAACGGCCAACCTTGATCTCGTCAATTTCGAGCGCCATCAGGCACGGCTGGTATTTGGCGTTAACTTTTAGGGGGCTGGAGGCCACGTCCGCGGCCCGGTTCCGGCTTGTCACGGGGTAGTGAAACTTTAGGACGCCCGTTACCGTAGCTTTTTGCGTTATCAATCGGGGAGCAACTCAAGGGATATCAGGCATGACTCCAATAGATTTGATCGTGACCGTCTGTGCGGTGCTCTCGCCGACCACCTGCGAGGAAACCCATCTGGTCTTCTCTTCAGATGTTTCGTTACGGCAGTGCACCATGGCTGCGCAGCCCTACATCGCGCAGTGGGTTAGCGAGCATCCGAAATGGACCGCGGTCAAATGGCGTTGCGAGTATCCACGTAACAACCAAAAGGCATTCCAGGACGCCGTGTGGTCCGTAGGCTGAGCTATTCCTACTGCGTCATGAGCTCCTCATGGTGAGGAGCGCGAAGCGCGTCTCGAACCATGAGGCCCGTCTGTGGCCTACATCCTTCGAGACGCCCGCTCCGCGGGCTCCTCAGGATGAGGGTTTAAACGACTGTGACGCAGTAGAGCTATCGTCGGCGGAAAGGCTGTCGCGGCTACTTGTTGCAGTCTTTCAAATCCTTGTCCGCGATCGAAAACACGGCATCGGCCTTGATTTCAATGCCGCGCACAAAGCAATGTTTCGAGCCGCGATAGCCGATCTTGGCGTCATAGCTTCCCGGCTCCACTCCCGTTATGCGCAGGCGCTCATCATGATCGACTTCCTTGTCCTTGTCGTTCAGGGTTTGGTTGGGACCCCAATCGTTCTTTCCGACCGGGGAAAGCTGAAACTCCGAAACGGTCGAGGTGGTCAGGTTCCAGAGCCGGATGCCTTTGCCCTGTGCGGCAAGTTCGCCGGTGCTCGCCAACAACAATGCGACCAAGGCCAGTATCCGTCCCATCAAGCAAATCCTTTCCAAAATGAACCTGGAGCCGTCGCTACCTTATCAGACGGTCACGGTTTTTCGCCCTGTCAAAATTCTTTGCCTGGTCGAGGCCGACTGGATCGGTCAATTTCACTGAAGCGAGATCGGCGCCGTCGAAATCGGTGTTGGTGGCTGTCACACCCGTGAGGTCGGCCCCTCCGAGTTGGGCGCCCTTGAGAGAGGCGCCTGTCAGGTCGGCGCCTTTCAGTGAGGCAAACTCAAGATCGACGCGCGACAGGTCGGCGCCGCGTGCGTTCAGCCTTTCTAGATTGGCGGATTTCAGGATCGCGCGCATCAGGCCCATCGATTGATTGCGCATGTCGGCGCCCAGATTTGCTCCTGCGATTGAAGCTCCGACAAGGCTGGCGCCGGTGAGATCAGCAGCGACGCGCGCGCCCGAAAGATCGGCACCGTCCAGGCGGGCGCGCGCCATCTGCGCAGCGAACAGGTTTGCGCCCTTCAGGCTTGCGCCGGTCAGGTCCGCCTCGAGCAGCCATGCCTGGTCGAGGATGGCACGGTCGAGCCTGGCACCGGCGAGCTTTGTCTTGTTGAGCCGTGCCGCGCGAAAAATCGCGCCGGACAGGCTGAGCCCGGAGAGATCGAGGCCGGACAATCGCTTTCCTGTGAAATCGGCAGGCGCAGCGGTTGTCGCCGCCGCGAGCGCGGCCTCGACCTCGGCACGGGTCATTTCAGCAGAGACCATATCGGGCGATGACAGGTCCACGTGACGCATCATGTCCTGCGCCGTCGCCGTCATGGCGACAAGCGCAAGACCGAGCGCTGCGATTCCGATCGAGCGTTTCATCTCCAACCCACCAATGACGTATCTTAGCACCGGCCTCAAGCGCTGCCTATGAGGCATCCCGCTCGGCGGGAGCGCCGTTGATCCGCCGCATGATGTCCAACGTGATTGCGGCTATCTCGGCGTCGCCGCGCTTGCTGCGCGGTGTGCGGATAGGCAGCTCGGCGAGAACCCGCGCCGGGCGCGGCGACAGCAGAAACAGGCGGTCGCCAAGGCGAACTGCGTCATCCACGTCATGAGTGACCAGCAGGGTTATCACGGAACGGCCACCGATCAACATGGCGATCTCATCGCGCAGACGGGCGGCGAGGGCGACATCGAGCGAGGCCAGCGGTTCGTCGAGAATGAGAAACTCCGGCTCGATGGCGAACGCGCGGGCGAGGGCGACGCGCCGGGCGAGGCCGAGCGATAACTCGCCGGGAAAATGGTTGCGATGTGCCTTCAGTTCCAGAATTTCGAAGAGGGCTGAAAGCTTCGCCTCATTGGCCAGAGGCGCGACAAGTCGCACATTTTCTTCGACCGAGCGCCAGGGCAGCAGCCGTGGCTCCTGGAACACGAACCCGATGCGCGCGCCGGCGGGACGTGAGACGCGGCCTTGAAAGTCGTGGTCGAGGCCGGCGAGAATCCGCAGCATCGTGCTCTTGCCGCAGCCGGATGGACCGACCAGTACACCAACTTCTCCTGCATCAAGTGTAAAGGCCACGCCGGCGATCACGTCGTGCTGTTCGCCCGCCGCGCTTTTGAACGTCTTGCTGGCGATATCGACCTCAAGCCGCACGGGGACGCCACCGGGATAGCCGGGCCTCAAATGGCTGCACCAACAAGGTTTCAATGAGGAGCACGACCGCCGCGAAGCTCAGTGAATAGGCAAGCAATAGCGGAATGTCGAACAACTGGAACGCCACGCCAATCTCGAAGCCAACACCGTTCGGACGTCCGAGCAACTCCGCAACCAGGACGATCTTCCATACCAGGGAAAGTCCTGATCGCGCGGCGGCTGCGATATAGGGCGACAGTTGCGGCAAAATGACGTGCCGGAACTTCTTCCAGCGCGGCAACGCAAAGACGGTCGCCATTTCGTCAAGCGCCGCCTCGAGGGCACGCGCGCCCTCGCGCAGCGTAACGACGGCTGTCGGGAGCTTGTTGATGGCGATTGCCGCAA
Source organism: Bradyrhizobium valentinum (assembly GCF_001440405.1). Classification (GTDB taxonomy): domain Bacteria; phylum Pseudomonadota; class Alphaproteobacteria; order Rhizobiales; family Xanthobacteraceae; genus Bradyrhizobium; species Bradyrhizobium valentinum. The sequence goes on from NZ_LLXX01000101.1 coordinate 183,369, forward strand.
TTGCGGCGACTTCGGTCAATCCAGCCCAGATGTAGGCGAGCACGATGACCACGAGCGCCGGCAGATTGAGCAGCAGGATCAGCCAGGGGTCGCCCAGCCGATCGGCAAGCCGTACCCGGCCCATCAGGTATCCAATTGCGGCGCCCAGCGACATCGCCAGCGTGAAGGCGAGCGTAACGCGCGCCAACGTCAAGCCGAGATGGAAGAATAAGTCACCTGACCTGGCTTCCGCAATCATGACCGTGAGCACGGTGGGTGGAGGTGGCAGCTTCGCGTCACCGGCAAACAGCGAGCCGATCCACCAGGTTGCGAGCAGCACGGCGAATGACAGCAGGCGCGGCACCTTAGCCTCCCGGGATCGCGTGATAGAATGTCCCGGAATCGAGTTCGGGCGCCGGCCCGACAAGTTCGCGGCCGCCGATGTCGGCCAGCACGCGGTAGAGAATGCGCGCGTCGGCTTCTTCGTCGGCGACCGGGCGACGTGGAATTCCCTCCCGATAGCGATCGCGATAGGCGCGCAGCGTTGCGTCGTCGGGAGCGCCGGTCAGTGGCGCAATTTTCTCCCACTCCGCATCCGAGGTCGACAGGATCTCCTTCGCCGCGCGGGTCATGGCGATGAAGCGGGCAATTTTGTCCTGGTTTGCGTTCGCCCATTTTTCGTCGAAGACGTAGCCGATCATCGCGGTGCGGCCCTTGGCGCCGAGTTTCGGCAGCAGATCCTCAATGCCGGCGATGCGGCGGAAACCCTTCGCTTCCAGTCCGGCGCAGAAATTCCAGTAGTTCAAAGTCGCATCCATTTCCCCGCTGAGCGTCTTCGCAGCCAGCAGCGGCGGCGCGCCATAGGCGATCGTCGCCTCCGACTTCAGGTCGATGCCGCTCTGCTTCAACCACGCCAGCAGCAGCAGCCAACTCTTGTCGATCGGGCCACCTGCAACGGCGAGCCTGCGGCCCTTGAGATCGGCCAAGGTCTGGATCGGCGAGGCGGCAGGGACCATCACGGCGCCGAGCGCGCTCGAATAAGGATAGAATGTCAGTTTGGCGCCAAGTCCGCGTTCGCGCGACACCCAAAGCCAGTCGGTGACCACAATGTCGGCATTCCCGGCGCGAAGCGCGATCTTACCCGCCTCGGGGCTCGCCAGTTCGAGAACCTGGACCGAAAGGTTGGCCTGCTTGTCGAGGCCGTGCGCGCGGATCACTGCGAGTTCCCAGGCGAATGTTCCGGTCTTCTGCACCGCAACGCGCAAAGCCTCGGCGCTGCAGCACGTGCCGAGCGAGACAGAAACAATCGTAGCAAGCAGCATGCGAACAAAAAATTTCATGGCGCCTCGAGCCGTTTCCTCGAACGTCTGCTTTTCAGCGGGACAGTCATAGCATAGCTTCCACGATTAGCAGTGGGAGGAAGACGATGACGCTTGTCGGATCGGTACGACGTATTGTCGCCGTGTTGACGGCGCTGATGACGATGGCAGCGCTCGCGCGCGCCCAGGACATCAACGATTATCCGACGTCGGCGCGCGTCGAATACGCGTTCGGCTGTTTGAAAGCAAATGGCGAGACGCGGCGGGCGATCGAGCAATGCTCCTGTTCGATCGATGTTATCGCTTCGCTCGTGCCCTATGAGCGCTATGTCACGGCGGAAACCGTGCTCAGCGTGTCGCAGGTCCGGGGAGATATGGGCGGGCCATTCCGCACATCCGAGCAGGCGGCAAATGCGCTCAACGAACTCAGGCGGGCCCAGGCCGAAGCGGAAGTACGCTGTTTCTGAGGCGCTGCACGCGGTTCGGATCAAATCCCGGAATCGTCGATCTTCCATTCGCGCTGGAAGACGTGTCCCTCGGTATCCTTGGCCTCGGCACGGAAATTTTTCGCGCCATTCGACACGTAGGTGAACCTGATATTGGGATCTTCCGAAATCGAAATGCCGCCTTCCATCGTCAACACCAGGCTGTCGTCCTGCCATAGCCGCAGTTCATTGACGAAGAATGCGGGGACATACAGGTGCGTTACCTGGTCCATCTGCAGGCCGGAATTGTTGGGATGCCCGATCATGATCTGGGCCTCGCGCGCGCCGTTAGCGGGGCCTTCACCGGCCTTTCCGAACTGCCGGTAGCGCATCTGGCCTAATCTGCTCTTGGCTTCGTCGGCATTTTTGGCGGCGGGCGCCGAGCAGCCGCCGGACGCCTTCACATAAGTCTTGGTCATGTAAAGCTTGCCGTCGCTGAGTTCGGCCACCGCATGAACATCGGTGTAATTGTTGACGCGGACGCGGGTGGAGATCTCAGACACTTTGGCGTCCGGCCCGAGCTGGAATTTTGCGGCCATCGGCGCAGGATTCTGGTCGATGACGAGCGTAATGTTCAGCACCTTGCGGCTGTCGCCGGGCGAAAGCTTCGTTCGCAAGGTCACCGGCACAACTGCAGCATCCTCGGCGCGGGACGGCATTTCGATGGCGATCACGTCGCTGCCATCGTTCATCGGACGATTGTTGAAGATGTCCTGAACCAGGCCGGGCCAGGGGTCTGGCGTTGCGGCAAGCGTCAGCGGCGCGCCAAACAGCAGCAAGCCAGCGACACCGAGCAGGCGAAAAAGATATCCGGGCATGCACCACCTTCGCAACGGATGGAGGCAACGAACGCAATGAACGAACGCAATATAGGGCAATGCCCGCGTCATTCCCATTCAATTTCCGAAAATGCTGCGGTTGCGTTGCGGGCGTTGAAGTCGTCGAACAATTCCCATCGGGATCGCTCGGAGCTCGCTGCCGTGCCGGCCGCCGTCGCTATCGGTGCGCCACGGGCGATGAGCCCGCGTACGTCTGAGGCCAGCGTTTCGAGATAGCGGCGCTGGTCGGCGAGGGCGGCCGGCCATCCGCTCACAGCACCGTGACCGGGAACCACGCGCTGCGCGGGCAGCGCGCTGAGTTCACCGATTGCGGCCAGCCAGCCGCGGAGGCTGCCGTCCAGCACAGGCGTATGGGCCAGAAACACCAGATCGCCCGAGAACAGGGTCCCGGTTTTTTCATCGAGTACCGTGAGATCGCAATCGCTATGCGCGGCAGGCCATGCCCGCAAGACGAGGGGTCGTCGCCCGAGATCCAGATTGAGCGTGCCACCGACGAGCAGCGTTGGCGGCACGATGCGAATCTCGTCGATCAACTGGTCGCCCATGGTACGACGAAATGCATCGAGATAGAATTGCCCGCGCGCGGCCAGCGCGCGTGGCAGGTTCGCGTGGCCGACGAAGGTCGTGCCATCCTGCACGAAAGCGCCGTTGCCGAAAACGTGATCGGGATGGCCGTGCGTATTGATGACGTACCGGATCGGCTTGTCGGTCCGGGCACGAATAGCTGCCATCAGTTGTCGTCCCCCGCGAAGGCTGCCACCCGTATCGATCACCGCGACCGCGTCCTCGCCAACGATGAAACTGACATTCGCAATCGCACCGTCGTTCTCACGCGTCATCTGCGCGGTTTGGCCGATGTGCACGAATATGCCATCGGCGACGGAGTTGACGGGCAACTCCCGTTGCTGCGCGAACGCGGCCGTTGCCGTAGCGAGCATCGCCAGCGCGGCAAGGATCAATGCGGGATGAGCCATACTTTGGCCTCCGTCTCACCACGAAGCGCTATCGGCAATCCCATGTTTCATCGTGCCTACGTTTGCGTCGCAGCACAGGCGGCGAGTTCGCTCCGGGGATTATTCCTGTTGCACGCTCCAATTGACAAGCATAGCATTTTGCCTGTCTGCGGCTTCAACGGAACTCCGTTCGTCGAGGTTGCCGATATCTCTCCGAATTTGGCAACCATGGCGGGCCGGAAGTGCAGCAGCTTTCGATGATATATGCCAGACACAAGCGCTGGCTGGCGATTGCAACATTGGCGATACTCGCCGTACTCGTCGGGCGCGATGTCGCTCGCGCGCAGATCAAAGAAGGCGGCGATTTGTCGATCGAGCTCGTCGATCCCAAGGTGCTGCGCGTCTGCGCCGACCCGCACAATTTGCCGTTCTCCAACGACAAGGGCGAGGGATTCGAGAACAAGCTCGCCGAACTGTTCGCCGAGAAGCTGCAGAAGAAGCTGGACTACATGTACTTCCCGCAGGCGACAGGCTTCGTCCGGATGACGCTTGGCGCCCATCGTTGCGACGTCATCATGGGCTTCCCGCAGGGCGACGATCTGGTTCAAGGCACCAATCCCTATTACCGCACCGCCTACGCGCTGGTCGCTAAGAAAGGCAGCGGCCTCGAGGAAGTGACGACGCTGGAAGACGAGCGCCTGAAGAGCAAGAATATCGGCATTGTGGCCGGCACACCGCCTGCCACGAACATGGCGGTCAACGGCCTGATGGCGAACGCCAAACCATATCAATTGATGGTCGATACCCGTTTGGACTCATCAGCGGAGGCCATGATCGCCGACCTGATGTCCGGCAAGATCGACGCCGGCATTCTCTGGGGACCGATGGCGGGCTTCTATGCGAAGAAGGCGAACCCGCCGCTTCACATCACGCCTCTGGTCAAGGAAAAGGCAGGCCCGCGACTGGCGTTTCGTATCGGCTTGGGGGTGCGGGCGGCCGACCAGAACTGGAAGCGGCAGCTCAACCGCCTGATTCAGGAGAACCAGCCCGCCATCAACAAGATATTGCTGGACTACGGCGTTCCCTTGCTGGACGACAACGACCGGCCGATCGGCGCAGAGACCGCAACGAAAGCGCCATGAAGGAAACGCTCGCAGGCCTGGTCCTTGCGGCATTCACATTCATTGTCCCGGCATCAGCGCAGGAAAGGCCTCCTGAGCCCGACGGGTACCGCATGGAAGATTACCGTGCGCCGGTTCCTGCGACCCTTGCGGGCGTGCGTGTTGTGACGACCGCGGAGGCTGCGTCGATCTGGCGAGCCAAGGCGGGCTTATTCATCGACGTAATGCCTCGCGCGCCGAAGCCGCAGAATCTTCCTCACGGCACGGTCTGGCGCGACCAGCCGCGGCTCAACATTCCCGGCAGCATGTGGCTGCCGGACACCGGTTACGGCAAGCTGGCGGCGGCGACGGAAGACTACCTGCGGCGCGGGCTCGTTCGCGCGACGGCGGGCAACAGTAACGCGCTGGTGGTGGTTTATTGTCAGGCCGATTGCTGGATGTCCTGGAACGCGGCGAAGCGAATCCTGACATACGGCTATTCCAATGTGGCGTGGTACCCCGAAGGAACCGATGGCTGGGAGCGCGCCGGCCTGGACCTCGCCGAGTCGCAACCGGAGCCGCGGACAGGTGAGGAGACTTCGTCGCGGCGTTAGAGCATGATCCGGAAAAGCGGATACCGGTTTTCGCTCGGGACAAACGCAAAGCGTTTGCCCGGAGATCACTCTCAAACGATAAGCCAGGGCGTGATGACGATTCGGAGAAGCGGCATCACGCACGACTATTCGATCTCCTGCTGAATCGTTCGTCCGAGAGTAAACAGACGCTGGTCGATCGCCGTCGGCACCTCGCAGACGAATTTGATGACATTCCGCCGGTCTTCGAAGATGCGCGTCTGCCAAACAAGCTGATTGCCGAGGTCGTCGATCTTCGCCTGGTCGGGCGGCGTTTCACTCTGCAGCGCCTGCAAGGCAAGCGTGTCGGCGCGGATCTTGTCCGCCGCCTCGCGCTGCTTGCGGGTGACGCGCTCCAGCCCGTTCATAACCTGGGAGCGCTGGGCATTGAGGGATTCGAACAGTCCGGCAAATAGCAGTTTTCCGCTTGCGGTCTTGTCGGCGGCACCGCTCAGATACTCCGTAATCGCCTTTTGTGCTTCCTCGAGCGGGGTCCGCCTTGCCGCCAGCTTCGCGACCAGCGCGCTGACTTTGGCATCGTCCTTCCACTTGCCGGAGACGTCGTCGAGCGGCGGGCCTGCCCACACGGCGGCAAGGGAAATCTCGGGCACCTTGGCCTGGGTGCACGGCCAGTCCGGATAGCGGGGATCGGCGGCATGGCCGGGCGTGGCCGTCGCTGTAATGGCAAGCCATGCTGCGATCGCGATCCGATATTTCATGCCTCGCCTCCAGCCGGTCCGCGGCGGATCAGGCCGCGCGATGGATCGTATGCCAAGATTGCGCCGACCATGAAGGCGATCGTACAGCCTCCCACCACCGCGAGCGCGATCCAGTTCATTTGTCCGTACAGCGCGAAACGTATCAGCTCCACGGCGTGCGTGAATGGATTGAACAGGCAGACATAGTAAAGCATCGGGCTGCTCTCCAGGATACGCCACAGCGGATAGAGCGCTGAGGAAGCGAAGAACATCGGAAAGATGACAAAGTTCATCACGCCCGCAAAATTCTCAAGCTGCTTGATGCCGGAAGAGATCAGCATGCCCAACGCGCCGAGCATCAGGCCCGACAGGACCAGCGCCGGCAGCACCGTCAGATAGCCGGCCGGCGGCGGTGCGATATCCCAGAACCAGGCGATCAACAGGAAGGCATACACCTGAAGTAGCGAGACCGCGGTTCCCGCCAGAAGCTTGCAGGACAAGAGAAACCATCGCGGCAGCGGGCTCACCAGCAAAGTCCGCATATTGCCCATCTCGCGGTCATAGACCATGGAAAGCGAGGACTGCATGCCATTGAAGAGCTGGATCATCGCCATCAGGCCGGGCGCGATGTAGACCTCATACAGAATGTAGGTCTCGTACGGTGGGATGATGGAAAGGCCGAGCACCTGACGGAAGCCGGCGGCGAAGATGAACAGCCACACCAACGGCCGCACCAGCGCCGAGACGAAGCGTTCACGCTGATGCAGGAAGCGAAGCGCCTCGCGCCACACAATGCCGTTCAGGCAGGTGAGATACTGGGTGAGCGAGAAGCCGCTCCTGATTGGCCTTATGGTTGTCGCGGATATCACGATGATGGGCTCCCGCCCTGTGCGGTGGAGCCGGTCAGCCGCATGAACGCCGTGTTGATGTCGCTGCCGCCGGCGTCGGCGATAACCTGCGCCACCTTGCCTTGGGCCAGTACCCGGCCCTGATGCAGGATGACGAGGTCATCATTCGAGCCGATCTCGTCGAACAGATGCGTCGCCCACAACACGCTGATTCCCTGTTCGGTAACGAGTTGGCGGACGTGGTTGAGGATGTCGGCGCGCGCCTTGACGTCGAGGCCGACGGTTGCCTCGTCGAGCAGGAGCAGGCGCGGGCGATGCAGCAGCGCCCGCGCGATTTCCAATCGTCGCATCTGGCCGCCGGAGAGGTCGCGCACCTTGCTGCCGGCGCGGTCGTCGAGGCCGATGCGTGCCAGCACCTCGCGGCTGCGTACGCGGGCATCGCGCCTGGCGATGCCATGCAAGGCGGCGTGATAAAGCAGGTTCTGCGTCACCGAAAGATCGAGATCGAGCGTGCGAGGCTGAAACACCACGCCGAGCAACCGTAATGCTTCGCCGGGCGCATGCGCGACGTCATGGCCGAAAATTCCGATATGTCCGCGCTGGATTCCGAACAGCCGCGTGATCAGCGAGAACAGGGTGCTCTTGCCGGCGCCGTTCAGGCCAAGCAACGCCGTGAAACTTGCCGGTGCGACGGTGAAGCCGATGTCGATCAGCGCATGCCGGGCGCCATAGGAATGGCTGACGCCGTCGATCGACAATGCAGGCATCTCCGCGGCTGCGGGCCGGGAAGGGATGTCCTGCGTGTTCTGACCGGCGGAAAATGCGTCAGTGGCCGTCATGGTTGTGCAATCGTGACACCCCAGGGCAGTTCGCCGACCTGGACCGTCTTGATGACCTTTTGCGCGGCGACGTCGATCACCGAGACGTCGTTCGAAACGCCATTGGTGACCATCAGATATTTCTCGTCCGGGGTGAATGCCATATGCCACACCCGTTGCCCCACCAGCAGATATTTGGTGACCTTGTGGCTGGTGGCATCGACGACCGCGACGCGATTGGCAGGGCCGAGCGCGACGAAAGCGGTCTTGCCGTCTTTGGTCATGCCGATGCCGACCGGCTGGATGGCCTCGCTCCGCAAGCCGGGAATGTCGAATGCAATCTTCTTCGTCACCTCCCGCTTGACCGGATCGATCACCGAAACGGTGCCGCCGATCTCCGAGGATACCCACACTTCGGAATTGTCACGCTTGAACTCGGCGAAGCGCGGGCGCGCATCGACCAGCACGTTGGCGACGATTTGGTGCGTCTTGGTATCGATGAAATGCGCCATGTTGGTCGTCTCGGACGTATTGATCAGGATTGCGCCATCCGGGCTGATCGCCATGCCCTCCGGCTCAACGCCGACCTGAATTTCGCCGAGACGCGTACGCTTCTCGACATCGATGATGGTCACCGTGTTGTCGTTTTCGTTGGCGACGTAGAGCATCTTGCCGTCGGCATCGAGGGCGAACAGTTCGGGATCCGGGCCGGAGGGCAGGGTGTCGACGACCTCTTGCTTGGCAACGTCGATGACCTGAATGCTGTCGTCGTCGCCGACAGCCACGAACACAAACTTGCCATCCCTGGTGAACTCGATGCCGCGCGGCCGCTGGCCGACCTTGATCGTCTTGGTGACGGTCCAACTGTTCGTATCGATCACAGATACGGTATTGCTTTTCTCGTTGGAGACATAGGCGATGAAGGCCGAGGCGGGGGTCGCCAGCGCAAGCCAGGCAGTCATTCCGAAAATCAGGCACCACTGCCACATACGCAATTTCTCCTCGTTCAACGCAGCTTGCATTTGGTTTCCGGCCGATCGGCGCCAAGCGTGTCAAGCTCCGACACCTGGTGCAGGAATCCCTCCTGCGGCGAAACCGAGACCACCATACGTCCATCGACCAGCAGGATCGGCTGACGAAGCTGCCAATTCCAGTCCCGCAGCGTCAGCCGCCGGCCCTTGAACGCTGCAATGGAAAAGTCGGGTCCCTTAAGGAAATCCGATACCGCCTTTGAATCGCCAGACTTGGTGCGCGACGCTGCTTCGCCGATCATACGCGCTGCCGTCCATGCCTGCATGTCCAGTGCGGTCATGTGTCGCGAATTCAATTTTGCAAACCGGTTCTGGATCTGGATCGCGCCCCATTGATCCTGCGCGGCGTGCCAACTGGTTGGAACCAGCCCGGCTGAGCCTGCGACCGGCCGCGGGTCCCAGGTGCGGTAGGGCAGGTAGGACGCGAATACCTCGCTTTCGTCAGCAGCGACGAGGACGTCGTAGGCGGGCGCCTGCTGGGTGAATACCGGCATTTGTCGCTGGATCAAGGTGACCCCGCTGTCGGTACGGCGGGCGCCGCCGGTATCCTCGAAAGTGCGTTCCTGAACGATCTTGGCGCCAAAGCGCGTCGCTGCGCGGCGCAATGCGTCGGCGTACAATCTGTCCTGATCATGCGAACCGACAACGAACAGCCAGCGCTTCCATTGCTTCCACACCAGATATTGGGCGAGGGCATCGGCCAGCATCGAGCGCGTCGGCGCGACATGGATCACGTTGCTGCGGCAATCCTGCTCGCGCAACCGGTCGTCGATCGCGCCGGCATTTAATAGCAGCGTTCCGCGATCGCGAAGCGCGTCGGCCGCCTTCAATAAATCGCCCGCCGGAAGGTCGGCAATGATGAAGCCGGTGCGTTCGGCAAGCGCTGCTGCTGCCTTCGCGACGTCCTCATTGTCCTTGAGCCGGACTTCCTCCAGCGTGAAATGCTGATTGAGGAATTTTCCCGTGGTGTTGTTGTCCTCGATGGCAAGGCGCGCGCCGGCAAGGCCGTCGTTCTCGGCCGGCAGTTCGACCAGCGACAATTTCGGCTTGACGCCGGCGCGGCCGAGATAGCCGACGCCGATCTCGATGGGGTCCGCCGCGAGCACGGGGGTAGCCGCGATGCTCAAGCCGATCGCAGCAACCAACCATCGGATCATGGCTCCTCCCTGACAGGTCTTCTCGACTTCGCCGCACGAGGACCTTTGGCTTGAACCATGACCAAATTGGCTTGGCTTGCAACCCAATTCTCCGTTGGGGCGGCATCACGCCGCTTCAGCCCTTCAGGCGCTCGGCGTGCCAGCGCAGATGATCGGCCATGAATGTGGAGATGAAATAGTAACTGTGGTCGTAGCCGGGCTGCCGGCGCAGGGTGAGGGGGATCTTGGCCTTCTCGCACGCGCCTTGCAGCAGTTCCGGGCGGAGCTGTTCCGTCAGAAACTGATCGGCATCGCCGTAGTCGACCAGCAGATCGGACAATCTGGCGCCGTCCTCGATCAGCGCAACCGCATCGTGCTTGCGCCATGCTTGCTTGTTGTCGCCGAGATAGCCGCCGAGCGCCTTGATGCCCCATGGCACCTGCGAGGGCGCGACGATCGGCGAAAACGCGCTGGCCGCACGATAGCGGTCGGGATGGCGCAGCGCGACCGTCAGCGCGCCGTGACCGCCCATGGAATGACCAAGAATGGATTGTCGATTGGGGTCGACGGGAAAATTTTCGGCGACCAGCTTCGGCAGCTCTTCCGTGACATAGCTCCACATGCGGTAATTGCGGGCGAACGGCTCCCGCGTCGCATCGACATAGAAGCCGGCGCCAAGCCCGAAATCATAGGCATTGGCAGGATCGCCGGGCACGCCTTCGCCGCGCGGGCTGGTGTCGGGCGCAACGAAGATCAATCCAAGTGCGGCGCAGGCGCTGCGGAATTCGCCCTTTTCCGTCACGTTGGCGTGGGTACAGGTCAGGCCGGAGAGATACCAGACCACCGGCAGCCTGGAGCCATCGGCATGCGGAGGGACATAGACCGAGAAAGTCATGTCGGTCCGGGTTTCGCGGCTGGCGTGTCGATAGACGCCCTGCGTTCCGCCGTATGACGTGTTGAGTGAAACGGTCTGCATGGTCATGATCTCTGGACTCCTGCGCCGCGCGGCAGCTCTCTCACGCCACGCCGCTTTCGATTGCCAGCCGCACCAGCTCGGCCGAAGTTCGTACGCCGAGCTTTTGGCGCATGATCGACGACGTATTGGCGACTGTTTTGTACGAGGAATGAACCAGCCACGCGATTTCGGAAAGACTCTTGCCGGCGCTGAGCAGGCGCAAGATCTCCATTTCCCGCGAGGTGAGTTTGGCAAGCGGGCTGCGGGCGAATATGGGGCCGGCGAACGCGATGCTGCGCGCGATCGCGGAGGGCAGGTAGACCCCGCCCTTGCCGACTTCACGAATGGCCTCGACCAGATCCTGCGGATCGCCCGTCTTGGCGACATAGCCCTTGGCGCCGATTTCGATGGCGCGCGCGGCGAAGACCGGATCGTCGTTCATGCTGAACATGATGATCCGAGCGGAAGCGGCGCGCGCGAGAATGCGCCGCGCCAGCTCGAACCCCGACACGGTCGGCAGGTTGATGTCGATTACGCAGATGTCGGGGCGCTCAGCGACGAACACGCGTTCGCCGCTCTCCGCATCGGCGGCCTCCAGCAGCACGACCTCCGGTTCGTCGGCAAATACGGTGCGGCAGCCCGAAGCAACGATGGGATGATCGTCGACGATCAGAACACGCATTGCATCGATCCCCGATAGCCGCTTCGATTCCGTTGCTGCATCGCGTCAGGCTGTAGCAGTGTCGGCGCGAGGCCGGCCATGCATCGCCCGCGAGATTGCTGTACGCTTCAATCTGATCGTCGGTTTTTCTACTGTCAACGGTCCTCTCGATGGAGGAACGGATTGCGACGCGATTGGGGCAAACCTCATGTGGCAGAAATTATCGTTGCGTGCCCGGATCAATTTGCTGCTGGCGCTTGGTCTGACGCTCGCCTTGGCGATCAATATCGCGCGGCTGGTGGCAGAGGCGGCGCCCCGCGTTCGAGCCGAAGATCAGAGCGTCATTCGGCTGGCACGCGAATTCGTGGAGACGATCATTCCCAGCCTGAACGAGGCGCCCGACCCGGATGCGCGGCTTGACCAGATCGTTCGCGACCTCAGCCGGCTCCGGCACGTCAGTATCACGCGACAGGGCGATGCCTCGGTGAGTGAACGCTCCGGCAACGGTGACCATGAACGGTCGCCGCCGGCGTGGTTCATCGCGCTCGTTCATCCGGAAACGACCGCTGTGAGCGTACCGATCACCATCCATGGAAAGCCGCAGTCGCTGGTGATCACCTCGCATCCGAACGATGAAATGGCCGAGATCTGGGACGGAATCATCACCCAGCTTGCGGTCAGTTCCGCGCTCGCCATCGCGCTCTTTCTGGTGACGATGACGGTGGTTGGCCGCGCACTGGCGCCGCTGCAGGCGCTTTCGCAGACCATGGCGAACATCGAGGCCGGGCAATATAGTTCACGCGTCGAGCCCGGCGGCGCGCCTGAACTGGCGGCGATCTGTGCCAAGCTGAACCACCTCGCGGGCACGCTCGGCGAGGCGGTCGAGGATAAGCGCCGGCTCGCCGAGCGCACGGTCTCGCTGCAGGATCTGGAGCGCAAGGAGATTGCGCGCGAATTGCATGACGAGTTTGGGCCGTATCTCTTTACGCTGCGCGCTCACGTCGGCGCGCTGATGCGGCTTTCGGAAGACGGTGCGCCCGCGGCAGATCCATTGCGCAAGCATGGCACCGCCATCATGGAGCAGATCAATGCGCTCCAGCAGTTCAACCGCAGGATACTGGAGAAGCTGCGGCCCGTCGGACTGGCGGAACTTGGATTGCGCGAGGCGCTCGGCGTGCTCTTGCGTTTGTGGCGCGAGTCCCGTCCCGATGTAACCATCGACGCCAACATCGCGAGTGCGCCGGACGAGACCGGAGAAGTGACGGACTTGACGGTTTACCGCATCGTGCAGGAAGCCCTGACGAACGCCTTCCGCCACGCCGACGCGACCGCCGTCAGCGTCACGGTCGAACAGGCTGCAGGAATGAATGGAAGCCGCGGCTGCGCCCTGGTGCGGGTCAGCGACAACGGTCGCGGTTTGGCACCGGATCACAAGTTCGGATTCGGCCTGATCGGCATGCGCGAGCGAATATTGGCGCTGGGCGGTACGCTGAATGTCGTCTCCGGCAACGGGGGCGTCACGGTGGAGGCGGTCGTTCCCCACGGATCGCGCCATTGATGGAGGGCGAAGCGGGAATTTTTCCCGATCTCTTCGGGAAGGAGGACATTTAGGAAACCCGACCTTTTGCGGCTAGCGTGTGTCGTTGTCTTCTCACTAGTATCGCCCGCGTCGAACCGGCAGTCGCGAATGAGCCGGCATGTAGTGGGGTGGGGGCTTATGGGCGTACGCGTACTGGTGGTTGGGACGATCTCACTGTGCCTGGTTCCTGGGATCGACCGTGCCGAGGCCCAGACCGCGCCGGGCGATAGCGAGGTGTTGCCCGCCATCGAGGTGGTTGCTCCCCCGACGGCATCGGCACGACCGGCAGCCAGACCACCCCGCGGCGGCGCGGCACCTCGAGCCACCCGAAATGTGCGCAGGGTTTTTGTCTATCCGACCGCGCCCACTCCGACGGTCGGCTCGGGAATGGATGTCGACAAGGTGCCGGCAGCGGTCAACGCCGTCGGTGCCGGGCAGATCGCGCGCACCGGCTCGCCGAACATCGCGGACGCACTGCAGCAACAGGTGCCGGGTATCGTCCTCAGCGATACGACCGGAAATCCGTTTATGCCCGACGTACAATTTCGAGGTTTCGTTGCATCTCCGGTCTCCGGTACGCCTCAGGGACTGGCGGTTTACCAGAACGGGATGCGCATCAACGAAGCGTTCGGCGACACTGTCAATTGGGACTTGATCCCGACAGCCGCAATCAGATCGGTCACCGTCGTAACCAACAATCCTGCATTCGGTCTCAATGCACTCGGCGGCGCCGTCAACGTGCAGATGAAGGACGGCTTCAACTATAAGGGTACCGAAATCAACACGATGGGCGGCTCGTTCGGACGCATCCAGAGTTCGGCGCAGCATGGCAAGCAGATTGACAATTTTTCCGTCTATGGCGCGCTCGAAGGCGTGCGTGACAACGGCTATCGCAATTTCTCGGAGTCGGCGATTCGCCGCTTTTACGGTGATGTCGGTTACCGGACCGATAGCAGTGAATTTCACCTCAACGTGGGCCTTGCCAAAAACAATTTCGGCGCGGCGGCGGCGGTGCCGGTCGAACTCCTGCAGAGGTATTGGGGCGCGACCTATACAACGCCGCAGACCACGGACAACCGCGTTGCTTACGCCAACCTGACCGGAAAGGTCGAGGCGACGCCGACCTGGACCATCGAAGGCTCGGCGCGCGTCCGGGCGTTCCGGCAGAAGACGGTGGACGGAAACCCGACCGAGACGGGGCCGTGTGACGCCGATTCAACGCTGCTTTGCTTCAACGAAGACGACACCACGCCGGGAGCACCGGCGAACGGGCTCAACGGAGTCCAGCTTGCAAATCCCTTCCCCGACACTGCGGTGCTGGGCCAGATCGACCGGACAACGACCCGTTCGACGACGACCGGGGCGACCTTGCAGGCAACCAATACCGACCAGTTGTTCGGACACAACAACCAGTTCATGGTTGGCGCCAGTTTCGACTCGGGCGTCACGCGCTTCGGCGCCAGCGCGGAACTGGGCACGATCGGTCCAAATTACGTCGTCAGCGGCAGCGGCATATTCCTCGGCCGGTCAGGCGAGCCCGTATCTATCGGCCCAGTCTCGCTTCGCGCCACCAACCGCTACACCGGCATCTATGCGCTCGACACGTTCGACGTGACCGACGCGTTCTCGATTTCGGGCGGCGGCCGCTTCAACTATGCAAACATCGTCCTTCAGGATCTGATTGGCACTGATCTCAACGGCAATCACACATTCAGCCGCTTCAATCCGATGATCGGCGGCACCTATAAGATTACACCTGAACTGACCGCCTATGCCGGCTATTCCGAAGCCAATCGCGCACCGACCCCGCTGGAACTCTCATGCTCCGACCCTGCGCGCCCCTGTATCGCCGCGGCATTCCTGATCGCCGACCCGCCGCTGCAACAGGTCGTTTCCCGCACCGTCGAGGCGGGCTTCCGCGGCACCAAGGAGCTGAATATCGGAACGCTCGGATGGAAAGTCGGCGCGTTCCGCGCGACCAATGCCGATGACATCCTGGCGATCCCGAGCCCGGAGTTGCAGGGATTTGGCTATTTCCAGAACGTAGGCCGGACGCGCCGCCAGGGTATCGAGGCTCAGGTCAATCTGACGTCGAAGACGCTGCAACTTTATGCCAGCTATGCCCTCGTGGATGCGCGCTTCCTCGACCCCCTGACGCTCACCTCCAACAGCCCGTTCGCCGATGCCGACGGGAATATTCAGGTTCTGCCGGGCAATCGCATTCCGGCGATACCCCGCAACCGGGTCAAGGTTGGCATCGACTATTCGGTCACAGACGCCTTCAAGGTCGGTGGCGATGCATTGTTCGTCGGCAGCCAGTATTTTGTCGGCGATGAATCCAATCAGGCAGCGCGGCTGCCAGGGTATTCGGTTTTCAACCTGCACGCCTCGTATCAGATCAACAAGACGTTCCAGCTCTATGGCCGCATCGACAACATCTTGGACCACCGCTATGCGGTTTACGGGACGTTCTTCGAAAGAGATGACATCCCCAACTTCGCCAATGGTGGTGCGGACTTTACCGACGCCCGCTCGGTCAGCCCGGCGCGGCCGCGCGCCTTTTACGCGGGCCTGAAGGCAACTTTCTAGAGAACGAGAGACGTAAACGCGGCTCAGCGATGATGCGCGGCAGAGTGTTCAGCTTGCCGCGCCACCGGGATGTTCTCGTCAGGAAACATCCGGCGCCGGATCGGCACAATGCGCCTTGTGGATGGCGGAGGGAACGAAGCCAAAATGCTTCCGGAATACACGGCTGAAGTGCGACGAGCTCGAGAAGCCCCACGAAAATGCGACATCCGTGATCGTCTTTCCGTGCTGGGTCTCCAGCTCCTGGCGGCAGTGCAGCAGTCGCGCCCGCCAGATGTAGTCGCTGACGGTCATGCCCTTGTCGCTGAACAGCATGTGCAGGTAGCGCTTGGTGCAGCCCAATGCCGCGGAGATCTGGTCGATGCAAAGTTCGGGGTCGCGCAAATGTTCGCGGATGAAGGCTTGCGCCCGAATATACATCGCCTCGGGCCCGACGCGATCGAACATCGTGTCTGCCTCGCGCAGCGGCAACAGCAGCAGATCGATCAGCGAATCGGCAACGCCGATGGCGTTGTAAGGCGACAGTCTGTTCGCTTCGTCAAACGCGGTGTGCACGAAGTCGTAGGCGATGCGGCCGGTGCCGTTACGCGCGGAGAGCTTGCACGGCAGCATCTTCGACGTGCGGAAGCCGCGTTCGTGAAGCAGTGCCTTTGGGACGATCACGACCTCGTGCCGGGTCAACGAGGGGCTGACGATCGTGTGCGGGCAGGAGACGTCATAGGCGAGACAGTCGCCGGGCATGATGTCGATGCGACGGCCAGCCTGTTCGAAATGAGAGATGCCGTAGGTCTGGAACAGTATCTTGACGTAGGGGTGTTCGCTCAGTTTTGTGCCTGAGACCGTATGCGCGATGCGATGCTGGCTTGCCTCGATCTGACACAGTTTTAGCTGCGAAACGGTTGTGTAATTTATCCGGCCCTCGAGCGACGAACCTTCCAGCGGATCGACGTCAAACTGGCCGCAAAGATCTGTCAGTGCATCTGACCAAGTTTGGAGCTGCTTCTTCGGCGCCAATCCAGAGGTGCTGAGTGAACGAACTGTATCAGACATTGCCCAGCCACCGATTTGAGAACAGGCCGCGACCTCCGCCTCGGCGTCGGTCAGATGGTCGTGACATTTGGCCCCAATTTAGGCAGTCGTCAGGGAAGTTGCGCAGATTCTTCCCAATATCCCTTTGACAATCCTCCAACTTAGTTTCGGCGGCGTCAAGGGAAACCTCGACCGAGAGCGGTGCCTGGAAGGTCGTGGGAACACGCCCACGGAATGATGCTTCGCAGCATCCCGGAAGAGCCAGAACGTCGCGCCGATCCGAAACTAAAAAAATCAATTAAGTTTCGCTATTGAGCAAACGCGCTTCGCTCTTGGGCAAGTTTCCTATTTCCGAACGGGATAGGAATAAGGACCAATAATGGAAGAATGGGCCGTTTCGGCGGAAACCCAAAACTCGTATCTTGGAGGAAACCACTATGCGCAAGGTGCTATCCGCAGCCTGTCTTGGCGCTATGGCGACATTCGTTGTCGGCGTCGCATACGCCAACGAAGAACTGATCAAGATGTCGCAGAACCCAAAGGACTGGGTGCAGCCGGCCGGCGACTACGCCAATACGCGCTACTCGAAGCTTAACCAGATCAACGCATCCAACGTCGGCAAGCTTCAGGTCGCCTGGACGTTCTCCACCGGCGTGCTGCGCGGCCATGAAGGCGGACCGCTCGTCATCGGCAACATGATGTACGTCCATACGCCGTTCCCGAACAAGGTCTATGCTCTTGACCTTTCGCAGGATAACAAGATCGTCTGGAAGTACGAGCCGAAGCAGGATCCGAACGTCATTCCGGTGATGTGCTGCGATACGGTCAATCGCGGCGTGGCCTATGGCGACGGCAAGATCTTCCTGCATCAGGCCGACACCACCCTGGTCGCGCTCGATGCCAAGACCGGGCAGGTGCAGTGGAGCGTCAAGAACGGAGACCCGGGCAAGGGCGCCACGGGCACCTCCTCGCCGCTCGTCGTCAAGGACAAGGTTCTGATCGGCATTTCCGGCGGCGAGTTCGGTGTGCAGTGTCACGTCACGGCTTACGATCTCAAGAGCGGCAAGCAGGTATGGCGCGCCTTCTCCGAAGGGCCAGACGATCAGATCATGGTCGACCCTGTGAAGACGACCGAACTCGGCAAGCCGGTCGGCAAGGATTCGAGCATCAAGACCTGGCAAGGCGATCAGTGGAAGATCGGCGGCGGCTGCACATGGGGCTGGTTGTCCTATGATCCGAGCCTGAACATGGTCTATTACGGGTCGGGCAACCCCTCAACCTGGAACCCGAAACAGCGTCCGGGCGACAACAAGTGGTCGATGACCGTCTTCGCGCGCAATCCGGATACCGGCATGGCCAACTGGGTCTACCAGATGACGCCCCATGATGAGTGGGACTACGACGGCGTCAACGAAATGATCCTGAGCGACCAGAACGTCAACGGCCAGGAGCGCAAGCTGTTGACCCATTTCGACCGCAACGGTTTGGCTTACACGATGGACCGTGCAACCGGCGAGCTCTTGGTCGCCGAGAAGTACGATCCGAAGGTGAACTGGACCACCGGCGTCGACATGAACAAGAGTTCGCCGACCTACGGGCGTCCCAAGGTTGTCGATCAGTATTCGACCGAAAAGGGCGGTGAAGACAAGAACACCAAGGGCATCTGCCCGGCCGCGCTCGGCACCAAGGACCAGCAGCCGGCAGCCTATTCGCCGGATACGCAACTGTTCTACGTGCCTACCAACCACGTCTGCATGGACTATGAGCCGTTCAAGGTGAGCTACACCGCGGGCCAGCCCTATGTCGGCGCGACGCTCTCGATGTATCCGCCTCAAGGCGAAACCCATATGGGCAACTTTATCGCCTGGGACAACAAGACCGGCAAGATCGTCTGGTCGAACAAGGAGCCGTTCTCGGTGTGGTCAGGTGCGCTCGCGACGGCCGGCGGCGTGGTGTTCTACGGAACGCTCGAAGGTTACCTCAAGGCGGTCGATGCCAAGACGGGCAAGGAGCTCTACAAGTTCAAGACCCCGTCCGGTATCATCGGTAACGTCAACACCTATGAGCAGGGCGGTAGGCAGTATGTTGCAGTGCTGTCCGGCGTCGGTGGCTGGGCGGGTATCGGCCTTGCCGCAGGTCTGACCGATCCGACTGCGGGCCTCGGTGCCGTCGGTGGCTACGCCGCGTTGAGCAACTATACCGCACTTGGCGGCACGCTCACCGTGTTCGCGCTGCCGCAGTAAAGCAGGACCACCTCGTCCGGCGCGTGGCTCGCTCCACGCGCCGGTTGTGGCCTGCATCTGATATCGAGGATGAGCTCTTGCGTAAAATCTGGTTGATTGCGGCCACTCTCACGCTGGTGGCGCCGGGAACGATTGCTTTCGCTGCGGATGATGCTGCCGCGGTCAAGACCGAGGACGGTAAGTATTTCGACAAGGAAGGAAACCCGACCTACAAAGTCGGGGCAGATGGCACGGTCGATTGGTACACCTACTCCGGATACCGTCGCTATCATTCCGAATGCCACGTCTGCCATGGCCCTGACGGGATGGGATCGACCTATGCGCCAGCGTTGCAGGATTCGCTGAAGACGATGAGCTATGGCGACTTCGTCTCAGTCGTCGCGAGCGGCCGCCAGAGCGGTAACTCCGTCATGCCAGCCCTCGGCGACAATCCGAATGTCGCCTGCTACATGGACGATCTTTATGTGTATCTGCGTGCCCGCGCCCATGACGCCGTCGGGCGCGTCCGACCTGCGAAGAAGGAAGACAAACCCGAAGCGTATACCGAGACAGAAAAGTCCTGCATGGGAGCCAAATGATCATGCCGAACATGCGAGGCGCGCGTTCCGGCAGGTCCGTGCAGCGACTTGAAAGAAAATGTGGAGTTTAAGATGAAGACCCGCGCTGCTGTCGCATTCGAGGCCAAAAAGCCTCTTGAAATCGTTGAGGTCGATCTGGAAGGCCCGAAGGCCGGTGAAGTCCTCGTCGAGATAAAGGCGACCGGAATCTGTCACACCGACGCTTACACGCTTGATGGATTCGACAGCGAAGGAATCTTTCCTTCGATTCTCGGTCATGAAGGCGCAGGCATCGTCCGGGAGGTTGGGCCGGGCGTGACGTCGGTCAAGGCCGGCGATCATGTGATTCCGCTCTACACGCCTGAATGCCGCCAGTGCAAAAGCTGCCTGAGCGGCAAGACCAATCTTTGCACCGCCATTCGTGCCACCCAGGGCAAGGGGGTGATGCCGGATGGTACCTCGCGCTTCAGCTATCAGGGCAAGCCGATTTACCATTATATGGGCTGCTCGACGTTTTCGAATTTTACCGTGCTGCCGGAGATCGCGGTGGCAAAGATCCGCGAAGACGCGCCCTTCGACAAGAGTTGCTACATCGGTTGTGGGGTGACGACGGGCGTTGGCGCCGTGGTCAATACCGCCAAGGTGACACCGGGCGCCAACGTCGTCGTCTTCGGGCTCGGCGGCATCGGGCTCAACGTCATCCAGGGCGCGAAGATGGTGGGCGCCGACAAGATTGTCGGCGTTGACATCAACGATTCCAAGGAAGACTGGGGCCGCCGCTTCGGCATGACCCATTTCGTCAACCCGACGAAGGTGAGCGACATCGTCCAGCATCTGGTCGGGCTCACCGATGGCGGTGCCGACTACACCTTCGACTGCACCGGAAACACCAACGTCATGCGGCAGGCTCTCGAAGCCTGCCACCGCGGCTGGGGCGTCTCGGTCGTTATCGGGGTCGCGGAGTCCGGCAAGGAAATCGCCACCCGGCCGTTCCAGCTCGTGACCGGCCGCGTCTGGAAGGGAACGGCGTTTGGCGGCGCGCGCGGCCGCACGGACGTGCCGAAAATCGTCGACTGGTACATGAACGGAAAGATCGAAATCGATCCGATGATCACACACGTCCTCAAGCTGGATGAGATCAACCATGGATTCGATCTCATGCACCAGGGCAAGTCGATCCGCTCGGTTGTCGTGTTCTGATTGGATAACTTCAAACACAAGGAGGATAGGCCCATGACTGTTCATATCCACCCATCGATTGACAGCGGCGTAAAGAAGGGGACGGGCAATTTCGCCGGCGGGACCTTGGTCTGCAAATGCGCGGACAGGCCGGTGAAGGTCGCCATCAAGGGCGATGTGGCCCACAATCACGCCTGCGGCTGCACCAAATGCTGGAAGCCGGAAGGCGCGACCTTCTCCGTCGTCGCGGTCGTCCCGCGCGACAATGTGAAAGTACTCGAGAACGGCGACAAGCTGCAGATCGTCGACACGTCGGCGACCATCCAGCGCTATGCCTGCAAGGCCTGCGGTACGCATATGTACGGCCGGATCGAGAACA
The DNA here is from genome assembly GCF_001440405.1 of Bradyrhizobium valentinum. Taxonomy (GTDB): domain Bacteria; phylum Pseudomonadota; class Alphaproteobacteria; order Rhizobiales; family Xanthobacteraceae; genus Bradyrhizobium; species Bradyrhizobium valentinum. Next base: position 204,375 of record NZ_LLXX01000101.1, read on the forward strand.
CCGGGCATCCATTCTACGGCCTCGACTTCATCCATCCCGAGTTGTTCCAGGAAGGTGGATGGGCGGCTCCGGGGTTTGCCGCGTTCGTGTCCTCCGTGCTGGAGTCCGGCGTCCAGCCGGGCGAGATGGATGGAATTAGGGCACGGCTAAAGGAGCTCGGCCTCGAACCCTATGATTGCCTGTCGCCGCCATTGATGGATGCGATCTCGAGCCATGTGGCAAAGGCCAAGGCTAGGGCGGCCTGAACCAGGCAGCTTGAGGCTGGCGCCGGCCTGATCCTCGATTCCGAGCTCGCGCTGATGGCCACCGCCATCAGCGGAGCCGGGCGCCGCGTATGGGCGTGCAACTCGTTCGTTGATGCCGGCGGGTGAAAGCCTGTCCGGCCAACAAGGTCGTGCAGCCATCCCCGGCAGACGGCTCTCTGGCGCGACGTCCTGCGTACAATTCTTAGACATCACTCCCGAGAATTCCTTGCTCAATCGCCATGCCGTCCATGGCAAGTTGCGGCGCGTGCTCAATCGGCTGCACTTGACCGATCGTCTGATTTTGCATGCTGCGCCGCGATGAGCTTTGCCGTGGCAGCCGCAATGCTGAAGGCGAACATCTCCGAAGGTGTTGACCCCAAGAGCGGTTCCCTTCTATGGACGATGCTGCCCCTGACCACACAGACGGTACCCTGCGAGGATTCCCACAATGCCGATCGTCACGGACGCTGCATTCATTCTGCCCGACGATTTCGCCGACGCCGCGCTGATGGGGCGGATCTGGCGTCCCGATCTTGCCGGCCCGTCGGTGGTCGCGATCCGCCAGGACGGCGTGTTCGACATCACCGACGATTTCCCCACCAGCAGCCAGCTTGCCGCCGTCGCCGATCCGGCCCAGGCGCTGCGCGCCGCGCCCGGCGCGCGGGTAGGCACGCTGCAGGATCTCTTGAACAACACGCCACCTGACACCCGCGATCCAACCCGGCCATGGCTGCTTGCCCCGATCGACCTGCAGGTGATCAAGGCTGCCGGCGTTACCTTCGCGGTGTCGATGCTGGAGCGGGTGATCGAGGAGCGGGCGCGGGGCAATCCGGATTCGGCGGAGGCGATCCGGGCCGAGGTGACGCGGATCGTCGGCACCGACCTGTCGCGGTTGAAGCCGGGGTCGGCGGAAGCGCAGCACGTAAAGGACGTGCTGGTTTCCCAGAATGCCTGGAGCCAGTATCTCGAAGTCGGCATCGGGCCGGACGCCGAGGTGTTTACCAAGGCGCCCATCCTGTCGGCGGTCGGCACATGCGTGGATGCGGGCCTGCATCCGAAATCGACCTGGAATAATCCGGAGCCGGAGGTGGTGCTGGTGGTAGCACACGACGGCCGCATCGTCGGCGCCACGCTTGGCAATGACGTCAATTTGCGTGACTTCGAGGGACGCTCGGCGCTGCTCTTGTCCAAGGCCAAGGACAACAACGCGTCCTGCGCCATTGGCCCGTTCGTACGGTTCTTCGACGCGAAGTTCACGCTCGACGACATCAGGAAGATGGAGATCTCGCTGGAGGTGAAGGGACCGGAGGGTTTTGTCCTGCACGGCGCATCTTCCCTGACCCAGATCAGCCGCGACCCCGCCGACATCGTCGGGCAGACGATCAACGAGAACCATCAATATCCCGATGGTTTCGTGCTCTTCCTGGGCACGATGTTCGCGCCGATCCAGGACCGTGCCGCGAAGGGGCAGGGGTTTACTCACGTGGAAGGCGATCTGGTGACGGTCGCCACGCCGAAACTCGGCCGGCTGACCAACCGCATGCGCCACAGCGGCGACTGCGAACCCTGGCAATTCGGCCTGACCGAGCTCTTCACCGCGTTGATGCGTCGCAAGGGTGTCGGCCGAAGCAGCAACTAGCCTCGAGCCGCGCCAGCAGGGAGGCACCTTCGCAATGGCGAAAATCAGGATCGGTCTGGCCGGCTGCGGCTTCGTGTCCGAGCTGCACATGCATGCCTACCGGCGCGTTTACGGCGTGGATATCGAAGTCAGGGCCGTTGCGGCGAGAGGCGATCATGTCGTCGAGTTTGCCCGTCGCCACCAGATCCCGACGGCGTATCGCAGCTTTCGCGACTTGATCGCCGACGCAGATATCGATGTTATCGACATCTGCATGCCGCCCAATTTGCACACGTCGATGATCGTCGACGCGATGCAGGCCGGTAAGCATGTGATCTGTGAAAAGCCATTCGCAGGCTATTTCGGGCGCGAGGGCGACAAGCTGCCGATCGGCAAACATGTACCCAAAGCACTGATGTATGAGCGTGTGCTGGAAGAAATGGCCGCGACCCGCGCGGCGATCGACAAGACCGGCAGGCTCTTCATGTATGCGGAGGACTGGATCTACGCGCCGGCGGTGACCAAGACCGTGGAGATCCTCAAGGCCACCAAAGACAAGATCCTGTTCATGAAGGGGGAGGAGAGCCACTCTGGCTCGCATGCTGCGCACGCCGCGCAATGGGCGATGACCGGCGGCGGCTCGCTGATCCGGATGGGATGCCATCCGCTTTCGGCGGTCCTCTATCTCAAGCAGGTCGAGGCGAAGGCGCGCGGCGAGGCGATCGGCGTCGCGAGCGTGACGTGTGACGTCGGCAACGTCACGGCGTGCCTGCGCACCGATGAACGGACCGTGCTCAAGGCCAATCCCGTCGATGTCGAGGATTGGGGCGTGCTCACGGCGACCTTTTCCGACGGCACCAAGGCCACGGTTTTTTCCGGCGACATGATCCTCGGCGGCGTGCGCAACCTGATCGAAACCTATACCAGCAGCGGCTCGCTATTCGTCAACATCACGCCGAACACGCACATGATGAGCTATCAGACCAACGAGGAGAAGCTCGCGAGCGTCTACATCACTGAAAAGGTCGATCGGAAGACCGGCTGGCAGTATATCTGTCTCGAGGAAGAATGGACGCGCGGCTACGTGCAGGAAATCCAGGACTTCATGGAGTGCGTTGCGACCGGCCGGCCGCCGCTCTCGGATCTGGGGCTGGCTTTTGAGACCATCAAAGTCAATTACGCCGGCTATTGGGCCGCCGAAGAAGGCCGCCGCGTCACGCTGTGAAGTGTGGGTGAATGATCGATTTCGACGCATCCGGGCCTCATGGTTCGAGACGCCGCTTCGCAGCTCCTCACCATGAGGATCTATCACCTCGTCCGATGCGAGACCTCATCCTGAGGAGCGGCGTTAGCCGCGTCTCGAAGAATGAAGCCCAGCCTACGCCGCATATACCGACGATTTCGGCAGCGGAAATACCGGGTCCCGTGTCCGGATATTGGTCGGCCAGACCACCGAGATATGTTCGCCGGCATTTTGCATCACGACCGGGGTCGAGCGCTCGTTCTGGCCGGAGAGCGGCGTGCCGGGCGGGTAGAATTTTACGCCATAGCCCTGGATGGTGCCGCCCGGCGGGATATCCACGTCGAGCGCCGCCTTGCGAACCGCCTCGGGATCGAAGCCGCCGTATTTGTCTTTTGCCACGGGCAGCACATGGTTGAGCAGGATCCAGGTCTGGTTGAATCCCATCGAGCAGTGCGGCGGAACGTCGGTCGCGCCGGTTTTCTCCTTGTAGCGCGCGATCATGATTTTGGTGAGATCGCCGATCCCGGGCGCGAGTTTCGAAGGATCGAGCAACTGTGCCGGCACCGGATCGATATTGCAGAAATTGTCGATATCCGCGCCGAATGTCGCGCGCAACTTGTCGAGCTGGCTGTAGCCCGCGCCGGCGCCGAACAGCATCTTGAACTTGAGGCCGTTCTCGCGCGCCTGGCGCAGGAACAGGGTGATATCGGGGTTGTATCCTGCATGCGAGATCACGTCGGCCCTGGCGCGCTTGATCTTGGTCACCAGCACCGAAAGGTCGGGGGCGGAGGCGGAATAACCTTCCTTGAGCACGACCTGGAGGCCGGCCTGCTTGGCGTATGCCTCGTCGGCGACGGCGACGCCGACGCCATAGGGGCCGTCTTCGTGAATCAACGCGACCTTGACGTCCTTGGGCTCCATGCCGAGCTTGTTTTTCGCATGCTCGCTGATGAAGCTCGCAAAAGCCTGGCCATACTGGTCGGAATGGATTTGCGCGCGGAAGACGTATTGCAGGTTCTTGTCCTTGAACACTGCGGTCGAAACCGCGGTGGTGATCCAGAGGATCTTTTTTTGCTGCTCGACCTTGGCGGCGAGCGGGACCGCGTGCGAGCTCGCATAGACGCCGTTGATGATGTCGATCTTCTCCTGGTCGATCAGACGATTGGACTCATTGATGGCAACGTCGGGCTTGCTCTGGGAATCGGCGGCGACAGGCGAAACCTTGTACTTGCCGCCGATGCCGCCCTTCTCGTTGACGAGATCGATGGCAATCTGCGCGCCGATCGAGGAGGCGACCGACCCGCCGGCGGCAAAGGGACCGGTCAAGTCGTAGATCAGGCCGATGCGCACCGTCTCGGCTTGCGCCATCGCGCGTGTCCAATCGAGGCTGATTGCGGCGGCGGCAGCAGCCGTGTTCTTCAGCAGCATTCTGCGCGAAGTTGGCATCGTGTCCTCCCACTGAATTGTCGCCTGGACTGGTTCTTCCAGTTCTCGGTCAAGTATTTGGAGAATACGGCGGGAAGTCAACCTGCGGGGCGCGTCACGGGTTGCCCATGGCTGCGGAGACGCGCTATCTGCGCTTGCCCCGCGTCGACGTCCGGGTGATCCGGATCCTGCCATGGGTTCGCGGCAGGAATTGTGCGCCGCGGGCGCTGAGGAACTCCAGCATGGCGCGTGCCGGCGGCAACAGGATCTTGTCCCTTCGGGACAGGGCGAACCATTGCCTGACAATGGGAAGGCCAACCACATCGAGCGTGACCAGTCGCCGCTCGTCGAGTTCGGTAGCGACCGTGTGTGCCGAAATAAACGCAATTCCGAGACCCGCGATCACGGCCTGCTTGATCGTCTCGTTGCTGCTCATCGCCATGCCGATTTTCGGTCGAATGCGCGCCGTTTCGAATAGCTGCTCCATCAGGCCGCGCGTGCCCGAACCGGGTTCGCGCGTCAGAAACGTCTCGTCGGCAAGATCGCTTAGCGGGATGCGGGATTTGCGCACCAGGCGATGGCTCGTCGGCGCGATGATAACGTGGGGGTGATCGCCGATCGGGTGGACGTCCATGTCGATGTCCACCGGCGGGCGCCCCATGATTGCGAAATCGAGATCGTAGCCGCGTAGCGCCGTGCCGATCTCCTGCCGGTTTCCGATCGAGAGCGTGACATCGATGTTCGGGTGCCGTTTCGAAAATCCGGAGATCATGAACGGCACGAAGTATTTCGCGGTGCTGACGGCGCCGATCGAGATGCGGCCCGCGGTCTTTCCCGCCATCATCTCGAGTGAGGTCTCGCAGTCCGCAATCGCAGCTTCGATGCGCTCCGAGAGCGAGAGCACCTCCCGCCCGGCATCGGTCAACAGCATTCCGTCATTGGTACGCTGAATCAACGGCAGGCCCGCAAGCTCCTGAAGATTGCGGATCTGCAGCGTGACGGCCGGCTGCGTAAGGTGCAGATGTTTGGCGGCGGCGGTAACCGACCGGTCCCTGTGAACGGCTGCGAGCGCGCGCAACTGGCGAATGGTCAATTCCCGTGGAAATCTGCCTGGCATGGGTGCACCCAATATAAGAAAAACTTTGCCAAAGCCAAAGATAAGAAAATTTCACTAATTTTGCAAACTGGGTTGTTGTGTAGAGGCGCGGGGTGCTTGATGGCATGACGCGTTGGAGTGGCTCCGCAGAGAGCGCCAATCGGGGACGGCCATGGACACACGCATAACCCTATGCTCGCATCTCGATCACGCGGGGTCGGAGACGCCGACCGGTCCCGCTGTGGCCGCCGTGATCGAGGCGATTGCCGCCGCGGCGATCGGCCTTTCCGATCTCATCGCCGATGGACCGCTGGCGGGCATTACCGGACGAACCCATGGCGTCAATTCCGATGGCGACCATCAGAAGGACATCGACCTCGCCGCCGACGCGATGATGCGCGCGGCGTTACGCGCCACCCCGGTCGCCGCCGTCCTGTCCGAGGAACAGGATGCGCCTGAAGTGCTCAATGCCGAGGCGTCTCTGTGCGTGGCGATCGATCCGCTGGATGGATCGGCCAACCTCGAAAACAATATTTCGGTCGGAACCATCTTTTCGATTCGTTTGCGCGGCAACGATATCATCTCCACCTTCTTCGAGCCCGGCACGGCACAGTGCGCCGCAGGTTTCGTGGTCTACGGCCCTCAAACCACGCTGGTTCTGGCGTTCGACGAGCGTGTCGACATCTTCATCCTGGATAGGCGTAACAGGGAATTCCTGCTGGTCGCGCGCCGCGTGAGGATTGCGCCCAACACGCCTGAGTTCGCCATCAACGCGTCAAACCAGCGGCACTGGCACGGGCCGGTGCGGACCTATATCGACGAATGCCTTGCCGGCACCAACGGCAACGGTGCATTTGATTTCAACATGCGCTGGATCGGCTCGCTGGTTGCGGAGTCGCTTCGCATTCTCGTCCGCGGCGGCGTTTTCCTGTACCCGGCGGATGCGCGTCCGGGATATCGGGAGGGACGTCTTCGCCTGCTCTACGAGGCGCATCCGATGGCGCTCGTGATGGAGTGGGCAGGCGGCGCCGCGTCCACCGGTCGCCGGCGTATTCTCGAACTTTCGGCTAGAACGCCGCACCAGCGGGTGCCGCTGATCATGGGCTCAATGCGCGGCGTCCGCGACGTTGCCGCCATTCACGAACGTATCGAACCGATGTTCGACAATAGCGACGCGCCGCTGTTCGCGCGGCGCGGCCTGTTTCTCTGATCGGAAACCAGATGTCACGCAGCTATCCCATCATATCGATTACGGGATCGTCCGGCGCCGGCACGACCTCGGTGAAGAAGACGTTTGAAAACATCTTCCGCCGCGAAAAGGTCGCGGCCGCCTATGTCGAGGGCGATGCCTTCCACCGCTACAACCGCTTTGAGATGCGCACCAAAATGGCTGAGGAGGCCGAGCGCGGCAACAAGCACTTCAGCCATTTCAGCCCGGAAACAAACCTGTTCGAGGAACTGGAGAAACTGTTCCGCGACTACGGCGAGTCCGGGACCGGGACCACCAGGCATTACGTGCACGATCATGAAGAGGCCAAGCGCTATGGCGCAGATCCCGGCACATTCACGGAATGGAAGCCGTTGCCCGAAAAGTCGGATCTATTGTTCTATGAAGGTCTGCATGGCGCCGTTGTGACCGACAAGGTCAATATCGCGCAGCATGCCGATCTCAAGATCGGCGTCGTTCCCGTGATCAATCTGGAGTGGATCCAGAAGCTGCATCGCGACCGCAGCGACCGCGGCTACACCGCGGAGGCGGTGACCGACACCATCCTGCGGCGGATGCCGGATTACGTAAATTACATCTGCCCGCAATTCACCGAAACCGACATCAACTTTCAGCGCGTGCCGACGGTCGACACGTCGAACCCGTTCATTGCGCGCTGGATACCGACGCCGGACGAATCGATGGTGGTGATCCGGCTCAAGAATCCGCGCGGCATCGACTTTCCCTACCTGCTGTCGATGATTCCGAACAGCTTCATGTCGCGGGCCAACTCGATCGTGATCCACGGCTCGAAGCTCGATCTCGCGATGCAGCTCATCCTCACCCCGCTGATCCTGCAACTGATGGAACGCAAGAGGCGCATGCTATGACCGATCTCGCCCTGTCCCGTATCGCCACCCGCCCGATTGTTTCGCATGCGGAAATGGCAAACGCGATCCGCTTTCTGGCAATCGATGCCGTCGAAAATGCGAAGTCGGGCCATCCGGGCATGCCGATGGGTATGGCCGATGTGGCCACGGTGCTGTTCTCGCGGTTTCTCAAATTCGATGCCGCCGATCCGGCGTGGCCGGATCGCGACCGGTTCGTATTGTCGGCCGGTCACGGCTCGATGCTGCTGTATGCGCTGCTGCATTTGACCGGCTACGAGGGCGTGACGACGGACGAACTGAGGGCGTTCAGACAGTGGGGATCGAAGACCCCTGGCCATCCGGAGTACGGGCATACGCCCGGCGTGGAAACGACCACGGGGCCGCTGGGGCAGGGGATCGCCACCGCGGTCGGCATGGCGCTGGCCGAGCGGCTGATGAATGCACGCTTCGGCGACGATCTCGTCGATCACTACACCTATGTGATCGCCGGTGACGGCTGTCTGATGGAGGGCCTCAGCCAGGAAGCGATTTCGCTGGCGGGACATCTGAAGCTCGGCCGGCTGATCGTGCTGTATGACGACAATGAAATCTCGATCGACGGCTCGACTTCGCTGTCATGCTCGGATGACCAACTCGCGCGCTTCAAGGCGTCGGGTTGGTCGGCGAGCCGGATCGATGGCCATGACCCCGAAGCGATTGCTGCGGCGATCCGGCATGCCCGGCACGATAGCCGGCCATCCCTGATTGCCTGCCGCACGGTGATCGGCTTCGGCGCACCCACCCGCCAGGGGACGGAGAAGGCGCATGGCGCGCCGCTCGGCGCGGATGAAGTCGAGAAAACGCGCGGCAGGTTGAACTGGCCGCACGCGCCGTTTCACGTTCCAGGAGCTGTCATCGATGCCTGGCGCGAAATAGGCGCACAGGGACATGCGGCCCGGCGGACGTGGATCGAGCGAAGCAGACGCCTCGGTTCTACGGGACGGTCACCGTTTCACGACGCGCTGAATCGAAGGTTGCCCTGTGGATATGCCGACGCGATGGCGCAGATACGGACCCGGTTCGGTACCGAGCGACCGAAAATCGCTGCCCGGCAAGCGTCGCAATTGGTGATCGATGTGATCGCGGAAGCGCTGCCCAATCTGCTCGGCGGTTCGGCCGACCTTACCCATTCGAACCTGACGCGCGCCAAGACGCGACAGCCGGTGCGGTCCGATTCGCTCGATGGCAGCTATATCCATTACGGCGTCCGCGAGCATGCCATGGCGGCTGCGATGAACGGTATCGCACTGCATGGCGGCTTCATCCCATATGGCGGCACGTTTCTCAGCTTTGCCGATTACAGCCGCCCTGCGATCCGGTTGGCCGCGTTGATGAAGATCCGCGTCATCCATGTGATGACGCACGACTCGATCGGGCTGGGCGAGGACGGTCCGACGCATCAGCCGGTCGAACATCTGGCATCGCTGCGGGCGATACCGAATCTGCTGGTGTTCCGCCCGGGCGACGCGGTCGAGACGGCGGAGGCGTGGGATTGCGCGTTGCGGGCAGACACAAATCCTTCGGTGCTGTGCCTGTCGCGCCAGGCGCTCCCGACGTTCCGCGAAGCCGCTGGCGAAACCAATCTGGTTGGGTTCGGCGCCTACGTCGTCCTCGAACCGGAGGACGGCCGTGACGTCACGTTGATCGCAACCGGATCCGAAGTATCGATCGCGCTCGAGGCGGCCAGATTGCTCGAGAAAGACAACGTCCGCGCCGCGGTCGTCTCGGCACCGTGCTTCGAGCTGTTTCGTCAGCAATCCCTCGAATATCGCACCGCCGTTCTCGGGCGCGTTCCGAGGGTCGGCGTCGAAGCCGCGGTCGAGGGCGACTGGGCGCGCTGGCTTGGCGATGGCGGCGAATTCGTCGGCATGACGGGCTTCGGCGCATCCGCTCCGGCGGAAACCCTCTATCGGGAGTTTGGCATCACGCCGGAGGCTGTTGCATTGGCCGCCATGCGTTGCCTCGCCCGAGCGAGAATGGCGACGACCTATTCATGAGGTCGAACAAAACACCTGAACACGTATGGAGGCGCCGATGGCCAGAATCACGCTGAGGCAATTGCTGGATCATGCCGCTGAGCACGGTTACGGCGTGCCGGCATTCAACATCAACAATATGGAGCAGGGGCTCGCGATCATGGATGCGGCGGCTTCTGTCGATGCGCCCGTGATCATCCAGGCTTCGCGGGGTGCGCGCTCCTATGCCAACGACATCATGCTGTCGAAGATGATCGACGCGCTGGAAGAGATGCATCCGCAGATTCCGCTCTGCCTGCATCAGGACCACGGCAACGAGGAATCGACCTGCGCCACCGCGCTGCAGCACGGCTTCACTTCCGTCATGATGGACGGTTCGCTGAAAGCCGACGCCAAGAGCCCGGCGAGCTACGAATACAATGTCGACATCACCCGGCGCGTGGTTGACATGGCGCACTGGATCGGCGCCTCGGTCGAGGGGGAGTTGGGCGTGCTCGGTTCGCTCGAACATGGCGGCGGCGAACAGGAGGACGGCCACGGCGTCGAAGGCGAGGTCAGCCACGACCAACTGCTGACCGATCCGGATCAGGCGGTCGATTTCGTTCGTGCCACCAAGGTCGATGCGCTGGCGATTGCGATGGGTACCTCGCACGGCGCGTATAAATTCTCGCGCAAACCGGACGGCGACATTCTTGCGATGCGAGTGGTGGAGGAAATCCATCGCCGGCTGCCCAACACGCATCTGGTGATGCACGGCTCGTCGTCGGTGCCGCAGCCGCTGCAGGATGCCTTCAACGCATTCGGCGGCGAGATGCCGCAGACCTGGGGCGTTCCGGTCGAGGAAATCGTTCGTGGTATCAGGCATGGCGTCCGCAAGGTCAATATCGACACCGACTGCCGGCTGGCGATGACCGCGGCGTTCCGCAAGGTGGCGACGCAGAACCGAAGCGAATTCGATCCGCGCAAATTCCTCAAACCAGCGATGGATGGCTTACGCGACCTCTGCCGCGAGCGCTTCGAGCAGTTCGGCACCGCAGGACACGCCTCAGAGATCAAGGTCATTCCGTTGGCCGAGATGGCAAAGCGCTACCGCTCGGGCGCGCTAGATCCACGTATGGGAGGAATGGCCGATGCCGCCGAATGAACTGATGACCACCACGATCCCGACCAGTCGCCGCACACCACCTGAGGAGAGCAACATGAACATGCACTCGATGACCGTTCGTGGCAAGGATCGCTACAAGTCCGGCGTGCTCGAATACAAGAAGATGGGCTACTGGGAGCCCGACTACCAGCCAAAGGACACCGACATCATCGCACTGTTCCGGGTGACGCCGCAGGATGGCGTCGATCCGGTCGAAGCCTCCGCGGCCGTGGCCGGTGAATCCTCGACCGCGACGTGGACGGTGGTCTGGACCGACCGGCTGACGGCTGCGGAAAAGTACCGCGCGAAATGCTTCCGGGTCGATCCCGTTCCGAACTCGCCGGGGCAGTATTTCGCCTACATCGCCTACGACCTCGACCTGTTCGAGCCCGGATCGATCGCCAACCTCTCGGCTTCGATCATCGGCAACGTGTTCGGCTTCAAGCCGCTGAAGGCGTTGCGGCTCGAAGACATGCGGCTGCCGGTGGCCTATGTGAAGACATTCCAGGGACCGGCGACCGGCATCGTGGTCGAGCGCGAGAGGATGGACAAGTTCGGCCGCCCGCTGCTCGGCGCCACCGTGAAGCCGAAGCTCGGCCTGTCCGGCCGCAACTACGGACGCGTGGTCTATGAGGCGCTGAAGGGCGGGCTCGACTTCACCAAGGATGACGAGAACATCAACTCACAGCCCTTCATGCATTGGCGGGAGCGGTTCCTGTATTGCATGGAGGCCGTCAACAAGGCGCAGGCCGCGTCTGGCGAGATCAAGGGCACTTATCTCAACGTCACCGCAGGCACCATGGAAGACATGTACGAGCGTGCCGAGTTCGCCAAGGAACTTGGCTCGGTCATCATCATGATCGATCTCGTGATCGGCTATACCGCGATCCAGTCGATGGCCAAATGGGCGCGCCGCAACGACATGATCCTGCATCTGCACCGGGCGGGGCACTCGACCTATACGCGGCAGCGCAGCCACGGTGTCTCGTTCCGCGTCATCGCAAAGTGGATGCGGCTTGCGGGCGTCGACCACATCCATGCCGGCACCGTGGTCGGCAAGCTTGAGGGCGATCCGGCGACCACGCGCGGCTATTACGACATCTGCCGCGAGGATTACAATCCGGCGCGGCTGGAGCACGGCGTGTTCTTCGATCAGCATTGGGCCAGCCTCAACAAGCTGATGCCGGTGGCGTCGGGCGGCATCCATGCCGGGCAGATGCACCAACTGCTCGATCATCTCGGAGAAGATGTGATCCTGCAGTTCGGTGGCGGCACCATCGGCCATCCCATGGGCATTCAGGCCGGCGCCACCGCCAACCGCGTGGCGCTGGAAGCGATGATCCTCGCCCGCAACGAAGGCCGCGACTATCTGCACGAGGGCCCCGAGATTCTGGCCAAGGCGGCGGAGACCTGCACGCCGCTGAAGTCGGCGCTCGAGGTCTGGAAGGACGTCACCTTCAACTATGAATCGACCGACATGCCGGATTACGTCCCCACGCCCTCTGTCGCGATGTAAGGAGAGCAAATCATGCGTATTACCCAAGGCTGCTTTTCGTTCCTGCCCGATCTCACCGACGAGCAGATTTCTCGTCAGGTCCAGTATTGCCTGGAGCAGGGGTGGGCGGTGAACATCGAATTCACCGACGATCCGCATCCCCGTAATAATTTCTGGGAGATGTGGGGATTGCCGATGTTCGATCTTCGCGACGCTGCCGGCGTGATGATGGAGCTAAACGAATGCCGCAAGGTGTATGGCGACCGTTACATCCGCCTGTCGGCGTTCGATTCCAGCCATGGCTGGGAATCGGTTCGGCTGTCCTTCATCGTCAACCGGCCGAAGGACGAGCCCGGCTTCCGCCTCGAGCGGCATGAAATGGCTGGCCGCAACATCCGCTACACGACCTCTTCATACGCCGCCGATCGTCCGGAGGGCCGGCGCTACGATTAGGCACGCGTTCGGTCCGGCAGACGCGTTCTCCCTGATCGTGCCTACGTCTGCCGGATGCACTGCTCCGTCGCTGCAGACGCGGCGACGGAGTCCTTTCGAAATACGAGTGCAGCGCATTGAGGTTTAGCAGATGGATCTGGATACCACCCCAATGACTGATGCGGTTAACCTGCGCGATGAACTCGAAGCCGTCGGCATCGAGGAAATCCTTTCGCAGCTCGACCGCGAACTGATCGGGCTGAAGCCGGTAAAGACGCGCATCCGCGAGATTGCGTCGCTGCTTCTGATTGAGCGTATCCGCAAGCGCATGGGACTGACGTCGGACGCGCCGACGCTGCACATGTCGTTTACGGGAAATCCCGGCACCGGAAAGACCACGGTGGCGCTGCGGATCGCCAGCATCCTGCACCGGCTCGGTTTCGTGCGCCGCGGCCAGGTGGTCTCGGTGACGCGCGACGAACTGGTCGGGCAATATATCGGCCACACCGCGCCAAAGACCAAGGAGATCCTGAAGAAGGCGATGGGCGGCGTGCTGTTCATTGACGAGGCCTATTATCTGCACCGGCCCGACAACGAACGCGACTACGGCCAGGAGGCGATCGAGATCCTGCTGCAAGTGATGGAAACGCAGCGCGAGGATATGGTCGTGATCCTCGCCGGATACGGCGACCGTATGGACAAGTTTTTCGCCAGCAATCCCGGCTTCCGTTCGCGTATCGCGCACCACATCGACTTTCCGGATTATTCCGACGATGAGTTGCTCGATATCGCAGAGCTGATGCTGCGCGACATGAACTACGGATTCACGCCGGATGCGCGTGCAGAGTTCGTTCGCTACATTGCATTGCGCAAGAAGCAGCCGCTGTTCTCCAACGCCCGCTCGATCCGCAACGCTCTGGACCGCCTGCGGCTGCGCCAGGCCAATCGCCTCGTCGCCGATCTCGATCATGTCCTGACAGTGGACGATATCCGGTCGATTGAGGCATCGGACGTGCTTGCGAGCCGCGTGTTCAGGAAGGCCGGAAAATCCGCCGAAGCGAGTTAGCTTGGACCTTCTGTGGGTACGGGGATAGCCGACGATCGGCGGAGCTAACGCTGTAGCGCCGTTTCAGGGATTGCCCTGCGAACCACTTCGCGCATCGCAAAGCTCGAATGGATACGCGCGACGCCGGGCATCCGCGAAAGATGCTGCTTGTGAATCCGCTCGAAGTCCGCGATGTCGCGCGCGATCACCTGCAGATGATAGTCATCGCTGCCCGACATCAGATGGCAGGACACCACGTCGGGACAACGGGCGATTGCTGCTTCGAACGCGGCGAGATATTCCTCGCTCTGTTTTTCCAGCGTGATGGTGACGACAACCGTGGTGACGAGCCCGAGCGCAGTCGGTTCGAGATCGGCCCGATAGCCGCGAATGATGCCGGTTTCCTCGAGCTGACGAATACGACGCGCGCAGGCAGTCGGCGACAGTCCGACCTTTTCGGCGAGCTCGATTTGGCTCGCTCTCGCATCGGAGAGCAACTCGGTCAGAATCCGAAGATCAATGCGATCCAGCTCGATCATGCCAATATTCTCTAATAATCAATAGTTTAACGCAGAATATCTGCGCAAATGGCTCCGGGCAAGCCGCAATTCGCAGAGAAGCGTTGCTCGTTCAGGAGTAATTTCTTGGCATTGGACAGCAGACTCCAATGCAGGAGCCAAGGCGATGCGGATCGGTGTGCCCAGGGAAATCAAGGTCGAGGAGTACCGCGTCGGTCTGACGCCGGCGTCGGTGCGGGAATATGTGGCGGATGGACACGACGTGATCGTCGAGCAAGGCGCCGGGCTCGGCATTGGCGCCAGCGATGATATCTACCGTTCGGCCGGCGCAGCGATCGTGGACACGGCAGCCGAGGTCTTCGCGACCGCCGACATGGTGGTCAAGGTCAAGGAGCCGCAGCCGACGGAATGGCGCCAGCTTCGCGAGAACCAGATCCTCTTTACCTATCTGCACCTTGCGCCGGACACCGCGCAGACCAAGGGGCTTCTCGCATCCGGCTGCACCGCGATCGCCTACGAGACGGTGACGGATGCCCATGGCGGGCTGCCGCTGCTGGCGCCGATGAGCGAGGTGGCGGGACGGCTGGCGATCGAGGCGGCGGGCGCCGCCTTGCGAAAATCTGCGGACGGAATGGGCAAGCTGATCGGCGGCGTGCCCGGCGTCGCCCCGAGCAGGATCGCCGTGATCGGCGGCGGTGTGGTCGGCACGCATTCCGCGCGGATGGCCGCAGGTCTCGGCGCCGATATCGTCATCCTTGACCGCTCGCTGCCGCGGCTTCGCGTCCTTGACGAGATGTTCCTCGGGCGCGTTCGCACGCGCTACGCGACACTGGAGGCGATCGAGGAGGAGATCATCGGCGCTGACGTCGTCATTGGCGCGGTGCTGGTGCCGGGCGCCAGCGCGCCGAAACTCGTCTCCCGCGCGCATCTCGCCCGCATGAAGCGCCGCGCTGTGCTGGTCGATGTCGCGATCGACCAGGGTGGCTGCTTCGAGACGTCGCGGCCGACGACGCATCAGGCGCCGACCTATCTTGTCGACGAGATCGTGCATTATTGCGTCGCCAACATGCCCGGCGCGGTGCCGGTGACGTCGAGCCATGCGCTCAACAATGCCACGCTGCCGTTCGGCCTTGCGCTGGCCGGGAAGGGCATCCGCGCGCTGATCGAGGATCCGCATCTGCGCGCCGGGCTCAACGTCCATCGCGGGCAGATCACCAACCGTGCAGTCGCCGACAGCCAGAATTTGCCCGCGGCGGCGCCCGAGAAAATTCTGGCGGCGTGAAGCCCGCCGGTTGATGATCCACAAAGGATCTTTGCGCCTGCTCGGTATTGACCAGAGATAAGATAAAGGGCGGCGAACGAATGTTCGCCACCCTTTTCTTGTTTCTGGCTGCCAATACTGGAACTACTTGCCTTTGCTCTCGACCTTCTGCTTTTCGTCCTCGTTCATTTTCTTCACGAGTGGATCGCGACTG
>NZ_LLXX01000102.1:0-702 GCF_001440405.1 Bradyrhizobium valentinum
CGCCACGATTGCGCCGGTCGAGGCGGCGGTGCAGCCGGTGCTCGCGACGGTGACCGACAGCGCGGCTACGCTGAGCGATGACGTCGGCGCCACGATTGCGCCGGTCGAGGCGGCGGCGCAGCCGGTGCTCGCGACGGTGACCGACGGCGCGGCTACGCTGACCGATGACGTCGGCGGCACGATCGCGCCGCTGACCGGTGACGTGGCACAACCGTTAAGTGCAGTCAGCGACACTGTTGCGGATGCGGCGCCGGTCGTTGAGAGGACCGAGCCGGTGCTCACGACAACAGCTGCCGCCGTGAGCGATCCGACCAGCGACGTGTCAGATCCGATGATCGATGCCGGGACCGTGGCCAGCGACACTGTTGCGGATGCGGCGCCGGTCATTGAGACGACTGAGCCGGTGCTCACGACAACAGCTGCCACCCTGAGCGATCCGACCAGCGACGTGTCAGATCCGGCCGACACTGGGACCGCGGCCAGCGACGCTCTTGCGGATGCGGCGCCCGTCGTTGAGACGACCGAGCCGGTGCTCACGACAACAGCTGCCGCCGTGAGCGATCCGACCAGCGACGTGTCACGTCCGGCCGACGCCGGGGCCGTGGCCAGCGACACTCTTGCGGATGCGGCGCCGGTCGTTGAGACGACCGAGCCGGCGGGGACGACAACAGCTGCCACCGTGAGCGATCCGACCAGCGACGT
>NZ_LLXX01000102.1:751-16565 GCF_001440405.1 Bradyrhizobium valentinum
GGATCCGGCCGACACCGGGGCCGCGGCCAGCGACGCTGTTGCGGATGCGGCGCCGGTCGTTGAGACCACCGAGCCGGCGGGGACGACAACAGCTGCCACCGTGAGCGATCCGACCAGCGACGTGTCAGATCCGGCCGACACCGGGACCGTGGCCAGCGACGCTGTTGCGAATGCGGCGCTGGTCGTTGAGACGACCGAGCCGGCGCCGACGACAATAGCTGCCGCCGTGAGCGATCCCAGCGACGTGTCAGATCTGGTCGACACCGGGGCCGCGGCCAGCGACGCTGTTGTGGATGCGGCGCCGGTTGAGACCGAGCCGGCGCCGACGACAACAGCTGCCGCCGTGAGTGATCCGACCAGCGACGTGTCGGATCCGGCCGACGCCGGGGCCGTGGCCAGCGACGCTGTTGCGGATGCGGCGCCGGTTGAGACGAGCGAGCCGGCGCCGACGACAACAGCTGCCACCGTGAGCGATCCGACCAGCGACGTGTCAGATCCGGCCGACACCGGGACCGTGGCCAGCGACGCTGTTGCGGATGCGGCGCCGGTTGAGACCGAGCCGGCGCCGACGACAACAGCTGCCACCGTGAGCGATCCGACCAGCGACGTGTCAGATCCGGCCGACACCGGGACCGTGGCCAGCGACGCTGTTGCGAATGCGGCGCCAGTTGAGACGAGCGAGCCGGCGCCGACGACAACAGCTGCCACCGCGAGCGATCCGACCAGCGACGTGTCAGATCCGGCCGACACGGGCACCGCGGCCAGCGACGCTGTTGCGGATGCGGCGCCGGTCGATGAGGCCGCAGGCGACGTGATCGCCTTGAACGATGCGCCACCGCCACCAGAAAACGCTGTGCACACGGGAACCGAGTACACCGATTACGGCGTTAACCTTAGCAGTGACAGCGCAGTTCCCCCGCAGGATACCGGGTCTTCGGCTGACGCCGCGTCCGCGTCCGACACTGCGCCGCCGCCTCCCGAGACCGTGGATACGAATCAGCCAACAGAACCTGAACTTGCTGTCCTATAGCGGGGGCGAACATGGCGGCCGTCGAGATACTGGACAATCCGCCGCGCAGCCATTCTGCAGATCACCTTCGCGTCGCACCCGGCGGCGAGGCCCGCGACTATGTTGGACCTGTAAACCCGCTGGCCACCTGGCGTTCGGTCGCGCGCACGAACCTGATTGCGGTCGCTGCATTTTCGGTCGTCGTGAATCTGCTGATGCTCACGCTGCCGATCTACCTATTCCAGATTTCCGATCGCGTGCTGACGAGCCGCAGCCTCGAAACACTGCTGATGCTCTCGGCTCTCGCGCTGGCATTCATCGGCATCCTCTCGATCATCGACATTCTGCGTCGGCAGGTGCTGGGCCGTTTTGCGACCAAGATGGGGGCGGTGCTCGGCGGTGCAGTGCTGGCCAGCAGCATCAACAACGCCAGGGCCGGCGAGGGCGGGACCATCCAGGCGATTCGTAGCCTTCACCAGGTGCGGGGATTCATCTCGAGCCCCGTCATGCTTATGCTGATGGACGCGCCGCTCTCGCCCCTCTACTTCGGCGTCATATTTCTCATTCACCGAGATCTCGGCTTAATCGCTGTCGTGTCGGGCTTGGTACTGGTGCTGATTGCGGTGCTCAACCAGAAAGCGACCTCGGAGCGTCTGAGCGAGGCAGGACTGCATGCTGCTGAGGCCGATGCGGCGGCCGAGTCGCTGGCGCGAAATTCGCAGGTGATCAACGCGATGGGAATGCTGAGCGAGAGCATTCTTCATTGGGGTCGCCGGCAGGCACCGGCCCTCACGGTGCAGAGCCAGGCCCTGGACCGGAATTTCTGGATCAGTGGTGCGTCGAAGTTCGTCCGGCTCGTCACCCAGATCACGATCCTCGGCGTGGGCGCCTATCTGGCCCTCAACGCCGAGATCACCGGCGGCATGATGATCGCGGCCGCAATCATCGTCGGCCGCGCCCTGCAGCCGCTCGAGGGCCTGATCGAGGGATGGCGCAGCTGCGTTCAGGCGCGATCGGCCTATGCGCGTGTCAAGCAGGCGGTCGAGTCATTCCAGCGCGAGACGCCGAAGCTGCGCCTGCCCAAGCCGCAAGGGCGCCTGACCGTGGATCGGGTCTTGTATTTGCCGCCCGGCTCGAAGGAGCCGGTGCTCAATAGCGTGTCGCTCGAGCTCGCGCCCGGAGAGTCTCTTGCCATTGTCGGACCGTCTGGGTCGGGCAAGTCGACCCTCGCGCGCATTCTGGTGGGCTGTCTGGTGCCGACCGCCGGCAAGGTCAGGCTGGACGGAACAGAGCTGCGCAACTGGGATCGCCGCCAGTTTGGCGAATATACCGGCTACCTGCCCCAGGAGGTAGAGCTATTTCCCGGGACGATCAAGCAGAACATCTGCCGCATGCGGGACGACCTGCCCGATGCGAGCATCTATGAGGCGGCGATATTCTCGGGCATTCACGACATGGTCTGTCAGCTGCCGCAAGGATATGAGACCGTGCTCGACCGCGGCGGCGGGCCCCTCTCCGGGGGACAGAAGCAGCGCATCGCGCTCGCCCGAGCGTTCTTCGGTGATCCGTGCCTTGTCGTGCTCGACGAGCCCAACTCGAATCTTGACGCGGCGGGGGAGCTGGCTCTGACCGAGACCCTGCAGCGCGCCAAGCAGCGGGGGGTCACCGCGGTGGTGGTAACCCTGCGCCCGGCGCTGCTGAACAGCGTGGACAAAGTGCTCATCCTGCGGGCCGGACGGGTCGAAGCATTCGGATCTCCGAGCGACGTGCTGCATCGCCTGGTTCGGTCGCCCGGCGGGGCCACCGCAGGTAAGCCAGAGCGGCCGCAACGCATCGAATCCTCTAGCCCGTGAGGTGACCACGCGGGAGGACAGCATGAAAGCAAAAAAGGACAGCACCAGTGAGTGGTACCGCGGTGTTCCGCTGAGCGCCAAATGGCCCATCTTCACCGGCCTTGCCATGCTGGTTGTTTGGCTCGGGTGTTTCGGTGTTTGGGCCGGAGTCGCGCCACTGAACAGTGCGGTCGTCACCTCGGGCACGTTCGTGGCTACCGGACAGAACAAGCTGGTCCAGCACCTCGAGGGCGGCATCATCCGCGAGATTGCGGTAACGGACGGTGATGCCGTGGAGGCGAACCAGGTGCTCGTTCGCATGGACGACACCGCTGCCAACTCCAAGCTGAGGCGGTTGGTTTTAAAAAAGTATCGGCTGCTCGCCATGAAGGCGCGTCTCGAAGCTGAAATGAGCACTTCAGAGACAATCGAAACTCCCGCAGCATTCAGCGCGAGCGCACGTGATCCGGAAATCAAAGCGGTTCTTGAGCGGCAACGTGCCGAACTGAGGGCACGCCGGACTAGTCTCGTGACCCAGGAAAGCGTGCTCATGAAGCAAATCGCCGGGCTGGAGGAAAGCATCCGCGGATATCAGGCTCAAGTGCAGTCCACCCAACAGCGCATTGCCCTGTTTGCCGAAGAGCTGAAGGACAAGAATTCGCTTCTTCGCCAGCAGTTGGTTCGCAAGTCGGATGTGCTGGCGCTGCAACGCTCCGAGGCGAGTCTCGAGGGAGAGCTCGGCGAGTATCTTGGCCGCATCGCCGATTCGAAGGAGAGGATCGCTCAGGCGAACGAAAGAATAGCCCAGCTCCACTCGACGGCGCTCCGGGATGCGATCAAGGAGCTGCGCGAGACCGAAGCGGACCTGGATGATGTAGAGGAGCAGATTCGCGCCGCGCAGGATGTCGTCGACCGGGTCGATGTTCGCTCGCCGGTCCGGGGCATTGTGGTGAAGAGAAACTTCCATACACCGGGCGGCGTCGTCTCTCCTGGCGCCGTGCTGCTCGAGCTCCTACCGATAGGCGAAGAGCGCGTCATCGAGGCACATGTGAGTCCCAATGACATTTCGCACGTGAGCGTAGGTCAGGAGGCGCTGGTGCGGCTATCGGCGCTCAACCAGCGCATCACGCCCATGGTCGGCGCGAGCGTCATCTATGTGTCAGCGGACGTGTTGGCGGAGCAAGTACAGATCAAGGCCGAAACACGCCCTGCGAGTGACACGCGTCGGGAATTCTATGTGGTTCGGGTGCGCCTAGACCAAGACGATATTCTCAAGCGCATGCCCGAATTCATCCCGACACCCGGCATGCCGGCCGACATCTACATCAAGACCGGAGAGCGTACGTTTTTCGAGTACATCATGAAGCCGGCCCTCGATAGCTTCTCCCGCGCTTTCCGCGAAACCTGAATGAAACGAGCAATCTGGTCGTCAGTCCCGAGCACCGCGAGTCGCTGAATGGCGACGATTATCTGAGTGCGCTTCCGCGCCTCTTACCGAAGCTGTTGATGTTTTCAGTTACGGGCAAGCCGATGCAGCGAAACGATCCAGGGCGTGCCTGGCGCCGAACGTCGGGTTGATAAGCATGGCGACGGCGTGCGACTCGGCAATCGCGCCCAGGCTGCGCGGCGATGAAAGGCAGCCATCAAATGCTGTACGAAAATTTGCGTAACAGTGCATCCAGATTGGTGGCTTCCGACTAGAAGTAGCATGGCAGACGTTACAGTAACTTGCATCGAAGGAGAGCAACGTGGCGATGCCTAAGCCAAATTGGTTGCCGACGGTAGTGCCTTACGGCGCTGATCAGACCGTCTACCTTGTGTTCGATAGTTTCGGAGCGTCACGCAGTGATTGCCCTGAAAAGCAGATCGAGCGGGACGACCTCGAAACGACCATCTCCGATCTCCTAACCGGCCAATTCAACGCCCCCGTTTGCGTCATGGCCTTCAACACCCTTGAGCACTGGATCGAGGATGTTTCCAACCAGGTAGCCGAAGATATTCAAGCCCGCTGCGATATCGATGGCGTACCAGTACCCGAACACGTCAGGGACTTTGTTGCAAGCCACACCGGCTTGTGGCAAGCGGGGTGCTGATGTGAGGCCGGACTTCAAATTGCGAGACATAGGAACGAAGTTCAGTTTCCCGATCCGCCTTAGTAAAGGCGCCACGCAAACGGTGCACTGGCTAGTGGCCGTTCTTGATGAAGTAGAAGTTGGTCGCGCTCTCGATCGCATCAAACGGCGCCGGACCATGCGGCTTGTGGAGTAGAGCCCCGCAGATCGAGGAATGCTACGCAGAATATCGGGCGTTGAACGCAAAGCTTATGCAAAATCGCGACCACTGCCTGTCCTTTCGTAAGAAGTACGAGCCAGAGCAGCTAAGGCTCGTGATACTGGCAGAGTCCCTGCCGACATCAGGCTTACATTTCTACAACCCACTCGGAAGAATAAGTGAGCCGCTCTTCGCAGCGTTGATGCAGCCAATTGCTTTCTCTCCCTAAAGTAAAGAAGAAGGCCTCTCCCAGTTGTTCTGAAAGGCTGGTTGTTAGTGGATGCGACTTACGAGCAAATTGACAAGAATAAGCGACGTGATGAAACGATAGCTCGTGGTATCCGCTGCTCCGCGAAGATCTCACTCGATTGTCGCCGGACAAGCAGGCCATTGGTCCTGATCAAAGCGAATGTTTACCGCCTCCTGTTCTGCGCCATCGTGCAACTCGCCGAGCGTGATGCTGGAGACGCAGAGTTGCTCGGCCAATGCATCGAACTTTTCGCGCAGCTCGATCGGATAGTTCTTCATGACTTAGATGCAGATGTTTGTGTCAAGCATGTAGGTAAGCATCAGAGCGGCTCGCGCTCCTCGGCTGCGGGCTGCTTACGCTCGACCATGAAATCCTCGCTCGCGCGCGGTCCGTTCTGAAACAGATCATCCCACCGTTTGCCTTGAGGCACGATCACACGGCTGCGGCCGATCTTCAGAATATCGACGTGATGCACATTCTCCGGGAAGGCGACGGTCTTGGGTAGGCGGACAGCCTGACTGCGATTGCTCGTGAACACCGTGGAGCTCGTCATGCGCATCTCCCTGTATATTCCAATTGGGATATACCAATTCCAGTGGCAATATTTTTACAAGGGCAAGAACGTCCCGTCAGCGACATCAGCCGAGGCGACCAGCATCCCCAGATTCCCCACGAAAATCCGAATAGAACCCCGGCCAGCACCCATCGTCCTCATGGCTGCCGGTCCTTTGCCGGCAGGTATCGTCCAGGAGCCGCGGCCCGACGTCTTGAGGCGGACCGCGTCTGCGGTCTGGATTCCCACGATGCGCTCGCAACGGCGGCAGTAGACGCGCAGAACGTGGCGGTGGATATCCGACAGCCTTCGTTGCGATAGTCGAAGCCCATTCGTGCCGGCGCGAGGATCCTTGAGCACCGATTCCCAGTATTCGGCGGAGAGCGCCGCGTCCGGAGCCGGATCGGGATTCGTCGATTTCCGGGCCGCTTCCGCGGCCAGCTTTTCCATCTGTTTCGGCGTCGGCATGCGCTTGCTTAGAACATAAAGAGAACAAAAGTCGAGTCCGCCCAGGTTTGAAATTTGGGCTGGGTCAGCAGTCGGCCGCCGACGGGGGGCGACCAAGATCGTCTCGCGTCTTGAACGGCCGGACAAGGTCCTCCCTCAGGCCCTTGAAGAAGGAGTGTCGCACGTTTCCCTCCGCCGATTTAGCGCCGTATTCGAGTCTTCCGCGGTAGCGTTTCCCCCGACTGAGGCACATGCCTTTTCAACGTTCGCCTTCGAGAGCGTAAGAGCTGAACTTGTTTAGGCCCTGGCGGGCGGCGGCGCCGAATCGGCGTGCTGAAAGGATTTGGAGCGGATGGGCGTGCTGAGATTGTCTAGGCGAAAAAAAATTCTCGCGTTGTCGGATTAGGGGACCATTCCGCGTCCTTTGGTGAGGCCCTGCTATCGCCGCCATCCGATTCTCGAGAAGGAGTAGGACGGGTGCCACGGGCAGCGGTCCCAAGGATGAGTCAGCATTCGAGGAGAGTAAGCATCATGACCTACATCGATGGATTTGTGGCGGCGGTGCCGACTGGGAACCGCGACGCCTATAGGGAGCATGCGGAAAAGGCTGCACCGGTCTTCAAGGAGCACGGTGCCTTGAAGATCGTCGAATGCTGGGGTGACGACGTCCCGGATGGAAAGCTAACATCCTTCCCAATGGCCGTGCAGAAGAAGGATGACGAGACCGTGGTGTTCTCCTGGATCGTGTGGCCGTCAAAACAGGCCCGCGACGAGGGCATGAAAAAGGTGATGACCGACCCTCGTATTCAGCCTGATGTCAACCCGATGCCCTTTGACGGCAAGCGGATGATCTTCGGCGGCTTCGAGGTTTTGGTCGAGGCGTGAGTGCAAAATCGAGACTTTCCTCGCTCGGTGATTGCGGGGAGCGGCCGGCTTTCTCCGCATGGGCACCAGGATCGGCTTGGACCTCGGTACTGCGATCGCCGCTGACTCAGTTCAGATACCGGCAAAGGCACCGAGCGGCCGATCCTCGTCGAGCGCAAACCAGACGACACCGCTTTCTTTGGTCACCGCATTCGGCTCAGGTGAACGATCGGTATTGGCACTTTTCTGACCTGAGCGTTCGGGCTGACGATGTCCGTTTACGAGGGCACAGCGGACTACGTCTTCCGGTCGTCTAGGTCCGTTCGTGGCCGCCAACAACGGAAGTCGCCACTAATTCGATTACCTCGTCGGTGGGCGAGCAGGGTCTGCGGAACGGCGAGGCCGAGCGACTTAGCAGAAGGTTGATGATGAATTCAAATGTTTTTGGTACCTTGACTGGTAGGTCGCTTGGGTGCGTACCTCGACATAGTAGGTGGCGCGGCCATAGTGCTCACAGAAGTTCAGCCCATAGGACATCAAACCGCTGGCTTCGAGATATTCTCTGATCGGGAAGATCGTCACCAATTGGTTCGTCGCAGCAAACTCTGTGATCCGTTTCTGGTACCCCGAAGCCGAACTTCCGCGAAGGAAATGGTGACTATTCGACGAAGCCGGCCAGTCTCGGCAGCCACAGACTGATGCTCGGGAAATAAATGCACAGCATCAAGCCGAGCACCTGGAGCGCAACGAACGGATACATGGCAGTGAACACGTCACTCATGGTGACGCCCGGCGGCGCCGTTCCCTTCATGTAGAACAGCGTCGCCCCGAACGGCGGCGTCATGAACGCGGTCTGCAGATTGACCGCAACCAGCGTGCCGAACCAGGTCATCAAGGCAGCATTGTTGCCGAGGTGGTCGGAGAAGTCGTACTTCAACAGGATCGGCCCGAACACCGGCAGGACGATCAGGCAGATCTCGATCCACTCGAACGGGAAGCCGAGCAGGAAGATCAGAATCATGACAAAGCCGAGCATTTCCCACTTGGTGTCGATGCCGAAATGGGTGAGCGTCGAGATCATCAGGTCGTCGCCGCCGAGCACGCGGAAC
The DNA here is from genome assembly GCF_001440405.1 of Bradyrhizobium valentinum. Classification (GTDB taxonomy): domain Bacteria; phylum Pseudomonadota; class Alphaproteobacteria; order Rhizobiales; family Xanthobacteraceae; genus Bradyrhizobium; species Bradyrhizobium valentinum. Next base: position 9,087 of record NZ_LLXX01000102.1, read on the forward strand.
ACGTAGGAGAAGCCGGTCGCGCCGAGGAAGATCAGGAAGACCAGGCCGTTGGCTCGGCAGGAGGCATAGATCGCCTCGTTCATCATCTTGAACGTGATGCGCCTGTTCAGCGCGGCGATGAACATGGAGCCGAGCACGCCGACAGCCCCGCTCTCGGTGGGGTGGCCCAGCCGGCGAAGATCGAGCCGAGCACGATCACCAGCAGCGCCGTCATCGGGAACAGGCCCCGCCAGAGCGCGTACCAGAACGCAGCGCGGGTCTGCGGACCGTAGCCGGGCGGCAGCTTGGGCGCGGCGCCCGGCCTGAAAATGGCGACGAGCAGGATATAGACGAGGTAGAGGCCGGAGAGCAGGAAGCCCGGCATGACCGCGGCGAGAAACAAATTGCCCGCCGAGGTCGCCAGCATCTCCGCCATCACCACCAGCATGATGGCCGGCGGGATCAGGATGCCGAGCGTTCCGGCCGAGGCGATGGTGCCGATGGCAAGCCGCTTGTCGTAGCCCGCGGCCAGCATCTGCGGCAGCGCGATCACCGACAGCGTGATCACCGCCGCGCCGACCACGCCGATCGGCGCCGCCAGGATCGTGCCCATCACCATCACGGAGACCGCCAGCGCGCCGGGGCACCGCTTGAGCAGGACCTCGGTTGCGTCCAGCATGTCCTTGGCGGAGCCCGATCGCTCCAGGATCGCGCCCATGAAGATGAACATCGGAATCGAGGCCAGAACCGGATCGTTGGCAACCCCGCCCCACATGCGAAGCACGATATCGGACAGGCCGATCAGGTTGAACGCTCCGAGCCAAGCGCCCACGACCGCGAAGACGAGCGCCAGTCCGCCCATGATGAAGGCGATCGGGTAGCCGATGAAAATGAAGAAAAACATCGACACGAACATGATCAGAGCGAGATTGTCGGCCAGCCAGTCGAGCACGTTAGGTCCTCCCCGGTTGGACTAGACGTCGGTAATCACATGTCCGATCTGCAAATTGACTTCCCGCTCTGACTTTTCACCGAACAGGAAGACGATCACGCGGAGCAGTACGCTGAGGACGCCGAGCACCACCATCCACAGGCCGGCGGCGTAGACGCCCTTGATGATCCAGCGATGGGTCAACCCGACCGTGCTGTCGGACTGCTCGCCGAGCCGATAGGACTGCGCAACGAAATCCAGGCTGTAGTAGGCAACCAGTGCGCTGTAGGGCAGCGCCAGCGCAAGGCAGCCGGCGAGTTCGATCCATGCCCTGCGGCGGTACGACATCATCTCGGTGAATGTATCGACCCGCGGATGCGCGTTGATCGTGTAGCAGTAGCCCATCCAAAGCGAGAAGATTGCGGCGTGGAAGTGCCATTCCAGCTCTTGCAACTTGGTGTACGGTAGCTGTAAGCCAAACTTGCGCGCGACGACATCAAACGTGGTCACGCACGCCATGATGACGAGCAGCCAACCGGACGCCAAGGCAACAACCTCGAGCGCCCGCCGCATACTCTCGGCCAGCTTCAGCAATGCATTCATCGCGACAAAGTCCTGCCGTGGCTGCCGGGCCGTTCGGCGGATCCTTATCACCGGCCGACGAAGCCCACATGAGCCGGCGCAGCCACGCGCTGCACCGGCTGCCTCCGCTCAATCCTTCTGGTAGGTGGCTTTCATCGTCTGCGACGCGCCCCAAACCGCAAACTTCTTGCGGTAGTCCAGGTAGTGGTCGGCGACCTTCTTGAACAGCGGGTCCTTGGCCGATTCCTCCGTCAGCACTTCCAGCCAAGCCTTCTCCAGCGTGGCCAGGTCCTGGTCGCTCCAGCGCTTGACCTGAACATTATACTTGTCGCGCATCTCGGCCATCGCCGCGAACTGGGCGTGGTCGCTCTCGGCGTAGTTGCGCATGATGGTTTCACCGAGGGCGATCTCGATGATCGCCTTGTTCTGATCCGACAGCGCATCCCACGCCGCCTTGTTCATCAGAAGCTCGCCCACCGAGACCTGCTGGTGCCAGCCCGGGAAATAGTTGTACTTGGCGATCTGATGGAAGCCCAACTTGGTGTCCATCGTCGGCATCGAGAACTCGGTCGCGTCGATCACGCCGCGCTCCAGCGCGGGATAGATGTCAGCCGCTGCCAGCAACTGGGTGGAGACGCCGAGCTTCTGCATCACCTGTGCGCCAAGGCCGAAGAACCGCATCTTCAGCCCCTTCAACTCCTCGACCGACTTGACCTCCCTACGGAACCAGCCGGATGTCTCAGGCGCGATGGCGCTGGAGTCGATCGCAATCAGGCCGTGCTTGGCGTAGATCTCGTCGCGCAACTGGTTGCCGCCGCCGAACCACTTCCAGCCGAGGAACTCGCCGACGGGCGGGCCGAACGGCACGGTGGTGAAGAAGGCGAGCGCGGGGTACTTGCCCGTGTGGTAGCCCGGCGTCGTCCAGCACGATTCGATCGAGCCCTTGGACACCGCGTCGAAGCACTCCAGCGGCGGGATCAGCGCGCCGGGCTCGTAGAACTTGATCTCCAATTTTCCGCCCGACAACCGCTCGACATTCTTCGAGAAGCGCACGCCCGGGGGACCTAGGTGTGGCAACTGGCTGCCAAACGCGCTCTGCATCTTCCAGCGGACTTTTTCCTGCGCGTTTGCATCTGTAGACACCGCGTTGAGTGCCAAGGCCGATAGCCCCACGAATCCGATTAACAGTGTGGATTTCAGCATGTTGCAGCTCCTCCCTTCGTTACTCGGAATGCCGACGCGTGGCCCACGCGGCCGCAATGTCGCTCGCAGCACGTTTGTTGAGCTGGTCGCGCGCCGCTCCTTCGTTTCTGTCAAAGCAAGCATTTCGCATGCCTGTGCGGCACGGCGAGTGCTGGTGAGAAACCGGCGCAAAAGAACTGTCGGTTTTATTGAGAGTGCGATGCCCGCCGACGGCATTCCCCGCTGCGGATTCGCCTCGAACGGAGACGTCGGCACGTCCCGTCTGGAAGAAGCAGCTCAGACAAGATTACACGATCCGACGCCCATCCAAAAGACCTCACATTGGCCGAACGCGGCACAAACAATTCTGCCAAAACCAGTGACCCAGGTCCGAATCCGGGTCATTTGCCGGACCTCGAAGTGCCCAAGCGCGAGGCTCCGCTTTGCCGCTATCAACGGACATCGTTGGCGCGGCAGGTCCGATAAGTGCCAGCGAGATATTCGACAAGTAACATGCAACGGCAAGATCGAACGCGGCACCGCTGGCCGCCACGGATTTCCCGAGCAAAACGGCTGAAGCAGTCAGGGCTCAGCCGCCCAGCGGTCGGTCTGCAAGAGCCGATGACGCCTGTCGGCGGCGACTACACCCGTCCTCGAGTTTTACGATATACTTAGCGTTTGCTGCTTCCGCCCTCCGTTGCTCGGCTCTTCCTGTTCGCCATGTGATTCAAATACGCCAAGATCAGCCCGAGTTCCTCATCGCTCAGGTCCTCTTCGGCAAAGCTGGGCATCCGCTGATCGGGCCAAATCCGAACCGAGCGTGGATCTCGGATCAGCGCGCGCAAACCGGCATCGGTGAAGTACTCCGTCGGGTTCATCGGCAAATTCAGATCGGGGCCAGCCGACGCCGATCCTGCCTGGTTCATCGTGTGGCATGTGAAGCATTTGTTCACGAAGAGGGTTTGCCCGTCTCGTGCCGGATGGAGGGCAGGGAGCATGGGATCAACCGCGAGCGAGGGCCACCGCTTGGCTGGCGCGTCTTGCACCGACAAACTGACAATTTGGTAGGGCCACATCATGGTTGGGACGGATGACGCTTGATCGCCGAGCCATACCACATAGAAGGCGCCTGCGCTCTTATCCTTACCTGGAATTAGCGGCCATGGCCTGTCGGCGGCTTCGATTGCCATGTACGCGACGATGCCGTCGTTGGCGTAGACCAGATCGCGAGGAAGTTGCGTTACGAAGCCGTCCTGCGCTACCGCTTCCACCACGGCATCGGGCGGAATGGCAACTCCTTCAAGCAGCTTCGCGAGCGCCACGGCTCGATACGTCCGAGGAGTACGGTATGCGACATCACGCGACGTGGTGATTTCGACGACATCCGTGCGGGCAAGCAGCGCGTCCCGATCGAATACATGGACGCCGCCATCGGCTGACACCGTCAACGTTGGACCAGTTGCCAAAGCCGATGTTGGCATTGTGAAGGCAACCAACGAGCAAGCTAACGTGACAGCGAGCCCGATCATCGTTGTACGCATATCCGAAGCGTCCTTCGAACGCGGCAATGGTAGGCGCACAATGCGATTATCGCAGAGTTACACCTATTCCCAACTCCTCCAGGAGCGAAGCTGACAGTACTCGCTTGGCATGAAATGAAGCGCCGCCAATTCAGGCGTCGAAAATGCGCGACTCCGCGACGAAAGAAAAACTGTCAGCCCCCGGTCGCCAAGGAAATGATAGTTCATCACTTTGACTACAGATTTTTCAATCTATCCGCCAATAGGGCGTCGATCTCTATGGCGGCATTCAACTCTTCGAAAAAATCTCGTCTCGTGTGGGCCACTGCGTAAGGGCTCTTGACCCAAAGCGCGCCGTTCGAGGAGGCAGCCCTCGCTGAATACAAGAGCAAACAAGGCGTTGTGAACTCTATTCGCCCCGCTTTGTGGTAGCTTTCCAGACGTCCATACCTTGAACAAAGCTAAAGTAAAACAGGAGGATGGGCCCGACACAGACAATCAATCAGATCCTACGGTGCAGTCTGCAGTTTCTCAGCGAGGTCAGTTTTGCCTGAGACCGGACGTAGATGTTCTCGCTCACCTCGAAGGACGCATGACGGCTCTGTATGAAGAGGGAGAGACGATCATGATCAAGGTGAAGGTTAATGGCCAGGAACTGAACTGGGATGGCGATCCTGATCTCCCGCTACTGTGGTTTATCCGTGATGAGGTGGGCCTGACGGGCACCAAGTTCGGTTGCGGCCAGGCCCTCTGCGGTTCATGCACCGTCATCGTCGACAAGCAGTCGGTGCGCGCGTGCATCACCTCCGTGTCCGACGTCCGCGGCCGCGAGGTCACCACGATCGAAGGCCTTCATCCAACTGGCGATCACCCGGTGCAAAAGGCCTGGCGGCAGCTCAATGTCCCGCAATGCGGCTTTTGCCAGACCGGCCAGATCATGCAGGCGGCCGCCCTATTGATGGAAAATCCGAAGCCCACCCACGACCAGATACGCGAGGCCATGGCGGGCAATATCTGCCGTTGCGGCACTTACCAGCGCGTCGAAAACGCCGTGCGTCTCGCATCGACGGGGGTGTGATCATGAATGTCCTCACCAATCCCAAAAAGCTCCGTGGCTTCGAACGGCACATCAAGGTCGACAACGTTTCACGCCGCAGTATCCTCAAGGGCCTCGGGCTGGCCGGCGGCTTTGTGCTCGCCGCGCCTGTGATGTCTCGCCCCGGCTTTGCCGCGTACCAGACCGGTGCGGACAAGATGCCGCACGGTACCGTGGTGGACCCGCGCGTCTTCGTTTCTATCGCATCCGACGGAACAGTGACGATCGTCGCGCACCGCGCCGAGATGGGAACGGGTGTCCGCACCAGCCTGCCGATGATCGTCGCCGAAGAGATGGAAGCCGACTGGTCGCGCGTTCGCGTCCAGCAGGCGCCGGGCGACGAGGTCAAGTTCGGCAACCAGGATACCGATGGATCGCGCAGCACGCGGCATTACCTGATGCCGATGCGCCAGATCGGCGCCTCGGCCCGCACAATGCTCGAGACAGCCGCGGCGAAACGCTGGGGCGTGCCGGCGACCGAAGTGAAGGCGATCAATCACGAGGTCGTCCATAATGCCAGCGGACGCCGCATTGGCTTCGGCGACTTGGCAGCCGATGCCGCCAGGGAGTCGGTGCCGAGTGTCGAAGGCTTGAGGCTCAAGGACCCGAAGGACTTCCGTTATCTCGGCAAGGGCGCGATCGGCATCGTCGACGGTCGCGACATCACGGTGGGCGCCGCGCGCTACGGCGCAGACGTCCGCCTGCCCGGCATGAAATATGCCGTCATCGCCCGGCCGCCGGTGACCGGCGGCAAGGTCGTATCGTTCGATGGGGCGGAAGCGATGAAGGTTTCCGGCGTCGAGAAGGTCATGGAAGTCAGGGGCTGGCCGTGGCCTTCAAAATTCCAGCCGCTCGGCGGGATCGCTGTGATCGCGCGCAACACCGGCGCGGCCATCAAGGGCCGCAACGCGTTGAAGATCGTCTGGGACGATGGCGCCAACGGCAAGTACGACTCGGTCGCCTACCGCGCCGAACTGGAGCAAGCCGCTCGGAAGCCCGGCCTGGTCGTGCGCAAGGAAGGCGACGTGGACGCCGCCTTGAAGGGCGCTGACAAGGTGATCGTGGGTGAGTACTACCTGCCGCATCATGCCCACGTCGCCATGGAGCCGCCGGTCGCGGTCGCTGATGTCAAGGGCGACAAGGCGGAGATATGGGGACCGGTGCAAAGCGCGGGCGGAACGCGCGAGGACGTCGCCAAAACGCTCGGCATTCCCCAGGAGAACGTCACCGTCAACGTCACGCTGCTCGGCGGCGGGTTCGGGCGCAAGTCGAAGTGCGATTTCGCCCTCGAGGCGGCACTGCTTTCAAAGGAGCTCGGCGCGCCGGTCAAGGTGCAATGGACGCGGGAAGACGACATTCGCAATGGCTTCCTGCACACCGTCTCGGTGGAACGTATCGAGGCCGGCCTCGACAAGAGCGGCAAGGTGACGGCTTGGCGGCATCGCAGCGTCGCGCCGAGCATCGCCTCGACATTTGCCGCCGGTGCGCTGCATCAGGCGCCGTTCGAACTCGGCATGGGGCTGGTCGACATGCCCTTCGAGATCGCCAACGTCCAATGCGAGAATCCGGAAGCGGCCGCGCATACCCGCATCGGCTGGTTCCGCTCGGTATCGAACATTCCCCGCGCGTTTGCGGTGCAGTCCATGGTCGCCGAAATCGCCCATGCCACCAACCGCGATCAAAAGGACATGCTGCTTGAGCTGATCGGCTCTCCACGGATCGTCAAGCTCGATTCCGTGAAAGACCTCTGGAACTATGGCGAGCCCTACGACAGTTATCCGATCGATAGAGCTCGTCTTCGGAAAGTGGTCGAGTTCGTCGCGGACAAGGGCGGCTGGGGACGGTCCGTGCCCAAGGGCCACGGGCTGGGCATTGCCGTGCACCGCAGCTTCGTCAGCTATATCGCGACCATTGTCGAGGTAGCCGTCGACGAAAAGGGCAAGCTCACCGTGCCCCGCGTGGATACCGCGATCGATTGCGGAACCCACGTCAATCCGGAGCGAATCCAGGCGCAGATGGAAGGCGCTGTGATCATGGGCATGAGCTTTGCCAAAACTGGCGAGATCACTTTCAAAGACGGCAAGGTGCAACAGGGCAATTTCGACGATTTCCCGGTGCTCCGGATCGACGAATCCCCTGCCGTAACCAACGTCTATATTGCGCCTGCCGGCCCCGACACGCCGCCCAGC
>NZ_LLXX01000103.1 GCF_001440405.1 Bradyrhizobium valentinum
CAGCTATTGTGGGAGGAGCATCGCGCGGCCTACCCGGATGGTTACGGGTACAGCCGTTATGTTGCGACCGGATTTATGTTGTGGAAGGAGCTATATTTGCGGGGATCCTGAACGCTGCGGCATTATTCACGCAACATAATTTGACGTCTGAGTAGCGCACTTTTGTCCAGGGAGGTTCGCTATGAATCAGACAACTTATTCGGACCGCTTGACGGTGCTCCATGGTGATAACGCGCCATTCGCGAACGAGCGGTACCGGTACCTTCGCCACTGTGCAGAAGGCGGTGCGACTCCAGCTTCTCTTGAGATCAAGCGCAAAGAGCTGTTGTGGATTGCCGCGCATCTCGGTCCAGATGCTTCGGCGGGCGTCGACATCGAGGCGCTCCAACGAATCGCGACCGAGCGGCAACGCCTTCGTGGGGCTGTCACAGCTGCGCAAAGAGTGGTCAACATTGGACGACCTTGGCTTCGATTTCTCGGTTGGTGGCGTGAACCGACCGTCGTGTTCCAGTACCAGAGCCAACTCGACCAGTATGTGACGTGGATGCGCAATGAGCGCGGATTCACGCCATCGACGGTGGAGCAATGGAGTCGGATGATCGGCAGGTTCCTACGCTGGTGTGATCAGACAAACCGGCAACTTAGGGACCTTCAGCCTGAGGACGTTGACGCCTATTTCGTCACCCAGGGCGACGGGACGATGGTCCCGCGTCTCGGTGGCCAACACAGCCTCGACCTTGCGGGGATTTCTGCGCTACGCGGCAAAGCAGGGAATGTGCACGGACCGCATAGCGGCGTCGATATGCCGGCCTCGGCTCTATCAACAGGAAACGCTGCCGTATGCCCCAGATTGGTTCGATGTGCGGCGCATGTTGGCCGATGCCGAGACCGACAACCCCCGGGACATCCGTGATCGTGCGATTTTGCTGTTGCTTGCGGTCTATGGAATGCGCAGCGGCGAGGTGGCGGCATTGCGTCTCGATCAGATCGACTGGGAAGGTAGGACGCTACGGCTCTTCCGCCTGAAGCGCCGCCAGCCGCAGATTTACCCGCTGGTTTCCTCTGCGGCTGAGGCACTCGCCCGCTACGTCGATACGGTGCGGCCGCCGTCGTCATGCTCGGAAGTATTCCTCTGCATGCACGCGCCCCGTCGACCGTTGAAGGCAGGGAGCATCTATGATGTCGCTAACCGCAGATTTGTTGCACTTGGAATCGACGCTGCCCATCGCGGTGGCCATGCGTTGCGCCACGCCTGCGCCTCCCGGCTTCTTGCCGAAGGTCTGTCGATAAAAGGAGATCGGGGACCATTTGGGACATCGCAGCGCGGCGTCAACCAGCATCTACGCCAAGGTGAACATGCAGGCGCTTCGCGAGGTCGGAGCGTTCGACCTGGGAGGCCTCCAATGATGCTGACCAACGTCGTCGACGCCTATCTGGCCAAACAGCGGTCACTGGGGGCGCGTTTCGAGTCCGCTGAGGTTCTGTTCCGCAGGTTCTGCCGAGCGATGGGCAATCGGGATATCGGCGAAGTCACCCCAGAGGCGGTAGCCGAGTTCCTCCAAGGCAAAGGATCGCTCAGTGCCACCTGGATGCTGCGATATAGGGTTTTGAGCGGCCTTTATAGATTCGCCATCAGTCGCGGGTACGCGGCATCCTCCCACTGCCGACAACATTTCCAAAGCTGCCGCCGCAACAAACGCCCTATGTTTATTCCACGGAAGAACTGCGCCGCCTGTTGGACGCGACCTCGATCCTGAAGGGCATCGCCCTCACGTGCCAGCTATGTACCGTACGCTCCTCTTGTTGCTGTATGGAAGCGGCATGCGTATTGGCGAGGCGCTTCGTTTGGTCTTGCAAGACGTGGATCTGACTGATCAGGTCATCACCGTCCGTGACACGAAGTTCTTCAAAACGCGCCTCGTGCCAATCGGACCAAAGCTCAACCAGGAACTGGTCGAGTACGTCGAGCGCCGTCGCCGGCTCCCTCTGCCGCGCGGGAAAGGATCTCCATTATTTACTACGCGCGGCAGTCTACCGTGGCACTATGTGCGGGTCATCTCCTGGTTTCAGCATGTCCGCCGAGCCGCCGGAATCAGTTGCCCTGTCGGCGAGCCTCGACCTCCACGGCTGCACGATATTCGCCACACAGCCGCGGTGCACCGGGTGATCGCATGGTATCGCTCCGGCCAGGAGGTGCAGCGACTGCTTCCGCAACTCGCAACCTACCTTGGCCACATCGATATCCGTTCAACCCAGCGCTATTTGCAGATGACGCCTGATCTCCTCCAGGCGGCCAGCGAGCGCTTTGCTCTGTACGCGATGGAGGCCGACCATGAAGGATAAGAGCCTGCTTGGTCCGTGGATCCGGCGGTTCTTGCTGGAACATCTGGTCGCCGAGCGCAATCTTTCCCGCAACACCCAAGCCAGCTACCGCGACACACTGACATTGTTGCTGCCGTTTGCCAGCAAGCAGGGAGGCTGCGCCATCGATCGCATGACCGTGGAAGATCTGACGCCGGAAGTCGTCCGCAAGTTCCTGGACCACCTGGAGCGCGATCGCCAGTGCAGCGAGGTTACCCGCAACCAGCGGCTGGCGACCATCCATTCACTTGCGCGCTTTATCGGGACGCGTTCGCCGGTCCACCTGGCCTGGTGTTCCGAGATACGAGCAGTGCCGTTCAAGAAGACGACCAAGACCGCGATTGGATACCTCGAAAAGGCCGAGATGGACGCGTTGCTAAACCAACCTGACCGACGCACGAGTCTTGGGGTGCGCGACCATGTTCTGCTGCTTTTCCTATACAACAGCGGTGCTCGCGCCGATGAGGCAGCAAAATTGACGGTCGGCAATCTCCAACTGGGCGCGTCCCCGTCAGTGCGACTTCACGGCAAGGGAAACAAGATCAGAATCTGTCCATTGTGGTCAACGACGGCAACCTCGTTGACTCGTCTTGTGGCCGACCGGAGCAAAAGTGAAGCGGTCTTTCTCGGGCGGACGAACCAGCCTTTGACGCGCTTCGGAATACACCGTCTCGTGACGCAATATGCCGCTATGGCGCGCGAAACGCTGCCGACGTTGGCGACGAAGCGCGTGAGCCCACATACGGTTCGGCACACAACGGCCGTGCACCTGCTGCGCGCCGGCGTCGACATCAACATGATCCGTGCTTGGCTGGGCCACGTGTCATTAGACACCACGCACATCTATGACCTGGAGATGAAAGCAGAGGCGTTAGCCAGGGTCGATATCAGCAGCCTGAGGCCGCCACCTCGGCAACCCTCTCTCCCGTCGTTGATGGCATTCCTGAAGGCCCTGTAGGCCGAAAGGTCACACTCTTATGTTGCGGAGCGAGCCGAGGAGGTTGGCGAAATCCTTGGCTCACTCCAGCAGCGACAACATAAATCTGGCCGCAACATAACGACTGGTATGTTGTCGCGAACATACTAGCCGCTACTGTGAGCTCTATGGCGCCTGGGCGGCGCGGCTGTCGCCGACTATGCG
>NZ_LLXX01000104.1 GCF_001440405.1 Bradyrhizobium valentinum
TTTTACTGCGTCATGATTTTTCTGCGCGTGCGTGATGCTGCGACGGCGCCGCAACAAGGGCATCGTATGATCGTTTTGCTGAGGGCCCGGCTCAGCCGCACGCGCATGGTTGCGATCGAGTTCGGGACGTGGCGTTCAGGCCGCAAGGGCAGATCCTCTGGGTCGATAATTGTCGGGTAAGGGAGGGACCTGGACTGGCGCGGCGGAACGAGGTCCTGAGGGGGGAATCGTCGCCTGTTCGGCGATGAGGAAGCCGTAGGCCGCGATGCACAGGGTTGCGTGATGATGGAAGCCACGCCAGCCGCGCCCTTCGTAGTGACCGAGCCCGACCTCCTGCTTGAGCTCCTGATAGTCGCGCTCGATGCGCCAGCGCAGCTTGGCCAGATCGACGAGCTGCGTGAAGCTGACGTTCTCCGGCAGTGTGGAGAGCCAGTATTTGGTTGGCTGTGCTTCGCCCTCCGGCCATTCGATCAACAGCCACTCAGGCGACAGCTTCTCGGGGATCAGTTTGTTGTACCCGACGCGGACACGCACACGCGCGAAGCGCGAGGATAGCTGGTCGGCCGAGCCTTCCCGCCACGTCACCGTGCGCCAGGCCTGCTTCGGTAGACCGAGTGCCACTTTTTTGGCCGAGACCAGTTCGGGCTCGTCGCGACGGCCGGTGTTGTTCATCGGCTTGTCCATTCGCCGTGGGCCGCTGCCAGGAGCCCACATCAAGATGGTCGGCACGATGCCGACCACGTAAGGCACGCCCAATTCCGTCATGCCTGCACGCAGCCGCGCGTCCCTGCCGTAGGCCGCATCCATCAACGCAACGCCGCGTGGCAGACCGCTCTCGCAGGCCCCGCGGATTTGCTCCAGCGCGATCTGCGGCTTGGTCTTGAACTTGATCTGCTTCGGCACGCCTGCCTTCTTCCGCCGGGCACGATCCTTCGTCCAGGCTTCCGGCAGGTACAGCCGATAGGCCACCGGAAGGCTGGCGGCATGATTGGCAACCGACAGCGACACCGCGACCTGGCAATTGGCCTGCTTGCCGAGCTGCCCGCAATATTGGTGGTGCACGCCGACCGAATGCTTGCCTTGCTTGGGGAACGAGGTGTCATCGATGATCCACGCCTCGATCGGTCCGCTCTTCTCGATCGCCGGCAGCACCATCTCGCGCACCTTGGCCAGCACGTCCTCGTCCGACCACGCCGCGTTGGCGACGAAATGCAGCAACGACTGGTGCTGTGCCGCCGTGCGCGCTGGAGCCGTCCGCGCCGCCATCGGCTCAACGCTCTTGCGTTCCCCAGGCAGCATCAGGCCCGTGCAATAGTCGCGCAGCGGTCTCGTCCGCTCCACGTGACCGGTCACGCTTCCAAGACCGGCTACATACTCCGCAAACCGCGTTTCGCTGTCTCCACCCTGATCGAGATTCATC
>NZ_LLXX01000105.1 GCF_001440405.1 Bradyrhizobium valentinum
GCCTGCGCGGCTTGTCCGGCGGAAGCCGGCGGCTGGGCCGCAGCCGCGCGGCGGTGACGGTGAGATTTGCCGCCGAGCTTTGCGGACGAGACTTCCGTTGAACGCGCCTGCGCAACCGTTGTCGCCCGGCGTGCGCCCGAGGCCAGCGCGCTCGCAAACGTCGGTTCCGGAATTTTGAAAATGCTCGCCGCCGGCACGGGCAGTACGGCTAGCGCACCGACCGGCGGCAACATCGTTTGCCTGGACCACAACGTTACCGGCGGCAGGGGAATGCCTCGACCACGCCGCGCGGCGCGTCCGCCGAGATCGGTCGTGTGCCAATCGAGATCGGACAAGGCCGGGACGGGAAGCGCTGCAGGGCCGGCAAAAGCGAATTTCGGAACCTTCGGCCAGCGCGACGCCGCCACCATATCCGGCGCCGGATGCAACTGCCATTGCCGGGGCTCGGTCGGTGTCGCCGGCCGTTCCGGTGTCGCCGGGACCACATGGACGATACGATAGCCGCGCGTCTTCAGTTCGTGCAGGATCCTCGGCAGCGCGATGACCGTGCGCGGCTGAATGTCGTGCAGCAGCAGGATGCCTTTGCCTTTTCGCTCCAGCCGCTGCATCGCGAGCTCATAGACACGATTGGCAGAGACGTCGCGCCAGTCGTCGGCCGGGAAATCGGCGCTCCAGAGCTGAAGCCCCTTGTAAGCGGCAAATTCCTCGATTTCGTCGGTACGGCGCAGGCCGGGAATGCGCAGGAACGGCGCCGGCGCGGTGCCGTCGCCGAGTGCCGCGGTCACCGACGCGATGCCTTGCTCGATCTCCTGTTTGGAGCGTTCGAACGGCAGGCGATCCATGCCGCCCGGATGGTTCTGGGTGTGGGTGGCTACCGTGTGGCCGGCGTCGCGCACCTTGCGCACGCCTTCGGGATTGGCGTTGGCCTGGCTTCCGACCAGGAAGAAGGTCGCCTTGGCGCAATGGGCGGCGAGAATGTCGAGGATCTGGTTACTGTACTTCGGCAGCGGACCGTCGTCGAAGGTCAGCACCACCTCACGTTCCTGCAGCGGCAGCGTCTTGCCATATTGCATGGTGCCGATGACGGGATAGGCGCGCGGATCGACCACGATGGTACGTGACGTGCCGATGGCGTCGGGATGACCCGGGCAATCCGCGGCCGGCGCAGCCTGCGCGGCGACAGAGGTCAACAGGCCCACACACAAGGCGGTCCAAGGACGCCGGCGAAGCTCCCCAAATACGCTAGCGATCATTGAACCCCGGCTTCATTCCAAGAGCACGCAACGACTTACATCGACTTACATCATGGTGCCATGAATGCCGCCTTAACCGTCTGAATTCCAGACTTAATTTGGCTTCGGAGGCTGATCCAGGCGGAAGAACAGCGCCAACCAAAAAGATCGTGACCTAATGTGCTTTGTCGGACACGGTTTTGGCAGCCGCCGGAACTAGATGGACTACGCGATAATGGTTGTCGCGGAGGTAGCGCAGGAAGGCCGGCAGCATGGCAGCGGTCTGCGCTTTGGGATCGTGCAGCAGGATGATGCCCTTGCGGGCGAGCTGCAGCCGCTCGGTGAGCAGCTTCAACTGCTGCGCCGGCGTCATGGGAATCCAGTCGCCGGCCCAGAGATCGGCGCCGAACACCGCGATGCCGCGTTTTTGCAAGCCCTCCAGTGTTGCGTCCGTCATTTCAAAATAAGGGAAGCGAAAGAACGGTGTGCTCGGGTTCGTGCTGGCCGCCCCGTGAAGCGCCGTTTCGACCGCCGCGATACCCTTGTCGATCTCGCCGATGGCCGACTCCGGCTTCATGTATTTGAGATTGTGGTGGGTCCAGGTGTGGTGCGCAATGGTATGGCCCTGGGCCGCTACTTTTCGCACCAGTCCGGGATGTTCGGAGGCCGGCTTTCCGATCAGGAAGAAGGTGGCGCGCACGCATTCATGTGCCAGCGCCGCCAGCACCTTCGGCGTCGTGCCGGGCCACGGTCCATCGTCGAAGGTCAGCACCACCTCGCGGTCTTCCAGCGGAAGCGTTTGTGGAAAGCTCTTGAGGCCCACGCGCGGGTAGCTAGCGGCGTCCACCGCGAGAACGCGTGAAGTGCCGAGCGTGTCCTTTCGGGGACATTCAGCGGCCGGCGCCGCCGTAACGAAGGTCATCAATGTCGCAACTGCCGAGCATAGGGCCGCGCTGAAATTTCGGGTCATTTGCCGTTAGTGATATTTGGCATTGCGCATGGCGCAGCCGATTGGGTAATGCGTGCAGCTATAGCTCAGACCAGTTCCCTCATTCTGTCAAACCGGCGAGGCGCGGCATGGCCGAGAAGATCGACGTTGCCCAAGCCACTGAAGGGCTGCCAGCGCAAGGCTCCGTGCTCGACCATCTCCTGATGCGGGACGAGGAGGGGCAGCTCCGTCGCGAGTTTGTCGAAGAGATCACGCGCGCCATCCATGCCGCCGACCGGCCGCTGTTGTGCGAGGTGGTTGCGGAACTGCATGAGGCCGATCTCGGCGATTTGATCGTGGCCCTCGAGCCTGAGGATCGCGTCACCCTCGTCGAGATCACAGGCACCGATTTCGATTTCTCGGCGCTGAATGAGGTCGATGACGCCGTCCGCGAGGAAATCCTCGAGGAACTTGAACCGGAGACGGTCGCGGAGGGCGTTCGCGAACTGGAATCGGACGACGCCGTCCAGTTGCTCCAGGGCCTCGACGAGGAGGATCAGGAAGAGATCCTTGAAAAGCTGCCGCCCTCCGAGCGCGACACGCTGGAGCGCAGCCTGCTTTACCCGGAAAATTCCGCAGGCCGGCGGATGCAGTCGGAGTTCATCGCGGTGCCGCCGGACTGGACCGTAGGGCAGGCGATCGACTACATGCGCGACACCCCGGACCTGCCTGATAGGTTTTACGAGATCTATGCGGTCGATTCCGAGAAGCACTGGCAGGGCGCGGTTTCGCTCGACACGCTGCTGCGCGCGCGCCGGCCGGTGCCGCTCGCCGACCTGATCGAGGAAGACCGTCGCCGTGTCTCCGTGCTGGACGACCAGGAAGAGGTCGCGCGGATGTTCGGCAAGTATAATCTGGTCGCGGCCCCTGTCGTCGACACCACCAACCGGCTGGTCGGCGTCATTACCATCGACGACGTCGTCGACGTCATCGAGGAAGAGGCCGACGAAGATTTGAAAGCGCTCGGCGGCGTCACCAGCGACGAAGAATTGTCCGACAGTGTCTGGACCATCGCGCGCGCCCGCTTCAATTGGCTGCTGGTCAATCTGGCGACCGCGTTTCTGGCGTCCTCCGTGCTCGGCCTTTTCGAGGGTCAGCTCGAGAAGATGGTTGCGCTAGCGGTGCTGGCGCCTATCGTGGCGAGCCAGGGCGGCAATGCCGCGACCCAGACCATGACGGTGGCGGTGCGGGCGCTCGCCACCCGCGAACTCGGCTCCAACAATGCGCTCCGCGTCGTTATGCGCGAGGCGATGGTCGGCCTCGTCAACGGTCTCGCCTTTGCCGTGATTACCGGCGTTGCCGCGGTGGCGTGGTTCAAGATCCCGGGGCTGGGCGTCGTGATCGGCCTTGCCATCATCTGCAACCTGGTTGCCGGCGCGCTTGGCGGCATCCTGATTCCGATGGTGCTGGAACGGGTCCGCGCCGATCCGGCAGTGGCGTCGGGCACGTTCGTCACCACCATCACCGACGTGGTCGGCTTCTTCTCGTTTCTCGGTATCGCCACGCTGTGGTTCGGGCTGAAGTAGCGCCGCATTTATCGTTAATCGGGCCTTAACGCGCTTGGCCGATGATGTTGGCTCACGAGGTCAACATGCAGCGCTTGCGGCTGAAAGCGGACGGACGGATCGTCGAACTGCGGGACGGGCAGGAGTTTCCGCTTGCGCCGACGATGCCCGGGCTCGCGCCTGCGACGCCCGGGCTCGCGCAAGCGATGCCTTCAGCTTCGCCCGTCATGCCTGACGCAACGCCGGGCGAAACCGGCACGCTGCCGCCCGTGCGCGACCTGCGCCGCCGCGCGCAGCTCACACAACTCGAATTCGCGGCAAGAGTTGGCGTCCCCGTCGAAACCATCCGGAACTGGGAGCAGGGCAAGCGTGTCCCCCGAGGACCGGCGCGGGCGCTACTCGCCGTGATCGCGCATTCGCCGGAGACCGTATTCGCAGCGCTCGCCACGGAGACGTCGCCGCGCTAGTTCCCTGGTTGACGCATTCTTGACGCGAGGGGGGAATTCAACCCTGGATCGACCCCGCGTGAAAATGCTTGTGTTGGCAGCGCTGCGAGAGCGGCCCATAATGGGGCGCGATCTCCGGAAAGCTGCCGATGAATATTGTCGAGGCCAATGGTGCAAAGATCCCGGCGATCGGGCTGGGCACCTGGGAATTGCGCGGCCGAACCTGCGCGCGGATCGTCGAGCAGGCGCTGCGGCTCGGCTATCGCCATATCGACACCGCGCAGGTCTACGAGAATGAGCGCGAGGTGGGTGAGGGCATGCGCGCTTCAGCCGTCAGGCGTGACGACATCTTCCTCACCACCAAGGTCTGGCCCAGCAATTTTGCGCCGAAGGATCTCGATCGGTCGGCCAAAGAAAGCCTCGCGCGGCTGCGCCTGACCGAGATCGATCTGCTGCTGTTGCACTGGCCGAACCCGCAGGTGCCGCTGGCGGACACGCTGGGTGCGCTGGCGCGGGTCAAGCAGCAGGGGCTCGCCCGCCATATCGGCGTGTCCAACTTTACCGTGGCCCTGATCGAGGAGGCGGTGGCGGCGTGCCCCGAGCCGCTGGCGTGCGACCAGGTCGAATACCATCCTTATCTCGATCAGACCAAGGTCAGGGAAGCCTGCGCGCGCCACGGCATGGCCGTGGTGGCCTACAGTCCGGTCGCCAAGGGCCGCATCAAGAACGACCGCGCGCTGCTGCGGATCGGTGACCGCTATCGCAAGACGGCGGCCCAGGTTTGCCTGCGCTGGCTGGTGCAGCAGGGCGCGGCGGCGATTCCGCGCACGTCGAAGCTCGAGCGGCTTTCGGAGAACGTCGAGATCTTCGATTTCGAGCTTTCGGAAGAGGACATGCAGCAGATTTCCGGCATGGGTAGCGCCGGTGGCCGGTTCACGGATTTCGGCTTCGCGCCGAAATGGGATTGAGGTACCGCGCCGCCCGACGCTATGCTGTCGGGCAGGGAATATCGAAAATCATTCAGATGCCGATGGAGCTGCGGCGGATCATACCCTCTGAGATCACGGCGTCGGCGATCGCGCATGTGTCGTTGCTGACGCTCGTGCTGTTGTTTTCCGACGTCCATCCGTTCGGCACGGTGACTGCCGAGCAGATCCCGGTCGAGATCGTCACGCCCCAGGATATTCCCGAACAGCCAAAGCCGGCCGAACAAGCCGTTGCCGAGACCAA
>NZ_LLXX01000106.1:0-18603 GCF_001440405.1 Bradyrhizobium valentinum
GATCGTGCCGCCGACGTCATCGGTCAGCGTGCTTACGGTGTCGGTCACCGTCGCGAGCACCGGCTGCGCCTCGGCCGGCGCGATCGGGCCGCCCACGTCATCGGTCAGCGTGCTTACGGTGTCGCTCACCGTTGCGAGCACCGGCTGCACCGCCGTCTCGACCGGCGCGATCGTCCCGCCCATGTCGTCGGTCAGCGTGCCCACGCTGTCGCTCACCGTTGTGAGCACCGGCTGCGCCGCCGCCTCGACCGGCGCGATCGGGCCGCCCACGTTATGGGTCAGCGTGCCCACGGTGTCGGTCGCGAGCACCGGCTGCGCCTCGACCGGCGCAATCGTGCCGCCCACGTCATGGGTCAGCGTGCTTACGGTGTCGGTCACAGTTGTGAGCTCCGGCTGCGCCTCGACCGGCGCGATACCTCCCACCACGTCATTGCTGAGACTGCCGACAGCTCCAAGCAGGGGAGCGAAGCCGATCATCGACGGGCTGAAAGAGTAGCACGTTGGACTGAACGGATTCGAGCGTTGACCCTCCCTGCATTTGAGTGATTCCGAGGTGGGAATCCGCTGATAGCGGGTTGACGGAGCTATCTTCGATTGAGGTGTGAGCGTTATGATGGCGGGACTCGGCATCATCGCCGCCTCCGCCGCCCCCGCCCTCTCGGCGGCGACCGCCTCGTTGCGGGCGGGGCTCGGTTCGAGCGCATTGTCATGCGGCTGCGACAAAAGCCCCGTCGGATCGAGCTGGGCCGCAGGCGCCCCCGACGAGGCGGTGGGCCTTTTGATCGTCTCATCCTCTGCGCCCGTTTTCGAGGAATCGATCACCGGCGGATGGTCATTCGCCGCCTGCGGCGCGGCGCCTGCCTGAGCCATTTTGGCGACCTCCTGTTCGGCCGCAGCGGATTTGAAAATGCCGACAAAAAACTCTTCGCAGGCAATCGGCGGGGCAATGAAGAACGACCAGGTCAAGAAATTGAAAGAGCCGGATCGCTTGTCCGCACGCTGCACCCCAGCTTCGAAAATTTTCCGCTCTTGTTCGAACAGTTCGCGTTTTTCTACTTCGTTCATGACCGTCGCCTTTTTTTCTCGTTCGGATCAGCAACTACTCTCGCGCATTCCGTCTGTGAGTCTTTCGGTGCATCAGGCGTCCGTGTCGTGCGACGTGTCCGCTGGCACGTGGAAATGCCCTACGTCGACG
The DNA here is from genome assembly GCF_001440405.1 of Bradyrhizobium valentinum. Taxonomy (GTDB): domain Bacteria; phylum Pseudomonadota; class Alphaproteobacteria; order Rhizobiales; family Xanthobacteraceae; genus Bradyrhizobium; species Bradyrhizobium valentinum. The sequence goes on from NZ_LLXX01000106.1 coordinate 1,196, forward strand.
TGATCCGTAGAACCCATCTGGCCGATGGCGTACTCGAGGGCGTCGTCAGACGACATCGAGGCGAGCGCGGCCTGCATGTCGCCCGAATGATCCGGACCATGCGCGCCGAAATCACCATGTGAGAAGTCGAACCTGGCCAGCGCTTCACCCGGGTTGCGATAGGTGTCGCCCTTGCTGCCGTCGTCGGACGGCTTGGGGTCGCAATAGTCCTTCTGCGGCTGGCAGTCGTCGTTCTTGGCGTCCTTCCAACCACCATCGTGCTTGGAGTAGTCCTCGCGACCCTTGCGATCGTCATTCCACTTGGAGTACTCGCCGCTGCCGCGATCGTCGAGCGTGGTTGGGTTGCCTTCCTCGCGGGGGACGCCGATTCCCGGAATCTTGACCAGTCCGAAAATGCTCGTGACCCAGCTCAGGATTGACATCGTTTCGCTCCTAGCTTGCGGTTTGCGACGGATCCATGCCTTGTCCGGATCACCGCGCCCTCACCCTAATGTCGCCGACGCGCCACGATGGATGCAGCGCGCAAAACAAATTCACGCCTTATTCGAGCTGCCGCCGCATGGCCACGAGTTCTCTTCGGATCCACGCCTTGACCGTTCCCACCGGAACCCGGAGGTATTGGGCGATTTCCTCATGCGTACGCCCGTCGATAATCGCCAGAAGCAGGCTCGCGCGGCGCTTTGGCTCGAGTTGATCGAGCATGGTCCGTAGGGTCATGCTGTCTGGGATGCGAGACGCGGGGTTCGAGACCGTCTGTTCCCGCTCGCAGACGGCGTTCAGCGTGTGGTCCTCGAGCGCGAGTTCCCGCCTGGCGTTCTTCTGCATCCTGAGTGCTGTGTGACGGACGATCGCGTAGATCCAGCCCCGCGCGGATCCGCGTGCAGGATCGAAGCTTTTGGCACATCGGAGAATTTGCGCGAATGCATCGTGGATGACGTCCTCCGAACGCGACCTGTCGTGGACGATCCGGTGCGCCACCGCGCGCAACTGGTCTTTCTCCCGGGCGTAGATCTCGCCGACGGCAGACCGAGATCCGGCGGCGCACTCGCTTAGCGCCGTTTCGTAATTCAGAGCCGTCTCGCAATTAAGATAGGTATCATCCTGCGCTGCGTCGGAGCGAGACTCTGCCTTTGTGAAGTCGGCTCCGTGGTGGGGCATGGTCGAAGTCACCCCTTCGTAACGCAGACGCAACTATTCCCGTGCAGCGAATACTGCTGGCTTGCATTTCCAGAACACTGATGGCTTGCATTTCCAGATAACTGGTGGCTTGCATTTCCTGATGCGAAATGAGCCGTTGGGGGAAATCAACTTTGATGCTGAAAATTGTTTCAATCTACGCCATCACAAAATCGTGACGCTTTCGTCAGGGCGCAGCCGGCGCTTAACACTTCATGCTCGCTTGCCACGCGAGTGATGCTCACTTGCCACGCGAGGCGCGGTGACCTGTCCAATCAGGCACGCCGTCGGCATGATTCTGATTTTGCATTTTGATTTTGCACCGGCGAGTAACACTTCATGCTCGCCTGCCACGCGAGTGATGCGCACTTGCCACGCGAGGCGCGGCGACCTGCCCAATCGCAGCACGCGAGCGACATGATTTTGATGTTGCGTCGGCGAGGGTTCCAGCCTCGCAGCACCGATCGACGATCCCGTCGACGGATTTCAGAAAGCGAATCTTGAGAGCCCGTCATGGCGCATGAAGGTCCAAGGTTTCCTAGTTCGGAGTCCGCGCCAAGAACTGGAAGTCGCTCGGAACCTTAAGGGGCTTGGCCACGCCATCTCGCTTGATCGAGGAGGAGTGGCGTGAGCACCCGCAGTGACCTTGATTGCGATCTCCTCGAGGTCACACGGCATCAATGAACGACAAGCGTTGACAGCGATCTTATCCTGTTTGAGGGCTGAGCACATGGATCTGCACGATGATACCATCGACGAACTGAGCGGCGACGGCACAATCATTATCAGCCAAGCGAAAGTGGGCGCTATCTACTATTGGCTCACGATAGTACCGGTGGCAGAACCTGTCGTCGCAGAAGGCTCCATCACTGGGCCCGAGGAGTTCATGAGGATGGTCATGAACGCGACTGGTTCGAAGTTGGTGCTGCAGGATGGTTATGTCTTAGCGCTCCAATGCGAAGCGGCGCTACGTGCTTTCGATGGGTGAAAGCTCTCGCGGACTGTGATCCGACAGAACAATGCAACGGCTCGGAGCGATGTCCTCAGAGTCTTGAATTGGGTGTTGGAGGGCCGCGCTTAGGTCCGCTCTGAAGCCGAACGGAATTGGTGACTCGTACCATCACCGTCGACAATGCTGACATTCAGTGTTTTCGCATTGTTCAAGTGCGGGTGAGGACTCCAAGCCATCGCTGGCCCCAATCAGAATGATTTAGATACGTCTCATTAATCCAGCCTGGACTTGTAGCTGGACACTCCAGCGCCGATCGCCGATCCGGTCGGCGGATTAAACGTGAATTGACGGCCCGTTGTCCCGCATGACGGCCATTGCTTTTCTCTGCTGGAGTGCGCGCTTGATCGAGCAGGAGTGGCGTGAGCGCTCGCAACGAGCTTGATTTCGATCTCTTCGACGTCAAGCGGTATCAGTGGACGGCAAGCGTTATGCCAGGAAAAGTTTACGCAGCGTTGCATCCAGATTGGCGGATTCAGACTAGAGGATACGTGGCACCGCTGGTACGGCGCCATCAACACCCAAGGAGAGCAAAAGGAGAGTAACATGCATGAACTGACCCACCCTGTTGAACTGCGCGACCAAGAACTCGATCTCGTAGCCGCCGGCAGCGGCAAGCACGACGGCAGGGACAAGTGTTGCGATGGCGACAACACACAATTCGGCTTGGTCAACGTCAACGACACGAACATCGGAGTCAACGTCCTCGGGATCCAGGTGCAATCTACGTAAAGGTGAGATGGGTGAGCGAACCGCTTCTCCATAGCGGGGGAGCGGTTCTCCACCGCATCATGCGATACCCATCCGCAGCCGTGGCGCGGCGTAGAGAATACTACGCGCAGCCTCAGATAGACGAATGAAAGCGTAGCAGCAAGGTGCGTCCATGGCGGCACGGCCAGCTCTATTTCGCCAGGAAGCAATCGACTTTCTGCATCAACGCCACAGCTGGGGCGAGGTCGTATCGCTGCAGCCGGTATCGAGCACGGTCCTTAGCTGGTCTCTTGCGGGAATTATTGTACTCATTTTGTGTTTTCTCTCTATCGCTCAATACGCGCGCAAGGAAACCGTAACCGGCTATCTAACGCCGACCTTCGGCACGGCTAAAATCTTCGTGCCGCAACAGGGCATCATCAAAGAGGTCCAGGTGACGGAGGGTCAGGACGTTGCGGAGGGCGAACCGCTCTTGACCATAGTCACTTCCCAAATCACCTCCAACGGCGACGACGTCAATGCTACCGTTCTCGCAGTGCTGACGCAGCAACGCGATGTGGTCGAGCGACAGATCGCGGCGGAAGAGCGCCGGACCGCCTCGGAACACGATCGCCTCGTTTCCACGATCAAAGGGATTGAGGGGGAGACTGCTCAGCTCGAGGATCAGCGAACCATCCAGAACGAGCGGCTGCAGCTTTCCGAGAGTTTTGTATCGACGGGCGCTACGCTAATCGCGAAGGGAGCATTGCCGGCCATCGAGCTGAAGCGCCGCGAGCAGGCCGCGCTTGAGCAAAGGCAGCACTTGGCGTCGCTCGATCAGCAGATCACCGTACGACGCACCCAATTGGCCGATGCCCGGCATACGCTCGAGCAGCTTCCGATCGTCGCCGCAGAGAGGGTTCGCGTACTGCGCGGCGATCTCTCCTGGATCGAACAGCGCATCGCCGAGGTGGACGGACGGCGGGCCTACGTTATCAAGGCGCCGACAAGTGGGCGCGTGTCCGCGCTGCATGCAAGTATCGGCCAGGTCGCTGATCCAAGGCATATGCAGCTCGAAATCATTCCGCTTGATTCGACCCTGCAGGCGCAGTTGTTCTTTCCGACGCGGGCGTTCGGATTCGTGCGCCCCGGCCAGCAGGTCAGGATACTTTACGATGCATTTCCCTATCAGAAATTCGGCACCTACCGCGGCAGCGTAACAAAAGTCTCTCAAACGATCCTGACCAGCAATGACGCTACCGGGCCGATCACCCTCAAAGAGCCAGCGTACCGCGTGACTGTGGCTCCCGAGCGGCCCGATATCGATGCCTATGGTCTCAAGATGCCGCTTCAGCCAGGCATGCTGCTCAAGGCCGACGTGATTCTTGAGCAGCGCTCGCTGATGCGGTGGCTGCTTGATCCGGTGTTGAGCGCAAGGATGTAGCCGCATGCAGGGACTGTTGAATTTCAGCGGACGTGGGTTCCTCCCGGTCATCAGGCAGACAGAGGCAGCGGAGTGCGGGCTGGCATGCCTTGCCATGGTAGCGTCCTATCATGGCTATCGAACTGACATGAATAGCCTGCGGCGTCGGTACGCAGTCTCGCTGAAAGGTGTCACTCTCCGCGACCTCATGGAGATAGCGGCTCACCTGGGCCTGACATGCCGGCCGCTGCGAATCGAGGTTGACCATCTGCGCCAACTGCGTCTCCCGGCTATCCTGCACTGGGATATGGATCATTTCGTTGTCCTGAAGGCGTGCAAGAAAAACGGGGTCGTGGTGCACGATCCGGCCGCCGGCGAGAAATGGTTTCCGATCACCGAAGCATCGAGACATCTCACCGGAGTCGTGCTTGAACTCTCACCCAGTGAAGAGTTCTGCTGCACAGACCAGAGAGTGCGATTACCGTTCTCAGCATTCTGGAGCGGACTGAGGGGAAACTCTCATGCCTTAACGCAAATATTGGTTCTCTCGGTGGTCATCGAGGTTCTTATCCTCGCCGCCCCTTTCTACATGCAGCTCACGGTTGACGAGGTCATTGCCAGAGGCGACGTCGATCTTCTGCTCGTACTTGGGCTTGGATTCGCGCTGCTCGTCCTGATCAAAGTCGCGTCGACCGCGACCCGCTCGTTCATTGTTCTTATTCTGCAGAACACGCTCAGCTTTCAGATCGGCGCCCGGCTGTTTCATCATCTGGTGCGTTTGCCACTCTCATTCTTCGAAAAGCGGCACATCGGCGACATCCTGTCGCGCTTCGGCTCGATCGAGCCCATCCGCAACATGCTCGCGGAGGGACTGATCACGGGCTTGATCGACGGTCTCATGTCGGTGTTGATGCTGGCATTGATGTTCGCCTACAGCGTCCAGCTCGGATTTGTCGTCCTGGTCGCGTTCGCGCTGTATGCCGCTTTGCGACTCGCTCTGTTCAGGATGTTCCGACAACGGAGCGAAGCGGCCATTCACAGCAAGGCACAGGAGAACTCCACCTTCATCGAAACCGTGCGGGCAGTGCAGAGCCTGAAGCTGCTCAACCGAGAGAACGAGCGGGAGAGCCATTGGCTGAACCGCTATGCTGAGTACGTAAATGCCAACGTGCGGCTAGGCCGGGCGAGGATCAGCTTCAAAGCCATCAACGACACGATATACGGCCTGGAGAACGTAATCACAATCTACCTCGCCGCTCGCCTTGCGCTAGACAACCTTATCACGGTTGGCATGATATTCGCGTTCGTCAGCTACAAGCTGCAGTTCGCCGAACGGACAGCGCTGCTAATCGAGAAGCTGGTGGACCTGCGCATTCTCGGACTGCACCTGGAGCGCCTCGCCGATATTGCGCTCACCCCCCTAGAGCGGGGGCACGATCAGGATCTGTCGTATGTGCGACCGATCCATGGCTCGATCGAACTGCGCAATGTGTGCTTCCGCTATGCAGAAGCAGAGCCTCTGATTCTTAACAACGTCAATCTGTGCGTTGCTCCGGGACAATTCGCTACGATCATGGGACGTTCCGGCTGCGGCAAGACAACTCTAGTCAAGATTATGCTTGGGCTGCTCGAGCCAACGAGCGGGGAGGTCCTGATCGACGGCCTTCCGCTAGGCCAGATCGGACCGCGCGTTTATCGCGAACACATCGGCGCGGTGATGCAGGAGGATCAATTGCTGTCAGGATCTATTGCCGACAACATCTGCTTTTTTGAGACAACATTCGATCGGCAGTGGATGATCGAGTGTGCGCAGATTGCCGGCATCCACCACGATATCATGGCAATGCCGATGAGCTACAATAGCCTCATCGGGGACATGGGAAGCTCATTATCTAGCGGGCAGAAACAGCGAGTACTGCTTGCGCGCGCGCTCTATCGCCGACCAAAGATCCTGTTTCTGGACGAGGGCACAGCACATCTGGACACCGAAAAGGAAAAAGAAATCAATGCCAATCTCCAGCATTTAAATATGACTCGTGTAAGTATAGCACACCGACCCGAAATCACCCATGGAGCGGATATGATCATCCATCTTGCCCCGGCGGCCGGGCCGCTCCAGGTCGGAGTTACAAGCCGCACACCAGCAGCGGCGCCTGCGCGCGATGCTGGTGTCACCGGGTTTGCCGCCGAAGGTGCGAAATCGGCCGAGGCCGCGTCGGGCCACGACGACTGTTCCGATGGCGGCCGCAAGGGCGATTATTCGAAGCATGCCGGGAAGGACGACTACTCGAAAGACGGCAAGGGCGACTACTCCAAGCATGATGGAGACTGGAAGGACGGCAAGAACGACGACTGCCAGCCGCAGAAGGACTATTGCGATCCCAAGCCGTTCGACGACTGCCGCAAGGGCGACACCTATCGTAACCCGGGTGAAGCGCTGGCCAGAATCGACTTCTCACGGTGATTTCGGCTCGCATGGTCCGTATCATTCGGACGACATGCAGGACTCAGCTCTCTGTCGCTATGCAGGTCCCTTAGCTTGCGCATGTAGTAGCCCTGCCGCTCAGGCGCTGACCTAATATCGTCGCTGACTTTGATTACCCTCTTGCTGCTCTTGCGCCATTTTCCCTGCGCCGCAATGGGCGGCATCGGAAATCCCTTCTTCACAACGAGCAGATCACGTTTGGTGTTGAACTACACGTCCATGTGCCTCTCTCCCTAAGCAAATGAGCTTGTCGCCTGCGAGCAATGCACGGGCTACCAAAATGCAACACCGACTGCTCAGTGCATGGCGGGACTGCAGGTCCGTATCGGCGGATCGCCAGCAACAACCAACCGGTGGCAGGGCCGCTTGGCGGAACTCACCAGCGGTCCTGCGGGCTGGCGTCGAACTGGTCCCCCGATCACCTGCGACGCCGCGTCAAGGGTTCGACTTACCTTTACCGGCGAGGCACGTTAAGGTACGCAGAAGTATCCTATCCAAGAAGGAACAGGATGAAAGTGGAGTTAGCGTTGGCGCAGCGCAGACATTCCTACCAAAGACTTTCCAAGAGAGCTGCGTGTTCTTCTGACGCAGGAAGTCTCTCGTGATGGGACGTCCGGCGAGCGCCGGTAATCGTCTTCTCACCGCGTTGCCGCTGGCTGACCTCGCGCTGCTCGCCCCTCATCTCCGGAAGGTGTCGCTCGAACAGGACGCCGTCGTGATACGAGCGGGAGATCGACGCCACCATGTTACTTTCCCCATAGCGGGGCCATCTCCTTCATGCTCGGCCTTCCGAGCGGAGAAACGATCGCAACCGCGGTAATCGGGCGCGAGCGAGCGATCGGCGCATTATCAGTGCTGGGACCATCTTTCTTGTCGTCCTTGACCGCGGTCGTGCGGGTGGGCGGCACCACATCGCAAATCTCCGTGTCGCGCTTTCATGCAGCCTACATGGAGAGCGGCGCCATCCGACATTTGGTCGAGGCGCACACGAGGTCTATACTCATGCAGTTCCAGCACGTCTCAGCCTGCAACGGGTTGCACTCGGTCGAGGCCCGCATGGCCAGGTGGCTGCTTCACCTGCACGATCGAACCGAGAACAACACATCCTATCGTTAACGCAGGGAGCGCTTTCGCAGTTGCTCGGGGTGCGACGAACGACCGCGACGCAGGTAATTGCCAAACTCCGCGCCTTAGGTGCCATCAGATCCGCTCGGCGGGGCTTGGTCGAAATCGACAGGGCGCGGCTCGAGGAGGCCACCTGTGAATGCTACGACATCATACGTTGTGCAACCGATCGGATCGTCCCGCATGAAGCCGTCGGGTCGCGCCCGATTTTTTTTGCGCCGGCCGACAAACTCCACGGTGCATGATCGTTTCAACCTGCCATAACCGCCTACGGACGGCGACGAGGACGCGCAAGAAATCGCAAGCTCCGGATCTGCTGGTTGCTACTGCTACGGCATTCGTTCCGAACGGGCGGTTGAGCGCCCTCCCTGTACAGACCGGAGAGCAGCTTAAGTGCTGCACCGCAGGGCAATAGGTGGCACGGCGCTGGGCTTCCGGCCGTGCTAGTGTGCCAACGGAGACCCGTCACCAGCATCGCCGGAGTGGCTCAATATATTCGCTAGTGCACTACACGAAGAAAATAGTAGCTGATGCCACCGAGCACGAGGACCGTAGGGATGGCCCACAGAATGAATACGGGCATGGTTTCCTTCCTCTTCAAATGAAGAACGGAGGAGGTGAGGGTTGCATTCCAGGATCTGGAGAATTGGAACTCCGGAAAAACTTCATTGCAGCCATCCAAGAACGTGAGACCGGCCCGGTGCTTAAATCTCTTCTGAGCAGCCGCGACGAGCTGCTTCTTTCGAGGATGGATGTCACGGCCGCGCACATGACCGAACGTGCCGATTTGCAGTCTCTGTTCGATCATCATCAATCAGAGCCCGATCGTCGCAGGACAAAGCTGAGTTTGAGATTGAAATAGGCGCGGTCTGCTTGCTAGCCCCGTATTGAATGAAGCGTTGCCCAGCTACCCACATGCTCGTAGCGAATGCGACTGTGACGGTCGCGCTCGCGCACTGCATCGTCCATCCCGCCAGTTAGTCACGAAGGTCTACCAATTTGAGATATTCGCCATTGACGCGGCTCGCGGCGTGACCGGCCACCACTGCAGCGGCCGTCGAGATAACGACCAAAGTCAATGCGGCAAATATGATGCCAATCAATTTCAAAGCGCGCTTGTCTGCCATCGGGAAGCATCCTTCGTCGGCCGAGAAAAACCCGGTCGGCGTTCCGACTCGGGCCTTTCCCTCCCTCTGGTAATTCCGCTTACTGAACAACACGAAGGAAATATCCGAGACCGTCAACAACGATCACGCTCGGGATGGCCCAAAGCAGCAGAACTGGCATTTACGCCTCCTCCTCATTGGCTGCCCTCATCAGATAAACGCAGGTCTATTGCCACTTGTTCCCGCTGCGAGTTCCGGTGGTATGATGCTTTGCCGAAAGCCGAGGAATAGGCAGATGCCCATTTATCGCCTGTTACAAAATATGCCGATTGGACCGGAAGAGATCGGCCGCTTGACAACCGCCTATGAGCAAGCATTGCGCGCCATCGGCATCGTTGACAGGGGCGATCCGCTGGCCGAACTTCTCGCCAGGAATCATCGAAGTCGCACAGACTGGCATCCGCGAGCCCGCCGACATCTCTGCTTAGGCGATCAAGGAAATCGGCATCCCAACAAAGAAGTCTTCATGTCGCGCCAACCTCGTTGATCGTCACCAGGAAGCGCTTCTCCTTGGCCACGTCCCGAGTGATCTCGACCGATTGCACGATACCTGTGAAGGACGCGAAGCCGCCGCTCAGATCCAAGCCGGAAATGCTGATAGCCTGTCCTGTCCGCCGCGAGTGATTGCAGCGGCGGGCCGAACGTGCGTTGTCGTCGCCTAAATAGATTTGCCGAATCAGGCACGTGATCCCAGCACCAGTAGAACGCACTGTAACCAATCGAGCAGCTGGGCCCGAAATCTAGTTTGAGATTACAAAGATACTAGAGATTACGAAAACATACTTTGAGATTTACAAAGAGAAGGGCCTCAGCGACACCGCTGAGGCCCTTCTTGGGCTGAGGTATCGCACCCTGGTGGGACACGGTGCGACATTGCTTCAACCCACCACTCTTAATTCGCGTTCCTCACAGCCGAGCCGACGCTCGGCTGCTGCCGACCTTCCTGACCGCCTTAGTGCGCCATCTTGAACTCCGCGATCTTCCGCCCGCCGTCCCATAGTTCTACGTCGTGACCGTCCACGAGCAATTTGGCGCGCTCTTTGGCTGCTTCGTCATCGTCGCATTCAATGTCCACGCGACGGACGATATGGCCGTTCCAGCCGATCATGTAAGCTCGATAGGCGTGCATGGGTGCACCTTTCTTACCTCGGCGATTGCAGCTCAGGCGACCGCAGCCGATCGTTGATGCGGCTCGCTGTGTCTAATTGCCTGACCTTCGTAGCAAGCGCTTCATGCTCAGGCCCGTGCGGAGTGCCAGCCTGCTTCTCTTCTATTCTGGCTTTTTCGGCTGCGATTCGATCTTCAAAAGAGTGAGCTTTGGAGCGGACGCGGCGCTGCATGACTACCTCTCTCGATTAGGGTCCTTCGATTAGGGGTCCAAGACCGTTGTTCAACTGAGAACGCCGAGATCAACGAACGGATCCAGCATTCCGTCTGGTAGCCGACTCTAAAAGTTGAATTTGGGGTCGGAAGAAGGCGGAACGAGCTTAGCACTTGCGCATTCAATCTCCGTGCCGGTCCACCCCCGGCACATTCCCGTGACAGCGGCCTCGGTCCCCCCCCCCGCCGAGGCCGTTTCAGTTCGACAGGCTCAACGCCGGCCGCCGGCTCGCGCCTTTTTCCCGGCCTTCTTCTCGACCCGCACGCCCTTGAATTTTCTCGCGCCGCTTTTCTTCTTCGCTAGTTTTTTCAGCGCCATAAACTCTCCGGACTTTCTGCTCCGCTTGGTCCATGCCGTCTCGCCACCCAACTTCGTCTTCACTTGGGATCGTTTCTTCACCGCACCCTTCCTGGCGTTGTCGCCTACCGGTTTATTGATTGCCACGCTCATCCTCCCGTTGCTTTACATCTGGTGTCGAGGGAGAATCCTTGTTGCTTCCGAATGTTCCCGGGCACTGGAGCAGCATAGCAATTCAGGAACGAATCCGACCCGGCGTATTTGAAACGATCTATTTTTGCTGAGTTGGAGTTTTTGGCGTGGCGTTTCAGCGCGAGAAGCCGGCGGCGATCGGCGTGAAGGCGCCCTTCCCCGGATTCCTCGAGCCAGCGCTGGCTACGTCGATCGAGAAGGTGCCGTCCGGCGAATCGCTGGATCCATGAGATCAAGTTCGACGGCTACCGCGTCCAGATCCATATCCACAATGACGCGATCAAGGTTTTCACCCGGCGCGGCAATGATTGGACCAGGCGTTTTAGCAAAGTCGCGGCCGATGCCTATCTGATCAACGCAGTTAGCGCGATCATCGACGGCGAGGTGGTGGCACCGGCCGCCGATGGCACCACGGATTTCTCGGTGCTGCAGAACGAGCTGCGCGGCAAGTCAACACGGATAGTCATGGTTGCTTTCGACCTGATCTATCTCAACGGCCAGGACCTGCGGAAGCTGCCGCTGATCGAGCGCAAGGCGCATCTTAAAAAGTTAATCGAGAAGACGACGATCCAGTTCAGCGAAAGTTTCGAGGTCGGTGGCAAAGAGTGTTCGCGCACGCCTGCAAGGTCGGCCTCGAAGGCGTCGTCTCCAAAGTCCGCGACAGCCGCTACCCATGGGCCGGGACTGCTTCAAGAAAACCTGCGCCCAGCGCGAGACGCTGACCATCGCGGGCTTTGCCCTCGACGGCAACGACTGGGACGGCATCTATGTCGGGCGCCACAAGGGCGAAGACCTGATCTATGCCGGCAAGGTCGATCACGGCTTCGACAAGCAATCATCCGCCGAGCTGCGCAAGCGCCTGATGCCACTGATCCGAAAAATCCAGCCCTATATCAAGCGGATCGCGCACACGGACATCTGGGTTGAGCCGGAATTGCTCGCCGAAATCGAGTACCGAGCCAAATCTGGTGAGGGCAAGGTGCGCCATCCCTTCTTCAGAGGCCTACGGGAGGACCTTTGATGGACGATTTCGATCGCTTCTGGGAATGAGCAAACAAGCCGCTCGACAGCGGGCTGACGATCCCGGCCGATATTATCACGCGGTCACATCGCTACCGCCGGAAGCGCGGCGCGACCGCGCCAAGGTCAATGAGGCCCTGCGCATGGTACAAGAGACCGCCGGCGGAAATTCCGCGCTACGCCGGCCGTAACTCGGTCAGTACGGACGCTGATATGTGGCTGCTGGTCGCAACATTGGCGTGGAACATCCGCGAGCGAGGGCCATTGTCCTGTTCGCTTAGCTGGGGCGCTACCGGAGGAACGAATTCATGGCATACCAACCCAATCCGAACGATCCCCATCGTGCGGGCCGGAGTGATGAGGACATGCGGCGTCGCGATAATGAGCTGCAAGCCGATCCCCAGCTCGCCGAAGGTCCCGCCAGCGGCACCAGGATCGCAATGTACGCCATCGCCATCGCAGTTGTGCTGGGTGTCGTGTTCTACGGCCTGAATAACAACAGCGTGGACCAGGCGGGCACCACGCCGCCCAGTGAAACCGCGCAGCAGACCCAGCCGGCCACCCCTGCGGGGCCTTCGGACAAAACCAATACCGAGCCCGGCACGACCACGGGCGCGGCGACGACCAACCGTCCGACGCCGCCGTCTCCGAACCCCACAGGTACGGAAGTCGATCGCAGCAAACAGTAAAGGTCAATAAAAATGGCCCCAGCGCGAGGCATGCGCTGAGGCCATTTCAAGTTTACCTTCCTAACAGCCGGATTAGGGTAGTGGGTACCCAATCTGGCATTCTGATAAAAGCGGGAAAAGATGGCAACGTCTGCCCAATAGTGAACAGAACGCCGAAGGTCGTGAGCCCGAGCCCTGCGTCGGGACTGTTCTTAGGAACCTGCACCATTGCTGAGAGTCGAATTCATCGCTCCGCAGGATCGTCGAGACCAACCGGAAGAAAGTGGCGGTCCTCCGTGCTGAGGCCGTTTCTCATTCAGTGCGATCAAAATACGCTCTACCACAACTTCAAAATATTTTGGTTCAAGTCACGGGCTGACGTATGCAATGGTCCGCGAGCGCGGACTGACGCCCTCGCCGACCAGTCGACCGTGGTTCCCGAATCACGATCGGCGTCTTGTCACCACCATCGTCCCGACCTGCGGCGATATCCGATAGCCAGGACTTCGCCACTCGCGAGGCGGTACCGCCGCCGGTGATCATGTTGGCGAAGTCCGAGCACCACAACCGAGACGGCAGGCCCAGCGAAGGGCCAGTGCGACCGATATATGCTCTCGCCCGCTCAACCAGCGCCGACACTGCCCCGTCAAATGACTCCTGCGCCGCCACAGAGCGCCGCTGGTGAATCCGCGGCGCTCCCTGACGTTCGGTTACCCGTCGTGGCGCGAAGTTCTCGAACCGACCTCTTTTGCGTCGGGCTGGAACGGCTTGTGGATCACTTTCTTCATCGCACGGCGGTTGCATCGGCGAGGGCAAATACCTTATCAACATTCGAATGCCCGAGAGGGGCCGGTCTGGCAGAATATCTGTCTCCTCCGCCCTCCTTCACGAAGGCTGTGCTCACCTCTCTCCTGTGAATTCGCGATCTATCCAAAACCCACAGATCAATCGTCACAATGAAGCGCTTGTTCCATTAGCCTGACCGCGAGGTGGACCGCGCCTGCCGCAGGAACCACCGTTCCTCCCCGCAGTTGACCAGCATCACCACCGTAATTCTATCGGAGGAGAATATGGGACTCTTTTCTAAAGACATCCGGAGCATGGATGATCTGCTGCTGCATGGCCTGCACGATATCTACTATGCCGAACAAGAGATCACCGAGGCGCTGCCAAAGATGATCGATCAAGCGACCAACCGCGATCTGGCGCAAGGCCTCAAGAACCATCTCGAGGAAACCAACAGGCAGATCGAGCGCCTCGACCAGGTCTTCAAGAAGCTCGGCACGACTCCGCAATCCACCGACTGTCCGGCGATCGATGGCCTAATTAGGGAGGCCGACAACACGGCGGGCGAAATCGAGGACAAGTCCGTGTTGGACGCCGCGATCATCGCCAGCGCACAGGCCGTCGAGCACTATGAGATCGCGCGCTACGGCACCTTGATCGCCTGGGCCGAAGAGCTCGGCCACGACGATATCGTTCGCTTCCTCACCACTAATCTCAACGAGGAGAAGGCGGCCAACACCAAGCTCAACACGGTGGCCCTGCGAAAAGGCGTCAACCGCAAGGCCGCCAGCTGATGGAGACTCTCATGAGACGTACAATGATAGCAACCGCATGCATATTGGTGGCAGCGCCGGCGTTTGCCCAATCGGTTGGCGAGAAGATCGGCATCAATTCCATGCTTGGCGTGAGCCCCTCGACTGCGGATTTCGTTAAGGAGGCCGCGCTTTCCGACATGTTTGAGATCGAGGCCAGCAAGCTCGCTCAGCTGAAAGGCAACGCGGCGGAAAAGACCTTCGCCTCCCAGATGGTGACGGATCACACCAAGACCAGCACGGAGTTGAAGGGCCTGGTGTCCAGCGGCAAGGTGAAGGCCGAATTGCCCACGGCCCTTGACAGCTCGCGCCAGAGCAAGATCGACAAGCTCAAAGGCGCTGGCGGCAACGACTTCAGCTCCGAGTTCAACTCGATGCAGGCGCCCACAAGGAGGCCGTCGACCTGTTCGATCGCTATGCCAAGGGCGGCGACAATGCCGACCTGAAGAACTGGACCGGCGAGACTCTGCCCGCGCTCAAGCATCACCTGGAAATGGCGCAGGACCTCGATAAGAAGCCGGCCCCGACGGTCGGCGAAGGCAAGAAGTAGCCGCGACGCGGGGCCGCAAAGCTCGCGGCCCTCAATACCCGCTTAGAACTGCCGGAGGCGCTCCATGTCCCAGACGGTTGGTGATTTCCTTGTGCCGTGCGCCTCGTATTCGGCTACCTTGGCGATGGGATCAACGGCGTGTTCGGCGCGCTAAATCGCGCCGACGGCAAGCTGCAATTCATCCAGGCCCGCCACGAGGAAATGGCGGCCTTCATGGCTTCGGCCTACGCCAAGTTCTCCGGCGAACTCGGCGTCTGCATTGCAACTTCGGGACCCGGCGCATCGCATCTCACGACGGGACTTTACGACGCCTTGCTCGATCACCAGCCAGTGCTGGCCATCGTCGGGCAGCAGTCCCGCAACGCGCTCGGCGGCGAGTACCAGCAGGAGCTCGATCTCGTCTCCATGCTAAAGGACGTGGCGAGCGCCTATGTGGTGCAGGCCTCCGCGCCGTCGCAAGTCAGGCATCTCATCGACCGGGCCGTCCGCATCGCGCTATCGCACCGGACCGTCACTGCCATTGTGCTCCCGAACGATTTGCAGGATGAACCTTACGAAGATCCACCGAACGCCCACGGCACCCTGCGATCCGGAACGGGCTACAGCGCGCCCAAGATCGTGCCGCAACCCGCCGACCTGGAGCGTGCGGCTGTGTGCTCAACGCTGGAAGCAAGGTCGCCATGCTGGTTGGCGCCGGCGCACTGGGCGCGGGCAATGAGGTCGCCGCGGTGGCAAACCGCCTATCAGCCGGATGCGCCAAAGCCCTGCTCGGAAAGGCCGTCTTGTCCGACAACCTGCCCTGGGTGACTGGTGCAATTGGCCTTTTGGGGACGGAGCCGAGCTACCGGCTGATGAATGAATGCGAGACGCTCCTGATGGTAGGCTCGGCTTTTCCCTATTCCGAGTTCCTGCCAAAGGAAGGCAGCGCGCGCGGCGTCCAGATCGATATCGACGCCGGCATGCTCTCGATCCGTTACCCGATGGAGGTGAACCTCGTCGGCGACGCCGCAGAGACCCTCAGGCTGCTGCTGCCCAAACTTGAGCAAAAATCCGCCGGCGAATGGCGCAAGGGAATCGCGGATGGTATCCAGTAGTGGTGGAAGGACCTCGACGACCGCGCCCATCTGCCTGCATCGCCGGTGAACCCGCAACTTGTCACTTGGGAGCTGTCACCGCGCCTTCCCGACCGCGCCGTCATCACGAGCGACTCGGGCGCGTGCGCCAACTGGTTTGCTCGTGATATCCGCATTCGCGACGATATGAAGGCGTCATTGTCGGGTGGCCTTGCCTCCATGGGCGCTGCCGTTCCTTATGCCATCGCCGCGAAATACGCTTTTCCGGAACGACCGGTCATCGCGCTGGTCGGCGATGGCGCCATGCAGATGAACAACATGGCCGAACTGATTACCGTCGCCAAGTACTGGCGGGATTGGGCGGACCACCGCTGGATCGTTTGCGTGTTCAACAATGAAGACCTCAACCAAGTGACCTGGGAACAGCGGATCATCAATGGTGATCCCAAATTCGAGGCTTCGCAGCGCATCCCGAACATCTCCTATTCCCGCTTTGCCGAGATGATCGGCCTGCGCGGCATCTTTGTCGACAATCCCGAGCTTGTGGGACCTGCGTGGGATCAGGCGCTGGCAAGTGACCTGCCGGTGGTGCTCGAAGTCAAGACCGATCCGGAAGTGATGCCATTGCCGCCCCACGTCACGTTCCAGCAAGCGAGGAATTTTATGATGGCCCTCGCAAAGGGCGATCCTGAGCGAACAAGCATGATGCGGGGCGCCGCCCGGCAGGTTCTGGAGACAGTTTTGCCGGCGCGGGACTAGAAGTCTTGATCTGTTTCAGCTGCCCGGCGGCAGCAGCGGCGGCTCGTCATAGCCCTTCCGGTGACTGTAGAAGAGCAGCGCCGTCAGCCCTGCGCCGACGCCCGGCGACAGAGCAATTCCATGATAAGCGCCACGAATAATACGCAGACTTTCCGGTGCCATGACAATTTACCGGCTATGTGAGCTGGCCGTTCAGCGCTCCACTTTTGTTGCGCCTAGTCAACGAGCGAACTTCCGAAACAGCTTAATCGCGCACGAAGTTAGCGCCGACCCTTGATGTCTCCACGTGGAGTCCTCATCGCTCCGCGTCACACAAACGGCGTGGGCCACCGCCATACGGCTGATAGCTGCAGTCCCTCTGGTCGAACGATCGGTAGCGGCGGGAGCACACATCTACGTTGCAGGAGGGGTTGCTCGTAAGTTGAGCCCTGGTCTCGGCGGTTATCGCCGCCGACTGCGGCGGGATCGCGCACACTTTTCGCGGGCCCCGGCGCGGTTGGTACGTGCAATCGGACGCGCGGAAGCCGTCGTAGGCATTCGCGCACATCTCGACATCACATTGAACCGGATCCGCGCTGCCTTGGCGTTCCGTAGCCGAGCTCCCCTCCGGTGCGGTAACCGGCGCGGGCTCCACGGCGGCAACGCGCGGTCCGGTTTTCTGCGCGACCGCGCCCGCCGCTTCCACAAAACGGCTCCAGATTTGCACCGGTAAGGATCCTCCCGTGACGCCCCGCATCGGAGACTGGTCGTCGTTGCCGACCCACACGCCAACGACAAGCGTTTCGTTGAAACCGAT
>NZ_LLXX01000106.1:18667-22355 GCF_001440405.1 Bradyrhizobium valentinum
GCATCGCGATGATCCTGACTGGTGCCCGTCTTGCCGGCAACGAAGCCGCCGGTATCAGCGCTTCGGCCGGTGCCGCTCGTCACCACGCCGCGCAGGAGCGTCACCAACTCTTCGTGAAACGCCAACTCGGCGCCCGTGGGCGCGCCGAGAGTGCGCAGTCCCTCGTTTTCCGGGCCGAATGCCGTTATTCCGAACGGATCGACCCGCCGACCTGCACGCACTGATGCAAACGCGCCGGCAAGGTCGACGAGCGGCAGCTCGGCGGTGCCAAGGGCGAGACTGGGGACTGCGGGCAGCGGCGCGTCAATGCCAAGATCCCGCGCCGCGGCAACCACCTTGTCGAGTCCGATATCGGTCGCGAGCCGCACCGCCGCCGTGTTGACAGACTGCGCGAAAGCCTGCTCCAGAGTCATCCTGCCGTAGCGGCGGCCGCCGAAATTCTGCGGCTCCCAGCGCTTGACCTGGAGCGGCGAGGCATCGACGACGTCGCCGAGCGAAAAACCGTTACGCAGGGCGGCATAGTAGACGAACAGCTTGAACGCGGAGCCCGGTTGCCGCCGCGCGTCCGCGGCACGATTGAACTGACTTTCATCGTAATCGCGCCCGCCAACCATGGCGACAACGGCACCGTCGGGCCGCATGGCGACAAGCGCGGCCTGTGATGGCCCGCCGCGCCCCGGCATCTTCAGCGTGTCTGCGATGATCCGTTCCGCCGTTTGTTGCAATTCGGGCACCAGCGTCGTTCGCACTGTGACGGTGCGCGCATCTTTGCCGGCCACTTTTGGATACTCGTGCCTGGCGATCCAGTCGCCAAACCAGGAGGTGGCAGGCGCAAACTCAGCAACGGTCTTTGCCTCGGCCGGCGCGCGTTTGGCTTCCGAGGCGGTCCTTTCGTCGATGGCTCCGGTTGCGACCATGGCATCGAGCACCTGCGCGGCCCGCTGACGCGCGGCTTCAGGATTGCGGATTGGATTGTACCCCGAAGGCGCCTGAATCAGACCGGCGAGCATGGCGGCTTCAGCCAAGGAAAGCGCGGCCAAGCTCTTGCCGAAATACACGCTCGCGGCGGACGATACTCCGTAGGCTCCGCCGCCAAGATAGACGCGGTTCAGGTATTCGGTGAGGATCGCGTCCTTATCCATGTGAAAGTCGAGCCATAGCGCTGCGAATGCCTCGCGCAGTTTGCGGTTCATCGACTGTTCGCGCCCGACAAGACCGCGCAGCCTCACGAGCTGCTGGGTGATTGTGCTCCCGCCCTGGACAACCCCGCCGGAATCGAGGTTCACCGTCGCTGCGCGCAGCATCGCGAGGGCATCGATCCCGACATGCTGGTAGAAGCGGCGATCTTCGATGCTCAGCACCGCCTTGACGAGCAGGTCCGGGAAGGCGTTGCGGGCAGCTGCGTCCGCGAGAGGTCCGGCGCGTCCGAGCGAGCGGCCGTCCGCCGCTTTCAGCAGAAGGGAATGCCGGTCGAAGCGCGCCGGCGTGTCAGCAGACGGCGCGCCGTACAGCGCCCACAGGATGCCACCGGTGATCACGATGGCCACAACTAGTGTCGCCATGACCATGCCCTGGATGAACGCCACGATGGCGATACTGCGGCGCCGCACTTCCCCCTCGCCTTTCGTCGCTGTGCGCTTGCCGCGCTGGTCCGCCTTCCGCCGCCACTTCGCCAGGGCTGCGCCCCGCAATTGCGTGAGATATTGCCCAAACGTCATCAGGTCCGACTTGATGGCACTGAACAAGGCCCGCCCAGCCGTCGCACTGCGTAAGCTCCCCGGTTGGTCCTGCCGCGCGCCGGTGGCCTCGGAAGACGGGATCACCTCGGACCCAGTACGCTTGGAAGCGTCCGCCGGCGGACGCTGTACCGAGTCGGCCGCATGCCGCGCAATTTCCGCGGAACCGTCCTGCAGGTCGGAACTATGGCGCATGGGGTTTGCCGGTTCGTGGTTTCAACGTGACAAGGACGCGTCACGCCCGACAACGGCCAAGACCACGATTTCGTTTCCGATCGCGCCTGTCGAATCGCCGCAGTTTCGTGGTCGCCAAACTAGCTCCTCGAGCGAGGAAGCCAACTTGCGGGCCCACGCTCTCAGGCGGCGTGGCTGCACCGCAGAGTCCGACGGGTTGGGCTTAAAGAGCTGTTTGGTGCGCAATCGAGCGCGTCTCTTGGGTCAAAAGCGATCCTGCCCTGAGCCCGTATTTGTGCGATGCCGTTGAAACTCGACGTTTGAGCGTCGAGCCTGCTTGACGCAGGACGTAGCAGCGGCGGGCTCGAATCTCCGCAGGGCCCTGTAAGAGATGCGAAACACGGGCCACCCTGAAACTCCTGACCCTTCCGTCCGTTGATACCGCGGGTCTTGGCCATCGGCTATTGTACCCCTTTTGCGTTGGAGTTTCCGGTGCCGGCATCCCGACCCTACTGGAAGGGTTATCTGAAGCTGTCCTTCGTCTCGTGTCCTATCGCGCTCTATCCCGCAAGCTCGGCCGTCGAGCGGATCTCCTTTCGGCAGGTCAACCGGCGAACAGGCCATCGCCTCAAACAGAAACTCATCGATTCCGTTACCGGCCAAGCCATAGACGCAGCGGACAAGGCGCGCGGCTATGAGGTCGGCGAGAACGAATTTATGCTGGTCGAGGACCGAGACCTTGAACAAGCGCGACGCGAGCGCCCGGCGGCTGGTGAGGTGGAGCTGGCCGTTCCGCCCCGCCGTGAAAGCCCGCCAACCGTTCCCGCCAGCCTTCACGAGGAGGCCGCCAAAGAGGGCACGGTGGAATATGATGATGAAGACGAGGAGGAGGAAGCCGTCACTTTCCCGCGGCTGCAGAACACGCGCACAATCCAAATCGAGCGCTTCCTTCCCGCCGGGCAGATCGATTCGCGATATTTCGAGAAGCCGTACTACATCATGCCCCGCGAGGAGATCAGTCAAGAATCGTTTGCGGTGATCCGAGATGCGATGAGCCGAGAGGCCGTTATCGGCCTTGCGCGCGACTGTCCTCACGCGAGCGGCCGTTTCTGCTCGAGCCGACGGGCCGCGGCCTCCGCAGCGCAACGCTGCGCTTCGCGCACGAGATTCGAAATGAGTCGGAATATTTCAGCGAGATTCCCGAGATGAAGCTGCCGCCCGAAATGATGAAGCTCGCGCAGCACATCATCCAGACGAAGTCGGCCGATTTCGATCCTGCTATGCTGGAGGATCACTATCGCAGCGCGCTCGTGCGCATCCTGCGCAAGAAACAGGCGAAGCCGCCCGCGCAGGCCCCTCCAGTCAAGCCGTCGCGCGAGAACGTCGTCAATCTCATGGACGCGCTCCGGCGAAGCGTCGCCGCCGAGCGCCCGGCAAAGCCTACCCGCCGGAGCAGCGGGGCGAAACCGGCCACGGGAAGGCGCGGCGGGCGCTACCGCAGAGCCGATTGACCCAACGAGCCATAGCTTCAGCGGCGCCCGCTCTTCGAGCCAGTGCAAAGGGTGGCGCTGTCTGACAGCTCATGCCGCTCGAGGAACCCCCTTTCATCAGAAAGGTTCATTTGGAGGCAGGATAGGAGGCGGTGTGTCACTGGTCGAGCCACCGGATAGCGCGCAGGCGATCGTCGACCCGCGGGATGCCGCCGAATCTGCGGGCCTGAGTTATGTTTCCGACGAACGGCCTGGTATTCGGCGCAAGAAGGCGGGGACGGGATTCAG
>NZ_LLXX01000106.1:22568-35112 GCF_001440405.1 Bradyrhizobium valentinum
CCAGGCAGAACAACAGCTATGGCCTGACCACGTTGAAGAACCGGCACGTGGCCATCGAGGGGAAACAAGGTCCGTTTCCGATTCACTGGTAAGGGCGGCAAACAATGGTCGCTGCACGTACGAGACCGGCGTCTCGCCAAGATCATTAGGGCCTGTCAGGAGCTCCCGGGGCAGGACCTCCTTCAGTACGTCGATGAACAAGGCAATTGCCAGGATGTCACATCGACCGATGTGAATGAGTATCTCAAGGCAATTACCGGTAAAGACATTACGGCAAAGGATTTCCGAACCTGGGCGGGGACGGTGCTGGCGGCCATGGCCTTGAGCGAACTTGAGAGCTTCGACGGTGCCGCTCAAGCCAAGCGCAATCTTCGCAGCGCGATCGAAAAAGTCTCCGCACGGCTCGGCAACACGCCGACGATCTGCAGGAAGTGCTACATCCATCCGGAGGTGCTCAACGCCTACATGGACGGAAACCTGGTCCTCGAGATCAAGTTACAAGCCGAGAGCGAGCTTCGGAGCGCAGTCGAAAATCTGAAGCCGGAGGAAGCCGCCGTGCTCGCGTTACTGCGCGCCCGGCTGGCCAAAGTGGCCGAGCAGCCGAAGAGCGCCGATCCCAACGTGTTGTCTGGCAAGCGGGAGGCGGTCCACAACCACGGGCCACGTGCCATGCCGAAGATCGAGAGCAAGGGCGGCGATGCATGCAAAGCCTTCCGATGAAGAACCCCAACCGTCTTTCCTCCTCAAGCCGCCGATCCAGCAAGCGAAGAAAACGGCCGACCGTCTCCTGATTGCCCGTTGCGCCAGGCGGCGGAACATGAGGGAAGCCGCTGACCTGCTAATTCGAAGCCCTGCCCTGTGTTAGCAGCCGGAGCGGGCGATGGGCCAAGGGACTCGTCCGGCAGGAGTGATCTCGATGCTGATGATGAAGAACGAACGGCGGCCGGCCCTCCAGACGCTACGCGGCTGGGCAATCTCGGTGCTGCAGGAGACAGGCGCGCGAGGAGTACGGCTGGATGAAGGACCGTGCAGGATCCGCATTCCCGCGACATGGCGCTGATCGTCGCGTGCCGGGATCTACCCTTTGGCGTTTCACCGAACGAAGCTCTTGCACCGGTCAAGGACGTCCTTGACTCGATTGGCGATACACGCCTGGCGCGTCTGCCCGATTGGGGCTAGGCTACCTCCCGCTTCTCACCGATTCCCGGGGCCGGTCGACCAGTTCTCCAACGACTCAATTGGCAACTGGGAATGAGCGCTGCCTAGCGTTATAGGCCACCGCGCCCCTCCCAGTACGTAGGCGTGCCGTAGTACCGATGGGTGCGCGTTTCCCAATCTCTATCCTGCCAGGAGTCGTCACTGAACTCAGGCGCATCCTTCAGCTGTTGCTCGGTGATACTGGTTCGAAAACCACCAAGCGACGTATCATATGTTAGAGCACCCCACGGGATGGGGTAATGGCTGTGGCCTAACCCAACGAATCCGCCAAAGCTCATGACGGCATAAGCCACGCGACCTGACACCTTGTCGATAATGAGGTGATCAATCTCACCGATGTTCTTTCCACCCGCCCCATAAACCTCGGTTCCCTGAATGTCTTCGCTTGAGATGCATTGATGATCCGGATGGGCTG
This sequence comes from Bradyrhizobium valentinum, assembly GCF_001440405.1. Classification (GTDB taxonomy): domain Bacteria; phylum Pseudomonadota; class Alphaproteobacteria; order Rhizobiales; family Xanthobacteraceae; genus Bradyrhizobium; species Bradyrhizobium valentinum. The sequence goes on from NZ_LLXX01000106.1 coordinate 24,202, forward strand.
TAGCGCGGGCCATTGGCTTCCTCCCTCAGTGTGAGTTTTGTCGACTTAACTCGGCCGCTACGTGGTCGTTCCTGGCGCTCCGGAGGACATTTCACAACGAAAGCGCCCGCCGTAGCGCTCATCATCGATCTATCGTCGCCGACACTGACTCTAACAACCTCCAGTTCGCAGTAGTCGCAGCAATAATAAGTGCCATCCCTTTTCAAGGTCGTACGGAACGGATCAGCCGGAGGCGGCCTGACCTCGTGAGAGTATAACGAACCTGCTGTTCAAACCGGGACACTTCCGAAATTGTGCCCTCAGGAGACATTAGGATCGGGGCGACAAGCATTCGGGTCCGACTTTCCGCCAGTCGGAGACGGCCAACGGATGTTCGACCTTGCCGCCAAGTTGAACTGGGAAGGCATCATTTCGAAGCGGGCAGATGCGCCGTACCGGTCGGAGCGAAATGAGAACTGGCTGAAAGATCAAGGCCGTGCACAAGGGCAAGTTTCCGGTCGTCGGGTTCGTCAAAGACCCTAGTGGCGTCGCTGCGCTCTACCTCGGCAAGCAGGAAGGAAGGGAATTAGTTTACATGGGCAAGGTGGGAACTGGTTGGTCGCGCACTGTCTCCAGCCAGATCAGGAAGCAGCTCGACACGGTCGTCAGCCCAAAGTCAAAGCTACCAAGCACATCAGAAAGCCGAAGGCGACATGGGTGGAGCCAAGGTTTTATGCCGACGTTGAATACCGGGACATCACGTCGGAAGGCTTGCTGCGGGCGAGTTCGTTAAGGGGCTGACCAAATCCTAACATTTGTTGTGTTGCGCCAGCCCGGCCGCGCGTTGCAAGACGTTTCGTCAACCTGGCAGATGCGGTCTTGCATCAATGTATCCGGCCCTCTGATTGGAGCGCGTGGTCTGGGCCATCATGGACATCAGCGTGCATGCGAGCTGATTAGCGGACAGGCCTCAGATGGGCGCGGGCGAATCGAAGGACAAGGCCGTACTTGATCTGCCATCGCCGCCGCCGCTTGGGCCGTGGAGCACTATGAGAGCTGCCGATATGGGACGTTGATAGCCTGGGCCGAGGAACTCGACCATGACGAAATCGTGCGTTTCCTGACCACCAATCTAAATGAGGAAAAGGCGGCGAACACGAAGCTCGATACCATCGCGTTTCGGAAGAGCGTCAACATCAAGGCGTCGAACGCCGCCTGACTCAGCACCGTCTGCCAGGTTTCGGGGAGCGGAGACTTGGCAGAGTATTGAAGAGCCGGCGGGACTCCTTTTACAGGAAGGGCTTGCCGCCGGTGACGGCAATCGTCGCGCCGGATACGTAGCTTGAAAGGGGATCGGCCAGCATGACATAAGCGGTCGCCAGTTCGACGGGCTGACCGGGACGCTTCATCGGGACTTGTTTGCCGAAGTTCTTCACGGAGTCCTCAGGCAACGTGGATGGGATGAGCGGCGTCCAGATCGGCCCCGGAGCAACCGCATTGGCACGAATTCCCTTCTCGGCCAGAAGCTGCGCAAGTCCCGCCGTGAAATTGTGGATCGCGCCTTTGGTCGTTGCATAGGCTAGCAGCGTCGGGTTGGGGACATCCGAATTGATCGACGCCGTATTGATGATGCAGCTACCCGGCTTCATGTGGCTTATCGCTGCCTTGGTAAGATAAAACATCGCGTGGATGTTCACCTTGAACGTCAGTTCCCATTCCTCGTCGCTAATGTCGCCGATCGATTTGAAGCTGGCCTGATGCGCCGCGTTGTTGACGAGGATATCTATGCCGCCCAGCTCCGATACGGCCTTCGCGATGACGGCGCGGCATTGACTGGAGGTCTGTATATCGCCGGGAAGCAGGACGGCTTTTCTGCCGGCTTCCGTCACCAGCCGCTCGGTTTCCCGGGCATCCTCGTGCTCGTCGAGATAGGAGATCAAGACGTCAGCTCCCTCTCTGGCGTAGGCGATGGCAACCGCGCGGCCGATCCCGCTGTCGCCGCCGGTGATGACGGCCTTCTTGCCGTTGAGGCGACCGCTGCCCTTGTAGGACGTTTCGCCATGATCGGGCGCCGGCTTCATCGCGGCAGTCTTGCCGGGCATCGGCTGGTGTTGGTTTGGAAACGGGGGGCGGGGAAAATTCAGCATGGCTGCCTTCTCTCTGATCCCAATTGCGTTCCAACCTCCGTTTTGCAGGTTGGTTCCTGCACCCCGCGTAGCTCAGGCTGGCAGGTGAACTTTCAGGTGACACCATCCTCAAGGGGTTGTCGGGACGCACTCGGAGACTTGCGGCCGCTTGCCTGTTACGGGGCCGGACGGCGATCGGGCACCGAGGGAACCAAGGCGGGCCCGATGCCGGGATGAACTTCGCTCACATCGGGATGAACCAGTGCCTTGTAGCGGCGGAGATACTCCTGTGCCATTCGTCTTGCGGTAAACCTTTCCTCGAAATGCCTGCGCACCTGGCTTCGATCGAGTTCGGACAGTCTTCCGATCGCCTCGACCGCTTCGGCTTCGCCCCTGACAACAAAGCCGGTGATGCCGTCGTCAATGACCTCCGGCACCGAGCCGGACTTGAATGCAATGACGGGCGTGCCGCAGGCCATGGCCTCGATCATGACGAGGCCGAACGGTTCGGGCCAATCGATAGGAAACAGCAACGCAGCCGCGCCTGCCAGAAACTGCCGTTTCGTTTCATCATTGACCTCGCCGGTGAGCTGGACCTGTTTCCCGTCGATCTGCGGCTCGAGTTGCTCCTTGAAATAGCTTCTTTCGCCCCGCGGCACCTTTGCAGCGATACGAAGCGGCATCTTGGCAGCGCGCGCGATCCGAATGGCGGCTTCCGGTCCTTTCTCCGCCGTCAGCCGACCCAGGAAGGCGAGGTAGGAGCCCGCTTCGAAGGACGGCTGGAACAGGTCGGCCGGCAAGCCATGATAAATGGTGCCGATCCAGTTGGCCTCGCTCAAGGGAGCGCGCTGGTTATCCGATATCGAGACGAACGGCGCATCGGGAAAGCGGCGGACCATGTCTGCAAAGCCCGGCAAGTCCATGCGCGCGTGGCACGTGGTGAGAAACGGCACGCCGAGCCGGCTCAGCAGCGGCAGGTGCAGCCAATCGATATGGGCGTGAATGATATCGAACTCCGTCGCGTGCCGCGCCACCGCCTCCAGCAGAGCGGCCTGCGCCACCATCGGATCTGTCCTCGGCCGACCGAGGCGAAGCGCGCGCGGCCAAACGGCATGAAGCTTGGCTGACGTCTTCGAATCCCCGCTGGCAAACAGCGTCACCTCATGCCCAAGGCTTACGAGTTCGTCGACCAGCCACGCCACCACCCGCTCGGTGCCGCCGTAAAGCTTGGGAGGCACGCTTTCGACCAGAGGCGCTACCTGGGCAATTCGCATCGGCTTCCACCATCAAGATTGAACCGACCGTCAGATCACCGGTCGCTCGTATTTGGACAGCAAGTCGAGCCAATCCTCTAATAGGCGGGTCATCAGAAAGTTCTGCCGGACGCTTTCCTTTGCCCGCAAGCCGACCTGCTTCCGGAGCTCGGGTTCCTTCAGGAGCTGGACGATTCTTGCCGCCGCCTGATCGGGCGTGCTCACCAGAAATCCGTTCCATCCATCCTTAATCTGGTGCCGGATGCCTCCCACGTCGCCGCCGATGATAGCGGCGCCCTTCCACATCGCCTCGGTGACCGTGAGACCGAAGCCTTCGCGGAGCGACTTCTGCAGGACAACGGCGGCGGAGCGCTGCAGCGCGTTCACCAGCGTTGGGTCATCGACTGCAAGAACAATGATGTCTTCATCGGCAACGCGCTCGATCGTTTCGAGGATTGTGCCGCCTTCCGGATCGTCGGAGGCGTTGTTGCCGACGAGCACCAGCCTACAGTCGACCTGCTGTCTCGCCTTTCGGAAGGCTTCAATCACCCCCATCGGGTCCTTCCATCGATCAAACCTGGAAATCTGCGTCACCAATGGACGATCCGTCGGAATTTTGTAGTTGCCCAGGAATTCTCGTATCTCTCGATCGGACAGCTCCCGGTTCTTCGCAGAAAACGGATCGATTGCCGGTGTGACGAATTGCTGGTCGACCTGAAGATCCTGACCGTATTCGCGTAGCGAGAAGATAGCGGCGTTATATTGCTCGATGAACTGGCGCAGATACGTCCATACCGGAGCGTATGGCGAGGAAAGGTCGACGTGACATTGCCAGAGCCAGGGCATCTCCAGATCGGGAAAATGCGTGATCAACGGCAAAGGTTGCGGATCGTGTACGATGATCGCGTCGCAATCGTCAAGATGCAGCCGCGTGGCGTTCTCGAACACGACTTCTTCGTAGATCGTCTTTTCGGCGTCGGAAAATTCCAGCCGCTCGCCTTGCAGCGTGTTGTGAAGCTTCTTGGTGCAGCCAAAGAAGCCCGGCGTTCCCTGAATCAAATGCCAGTCGGTTTCGATGCCTGTCGCGTTCATCATCAGGGTCAGCGGCGTGAGTAGTTCGGTGACGCCTCCGCCATAGAACGTCGAACTGATATGGGCGACGCGCATCGTGCGCATCCGCTCGGCCTTGGCGGCTATGCGCTTGACCGTCGCAGCGCCGATCAGCGGCTCGTACTGTTCAAGCGTATGCAGCCCGAGGGTGGATCGTTGAACGGCGGAGCTGAGCATAGACATCGAAGTGTCGCCCTTACAGTTCTCGAGCGCGGGAACGCGGCCTCGGGTTTTACAAACTCCGCAAACTTGCAACGGCACAGAAAAGTTGATCGGCGCCCCTCCAGGACGCTTCTTCCATTTTTTCCCATGCAATAAGTCTGGAAGCGCCAAGAAGTTTCTCCGGCTGGAGGTCGGTCGAGAAGTTGAACTAGATGAACGTTTGTTCATCGTGCTTATTGGACGAGCAATGGAGCTGCTCGAAACGTGTTGATCCCGATCGCATGATATCTTGGCGCGCTCTCCACTGAGCTGCGACCCGACCAATCGAGCTCTGCCGTAGGATGCATGCCGCTCGGCGAAACAACGCGCGTTCTCAAATGCGATTGGGTGCGACCTCATCGAAGCCGTTGCTACCGCGATCCCGAATTGGACGGCGAGCGCGAGCAGGCCGAGGAGAGGATTTTTCCCGCAGCCGCTCGACGGGCAAGTCTTGTAGTTAAATTCTGCTGGCTACCCTGAACGTTTGTTTTCATTGATCCCGGGTCGCGCGAGCGCCGCCTCGACAGTTCCAACTTGCGATATCTGTTGCCGTTGAATCTCGGACGCACCGGGAAAAATCGGAAACTTCCAAAGACAATGTGAGTTTTGCTATCAAATCGGACTTGCCGATTCCCGGCATCCGGCTTTCCGACCGGATTTGCTGCACATCACGCGGCAGTGGGCCAAGATGCACGCGGCGATGCTGCAGCACCCGTGGGTTCCCAATGGTCACACTTGTTGGAGTTGGAGGATGGTCGATGAAGTTCTGCGAAAGGCGGTCGACACGGCTTGGACCGTCTATCTGGCGACGCATCGCGACGTTGCGGACGGTCGACGATGCCTATTGGAGCGCCATTTGCGAGGGAAGTTGGAGGCCAGCCAAAGCGAGACTGAAGAACTCACGTGTTCTGGACTCGCCTATCTTGACCGGCTTCCGAGGGACGAATGATAAAGCAGATAGAATTGCTGCTCGGACAGATAGCAGCAGGAAGCGCAAGACCGGATTGGACATTGCTCGCCCTTTCGTCGCTGCTATCATCGACGGTGGTCCTGGCAATGCAATCCATTAGTAGATGAAGCCTTCGCTCGCGAGTTGCCGTGTACGAATTAGGCAGCTCACCGGCTTCATCGTGAAGAGGTGGAATAGGCCGACGCGGTCGCCAACTCGCGCGATTGGACAGAAGAAAAGTGCGCCCGCGTTTCGAAGAGCTCTTCTCAGCGCACCGGATGGCGCGAGAGTACCGGCCGCTCGTGCAAGCGTGTGAGTGAGGATCGCCCCCTGCGGGGGAAATCCGATCCCCGGGCAGCCCGTTTGAATGCATTGGCTAGTTACCTGCGCCCGACCAGAACACCGACCAAAAACGCTATAGTGACTGCGTGTAGGGGCGCTTCTTGAGTCCAACGGGCCAAGCGGTCGAGAGGCGCGCCTGGGTGCCGGCCTGCTTCGACGGCGTCGGCGACGGACTGAGTGGTTTCCTTGACTGTCTGGGTAGCCGCCTGAACGGCCTCTTTGGCTTGGTCGAGCTTGCTTGGGCCATCGAAATCTTCACCGGTCATCTGAGCTCTCCACGGCAACGCGGAAGATCGACGCGTGGAACGGAGAATCGTTCCCAGACACCACCTGTTCGCACTGCGCTGCAGGGCGCAGTATTTGAGAGGATTGAGCAGTCTCCCCACAGCATCGTTCCGCTCGCCACGCATATAGGGGCTGGATGTGCTCCGGGAAGTGATCGAGAGCTCAGCGCTGACCAACGCGCTGGTGTTCTTCATCATCTTCGGCGCGACGCTGTTCTCCTTCGTGTTCCGCGCGCTGGGCGGCGACGACCTGGTGGTGGAGCTCCTCAAGGGGCTCGGCATCAACACCGGCTGGGAGATCATGATCTTCGTGATGGTGCTGGTGTTCATCATGGGGTTCTTCTTCGACTGGCTCGAAATCTGCCTGATCGTGTTGCCGATCTTCGCGCCGATCCTGACCAAGCTGAGCTTCGAGCCGCACCTGGCGACCAACAAGGACTTCATGCTGTGGTTTACGATCCTGGTGGCGGTGAACCTGCAGTCGGCGTTCCTGACCCCGCCATTCGGCTTTGCGCTGTTCTACATGAAAGGCACTGTCCCGCCGTCGGTAAACATGGGCCACATCTATCGCGGAATTATTCCCTTTGTGGCGTTGCAGCTGCTGGCGGTGGCGTTCTGCCTGACCTTTCCGGAGATCGTGCTCTGGCTGCCCCGACGCTTCGGATTCCTCGACTGAGGGGGTGATAGCCGGTGCCGGTGATTGCCGCAACGACGCGGACATTATCGGAGCGGTCAATGCAAGCTCGGCACACACTCATCGGCAACCGTCACCGATCGCCGGGCTCGGTGATTTACTTCGGTTTGGGCCAGCGCCGATCGGCCACGACGTGTTGGCGCGCGCCAGGCCACCCGCCCGGCCGGCACGCCGTCGGCGCGCCAGCAAGCCCCGTTATGGCTCCGCCATCAGGCAGGCGCCGAAGCGGCCGTCCGTAACCAGGGCAGCCGACATTGAGATTGATTTCGTCGTAGCCGAATTCCTCGCCGATCCTGGCAGCAGTTGCGAGATCGCCCGGATCGGAGCCGCCAAGCTGCAGCGCGACCGGGTGCTCGCTCACGTCGAAGCCGAGCAGCCGCGCGCTGTCGCCACGAACAATGGCGCGGGAGATGGCTAAGCCACAGCCGCGGCGACCAGAGAATGTGGTCCGGAGACATGCCGGCGGCCGAAGGATTCGGCTCCCCCGGGGCTCGTTCCTGCTTCCCAAAGAGAACCCCGCACCAAGCGAGGTTTTCGCTCTTGACGTTCGCGCCAAGGCTATCGCTCGCGTCAAGCAGATCTCCTATCCGACGCGGACTAACTCCGACTGTGGTCGTCCGTGTTGGCATTTTGTTGAGAGCGACGAGCTTGGCCGTCTCTCATCCTCTGTATGGCTCAAGTACAATATCGCGATTGACGATGACCCTCACCGGAAACCCCGGCCTTGTTGTTAGTGTCGGCTGAATGTTCAGATTACGACGCATCACCTGCTAACCGGTCTGATTGAGGGTATCCCCTGCGCCGCGGCGCAGCGCGCGAACGATGTCATTGTCATTCCCACTGGAACCGATCTCCGTCGCTGCGCCAAGCAACGTCGACAGCGCCCCAGCTTTGAAGAATTCGCGCCAGTGATTATCGACCTCGTCCTCAAGACCAGCATTGCCTGCGGCATCGGCACCTGGCTGGCGTTCCAGCACGATGGAGCGTCCGTTCGGCAGAATAAGTCGGGTCCAGACCAGGAGTACCCGGGACTGCCCAAACGTGACTTGGCTGTCGTAGCTGCCGATCAATCGCGCGCCCTGCGGTGTGTCGCCGCCTCGAACGCTTGCTTCCCCTTTGCGGCCCATAGCGCTCGCGCCCGTTCGCCCTGATCGCTTTGGAGCTTGTCGGCGATCCAGAGCAGCGCGCCGAGGATGGTGGCACGATCGTCGCCGGTCAGGTTGCTGAGCCCGGCTTTCACGACGAGCCCGCCGAGTTCGATGAGGTGCCGCGTGCGCTTGCGGCGCTCGACCTGCCATGTGCGCATGTCATGTCGCGCCCTTGCGGCCTGATGCCGGTTGCGCGCCGCCCGGTTGCGCCGGAGCGCCGTCCGACACGCGTTCAGTTGCCGGTGCATCTCGCCGCGGCCGTCCCTGAAAGAACGCGGCTCCGCGTCTGGCCCACGCCTCCCTCTTTCCGGCTTCTTTTGTCTCGGCCAGCACGATCAGCGCACCCGCCAGTTCATTGGCGGTAAGTGTATCGGCTCTGGTGGCGATAACGAGTTCGCCGAGCTGTTGGACCTTGCGGGTTTTCAGCGAGCGCGCCTTGTCTTCGAGCGCTTTCAGTTCGGTGTCAAAGTCCCTTGGCTTGCGCATCATACTCTCCGTAAGCTGTGTAAGCTGACGATGGAGCAATAGTAATTGAGCAGCCTGCAAAATGCTGTAAGGCTGCCGGGACGGCCTGAGACGGGGTAGTCCCGCCCGAGAATTTTTCGAGGGAGGGCGCGCTTATACGTCGTTCCGACGTGCGCTTTGTTATGGCACTGATCCGGTCGCGATGGCGATCTATCATCTTCACGTCAAGGTCATTGGCCGCAAGTCCGGCTCAAGCGCAGTGGCATCAGCCGCCTACCGCTCGGGCTCGCGTCTGCGCGACGAGCGCCTTGACCGCAGCCATGATTTTTCCGCCAAGCGCGGCGTCGTCGATTCCGAGGTGATGCTGCCGGAGAACGCGCCGGAGGCCTGGAGCGACCGCGAGCGGCTGTGGAACGATGTCGAGGCCTTCGAAGTCCGGAAAGATGCGCAGCTTGCCCGCGAGGTCGAATTCGCCATTCCCCGCGAGATGACCCAGGCTCAGGGGATCGAACTCGCCCGCGACTTTGTGCGAGGCGAATTCGTGGATCGGGGCATGATCGCCGATCTCAATGTGCATTGGGACCTGGCCGAGGACGGCATGCCCAAACCCCATGCCCATGTCATGCTGACCATGCGCGCGGTGGACGAGAACGGTTTTGGCCGGAAGGTGCGAGACTGGAACCGCACCGAGATGGTCGAGCGCTGGCGCGAACGCTGGGCCGAGCTCGCCAATGAGCGGCTGGCCGAACTCGACATCGACGCGCGTATCGACCATCGGAGCCTCGAGGCGCAGGGCATCGCGCTGGAGCCGCAAAGCCAGATTGGCGCGCCCGCCAAACGTATCGAGGTTCGGGGCATAGAGGACGAAGGGACTGAAGCTGACCGCGCCGAGATGCACCGAGAGATCGCGCGCGGCAATGGCGCGCGGATCATCGCCGATCCCTCCCTTGGTTTGGACGCGATCACGCATCAGCAATCGACCTTCACGCAGCGCGACATGGCGAAGTTCGCGCACCGGCACAGCGACGGGCTCGACCAGTTCAACGCGGTGATGGGAGCGATGCGCGGCGCACCTGATCTGGTCGTACTCGGCAAGGACGCTCGCGGCGAAGATCGCTTCACGACGAGCGCCATGATCGAGGCGGAACAACGCCTGCATCGTGCCGCGGAACTCATGGCAGAACGGGAGAGCCACGAGGTGAACGGCACCGACAAGCGGGCGGCCCTTGCGCGTGCGGAAGCGCGCGGTCTTGTTCTTTCGGGCGAGCAGGCCGAAGCGCTCGCGCATGTCACGAAGGGGCGCGATTTGAGCGTCGTGGTCGGCCATGCCGGGACGGGAAAGAGCGCGATGCTGGGCGTGGCACGGGGGGCATGGGAAGCAGCGGGCTACCAGGTCCGGGGCGTGGCGCTGTCCGGCATCGCGGCGGAAAACCTCGAAAGCGGATCGGGCATTGCGTCACGCACCATCGCCAGCCTGGAGCATGGCTGGCACCAGGGCCGCGACCTGCTTACGACCCGCGATGTGCTGGTGATCGACGAGGCGGGCATGGTCGGTACGCGCCAATTGGAGCGGGTGCTGTCCCATGCTGTCGAGGCCGGAGCCAAGGTGGTGCTGGTCGGGGATCCCGCGCAGCTGCAAGCCATCGAAGCGGGCGCGGCGTTCCGGTCGATCCATGAGCGGCATGGTGGCGCGGAAGTCGGCGAAGTACGCCGCCAGCGGGAGAACTGGCAGCGGGACGCCACGCGCGATTTGGCGACCGGCAGAACCGGCAATGCGCTGGAAGCCTACCGCTCCCGTGGCATGGTGCATGAGGCTCAAACCCGCGAGCAGGCGCGCGGCGATCTGATCGACCGCTGGAACCGTGACCGGCAGGAATTACCGGATCGCAGCCGCATCATCCTCACCCACACCAACGACGAGGTGGGCGCCCTCAATGAGGCGGCGCGGGAGCGGATGCGGCTCGCCGGTGATCTAGGCAATGAGGTGCGTGTGACGGTCAAGCGCGGTGACCGCGGGTTCGCCAGAGGGGATCGCGTCATATTCCTGCAAAACGAACGAGGCCTTGGCGTCAAGAACGGCACACTCGGGACCATCGAACAGGTGAGCGCACAATCCATGACCGTGCGCACCGACGACGGCCGATCCGTTCGCTTCGACCTCAGGGACTATAACCGGATCGACCATGGCTATGCCGCGACCATCCACAAGGCTCAGGGCATGACGGTGGACTGCGCCCATGTGCTGGCGACGCCAGGCATGGACGTCCATGGCAGCTATGTCGCCTTGTCGCGGCACCGCGACGGCGTGGACCTGCATTATGGCCGTGACGATTTTGCCAGTCGGGACCGGCTTTTTCCTT
>NZ_LLXX01000106.1:35191-50381 GCF_001440405.1 Bradyrhizobium valentinum
AGACATGGCTTCGGATTACGAACGCGCCGATCCGGCCCTAAACTATGCCGAGCGGCGTGGGATCACCTTCCGCGAGCGTGTGGCCGAGATTGTGCGCAAGGTCGTGCCCGAGCGGGTGCGCAACATGTTCGATGGTCTGCGGCCGTCTGCCGAAGCGGTGCCTGGCCCGGGCAGCGCGCGGGGGCCGCAACGCGAGGCGCCGGAAAGGAAGGTGGTGCAAGAGCCTGAAGCGGCGCTGCGTAAAGCCCGCACGAAAGCTCTCATCCGTCATGCCCGGGCCGTGAATGCGATCTTCGATGTGCAGGAGCAGGGCGGCAAGGCGAGCCCCGAGCAGGTGAAGGAATTGCAGGAGGCCCGCAAGGTCTTCGAGGGGGTGCGGCCCTATGGCTCGCACGACGCCGAAGCCGCCTACAAGAAAAACCCGGAACTGGCCCTTGAAGTCGCTTCGGGCAATTCCACCCGCGCCATCCGCGCGCTCCAGCTCGAAACCGAACTGCGCACCAATCCGAGCCGCCGCGCCGACCGTTTCGTGGAACGTTGGCAGAAGCTCGACCAGACCAGTCAGCGCCAGTATCAGGGCGGAGACATGTCCGGCTACAAGGCGACGCGCTCGGCGATGGGCGACATGGCCAAACGCCTCGAACGCGATCCGCAACTGGAATCCATCCTCGCCAACCGCAAGCAGGAACTCGGTATCGCATTTGAATCAGGCCGCCGGCTCGGCCAGGAATTGGCCCTCACTCACGGTCTCGACATCGGCAGAGGCCGGGGTATCGGAATTTGACCACCCATCTGCCGCCGTCTCTACGCCACGCTACGATGCGTCGAACAACCCTCTTGCCCGCTCAACTGCTTGTCCTGTCTGGTCTCAGAAGCTCTCAGAAACAGCCAGTAGGAGGCAGCGCAGCCATGCGCGAACCGGAGCGTATCATCCGCCTCAAAACCGTTCTTGCCCGGACCGGGCTGTCCCGATCCACCATCTACCGCAAGATTGCCGAGGGCACGTTCCCGGCCCAGCTCAAAATCAGCACCAACGGGACCGGCTGGCATGAATCCGACATCGTCAGCTGGATTGCCGATCCCGTCGCATGGCGTCCGAAACGCGAGCTCGATGAGGTCCGGTGAGATCTGTAGTTGTACATGGCTCGGCGCCGTTACCGCCGTTCGGCTGCGAAACAGCGACCTTGCCGCCCAACTTCACGTAGGTCGGACCCAGCGACCTGTAACGCTGGCCTGCCCGGTTCGGCTAAGAAGGCGTCAGCGCACTCTTCCTGTGGTCGTCTCGCGACCGGTGGCTGGCGGCGGGGTCTGGTCTCGCACCGTTGATCCCGGTGTTCCGCTTGGTCCGGGATTGCTGGGAACATGCGTAGTGCTCTCCCATGCAAGGGCTGCAATCCCCAGAATGATCGCTGCTGCGACAACGGCCAAAGTTCGAACGCTGATCGAGCCTTTCCGGACTTGATTATCTCGCATCGGGTTCCATTGCGTGCTCATGGCGGGATATTAGATAAGCGCTGCGGCGATCCTGTGGTAGGCGATACGGCTGCGCGTCCAGAAGAAGGTTTGAGCGTGTTATGCCGCTTCATGTGAGGTGCGAAGTCGAGTGCGACACGCTTGCCCTCGACCGTATCGAGCGAGCGGTTCACCACCTCTTCGGCGAAGCCGGCCGGGTCTTCGCGTTCCTTCCAGACGCTCCAGAGTTTTCTGGGTGTTCCCACCGTCCCGTAGCGTGGGTCGTAGCTGTTGGCGGACAGCAGAAGTTGCGCGGCATAAAAGAGCGCAGGCACGCCTTCACCTGTCTTCTGATTGCGTATCTGCTGGCTCACGCCCTCCTCGGCGGCGACATGAAACACCTTAACCTCGATCACAGCGAGCGGAATGCCATTGATGAAAAGAACAAGATCAGCACGAATCGTCGGGCCGCCTGGTTCGACGACCGTGTATTCACTGGTCACCTGAAAGGTATTGGCACGCCAATCACTCCAATCGATAAATTTAAACGGCCACTCACGTGACGTCGCACCAATGGTTTGCGGCAATGCAATGCCGAGCATCAAGTCGTCGGTCATCCGCTCATTCGCGCGCACCACCCCCTCTGGGATGCGGTCGGCCAGCCGCCGCACCGCAGCGTCTATGTTCGCTTCGGAAAACGGATAGGCACGCCCGTCAACATTGATGCGGTTGATGCGCGCTAGATCCGCACGAAGCAGGGTTTCAAGAAAAGGCAGCGTCCGCCGCCCGGCGCGCCATTGGTCGGCTTCGGCCCGAGTGACATAACGCCAACCGCAATTGATCAATGTATGCAGCGCTTGAAGCTGCGCGCCGCCCGCCTCTGAGGTGGTGAACTGGGGAGAGCCTGACATTGTCACCCCCACACCTTGGCCGAAGCTGCGTCGAAGAAACTGATCTTCAGGGCCGGCAAAGCCTTTGGACGTAACGCGGCGATCCGATCAACTCCGGCTCGAATATTCAGATTCGATTTGCTACTTGGATCCCCGTGGAGGCTAACGAAGAGGTGTGCGATCTTACCACGGCCGATCTGATCGAGGACATCCGCGCCATCGTGCGTCTGAGTTTCGGATTGTAGAGGAGGAATATCGAATTCCCAATCGAGCCAGTTCTCCAGCCGGAATACGAGTTTTTCGACGTGCACGCCGACGCTTGAATGAAAGCATGTCTGTTGGAAATAGACGGAATGCGAGAGGGTGTTCAAAAACCGTGGATCGAGTGCGTCGGAGGTATGAAACGCTGTATATTCGTTCGAGACAACGGCCCTATTCAGGATCGCAGGAACGATGCCGCAGGCCCCGTGCGAAATCTGCCTATTCGAGATCAGAAAGTCGCCCGCCTCGACATAGAATTGCGTTTTGGTTCTGATCTGGTTGCCGCTCAGGGTCTCTCGGGCAACTATTCCGCCGCGGCTCCGCTTGGCTGTGACGAGTTGGTAAGTTTCGTCATCGACGAGCTTAGCAGGCCTCTCGACCTTGCGAAGGAGGTCACCGAGCGGAAAGCGTGTCCAGCCCTTCGGCGTCAACCCAAGCTTCGGAATTCCCGCCTGAATGCTCGGCGGGTAAGCACTCGGGTTCTCGGCGTCAGCGGTTTCCACGTCCTCATTCATACGGCACCTCGATCGCCAATGAGGTCACTGCGCCAAGCCGCGTAGGTTTGGCCACTACCTTCGATACGCCACGTTGTGCGGCCGTTATCGGCGCGTCCCGCAATGGCCGCGCTGGCGCCTGACGGGCTACCTCTCTCTATCGCTTGACCGAAGCCAAGCTGCGGCTGAACCTCGGCTGCTGATTTAAAGTCAGCAAGCCGAGCCGGTAAACATCCGCACCCGCTATCTGAATCTCGCGTGTCATCATCACCGCGAGATTTTCATGCAAACGATTCCCATTGCCTTCACCAGCGCCGCGCCCCTCCCGCGCGTACCGCTTGTTCCTGACGAGCTCCTTCGCCGCAATAACGTCTTCTTCGAAATCGACACGCGCTTCCGCCGCGCCGCTCGCCTTCCTCAATGTCTGTGGCTGAAAGATCGGGGCATCCCCACCGGCCACCACGTTCGCGGCTATGGCGACGACGCCGTCACCATGGAGCTTCATTCGTACCTCAGCCCCGACGCGGCCCGGGCCGGTCTCAATTTTCTTTCCCCGGAAATCCATGCCTTCGTTCGTCGCGAGTTGCTGATGCGGGAGGAAGGCGCCGCCATCGACGAAGATCGCCTGTTTGGCAATGCCCTCAGCTCCATGCCGCTGGTCTTCAATCTGTTCGGATCCATGGCCCTCGACCTCAACCTCGCCACGGCCGCCCTGCGTCAGCTGCTGCCGGGCTTCGTCCATCAAGTAACGGGCTTCATCTTCGAGCACTCACCCGGCCGCCGCCAGGACCGCTTTCTTAATGACGGCACTGCCTTTGACCTCGCCATCCGCGTCATCACCCCGGAAGGGGAAGACGGGACGATCTTCGCCGAAGTGAAGTACTCCGAAGACATGGCCGGGCCCGCCGCCAGGCTCCGGGATCGCTACGACGAAGCTTCACGCGCCGTCGGCCTCTTCGTCGACCCCGACAGCCCGATGCTCCGCTCGCTGGCGCTGGAGCAGCTTTGGCGTGAACATATGCTGGCCCAGCTGACCGTCGACCAAGGCCTCACCCCACGGGCCATGTTCATCGCCATTGGCCCTCGCCTCAATCGCCGGGTGATCGCCGCCTTTCGTGTTTACGAAACTGAACTGATTGATGCCGACGACCAAGATGCCAACCGCGTCCTATTCCAGGCCTTTACGCTGGAAAGCTTCATCGATGCCCTTGCCGAGGCTGGTGTCGATGGCATCGCTCGTGACTTGTGGAGTCGCTATGCCGACTTCGAACGCGTCTATCATCTCTCCTTGGGCGAATACCTCGAAAAGCCCCCAAGCCACACCGGCACGGCGCCGCTTTCCCCGCCTTCGTCCACAGACGGCAAAGCGTCGCTTCAAAAGGCCACAACGAGAACGACGGCCAGGCCAACAACGAAGAGCAAGTTGCAGAAGGTCCAGGGAGTGTCCCAGTGAAGAACGACACGCTCCTGACAGTCGCCGACCGCGTCGAACTCCTTGTGAACGGCCTTCTTTCGGGCATCGATCACCGGCCCGTGGTGAAGCTATTCATGCCCGATGGCGCAGCGACCTGGCTTCTCACCGAATGCGATCCGGATGATCCGGATCGCCTCTTCGGCCTCTGCGACCTGGGCCTCGGCTTTCCCGAGCTTGGCTATGTCAGTCTCACCGAAATCACTGAATTGAGGGGCAAGCTGGGCTTGCCGGTCGAGCGCGA
Organism: Bradyrhizobium valentinum; assembly: GCF_001440405.1. Lineage (GTDB taxonomy): Bacteria > Pseudomonadota > Alphaproteobacteria > Rhizobiales > Xanthobacteraceae > Bradyrhizobium > Bradyrhizobium valentinum. The sequence continues at coordinate 40,004 of NZ_LLXX01000106.1, forward strand.
CCTGCACTTCGCCGCGGACAGACCGCTATCCGCCTATGCCGCAGAGGCCAGAGCAGCGGGCCGTATCACCGCTTGACGTAGTCGGCGATAACGATGCCACCGATTTTGCTGCCCTTTCGAAGATGCTGGCCCAGTAGAAACCACCCACCTCAATCGCGCGTATCGCATTGATCTCTCTAGCACCAACGTTGGGTCGATCGGACCTCCTTCCAAAAAGTGGTTATTGCGCTTCCAAAAAACTCTGATGCTTGGAGCTTCGACCGCAAGAGCGGATCTTTTAGGGGAGTCGAAAGAAATTCAGCAGTTTCTTTCTCAACAAATGCACCTGACATAAATTTGGCAGCGTAAGCATCGCGCAATGTCCGCTTCGCTCCGAAAGAGACTGAAATGTTGCGTTGCCCGAAAATGACGCAATGAGCCAATTCCGGACTCATTCATCGCAACAAAACAGCATACTATTCAATCACCTCGTCAGCACGAGCGAGCAACGACTCGGGAATTACTAGTCCGAGGTCCTTGGCAGCCTTCTGATTGATGACGAGTTCGAATTTCGTCGGCCGATAGTAGGGAATATCACCGGGCTTCGTACCCTTGAGGATTTTGTCGATGGAACGAGCGGCCTGGTGAAAAAGCTCCACAAAATCGACGCCATAGGCAATGAGCCCCCCGCCGTCTTCTATATATGAACGAAATGGATAAATGGCCGGCAACCGGTATTTCTTAGCCAACTCGCCGATCAGTTGTGCCTTCGTAATGAGTTCCGGACTCGTGTCGACGAAGAGCGCGTCGGCACCTTCCTGCGACATGAAGGCGAAGACACGCTGATATTCCGCTTCGCTTGCATCCTCGAGATAGGAGGGCCCAACGACTACTACGCCCGCTTTCTCTGCCGCCTTCTGCATTAAGGCTACTTCCGGGCTTTGGCGCAGCCCCAGAATTGCGAGCTTCGATATTTTTGGGACGACTTCCCGGAAAAGCTCAAGCCGTTTGCCCCAAATCTCCGATCCGGCATCGATGCTGACGCCCGTGATGTTCCCGCCCGGCCGTGCGATGCTCGGCATAAGGCCAAGATCGACCGGATCACCGGTCATCGCAACGATCGGTATGGTGGACGTTGCCTCTTTGAGAGGCACCACCACCCTATTCGTAAACGCAACAACAAGATTGGGATTGCTGGCTACGATATCGCGGGCGAGCTTAGGATAGATCTCCGCATGACCCTCGCCGGAATAACGCTCGATTACCAGGTTCTGTCCCTCGACGTAGCCGAGCCGGCGAATTTCCAGGAAAAGCTCGCGCCAGAACCGATTGCTGCTACTTTCGGTCAGCTCGGCGACCGGCCACAATGGATGCAGTATCGCGATCCGGTACGCCTTCGTCGATTGCTGCGCTCGTGCACTAAGCGGCAGCATGACTCCTGAACCCATGAACGCGATGAACTCACGCCGTCGCATGTGTTCCTCCCTACAAGGATCACGTCTGTGGGTGGACGAGAGCCTAGCACCTTTCTGCGACGGCCGCTTCGGGTCAATCGCGTCATTTTGGCTGTCGGCCGACTGCTTCCGGTCTTCCGCTAGAAACGGACATCGTCAGTGCCGGTCGCCATGTCTCAAAGGTGCCAACAGCGGAACTCTCAGTCGCGGCCTACTCGATAAGATGGCAGGAGCCGCGAGACTGAACGGCCGCGTCAATCTGGAAGTCCTGCTTTGCGGAGACCGTCGATAAACATCTGAGCCTGCCATTGACCAGTACAGGCTACCCATTCAGATATTCGGAAATGGGGCTCAATCTCAAGGATCTGGGTCGCCGCCTTCCTAGCTTCTGCATGTCGCCCCAGGTGCGCGAGAGCTGCCGCGAGGCACTGGTAAGCCGCCCCATACTTCTGGTTCTTCTGGAGAGCGTTCTTGGCTGCGGCAACCGCCTTATCGAAACGACCAACGCCGATGTATGCAATGCCAATTCCTGTAAACCTTGCAAATAGCCACGGGTCAAATGGGCTTAGTCGAATTGCGCGGTCAAAGCTCCGGATCGCCTCTTCAGGCTCCCCCGCTCGTTGGTAAGTCCAACCTCGCATCTCCCAAGCGAAGGCTGCATTAGGGTTAAGGGCGATCGCACGGTCGACCATCTCCCTCGCAGTATCGTACTCGATAAAGAAGAAGGCGGTTGCGCAGCCTAGTATGCTCAATGCATCATGGTCATTCCCGTCGATACTGAGTGCCAACCGGAGAAGCCTCAACCCTTCCGCAAGTTCCGACTTCGGATCGGCCGCCCATCCCTGAAACACATTTGAGAGGTGGCAGCTTCCTGCGAGGGTCGCAGCATAGCCGTACCGAGGGTCGATCTCCAATGCGCGAGAGGCAAGCCGAAGGGCCTCGGCCGATCCGCCCCGGGTCCATGAATAGAGATGCGAGTTTGCTCGAAGACAAAGGTCGTAGGCGCTGAGGTCATTCGACCGGCGCGCGGCCAAATCGATTTCAGCTCGAAACATTTTTGGTGCAATTGCTGATACGATACTCTCGGTCATCCGATCCTGTAGAGCGAAGATATCGCTCAGGTCACCTTCAAATCGATCGGCCCAAAGGTGCATCCCGGTCGCGGCATCAATCAATTGGCCGATGATGCGGATTTTTCCGGCAGCCTTGCGCACACTGCCTTCAAGCACGTAGCGGACGCCGAGTTCGCGCCCGACTTGCTTGATATCGATAGGTTTGCTCTTGTAGGTAAAACTCGAATTGCGCGCGATCACGAATAGAGATTTAAACCGCGACAACGCGGTGGTAATTTCGTCCACCATGCCATCAGCGAAGTAGTCCTGATCCGGATCACCGCTCATATTCTGGAACGGCAGTATTGCTATCGACGGGCCGTCAGGTAGAGGGAGCGCAGCGTAACCGCTGTATGGATAGGCTGGCATTCCTGAAGCGGAGACGCTGTCTTTTGGAATACGCCAGACGCGCATAGGCTCAGCGATATTCTTCAAGTTTTGCGATCCCATATCCTCAAACGTACCCTCAACCTTGCCCCGAACCTGCCGGTGAGCATCGTCGGAAATGCAAATCCCACCCGGCTCTGCGATCTCTTCGAGACGCACTGCAATATTGACACCATCACCAAAGATATCATCGTCTGCGATGATAATATCACCGAGGTGAATGCCGACGCGAAATTCGATCCGCTTGTCCTGCGGCACATCGGTATTTTGTTCTGCCACGCCGCGTTGGACGTCGTCGGCACATCGCACGGCGTCGACCACGCTGGCGAACTCAACGAGAGCGCCGTCCCCGGTATTCTTGACGATACGTCCGTGATGCTGAGCGATTTTGGGATCGAAAAGCGTCTTTCTGAGAGCTTTCAGTTGCGCCAGCGTGCCTTCTTCGTCGATCCCTATTAAGCGGCAAGAGCCCACGACATCCGCCGCCAGAATAGCCGCCAATCGCCGCTCTACGTGCTCGCTGCTCAAGATGCACCCCCGGGCTCGGGGAAAACCGAATGTTCAATAGCACAGTTGTGGGCCGATGTCCGGCTATGCCCATGTCCGAGATGGTTCAATCGCGTCATTTTAGGCTGTCGGCCGACTACTTCCGGTCTTCCGCTGGAAACGGACATCGTCAGTGCAGGTCGGCATGTCTCAAACGTGCCACAAGCCGAATTGCCCAATGCGAGCTAACGCAGTCGAATTCGCCCAGTCCTACTTACACCATTGGACTTACTCTGGCTTCAAGCCGGCTGCTTTGGGCGAGCGCCGCAACGTGCGAGCCGAACCCCCCAGGCCTCATCGGCATCGGCTCACACCCCAAGACGGATCGCACCGCGAGGCAGAATCTCAGCTGCGGGCGAGGAGCCGACATGTCGGTGGAATGTTCTCGGTAGCCTCAGATGTACCGGTCCTGCGGCATTCGACCAGCACACCTCGCGTGGGGACAGCCTAAAAGGTGGCTAGTCAAGGATGAGCTCGACCACCCCTCAAAAGAAGTGACCGAATAGTACCGCAATGAGTTTCCGTTCACTAGTTTGTCATCGCGTTACAAATCCTCGAACCGCCCAGGCACTACTTGCAAAACTGCGCGGGCCATCCGGCAGGCCGGCGAGATAAGCTGCCCTGACGCTTGATTCGATCTGCCGCTGTGTCGGCTCGGGCAGACCAGCCAAGAACTCGCTGTGGGTCCCCTGGCCGAAAACAGCAGCGATCCAAAAATCTTCAAAGCTCTCGAAATCCATCCGAATAGTCAGGAGTGTCGCAGCCACATCCGATAGGCCAGCATGCTGGAAAGCGGTCTGCAGCTCATTGGGCCGTGTCATCGGACGGATCAGTAGACCTGACCTTCGCTGCTCCGCCGGCGGATGGATCGCAGCAACCGTGTCCCAGAACATTCGCCGGCTTGGCATTCCTCCGAAGGTATCCCAAACCGCTGCGGCAACGACTCCGCCCGGCTTCACCACGCGAACCATCTCAGAAATGGCTCTGACCGCGTCGGGCACGAAGTGAAGAACCAGAAGAGATAAGGCCATTTCGAATTGAGCCGACTCGTACGGCAAAGCCATCGCATCGCCCTGTCGGACATTGATCGATGCTGCTCCCTTCCGGGTGTTTACCGCCTCCACGAAATCGGACTCGTAATCCAAAGCATCGATTGATGCGACTTTGCGCCGGGTAGCAATTTCGAAGGTCAAGCTTCCGGTCCCACAGCCTACGTCTAGAACCGCCCCACCCTCAACGAGCCCCGCGAAGTCAAGAAAATCTGAAGCAAGTCGTTTGCTCCACCGTCCCATGTAAGAGTCATAAGCCTCTGGACCACGCGCCACAAAGTTCGAGGGCATTGCTCACCGCTTTCCGGTAGTTTAGGCGGACTGCTTTCTTGGCTGTGAGCATCGCCCAACTTCTTCAATCGCACTCGCTTTGGCGTTCCAGTCCGCCTGTGATAAGCACCTAGTCCAGTTTCGCGCCGGAGCGCTTCACGACATCGGCCCATTTCGCCGATTCCTTCTTGATGAGGGCCGCGAACTCCTCCGGCGTCCCGCCGGCCGGCCCGTCGCCGATTTGCTCATAGCGCGCTTTGAAGAAGTCAGATTGGATTGCGCGGTTGATGGCGGCGTTGAGCTTATCGACGATCGGGCGAGGCGTGCCGGCTGGCGCCGCGACGCCGAACCATATCGGCGCTTCATAACCGGGAACGCCGGCCTCAGCGATCGTCGGCAGCTCGGGGAAGCCGGCCGAACGCTTCGGACCGGTGACGCCCAACGCCCGAATAGCCTTCTGCCGGGCATGCGGCGCGATGGACGTGAGGCTCTCGAATATTAGATCGACGCGTCCCGCAATGAGATCCGTGATGGCGGCGGTGCCGCCCTTGTAGGGTACGTGCACGATCTCGGTGCCGCTGATGAATTTGAACAGCTCGCCGCTGACATGGCCAGGCGAACCGCTGCCCGACGACGCGTTCGAAAGCTTGCCGGGGTTTTTCTTGGCGTACCCGATCAGTTCGGCGACGCTGTGGACCGGCAGTGAGGGCGCGACCGCAAGCAGGAGGTGTCCGGTCGTGACTAGCGCGATTGGCTGGAAGTCGCGCTCGATATCGTAGGGTACCTTGGCGACCATGTGCGGCGCGATCGCGAACGCACCGATACTGGCGAACAGCAGCGTGTAGCCGTCGGGCTGCGCCTTTGCGACCGCGTCATTGCCGATGACGAAAGCTCCGCCTGGCCGGTTCTCGATGATGACAGATTGGCCGAGCTCCTTTGACAGCTCCTGCGCGAGAATGCGTGCGCCACTGTCGGTGGCGCTGCCGGGAGCTTGCGGGACGACGATCTTTATGGCGCGCTCGGGATACTGCGCTTGCGCGGGCGTCGCATAAGCGGCAGCGCATGTCAGGCTAGCGAACAAAAGCTGTTTTATGCGCATCGGCTTTCTCCTTCGCTTGTGGTTTCAGCCTCGGGGCACGTTGAAAGATCAATGCATCACCGCTCAGCAAGGCCAAGACGGCGGTTGATTGCTCGCCGCCGCTGAAGGTACACGACCTGTGATGGCGCGTGACGTTCGGTCGGATCACCTCCTCCGGTGTGCGGTTCCCACCTGGAGTGGATCGCTCGGCGAGAAGGAGTCAGTGTCCTGCGTGAGCCATTCATTCCAAGCTTATGTGTGAACACTGCCGCCGGACCGGATGATCGTCCAATGCATAATTATGCTAGCAACTCATGCCGCCACGGAATAGAATGGGACCATGGATCTCAGGCGCCTGAAAACCTTTGTCGCCGTGGCCGAACTTGGCACGGTGTCAAAAGCCGCGGTGCACCTGCGCATTGGGCAGCCGGCGCTGTCACGGCAAATCAACGACCTTCAGCAGGAGCTCGAGCTACGTCTCTTTGATCGTGTAGGACGCCGGTTGGTTCTAACGGCCCAAGGTGAGCAGCTCCTCGTAGATTGTCGGCGCGTCCTAACGGACCTCAACAGCTTGCGCGAGCGGGCAGAGGCGCTTCGGCGCGGAGACAGAGGCGCGCTGAGAGTCTTAGCCCCACCGCACACGATCGAGAGCGTCCTATCCGGGTTTCTACCGCAATATGCTGAGAGCTTTCCCCACGTGCATGTCGAGTTGACTGAGGCCCTTGGCCCTGAGCAGCCCGCCCTGCTTGAGCGCGGCGAAGCTCATGTGGGCATCAGAATTGACGCGGGTGTTGATTCACGCTTCGAGACTCGCGTCCTACAATCCGCCGATGTGTTGGCTGTCGGTGCCGCATCCGTCGAACTCGGCAAAGCCGGTATCATAACAATCGAGAAGCTTGTCTCCTACCCGCTCCTGTTGCCGTCCGGCTATTCCGTCCGCCACCTATTCGACGCAGCTTGCCGCCTGGCAAAAGTCCATCCCAAAATTGTGCTGGAGAGCCGCGCATCGCACACGCTATTGACCTTGGCAGAGGCTGGGCAAGGTGTGGCGATCGTCCCATCCCTTCAGCGAACTGATCGCTACAACGTGCGCGTCGCCCGAATAACGCATGGTGGCAAGCCCATTCGAGAACGCGTTGCGATCCACTGGGACAAGCGCCGCCCACTTCCTCCTTACGCCGTCACTTTTTGCGAACAACTAGCCCGCTACATGCACACTGTCTTGCCTATCACAAAGCCTACCAAGGCGAGCCGTTCCGTGGGCCTACATGCGCGCTAGACGTGGACAAGTTCGCGGTCGAGTTTTAACCGTTCCCCCTGATCTCCGCGCGCGATGTTCTGCCTTCATTAGCACGCATCATGGTCCGATATGGGTCATTCGCGTCGGTTTGGCCGCGTACCGACGACTTCCGCTCTGCCCCCATAAACAGACATCGCTACCGCGCGTCGGCATGTCTCAAATGTGCCAATAGCGGACATGCAGGTGCAGACCTTGAACAAGCCATCAACGAGCGAGCGAAGCTGCGACGGGGCTTATGAACGCTCGGCCAATGCTTTCTTGATCGGGTCAATGAGCGACTGGGCCGAGAAGGGCTTTGTAAGAAACGCGATGCAGTCAGAGTCCAGCGCAGCACGGCGAATGGCAGGGTCTTCATTCCCGGTTATGTAGATAACCGGCACGGAAATCCCATCGGCCTTGAGGCGATGCCTCAGCTCGATCCCTGACCCGTCTTTGAGGTTGATGTCGAGTATGACGCAAACCGCCTTCTCGAAATCGGCGTGGCTTGTGAAAGCCTGCGCGGACGAAAATAGGATGGGTTCGTAGTCATGCTGTCGGAGCAGACGCTTTATAGCCCCTAGCATCCCGGGGTCGTCGTCAACCACTAAAACGAGGTTCTGGTCTTGCGACATCGCTGACCTGTCCGCCGACACGCCTTGGAGCCTCAAGAGAATCGAACGAGATTGTTCCGTCTAGACCGTGCACGACAACCGTCAGTCTACAAAGGGTCGCCTAGGCCGTCTGTCTGGCGGCCTACATAATGCCGATCCGCTCAGCAAGGGACACAAGTTCCGGCAAGGACCGAACCTCCATTTTATCCATCACCCTGTGGCGATGGGCCTTGATGGTGCGTTCGGTACAGCCTAACGCGCGGGCGATCTGCTTGTTGGTGTCGCCGCGAATGACAAGCAAAAAAACTTCCCGCTCGCGCGGCGTCAATGCCGCGACATGAGCGCGAACGATGTTCAGCTTGCTCTTCAAGCCACGTGCCACTTCATGATGCGCAACCGCCCGCTCGATTGCCCGAAGAAGATCATCCGATGATACAGGCTTGGTCAGGAAGTCATCGGCACCCGCCTTGATAGCCCGAACCGTGGCCGGAATATCGGGATGCCCACTGAGGAATATGATAGGCAGCGTCGAACCGAGTTCGCTCAGGCGCTCTTGCAGCTCCGGACCGCTCAGTTCCGGTATCCGCACGTCGAGGAGAAGGCAGCTTGGGACGCTTTCGCTCGGCAAGCGATCCAGCAAGTGCTGGGCCGAAGCATAGATGGCGACCTCGTAGCCGGCTTTCGTCAAACGACGTTCCATCGCCGTTCGGAGGGACACGTCGTCATCGACAATATGCACGCACCCTTGCACAAGTCTCTCCCGGATAAGGGTCTTACGGTATCAGCAATTGTAGGCGACATTAACTTCGCGGTTCTGTCAGGCTGGCTGACCCGATCTATGGGATAACCCATTTGATGTCGCCTAAAGGGGCATTCGCTTCGGTTTAGCCGGAGAACGGCGACTTGCGGTCTTACCCCGGTGAACGGACATTCTCAGGATGGGCGGGCATGATCAAAGGTGCCAGACTCGGAAGTTAGGGAGCCGACGCGAACCTATCCAACATCTCGCGCCTTCGCTTGAACGGCGCGGGCAAAAAAATCGCGGGCTATCGCATCTAAGGCTGCGGAGATTTGCTCGCTAGGCTCTCGCGGGGTGACGCATTTTCCTTCGAGTTTTTCGGCCTCGCGAATGTAATTCATGGATAGTTCGCGCAAGCGCTGGACTTCAGAGTCATCGGGTAAGGGTGCGATTTGAGCCAAAAGGTGTCGTGCACGCGCGCGTTCGCTTCGAGAGCCATCCATGACAGCCTCCGATGGACTTACAATTGTGGGTTTCTGATCAGTTCCCTCTACCGAACAATAACATTCGGTACGAAAAGGAAGGCCCTTGAGAACGGCTCGCTACGATCAATAAAGCCAAACGCGCGCCGTTATGTGGTGTTCCCTACATTGTGCCGATTTTTTTTGCGTCATAGGGACTGATGTTTTGGCTCACCGAGCAGGCCCTGATACTGCGATTTCACGGCTTCGTAGCATTCGCAGGCCGCATCCTGCAGGCCCACAAGGTTGGTGATCCGGATCTTACCTCTGGTGTATTGGATGATTCCAGCCTGCTGAAGTGTGTGCGCCACGACCGTCACGCTTGTTCGATTGACACCCAGCATCTCCGCTAAGAACTCTTGCGTGAATAAAAGCGTATCGCTTTGCGATAAGTCTCTCGACCTGAGCAGCCAGCGGCAAAGGCGGGCGTCCACATGATGCGCCGCCATGCAGGCGGTGGATTGCTGCGCCTGAGCATAAAGGGTCTGCTCGTGTCTGATCAGCAGTGAAAGAAGGGGTTGGCTCTGCATGGCAGCACCCCTGAGCCCCGCCGAGCTGCAAACCATTGCCTCGCCGCTCAGTTGGATCACTGCCCGGCTAAGCGCCGTCTTGCCATCAAGCGCGGCCGACGCGCCAATTACACCATCTCGGCCGACCATCGCGGCCTCCACGACTTGGCCACTCGACAACGTGACCACGATAGAAATAACTGCGCTAGTCGGAAAATAGGTCGCGTCGATCGTATCGCCCGCCTCGTATAACACCTGTTCCTGCTCGAAATGCGCGAGCTTTAGGTGGGGCTGAAGGGCAGCTAGATCGCCCGGAGAAAGCGATGCGAGAAGTAAGTTGTCATTATGTGGCATATTGCGCTCCCACGGTTGTGGCGGGAGCGCAAAGAACTCTCAGTCAGCGGCGCCTGTTGTCTGCCGTCAATGGTCCGAACAGTATGCTCAAGTGGAAATAAAGCGAGGGTTATATTGTCGCCCCTGGCTACCAGCCGTCCGTCGTCCTGCTCAATGTCCAACGCGGGTCAATCGCGTCGGTTTCACCAGACCACGGCGACTTCCGGTCTACCCCGGTGAACGGACATTCTCAGGATAGGCGGGCATGTCTCAAAGGTGCCAATAACGGTCATTCCGGTACACCAGCGATCCGGAAAGCCTGCGCCAACTTTTCGATATCTTCAGGTCGACGATTTGGCCCCCAGTCCTTGATTCCGGAAATGCGTAGGGTCGGGTCAAGTTGCATTGCGCGCGCACAGACCTCTCGTGCTTCCTGAACCCGTCCAGACATCGCATGGCATGCCGCCAGAATTAATTGTGCCGGCACAAACTTGGATTGTAGCCTGATAGC
>NZ_LLXX01000106.1:50460-52235 GCF_001440405.1 Bradyrhizobium valentinum
GTCCAGCGGGCTCAGACGCAGCGCGACTTTGAATTGCTCGATTGCGGCATCTACGTTACCGAGCCAAAGGTGAGTGAACCCGCTCCACTGTCGTGCGATAACCAGATTTGGATCTAGATTTATCGCCCGCGTGAGGAGGGCTGCGCCTTCCTCGACCTCACCCACTACGTAAGCGAGCGCGTGTCCGGCCATTGCAAGCACCGATGGATCGTCCTTATCGAGTTCGATCGCTCGCCTCGCAAGTCGTCGGGCTTCAATCCGTTCCTGAGCGGTATCAGTGCTCCAGCCGAAAGCTTTCCTTTGTAGATAGCAACGAGCGCCGAGCGCGTATGCTGCGGCGAATTCGGGATCGATACCGCTGGCAATTTCCGTGAGCTTGAGAGCTTCAAGGTGCGCCTCTCTGGTGAATTTGTAAAAGCTGGCGTACGCGCGAAGATAGTAGTCGTAAGCCTGAAGGCTTTCGGTCGGCTTGCGCTGGGCGCGCTCGATTTCGGCGCGCTCCAGTTGAGGAGAGATTGCGCCGATCACGCTGCTGGTCACCCGATCCTGCAGATCAAACATGTCTTCGAGTGTACTATCGTATCTGTCTGCCCAGATATGATTACCCGTCGCGGCATCAACGAGCTGCCCAGTGATGCGAACGCGGTTGCCGGCCTTGCGGACGCTGCCCTCCAGCACGTAACGGACGCCAAGCTCGCGTCCGACTTGTTTGATATCGATAGCTTTGCCTTTGTAAGTAAAGGTGGAGTGTCGCGCGATAACGAAAAGCGATTTGGACCGCGACAGTCCAGTGATGATGTCCTCGACCATGCCGTCGGCGAAATACTCCTGCTCCGGATCGCCGCTCAGGTTCTGGAACGGCAGCACCGCGATGGAGGGTTTGTCGGGGAGAGCGAGCGGCAGCGAAGTCTCGGTCGGCGGTTTTGTTAGCATTGCCGGCGAAAAGCTTGGGCCGATGCGCGCGCGCCAGACGCGCATTGGTTCAGCGATATTCTTCAATACCTGCGGACCCATATCGTCATAATCGATACCGATCTTGCCCCGAATTTGCCGATGAGCATCGTCTGAAATGCTGACGCCACCCGGTTCTGCGATCCCTTCGAGACGCACCGCAATATTGACCCCGTCACCGAAGATATCGTTCTCTTCGATGATTATATCACCGACGTGAATGCCGATGCGAAATTCGATCCGCTTGACCTGCGGCACATCGATATTTTGTTCTGCCACGCCGCGTTGGATTTCGTCGGCACATCGTACGGCGTCGACTATGCTGGCGAACTCAACGAGAACGCCGTCCCCGGTATTCTTAACGATGCGTCCGTGATGCTCAGCGATTTTGGGATCGAAAAGCGTCTTTCTGAGAGCTTTCAGTTGCGCCAGCGTGCCTTCTTCGTCGATCCCTATCAAGCGGCAAGAGCCCGCGACATCCGCCGCCAGAATAGCCGCCAGTCGCCGCTCTACGTGCGCGCTGCTCAAGATCGACCCCCGGGCTCGGGGAAATTGAATGGTTATATAGCAGGATTGTGGGCCGATGTCCGGCTATGCTCATGTCCGAAACGGGTCAAAACGCGAAGTCCGGGCGGCCTTGCTCCACGTCCGCTCTAAGCCAGCAAGCAGACGTCGATGGGGGCGCTGCCTGCGTCACATTGTCGTCGCTCCCCTCGTCCTTGCTAAACAGCACCTGCCACCACCATCCGACCAGCGCAGCATGCGTGCGGACCTCTATGCTGCCAGAAACGGTATCTCGACCGCCAGTGTATAGCCGTTGACCA
>NZ_LLXX01000107.1:0-10036 GCF_001440405.1 Bradyrhizobium valentinum
GATCCCGGGCGTCGGCTCGGCCGTAGCCTCGGGCCCGGGTTCAGCCGCGGGCTCGGGCGGCGCCTCGGCGGCCGCCTTGGTCTCGCTCGACACTTCGCTCGCGTCGAGGTCGATGGTCGGCGGCTCACGCTTCGGCCGGCCCGACTCGGGCAGCGATCCAGTGTCTTCGGGCCTGTCATCGACCATCACAGCGGTTCCCTCTGGTAGTTAGGTGCCGGAACTTAGCAGAATCGGGACGTCTTAGAGCATGATCCGGCCATGGCGGCACCGGTTTTCCGATAAGACCATGCTCAGACTTAAAGATTAGAACCCAAACGGGGTTGCAACGCCCGGCCCAGCGCCTCGAACAGGGCATTTTCATCCGGCGAAGCCGCCACTGTCACCTGGGGCGCGTCGGCTTCCCGCAAGACCGCCGCGACGGCCGCCGAAATGCAGCATTGCGGTAGCGCCAATGCCGAGATTTCGACGCCACCGGAACGAGCCGCCTCCAGGAACGCCCGCGCGCTGCGCCGCGAGTAATGCAGCACAGCCTCGACCTCATGCGCCACGAAAGCGTCACATACTTCGCGTGGCAGGCTGGGCGCAGGCACCATCCGATAGGTGGTGCGCGTCACCACCACAAAACCGTTCTCGCCGAGTTCGCTTGCCAAGTCGCGCGCGAGATCCGCACCGGCAAGATACAGTAGCGGATTGGTCTTCTTCAGTTGCTTCGACTTCGCGCTGACCAGCACCAGTTCGCGCAGCGCGCCGGCGTCGCCCTTTGACGCGATTACCTCGCCAAAGCCGGCGTCGCGCGCCGCCGCCGCGGTGCTCTCTCCGACCGCGAACACCGGCAGTTTGAGGAGGCGGCTGTCGACAAGATAGGGCGCGATGGCACGCAGCGCATTGGCGCTGGTGACGATGACCGCGCCGTAGGTCGCATCCGCATCGTCCTGGAACGGGACCGGCTCGAACCGCAGCATCGGCGCGCGCAGCACGTCGAACCCCCGCGCGCGGAGGGCCTCGGCCGTCGTCTCATCATCCGGATGCGGGCGCGTGACGAGAACGGCCATATTTCAGATCTCCGCCAAGGCGATTTCAGTAGTCACGAGCGATTGCACGTTGCGACCTCGTAGTGCTACCCGGTTACGGAAGCGTTGTTTTTGGCGATAGCGCAAGGGTTCAAATTGGACAACGACAAGCCGATGCTGGTGCTGGGTATCGAAACCACCTGCGATGAAACCGCAGCCGCCGTGGTGGAACGCCAGCGCGACGGCAGCGGAAAGATCCTGTCCAATATCGTGCGCTCGCAGACCGACGAGCACGCCCGTTTCGGCGGCGTTGTGCCGGAAATCGCGGCGCGCGCCCATGTCGATCTGCTTGACGGCATCGTCGGCCAAGCCATGAAAGACGCGAATGTCGGCTTTGCGCAACTCTCGGCGGTGGCGGCTGCCGCCGGCCCGGGCCTGATCGGCGGCGTGATCGTCGGCCTCACGACTGCAAAAGCGATTGCGATGGTGCACGATACGCCGCTGATCGCGGTCAATCATCTCGAAGCCCACGCGCTGACGCCGCGGCTCACCTGCGCGCTGGCTTTTCCCTATTGCCTGTTCCTTGCCTCGGGCGGTCACACCCAGATCGTCGCCGTGGTCGGCGTCGGCAAATATGTGCGGCTCGGCACCACGGTCGACGACGCGATGGGCGAGGCCTTCGACAAGGTCGCCAAAATGCTGTCGCTGCCCTATCCGGGCGGGCCGGAGGTCGAGCGTGCCGCCGCCAGCGGCGATGCCAAACGGTTCGCCTTTCCGCGGCCGATGCTCGGACGTCCCGATGCGAATTTCTCGCTGTCGGGACTGAAGACCGCGGTCCGCAACGAGGCCAGCCGCATGACGCCGCTGGAGCCGCAGGACGTCAGCGATCTCTGCGCCAGTTTTCAGGCCGCGGTACTGGAATCGACGGCGGATCGATTGAGCGTAGGCTTGCGCCTGTTTCACGAACAATTCGGCCCGCCCCGCGCGCTGGTTGCCGCCGGCGGCGTTGCGGCCAATCACGCTATTCGCGGCGCGTTGCAGGACGTTGCCGCGAAAGCGCAGACCACACTGATCATTCCGCCGCCCGCGCTGTGTACCGATAATGGCGCGATGATCGCCTGGGCCGGCGCGGAACGAATGGCGCTCGGGCTGACCGATACGATGGATGCGCCGCCACGCGCGCGCTGGCTGTTAGATGCCAACGCTGCTGCGCCGGCCGGCTTCGCCAACACGCGTGCAGGATTCTGATATGGCGCCCTTCAACTCCGTTGCGGTGATCGGCGCCGGCGCCTATGGCACCGCGCTGGCCAGCGCCGCCGCGCGCGCCGGCCGCGAAGTCACGCTTTATGTGCGGAGCGCCGAGAGCGCCGTACAGATCAAGGCGACACGGCAAAATACAAGGCTGCCCGGCGTAGGCCTCGACAAAGCTATCAACATCACGGCCGATATGGCGGAGGCCGCACGCGCGGACATCGTCCTGCTTGCGACGCCGGCGCAAAGTTTGCGCGACGCCGCGACAACGCTTGCGCCGTTCCTCAAGCCAACAACACCCGTCGTCGCCTGCGCCAAGGGCATCGAGCGCGGCACGCATCGGTTCATGACCGAGGTCATCACGGAGACCATACCTGATGCAATTCCTGCGATCCTGTCTGGGCCGAATTTCGCTGACGACGTGGCGCGAGGCCTTCCGACGGCCGTGACGCTTGCCGCGAGGGATGAAAAGCTGGCAAGCGACCTGGTGCAGGCGCTGGGCTCGGCAACTTTCCGGCCCTATCACACCACGGATGTCCGCGGCGTCGAGATCGGCGGCGCGGCCAAGAACGTGCTGGCGATCGCCGCCGGAATCGTCGTCGGCCGAGAGCTCGGCGCCTCGGCGCTGGCCGCACTGACTACCCGCGGCTTCAGCGAACTCGCCCGCCTCGGCCGCGCCTGCGGCGCACGCAGCGAAACCTTGGCGGGCCTGTCGGGTCTCGGCGATCTGATCCTGAGTTGTTCCAGTCCGCAGTCGCGCAATCTCGCGTTCGGCATCGCGCTCGGCCGCGGTGAGCAGCCGAGCCGCGACAAGCTCGCGGAAGGCGAATTCACCGCGCCTGTCCTGATCGAACTGGCGGCTTCGCAAAATGTCGATATGCCGGTATCAAATGCGGTCGCGGCGATCCTGGGCGGCAAGGTGACGATCGACGCCGCGATCGAAGGCCTGCTGACGCGGCCGTTCAAGGCAGAGGAATAGTTTCTCCTCGTCATGCCCGCGCTTGTCGCGGGCATCCACGTCTTGGATAATAGCGTCAAAGGAAGACGTGGATGGCCGGAACAAGTCCGGCCATGACGAACAGGTGGTGGGCGTCATGAATTACTGGCTGGTGAAGTCCGAACCCTCAAGCTGGTCGTGGGACCAGCAGGTCGCCAAGGGAGCAAAAGGCGAAGCCTGGACCGGCGTGCGCAATTTCACGGCACGGCAGAATCTCGTGAACATGAAGAAGGGCGACAAGGCCTTCTTCTATCACTCCAACGAGGGCAAGGAGATCGTCGGCATCGCGGAGGTCATCAAGGAGGCCTACCCCGATCCGACCGACAAGACCGGCAAATTCGTCTGCGTCGACATCAAGGCGGACAAGCCGTTGAAGACGCCGGTGACGATGGCCGCGATCAAGGCCGACAAGAAGCTCGCCGACATGGCGCTGGTGAAATACTCGCGGCTCTCGGTGCAGCCGGTGACGGCGGAAGAGTGGAAGATGGTCTGCAAGATGGGCGGGTTGTAGCTACGTGATTGCGGCTGTCAGACCTCATCCTGAGGAGCGCGTCTTCGCGCGTCTCGAAGGATGAATGGCACTGGCCGGGCCACATGGTTCGAGACGGCGCTTACGCGCCTCCTCACCATGAGAGTTTACAGGTTTGCTGCCGCTAGCGTCTCTTATGCCACCGCCGCGGCCGCCGTCACGACCTGCGCCAGCAGCGCCTCGCGCTTGGCTTGCGTGCGGTAACCCTTCATCGTCGCGGCAAAGCGCTCGAGGATGCCATCCTCGAAGGCAGTGACGATGGTGTCGTGGACATAGCTCTTGCGACAGATCGCGGGCGTGTTCGATAGCTCATCCGCCGCCGCACGCACCGCATCCAGCACCTGCTTCTTGCGGCCGCGCGCGCTCGCCGCCGGCGAAATCCGCGACAGCGATTCCAGCACCACGGCAGATGCCATCAGGGTGCGGAAATCCTTGAGCGAAATCTTGATGCCGGCGATCTCGCGCAGGAACGCATTCACGGTGGTGGTCGAAACCGTGCGGACGGTGCCGGAATTGTCGCGGTACTGGAACATGCGCTTGCCCGGCACGGTGCGCAGGATGCCGATGGCGCGCACCAGTTTTGCCGCGTCGCACTCCTTGCGCACGGCCTTGCCGCCCTTGGCCTTGAAGGTCAGGACAAAGCTGTCGTCTTCCAGCGTGACGTTGGACTTCAATAGCGTGGTGGCGCCCCGGGTGCCGTTGAGACGGGCGTAGGACTCGTTGCCCGGGCGGATTGCAGTGCGCGCGATCAGCTCGATCACCGCAGAGAGTGCGAATTCGCGCGTCGGCTCGTCACCGGACAGATGCGCCGAGACGTTGCGGCGGATCTTCGGCAAGGCGGCCACCAGCCGCGCCAGCCGATGGGCCTTGCGCTGCTCGCGGACCTTTTCCCAATCGACATGGTAGCGGTACTGCAGCCGCCCGGCCGCATCGATGCCGACGGCCTGCAGATGCGAGTTCGGATCGACCGAATAGCGGACGTCGCGATAGGCCGGCGGCACCGCCATCGAATGCAGACGGCGGATAGTGCCGGCGTGACGAATCTGCGTGCCGTTGGCACGAACGAATGAATATGCTTTTCCGCGCTTGATGCGGCGGATGGTCAGCCCGGTCTGATCGCCGAGCTTGAGCCCGAGTTCCTGTGCCAGTTCTTCGACGGAGGTTTTTGCGACGATGTGCGGCTTTGCCGCGGCCGGCCTGAGCGGCGTTTTTACCCGCGCCTTCGGCAGTTGCCCGAGCGCTTCGGCTAATGCAACGGCGGGATCGGCGGAAACGGGCCGCGTAGCCTCGAAACTCTGCTGATCCATCATACCGTTGTCGCCTTGCTCCGCCTGTTTCGCCGGTAATGCCGCTTGTTGTGGCTTGGTTCCGGAGGGCCGCCGGCCCCGGGGAGGCCATTTAGGGGGTAATGAACTACTTTGCGAGTCCCGATTCCGTCATTAATGGTTATTAGATACCTTTCATGGGAGCCATTCCGGCGATAACGTTGATTTCGCTCTGAACGTATCAGCGAAAATGATGCGACTTTGATCCGTGACAAGACCGGGAACCGGCTGACCGACCAAGGTCGCAGACGTTCCGCCTTGTCCGGGCATTGCCCCGCGACGCATAATCGCTGCAACAATCAGGCGGCTTGCGGCCGCCCAAATATCCGGCCGCGACGAGTGGGAGGGAAACAATGTCCGAGAAAATTTACGACGTGTCCGCGGATTGGGCCAAGCGCGCCTATGTCGACGACGCCAAGTACCGCGAAATGTATGCCCGCTCGGTCTCGGACCCCAACGGCTTCTGGCGCGAGCAAGCCAAGCGCATCGACTGGATCAAGCCCTTCCACAAGGTGGAGAACGTCTCCTTTGCCCCCGGCAACATCTCGATCAAATGGTTCGAGGACGGCGTCCTGAACGCGGCCTGGAACTGCATCGACCGGCATCTCGACAAGCGCGGCCACCAGACCGCGATCATCTGGGAGGGCGACGATCCCTCGCAGTCCAAGCACATCACCTACCGGCAGTTGCACGACGAAGTCTGCAAGATGGCCAACATCCTGCGCACGCGGAACGTCAAGAAGGGCGACCGCGTCACGATCTACCTGCCGATGATCCCGGAAGCCGCTTACGCGATGCTGGCCTGCGCACGGATCGGCGCCATTCATTCGGTGGTGTTCGCCGGCTTCTCGCCCGACAGCCTCGCCCAGCGCATCACCGACTGCCAGTCCAAGGTCATCATCACCGCCGACGAGGGGCTGCGCGGCGGCAAGAAGGTGCCGCTGAAGGCCAATGTCGATGCCGCTGTTGCGAAAGCCGGCGGCGTCGATTGGGTCGTGGTGGTCAAGCGCACCGGTGCAGCCATCGACATGAATCCGGTGCGAGATTTCTGGTACCACGAAGCCGCCGCGCTCGTGACCACGGAATGCCCAGTCGAGCACATGCACGCGGAAGATCCGTTGTTCATCCTCTATACGTCGGGCTCCACCGGCCAGCCCAAGGGCGTGCTGCACACGACGGGCGGCTATCTCGTGTTCGCGTCGATGACCCATCAATACGTGTTCGACTATCACGACGGCGATATCTACTGGTGCACCGCCGACGTCGGCTGGGTCACCGGCCACAGCTACATTCTCTATGGACCGCTGGCGAACGGCGCCACCACGCTGATGTTCGAGGGCGTGCCGAACTATCCGGACAATTCACGTTTCTGGAACGTGATCGACAAGCACAACGTCAACATCTTCTACACCGCGCCAACCGCGATCCGCGCGCTGATGCAGAGCGGCGACGGACCGGTGCAGAAGACTTCGCGCAAGAGCCTGCGTCTGCTCGGCACCGTCGGCGAGCCGATCAATCCGGAGGCCTGGGAATGGTATCATCGCGTGGTCGGCGACGGCCGCTGTCCGATCGTCGACACCTGGTGGCAGACCGAGACCGGCGGCATCCTGATCACGCCGCTGCCGGGCGCCACAAAACTCAAGCCGGGTTCGGCGACGCGGCCGTTCTTCGGCGTGGTGCCTGAGATCGTCGATGCCGACGGCAAGGTGCTGGACGGCGAAGCCACAGGCAATCTCTGCCTCATCAAACCCTGGCCGGGAATGATGCGCACGGTCTATGGCGACCACGCCCGTTTCGAGCAGACCTATTTCTCGACCTACAAGGGCAAGTATTTCACCGGTGACGGCTGCCGCAGGGATGCCGACGGCTATTACTGGATCACCGGCCGGGTCGACGACGTCATCAACGTCTCCGGCCACCGCATGGGCACCGCCGAGGTCGAGAGTTCGCTGGTGGCGCATGCCAAGGTGTCGGAAGCCGCCGTGGTCGGCTATCCCCACGACATCAAGGGCCAGGGCATCTACGCCTATGTGACCCTGATGGCCGGCACCGAGCCGACCGAGGAGTTGCGGAAAGAATTGGTCGCCTGGGTGCGCAAGGACATCGGCCCGATCGCTTCCCCCGACCAGATCCAGTTCGCGCCGGGCTTGCCGAAAACCCGCTCCGGCAAGATCATGCGGCGCATCCTGCGCAAGATCGCCGAGGACGAGCCGTCCAGCCTTGGCGACACCTCGACGCTCGCCGACCCTGCCGTGGTCGATGATCTAGTGCAGAACCGGCAGAACAAGAAGGGCGCGCCGGCGTAAGGCTTGATGATTAGGCTCCCTCATCCTGAGGTGTGAGCGAAGCGAGCCTCGAAGGATAACGGCCCGGCTGGTGACCGTCGCCCTTCGAGACGCCGCTTCGCGGCTCCTCAGGGTAACGGATCACATTAATTCTGGTCCGGGGCGAGGCCGACAATCCTGTCGCGCTCACGCGGTCGTCAGTGGCGAGCCCGCTTCGGCGGGCTTTTCGCTGCCATGTGTTGTTTTCAAATCATTCACTTTATTTCGAACATTTTCTTTGGTCCCCCATCGAAACCCGTCTCGAAAAACCGTTGTGAAACCAACCGGTCAATTCGCGCGACTAAACTAAACGCGCGACGAGACAGCGGGCCGTCGAGGCTTGGAAGGACATTTTGAGGACCCCTGAAAGGGGCGGGCAAAGTGGAGCTGGAAATGTCGAAGGGGATTGCGGTGGCGTTGGCCGCCACCTTGGCTGCGGGCACTATGATGTCGTCGCAGGCGCAAGCGAGGCCGGAACTGGTCGACATCAGCGGCGATTACGCGCCGGGCACGATCGTGGTGAAGACCCACGAGCGACGTCTCTATCTCATTCTCGAATCCGGCCGCGCTATGCGCTATCCTGTCGGCGTCGGCAAGGCCGGCAAGCAGTGGTCCGGCACCACGAAGATCGACGGCAAGTATCTCAATCCGGCATGGTCCCCGCCGAGCGAAGTCAGGCGCGACAAGCCTGGCATGCCCGACGTCATTCCCGGAGGCTCGCCGCGCAACCCGATGGGCGTCGCGGCGATGACGCTCGCCGGCGGCGAGTATGCGATTCACGGCACCAATGTGCCGGGCTCGGTCGGCGGCTTCGTGTCCTATGGTTGCATCCGTATGCTCAACGACGACATCTCGGATCTCTATCAACGCGTACCGGTCGGAACGACCGTGACCGTCACGCGCTGACCTTCGCATTGGATTGAAGACAAAAGCCGCGCGATTGCGCGGCTTTTTCATTTGAGCGGTGTTTGTCCTGCATTCGCGCACCACCCATTGCGATGACCGCCGCCGTAGCTGCGGACATGACCTGCCGCGAGCATGGCCGCCGAAATATTCCCCGTGCGCCTGGTTGCAACCTCGGCCACGACCCTGCCACCATATTTGTCCGGTCCGATATTGAAGATCCTGACGTCGCCTTCACCGAGCAATGTGCGCAACGCGCCCGTCGCGGCCTCCGCCATCTGCAGCTCCTCCGGACACGCCGCTTTCAGTTCAGGCGCATCGATGCCGCGCAGGCGAACCCGCGTGTTGAGATCGAGACCCGCCTCCAGATGAACCCGCGCCTCGAACGTGTCGCCATCGATGGTGCGGATGACGTCGACGGCGTGACGCGTGTCCGGATTTCCGGCCCGCTTCCAGATGGTCTCGGCATCGCGCGCCGCCTGACTGTCGAGGGAATGCGACCAAGGCCACCGCACCCAATCCCGCACCGGCAGCATGGTCCCCGCTGCCACGCAAAACACGAACACCCAGGGCAAGGCCGCCGCAAACCAGCGCCGCCAGGGACCCCGGCGCGGGGTCCGATAAGCATTTATTCTCTCGTATGGGGACATATTCCCGGACTAAGGGCTGAGTCGGGTCATCCCGCAAGGCCCGCGACCTCAAAAATCCGAGGCGATCCCCCTCCGCTCCCAATCGCCATAGCGGGTCGGCTCCGGCCCCTTCGGGCCCTGGAATTCCTTCTGCAGCGTGGTGGCGCCGGCCGCGGCAGCTTTACGGCGCGCCTCGGCCTCGGCAAGCGCACGCTCGGCGGCGGGCGTCAGCTTCTTGCGTTCCGCGACCGGCGCGGGGGATGAAGAATTGTCGGTCATCGCAACTCTCCCATAACACGGGAATAGGCCCACAGATGACATCACAATCGTGAAATTGTCTGTGGCGATTCTTACATTTGGCATATTCGCGTGCCAAACGAGTTCCTCATCATTTTCCATGGCATGAGCCGAAACCTTTCCGCCTCCCGAGACATTGCTGCTTCATGCCCCCTTCAAGATTCGCAGTACCTTCCGAAGTGCCCGGTCTCGCCGCACGGCGCATCGCGGCTGACATCCTCGACGGCGTGCTGCACAAGCATCGCACCCTCGACGATCAGCTCGACGGCGCAGCCGCCCATCCCGGACTGAAAACGCTCGCCGACCGCGACCGCGCATTGATGCGGCGGCTGGTGGCGACGATCCTGCGGCGGCTCGGCACGCTCGGCCATTTGTTGTCGCGCCTGCTCGATCGCGGCATCCCGACGGACGCGCCGCGCGCGCAGAGCGCGCTGTTGATCGGCGCGGCGCAGATCCTCTGGATGGACGTGCCCGATCATGCCGCCGTCGATCTTTCGGTGCGGCTGGTGCAATCGGACCGCCGCGCCGCGAAATATGCCGGCCTCGTCAACGCGGTGCTGCGCCGCTGCGCCCGCGAGGGACAACCACTGATCGACGAAGTCAAATCGCAGAACCTGGACGTTCCACCGTGGCTATTGACGCGCTGGATCGGCGCCTATGGCGAGACCACGGCGCGCCAGATGGCGCTCGCCATCGGCCATGAACCGTCGCTCGACATCACCGTGAAATCAGACGCGGCGCAATGGGCAAGCCGCCTGCACGGTGAGGTCC
>NZ_LLXX01000107.1:10100-11138 GCF_001440405.1 Bradyrhizobium valentinum
GCAGCGTGCGCACCTTGCTGCAGGGTTCGGTGACCATGCTGCCCGGATTCACCGATGGCCAATGGTGGGTGCAGGACGCCGCCGCCGCGCTGCCGGCGCGGTTGTTCGGCGACGTCGGCGGCAAGAGCATTGTCGACCTCTGCGCCGCGCCCGGCGGCAAAACCGCGCAACTGGCGCAAGCCGGTGCGCGCGTGACGGCGGTCGATCGATCGCCGGCGCGCATGGCGAGGCTGCGCGACAATCTAGCGCGATTATCTCTGCAGGCCGATGACGTGGTGACCGATGCCGCCGAGTGGCCCGGTAGCGGCAATGGCGGCTTCGACGGCGTGCTGGTAGATGCTCCCTGCACCTCCACCGGTACCATAAGGCGTCACCCCGACGTCGCCTGGCTACGGCAGGAGACTGACATTGCCGCGTTGGCGGCATTGCAGAAACGGTTGCTGCAGAAGGCGGTCGCGCTGCTCAAACCGGGCGGCACGCTGGTCTATTGCACCTGTTCGCTGGAGCCGGAGGAAGGCGAGCAGGCGATCGCATCCCTGTTGGCCACCGAACCCGGCGTGCGCCGCGCGCCGATCGAAGTGGGCGAGGTCGCCGGCCTCAGCGAAATCGTGACCTCAAACGGCGATTTGCGGACCCTGCCCTGCCATTTGCCCCACGCCGACCCCCGGCTCGGCGGGCTGGATGGATTTTACGCTGCGCGGCTGGTTAAATCCTGATTTTAAACCGCAATTTCCCGGCCTACGGGTGATTCGCGCCTATTCAAGATGGTGTCACGGCGGCGTTTCCGGATTAAAAGGATTCGCCTGAATACCCCTCCCTCCTAAGCCAAGGCACGGCGTGTCGGTCGCTCAACGCAGACGCATCTCGACGCTTATCATGAGCCGCTCAGCGCGGTCCGTGATCGCGCGCGCGACCGGCGCGACGGTGGCAGTGTCGCGGCTGTGGCCCGGCCGCGCCGACCGGCTGATCATCGCGCCGCACGACCTGCGCACCGCCGATGCCACCCGCGCCGCCGAAATCTACGCCGGCCGCTTCGTG
>NZ_LLXX01000108.1 GCF_001440405.1 Bradyrhizobium valentinum
CTCCTCAATTACTTGATTCTCAGCCTCAATGACTGCGACCGTCTGACTCAGTACGATTAGCCCTGCAACCCTGCCCACCTCACCCGCTACTGCACGACGTCGAGTTTGACCTTGGCAACACCCTTCCCCACCATTCCCAGCGCGTCGGCCGCGGAATAGGAGACGTCGACAACGCGCCCCCGAACGTAGGGACCGCGGTCATTAACCCGTACCGTCACCGACTGGCCGCTTGCGACGTTTGTCACGCGCAACTTGGTGCCGAACGGCAATGTCGGATGGGCGGCGGTCATTTCCATCGTGTTGAACTTTTCGCCGCTCGCGGTTTTCGTTCCCTCGGTGTAGAAGCTGGCAACCCCATGCGAAGCCGTCTTGACGCGGCCTGCATCCCTGCGCGACGCGGTGTGCTTTCTCACGGCGGCCACGCGCTTCTTCATCATGGACGATGTCGTTCGATCCTGGTCCAGCGACGCCTGCCTGACAGCGCGAAGTTCGGATTTATGGGTGACGACCGTGGACTGCGTGCAGGCCGCAAGCGATGCCGCTCCGAGCGCGACAGCCAGCAGCCGTATGAGTTTCCCGGCACGCTCGGCCGGGATTGACGGCGGTTCAAGTTGAGTACGGCCTAGTCTGACGTCGACGCACGAAATACTGGTGCAGCCAATGGAAGACATGTTGCAATCCCCCGCTCGCGCCCCAGCCCAAGCCGAAAACCAACACGCGACAATGGCGGGACCGAATCCGGGCGGAAGCGTGGCCGGACGCGATCAGGCACGGCTCCACAGCGCGATTCCGTTCGAGTGTGGTGATTGCGACACAGAATTAGCCTGAATGAGCCACGGCGCCCGCATTCGCGCGACCCCTTGGCTTATCCGGGCCAACAGCCAGCTACGTCAGGAAATCTCGTAGACCGACACCTTGTCCGCGATGCCGCTCAACGCCACGCGTCTCGGTGTTGGCTTTAGCCCGTTGGTCTCGAGCAGCGCCCGGGCATGTGCGTCTTCCACCACCGATTCCGTCACCACGATCGAGCGTGAGGCAGCAAGACCCTGGACCCGCGACGCGATATTGACCGTCTGGCCAAAATAGTCCTGCTGGCCATTGAGGGTGACCGCGAGGCATGAGCCTTCATGGATGCCCATCTTCAAGCGCAGGCTCTGATGCTGACGCTCGGCGCCGAGATCGCTCATCGCCTCGCGCATGCGGATCGCAGCGGCAATGGCGCGGTCGGGCGTCTCGAAGGTCGCCATTACGGCATCGCCAATGGTTTTCACGATCGCGCCCCTTTCGGACGCGATAATCTCCTGCAGCAGCCTGAAATGCTCGTTGACGAGATCGAAGGCCGTGAGATCACCGACGCGCTCATAGAGTTCCGTAGAGTCCTTGAGATCGCTGAACAGGAAAGTCAGGCTCAGGATCTTCAGCCGCTGGCCGATGGCGAGCGTGTCGGTCCGGTAGATATCGCGAAAAGTCTGATTGGTGAGGAGACGCGTTGCCGTGAGAACGGACTTGCGTCGCTTCAGGAGGTCGTCCAGCGCCGGGTTCGCGACCCATACCGCCGGCAATACGCGACCGTCGGTGCGGTTGTCCAAAGCCAGGCGCAGCGGCCCGGGACGCAAGGTAACGTTGTCGACGGGGACTTGGACCCTGTTGAAGATCACCGACAGGTTCTGGCGCTCGCTGGTCTCTTGGCCGCTGACGTCAAGGAACTGGACCGCATGCGTCACGGGATCGAACACGACCAACGTGCCCTGCGGCACCTGCAAGGAAAGGATGGCCCTTTCGCCCGCCGGCAGGTCGACAATTTCGAGCGTGACGTCGTCCAGCAGCTTCTCCAGATCGTCCGGAAGATCGATCGCCGAACTCCAGAAGATCTGGCGATAATATTCGGCCGCGGACAGTTCGTCGGGATTATGCGCCGCGATTTTTCGCACGCGCGGGCTTACCGTGAAGGTCACCTCGACCAGATTGTCGAGCGTCGTCTCATAGCCCGCGGCGCAGAAAGCGCAATGGTACTGCGCGCGATTCACGGTCTTCAGGCTTTTGTTGGCAGAGAGAACACCGGCGCAGCTCGGGCACATCACGTTCCATGTCATCTCGAACATGCCGAGCCCCACCGCATTCAGGAGGGTTGCGATGACCCGATCTTCGTCAATGCCTGCCGTGCCTGCGAGATCAAGCGCGTTCATCTTGTTCAAGGCATGATCCGGGGCATCCCGCACCATACGCTCGAGCATGTCGACAACGGCTTCGTCGGACGACTGACGCAGGGCCGCAAACAAGGTCTCGGTTTCGCTCATGCGACAATGCTACCTTAAAGAGGGCAGCGCGAACACCCGCTAAGCGCCACGGAATTGCGGCATCCGCCAGGATCAGCTACTCGAACCGCTTCAGCCGAACGGGAGAAGAGCATGCAAGTCGCAGTCGTCGGTGCCGGAGCGGTCGGATGCTACTATGGCGGACTGCTGCTCAGGGCCGGCCATGA
This sequence comes from Bradyrhizobium valentinum, assembly GCF_001440405.1. GTDB lineage: Bacteria > Pseudomonadota > Alphaproteobacteria > Rhizobiales > Xanthobacteraceae > Bradyrhizobium > Bradyrhizobium valentinum. The sequence goes on from NZ_LLXX01000108.1 coordinate 2,483, forward strand.
CGTGACATTCATCGGTCGCCAGCCACATGTCGACGCCATCAACGCCCATGGCCTGCTGCTGGACACCAATACTTTCAACGGCCGCCTGCCCGCCAGGGCCGCGACCGACACACATGCCCTCGCCCCGCCCGACCTGGTGCTGGTTTGCGTGAAGTCGGCCGATACCGAGCAGGCCGGCCGGTCGCTCGCCGGACGCCTGCGGCCGGAAACATCCGTTCTCAGTCTGCAGAACGGCGTCGACAATGCGCCGCGCCTTAACGCGGTCATCGGCCATGCCGTCATTCCGGTGGTGGTCTATGTCGGCAGCGAGATGGCCGGGCCCGGCCACGTCAGGCATCACGGCGGCGGCGACCTCGCCATCGGCCCCTCTGCCGCGAGCGAAGCGCTGGCAGAAGCGCTTCAGGCCGCCGGCATCCGCACCACGATCGCCGAAGACATCGACAGGACGCTATGGAGCAAGCTGATCATCAACTGCGCCTTTAACGCGCTCTCTGCCGTGGCCGGCATTTCCTACGGACCGATGCTGGAAGTCGAAGGCACAAGGGACGTGGTCACAAGTGCGGTGCAAGAAGCCGTAGCGGTCTCCCGCGCCTCTGGCGTATCGATTTCCGACGATATCATCGAGCAGATCCTGAAAATCCCCGCCATGATGCCGAACCAGATGTCGTCCACCGCACAGGATCTTGCGCGCGGCAAGCCCAGCGAGATCGACTTTCTCAACGGCTATGTGGTGCGCAAGGGCGCTGAGCTCGGCATCGCCACGCCGACCAATCATGCCCTGCAGGTGATGGTGAAGCTGGCGGAGCGAGGCAAGGAGTTCTCCGGGCGGCGCTAGTCCATCAAGACAAAAAACCCGCGACGAAAGCCCGGGCTTTTTGCTCAAACGGCGATGGTAATGCCGGTCAGCGAATGGCGCGACCGGTGGTCGGCGTTGGCGCGACGGTCTCGGCCGTCCGTGTCGCCCGCTGCGTCAGGACGCTAAGCTGATGCGCAGTGGCCGTGGAGGTCGCGGCCGGCGATTGCTCCCTGACGTCAGCGGTTCCCAGCACGCGAGCCTGCACCGACGAAATCGGCAAGCCCTTCGCTTCATAGGTCGGCAACTCCGCCGCCACGCCGGCAGTGGCACCCGCATCGAGAGGGCGGCGACGGCGATGGAAAGGTAAGTCTTCTTCACTTCAATTCTCCGGGGTAGGATTCGAATCTCCGGGGGTAGGATTCGAACCTGCAATCTATACCCCTTTTGCTGCATTGCGATATCACGATATTGCATTGCAACAATGCAGTTCCCCGCACTCAATTAACGGTGAGAGCCCAATTACTTAGCGGGTGCCCGGATAAGCGGCATCCGGGGGCCATCTAACGCCCGTCATCCGGCGGTATTCGCGCGACCTGTTGGCTAGTTCGACGACACGCGACGTCCGTTATTCAGGCGCCGGCGTGCCCCGCCTGGTCGCCTTTGGCCGGAAGTATCGGCTCAAGGATATTGAACAGCACGTAGTTCCAGAAGCGCCCAAGCGCCGTGCTTGGGACAACGCGCGAAAACCGCGAATTCGTTGGTGCAAGGCAGAGAGGCGTTAGCGCCGCGCCGTACTGCAGCGCCTTGCCCGCGAGCAGTCGACCTTCCTTATCAACCACGTCCTGATTACCCTGCGACTCGACGGCGCGTTTCATGATGTCTTTGACGTCGTTGACCGTTGCATTCGAACTGGTTTCCAGCTTGCTTTGCGTGTCGCGGTCCAACTTGAACTCTGCGGTAGCCGACAAGATGCTGGTCACCTGACACACGTAGCCGCCGGCATGGAGATATCGCATTGCCATTTGGCTGCAGTGAGGTTGCTCCATCAGCTTGCCGAAAATCTGCCAGTTGGCCCCGAGCGCAATCTCTTCCACCCGGACGTCCGTGAGCGAATAGTTCACCTTCACGACATAGTTGTTGTTAGCGCTGCCCTTGAGCAGCCATCCGATATCGATGCTGATACCTGTGGCGAGCTGTCCCTTGCGTTCGAGACTTTGCTGTAGCTCCACGCTGGGAGACGAGCGCAGGGACTCTCCAATATCGTCTTTGTCGGCGATGCATATCGGAAAGAAGTGCTTCGCTCCGGAATCGACGTAGTAGAGTGACCCGACGGTCATCAAAGTGGTCGGCGGATTCTTCGGTATGAATCCATATTCCCGCAGTGTGTCCCCCAGTTGATCACCGCCAGGCTTCTGGAAGGAATGCGCAGCTAACGGAGCTCCCACGACCAATGCCGCTAACGCAAGCATGTACCTGATGCGCATGACCGCCTCCTCTCAGGCGTTCGTCCAAAAACTCATCGGCCGGGGCAGCAGGCGCCGCCGCACACGCGGTAGCCTGCAGGGCAAGCAGACGCCGATGTGACAACAGACGTTGCCGACAGGATCGTTAGCAATATTCTGAAAATAATGATCGCACGCATGGCCCTCTCCCCGATCAATGCAAACCAGGATTGGCACTTAGCACTCAACCACGAGTATAATAGTCGGCGCTTTTAATCTCGGGCGTGAAGCAGTTCACATTCCGGCCGCGACAATTTATCCCGGCGAGAGCCATTAGCCGTAGGCGAGATTGGCCCAACGGGTCCGCGCATACGCGCGACCCATGACGAGCGCAATTGCGCTCGTACAGTGACGACAAGCTCCGGCGTAATCCGCCATTCATCCGCGAACGCTCTACTCGCTCTGGTCTTCTACTCGCTCTGGTCTATTGCGCCGCGTACAGTTCACCCGCCCAGCACGTTTCCCCAGCCATCGAACACATACTCCCGCCACGCCACGCTCCCGTCGTCGCGCGCGCGGCAGGCGCGGCGGAAATCGTCGGCTTGCTCGCCGGTCCAGGTGACGATCTGGTCGGCCACACGGTCGTGCAGGATTGCGGGCTCGGACGGGTTGAAGCCCGTCATGGGATGCAGGGTACTGGCTGTTGACATGGTTTACCAACGTTTGGCGGCGGCGAAGGTTGCGTCGCGGCATGCAACGGGTCGCAACCTCCTCGCGACAGCGGCGTTGTCGGCGTACACCCACGGAGGCATGCACCATGCGGAACAAGGCGCCAAACTCGCAAAGCGCAAAATCGCGCGCAAAGCCGCAGCCCCAGATGCAGGCGGCCAATTCAATGCTCAATCCGGGCGATGAAGCGGCGCGCGGAACGCCCGGCACCGGCGACGACATCTGCCCCGAATGTCACGGCAGCGGCCGCATCAACGGTTCCCCCTGCCCCAACTGCGGCGGAGGCGGCACGATCACCCGCGCGATCGGCGGCGCGTGAATGGAGTAGCGGCGAGCGCAATTGCACTCGTCATCGGGCGCACGTTCGCGCGATCCGTTGGCCGCGGGTCCGATCGTCGCCCAACGATAAAAGGCGGGCGCGCCTTATTCGATCGAGCCGGCCGCCGCCTTACGCGACCGTTCGCTTTTCCATGATCTTCCGGAAGTCAGTGGCGAGGCTCGTGTAGTAGCCGGCCAACACCTCGTAGAAGCTCTGCTGGGCCTTGTCGGTTGCCTCGCGCGCCTGCGCCTCGCAGCGCGACGCCCTGCTCTCGTATTTCTCTATCTTGATCCGAAGCTCCGCCACCACCATGGTCATTACTCCCCGCCACGCTTAACAACCGCTGATGGTAGGCTGGCAGAAGTCTAAAAGATGACGGCCTTAAGGAGATTTCGCAGCGCTGCCGTGAGCAAGCGATGGCGAATCGTGAGCCGCCTATCGCGCCGGCACCGATGCCGGCGGACGCAAGGACGACCGCGACGCGGCTGCCGGCGCAGGCTTCGCCGCGACGCGCTTTCCGCTGTCGATGGATTCCAGGTACGACGTCAGCGCCCAGGCCGAGCTCGAACCGCTGGAATAGTGCTTTTGCAGGAACAGATAGAGCGTGAGGTGGAAGCGGCCCTTGGAGAGCCCGCGCGGGCTGCGATGGCAGGACGCGCAACCTTCGGCAAATAGTTTTGGCGCCGGTTTGCCCTGATCGAGATTCTGGGCGCCGATCGCTGCGCCGCTTAACGCGGCCATGACCGCAATAACAAGCAGAGCGCAGCCCGTCTTCTTTGGCGACATCAAATTCTTACCCGTGCGTGGAGGGATGGGCTGCCTGCCAGCCGCAGCTCGCGTCAGCGACGTTCGAGGCGAAGCGCAATCTGCGGCCCACCCGTGGCGAAAAGTGGGCTGCGCTTCCGCCATCACGGCGCTCGGGTCAAAGCGTGACGGTAATCAAAACAAGGCGGCCAATTGGCCGCCTTGTTGCCGGAAGATCGCCTTCAATATGGCGGCTTCTTTCGCTCCCGCTGCGCCCCTGCCGCCTCCATCCACCACACGAGATCATCGGCAAAGCGCGGAAACGCGTGCGCCAGCGCCTTGCCGCCCTCGCCCGTCGGCTTGCCGTCTTCGGTGAGCGTCTGCGCGATCGGCCCGACCGCGATCGAGCTCGAGATCACCACCATGCCCATTTCCGAAAGCGTGCCGTGCCATGCGAGCGCGGCGCGCGCACCGGAGAAACGGCCGGCCGAATAGCTCGCGATCGCCGCAGGCCGCCAGAACCATTCTTCGAGAAAATGGTCGGTGAGGTTTTTCAGTCCGGGCTGCATGCCCCAATTGTATTCGCCTGTCACGAATACAAAACCATCGGCGCCGCGAATTTGGCCGGCGAGCTTCTCCAACGCGTCCGGAGCGCCGCCTTTCGGATATTCCTTGTACATCCGGTCCAGCATCGGCAGGCCGATCGCCTTGGCATCAATCAGTTCGACATCGTCACCGCGTGCACGAAATCCCTCGACGACGAATTGCGCGAGGCGGATGCCCATGCGGTCGGAACGGTAGGAGCCGTAAAAGACGAGAATGCGGTTGCTCATGAGACCTCAACCTTAAGACATTGGCTCATGCAGTCGAACCATGCGGGCCCTTCCCATGCAAGGCCAACGCCCGCCCGCCAATGAACCCGAAGGCCGCCGCGCGATGAACCAGGCCAACAAAAAAGCGGCCTTGCGGCCGCTTTGTTGCAGTTGCGCGTCCGGCTCTACCAATAACCGGGCCCGTCATAATAGGCGTAGGAATCAACGTACGGCGCGCCTGCAATGGCCGCCGTTCCGACCGCTACGCCGGCCGCAAGCCCGACGGGGCCAGGCCCGTAATAGACGCGAGGCCCATAATAGCCACGGTAGTAGCTATAATCATAGCGACTCGGGGTACGCACGCCGTATCCGCCGAGCAGATAGTCGGAGTTCGGGTGGGAAAACCCGACCATGCCGGGCTCTTGGGTTGCCTCCTGCGATATCGCAGGTGTTGCGAGCGAGGCCGTCGCAAGGATCGCGGCCGCGCCAAGCAGTGTCAGTTTCGTCATTGCGCAGTCTCCATCTGAAGATGAAGAGCGAACGGACGAGCCGAGATGCTTGTTCCAGAAGCCGATTCACAGCGCCGTGATTTTCACGATTTCGGCAAGAGAAAAGGCCGACGGGCATTACGCCGCCGGCCTTCTCTTGCAACTGCCGGCTCGGGAGGTCCGGTTCCGCTGCGATTCCGTGCCTAAAGTTTGACCACTACAGCATTAATAAAATCTTAATGACCGGCTGTGAGGTGCATCACGGATGGGCAGAACCTTCTGGCGCTAGCTTCGTACCAATAAGAGTAGCTTCGTTTAAGCGCAGGAGGCCAACATGACCCAGGTCTATTTCCACTGCTCCAACTCCCGGGAAGTCCGGATCGACCGGTCCGGCGAAGCGGTGAGCGATCTCGCCGAGGCGCGCGACCGCGCCGCCTGCATCGTCCGATCGCTGATCATGGGACGCGATGCGGAAGATTGGCGCGATTGGGTCGTGCATGTGAGCGACGATTTCGACGACGAGATCTTTGTGCTGCCGTTCGCCTTCGTCCTCGGCAAGCCGCACTAAGAGCTTGCCATGCTGCCCGCGCGCCCACCCTTCATGCCGTTGCTCCGCCGCCTCGATGCGATCATGGTGCGGTGCCACCGCCTGATCGAACGCGCCCGAGACCCCTATCGTCCGGAGCGTCACTATATGCGCGGCCCCGGCCCGAAGTGGCACGCCAGGCATCGCGTCGACATCGCAGGCGTGGCCGTCTAAGGCCTGTAATCGTTCCCACCGGTTCCAGCCCACGGAACCCGCGGCCCCAACCTCTCCACGAGATCGCCTTGCTTTGGTCAAACCTCGCTGGCCGTGTGGCGACTTGGGCAGAGGGTTTTTGACGCAGCAAAGCATGCTCGCCGCCCCATGCGGGTGCCATTGGACTGAGCAAGGGACCGCCAATGCAATCCACGCCAACGCTGAAAGACACCGATCCGCACGACGTTTTTGCGATCGAGACGCTGCTCGCCGCACATGCCGAAAAGGCGCCGCATGCCGAGAAGGCGCCACCGCTGGCGCACGATCCGGCGGCTCCTCCAGCGGCGCCGCAGGTTCACGTCGCGCCGCAGATTTCGGTCGCCGCGCCGATTCCCCAGGTCGAACCGACGTTTCGCGCCGCCGACGTGCGCGATATCAAGGTCAACCGCGATATCCCGATCGAGAATGTCAGGCCGGCCGAGATCAAGGTCGATGGTCTCAAGGTTCTGGACGAACGGTCGATGGACAAATGGGTGAAGCGCGTCTTCATGGCGCTGCTGGCCCTTTGCGGCGCCATGGCTGCCGCGGCCTGGCAGCATTATGGCGATGAGGCCAAGGCGATGGCCGCCGAATGGGCGCCGCCCTTCGTGCTGGCTGCACTGCCCTCGGCAGCCCGACCCGACGTCGCCGAGCAACCGACTGCGCCGGCCACTGAAGCCGCCGCAACAGATCAGGCCACCGTGCAACCAGCGGCGGCGCCGGCAACGGCAGCACCGACTCAACCCGAACCGGCAGCCACTGCTGCGGCCGCCCCTGCTGATACGGCCCAGTTGCAATCGATGGCGCAGGACCTCGCCGCGATGAGCCAGCAGGTCGAGGAGCTGAAAACCACCATCGCGCAGCTCAAGGCAAGCCAGGCGCAAATGGCACGTGAATTTGCCAAAGCTTCGGAGGCCCGAGCGGCCGACGCCAGGCCGCCCGAGCAGAACCTGCGCCCCAGAGTGTCGGCGCTGGCGCCTCCGCCGCGGCCGGCCGCCCC
>NZ_LLXX01000109.1 GCF_001440405.1 Bradyrhizobium valentinum
GAGCACGGCGTCAGCCTCACCGGCGGTCGGGTGCCGCTTTAATGGTTGCTACGCAGTTACGAAATTCGCCGCGCCTTGTGCATCGTCGCCAGCACGATATCGGCAGCGCGCACGCTCGGCGGCTGGTTGCCTGTCGACATGATCGCATCCAGCGTGGCGAAAGCCTCGAGTTGCTCGCGGCGCAGCGCGGAATCCGACAGCACTTCGCCGAGCGCCTGCGATAATTTTTCAGGCGTGCAGTCCTCCTGAAGGAATTCGGGAATGACCTCCCTGCCGATCACGAGATTGGCGAGGATCACCGAGGACACGCGGATCGCGCGCCTCAGGATGAACGCTTCGATAGCGCCGACCCTATAAGCCGTCACCATCGGCACGCCGGCCAGTGCCAGCTCCAGCGTCACCGTGCCGGATTTGGCGAGCGCCGCGTGGGCGATCCGAAAGGCCGCCCGTTTGTCCTGCTCGCCGATCACGACCTGAGGCTGAACCGGCCAGCCCTTCACCGCGTCGACGACCGCTTCCTGCAGATGCGGCATGGTGGGCAGCATGAGCTCGAATCCCACGCCCTGCTCCTGCAGCCGCGCCACCGCCTGGCCGAACACCGCCATGTGGTGGCGGATTTCGCTGCGCCGGCTTCCCGGCAGCACCAGCAGCACCGGCGGCGATCCCGCCCGCCGCGTGGCTTCATCGGCGTTCGGCCGCAACGACGATAGTTGCTCCGTCAGGGGATGGCCGACATAGGTGCAGGGTGGCCCGTGCAGCCTGCGATAGGCCTCGGGCTCGAACGGCAGCAGCGCCAGCACGTGATCGACATATTTCAGCATCGCGCGCGCCCGGCCGGGCCGCCATGCCCAGACCGAGGGCGATGCATAGTTGACGATCGGAATTTTGGGATCCTTGGCGCGAACGCGCTTCGCCACGCGGTGGGTGAAGTCCGGGCTGTCGATAATGACGAGAACATCCGGCGCCGCTTCCGTCACCGCGATCGCCGTCTCCTTGATCAGCCCGAGGATCTTCGGCAGATCCTTGACGACGGCGGCAAGCCCGATGATCGAGAGCTCCTCGATCGGAAACAGCGACTCCAGGCCTTCGCGCGCCATCGCACGGCCGCCGACGCCTTCGAACCGCACCGCGTCGCCAAGCCGCTGGCGCAGCACTTTCATCAAATTGGCACCGAGGCGATCGCCGGACTCTTCCGTCGCGATCAGAAATACCCTCCGCTCCATCCCGGCGGTCGCGCGAGACGGCGTCACGCTGATAAGCCCTGGACGAACAGGCCGGCTTTGTCCGCGGCCTCGATCATGGCTTGCGAATCCGCGGCAATCGTATGGCCGGCGATCACCGCGATGCCGGCGAGCCCGGCCTTGGCCACACCTTCGATGGTTTTAGGACCGATGGTCGGCAGGTCGAAGCGCAAATCCTGCCCGCTCTTCGGCGCCTTGACCAGCACGCCGCGGCCGGATTTGGCGCGAATGCGCCCTGCCTCGCGCAGCCGCGCCACGCGCGCCAAGAGCCCATCGGTGCCCTCGATATCCTCGACCGCCACCACATGTCCGTCGATCACGACGACGGCCTGCCCGATGTCGAACGGACCGAGCGCGCCAAGCACCTCCCGCCCTTTGGCGATGTCAGCAACGGCGGCAGGATCGGGCGTGGCGCGGGCAGTGTTTCCCTCCGGCATCAGAATGTCGGGAGCGACATCCCTGATGCCCACCATCCGAAAACCGTCCTGTTCGAGGATGCGGCCGATCCCCGACAACAGATGATCGTCACCGCCGCGAAACGCGGCCCAGACGTGGCCGAGGACGCGGATCGTTCCCCAGTCCAGCCTGATTTCCGACAGCGCCGGACGCAGCAGCGTGCCGATGAAGATCAGGTCGCGGCAGCCCTCGCTGCGAAACAGCTTTGTGGCGCGGCCGAGTTGTCCAACCGAGATCCAGTGATGGCGGAAGCGGCCGACGCGCGCCGGATCGCACGCGCCGCGCAGCGCGAACAGCACCGGCGCGATCCCGCGCTGGCTAAGCGAATCCGCCACCGCAAACGGCATCGCGCCGCCGCCTGCGATGACGCCGACGGGCGATGAAATGTCAGAAGCCGCTGAAATCATGGCTGCGGCGGATCCCATCATCACTGCTTGTTGCCGTCGCCGGCGGGAAGACAGAGTGCGCGATGCTTGGCTTGCTCGATGAAGGCGAGGATTTCGGCGATCGCCGGATCCTCTCCGGCCAGGGACTGCACCGCATCCAGCCGCTCGGCAAAGACACCGGGGCCGTGAAACAGTTTTTGGTAGAACGCGCGCACTTTCGCCAGCCGCTCCTTGGTGAACTTGCGGCGCTTCATGCCGATGATGTTCAGCCCCTCGAGAGCAGCATACTGGCCGTTGACGAGGCCGAACGGAATGACGTCGCCGCGCACGCCGCAGACGCCGCCGACCATCACCTGCGGCCCGATCCGCGTGAACTGGTGCACAGCCGACAGCCCGCCGATGAAGACGAAATCGCCGATCTCGCAGTGACCGCCGAGCGTGGCCGACGTCGCGAAAACCACATCGTTGCCGACCTGGCAATCGTGTCCGACATGGCTGCAATTCATGAAGTAGCCGCGCTCGCCGACCCGCGTCACGCCGCCGCCGCCAACCGTTCCGGCATTCATGGTCACGGACTCACGGATGGTGCAGCCCGCGCCGATCTCCAGCCGGGTCAGTTCGCCCTTGTAGCTCAGCGATTGCGGCGGCGTGCCGAGCGAGACGAACGGATAAATCGTGCAGCCGGCCCCGATCGTGGTCTGCGCGGTGACGTGAACATGCGCAATCAGATTGCAGTTGGCGCCGATAACGACGTTGCGGCCGATAATGCAATAAGGACCGATTGTCGTCCCCTCGCCGATCACAGCGCCATCCTCAACCCGCGCGGTTGGATCGATCGTACCCATCACACAGCCCAGCCCATCGATGCACGCGAATATCGCGCGTTTTCCGGTGGTTAGCGCGGCATCCAAATGCTGTCCAGTGACGTATCGTTACGTCATGTTGCGGCACGCTGGTATCAAGAATGTCATCAGGTCATGCTGCCGGGCAAGAAGCAGCGGATCGAAATCCCGTAGGCTCCCTTGATCGGCCAGACCATGGTCCGGCCGGCACGATTTGGCTCGGTGATGACGGCATCGTCGGGCACGTCGATCCATTGACCCTCGAGCCGCACGCGGTAGTGACCGTCCTTGGATTCCCAATCCACGTCGGCGACGGCGGAGCCGTCGGCGTCGGAGCAGCATGGCCCCTTTCCGCTTCTAAGGCTGTCGAACCAGGACTTTAGCGGGGAGTTTGCGTAGCGGCCATCATCGCGGGCCATTGCAACCCCGACGAGAACAGCGGTTGAGGCTATCAGCGCTACGGCGGCTCTGAGAAGTTTCATCCGGCCCGTCTCGGCAACCACAATTTCCCACCGACATACAAACCTGTCGGGAGGCTGAAGTTCCCTCGCGTCCAGCGGATATTATGTGCATTGATCGCAGATCACACGGCCGCCTGCCGCGCAGACACCTGTCCAGGCGAGACCAAATCTAGCTACCAGGCTGCGCGATCCATTCGGTAGGCTGCACCCGCGTAACCAGGACAGCCGACCCCGAAGTGCTGGTCTTGTAGACGAGCGCCTCGCCTTCGCGGATATCTGAAAACTCCTTTCCGAAGGCGTCGGCGACGTTGGTCTTGTGCGTCACCGCCAGATTATTGGCGCCGGCTTTCGGGGGTGCATTGACGAGATCGCGCACGGCGCGTCCAGCCTTGGCATTCTTGCCGTCGGGGTTTGCCATTGCGGATGAGCTGCCTGCACCGCTGTCCGTCAATGCTTCCACCGGAGAGACGTCCTTGCCGCTGAGCAGCTTGCCGGTTTCAACGGCTCGATTGAGCTGGCTCGTGTAGACTTCGCCGATCGGCACACCCAACCTCTTGAGCGCCGCCCCAAGCTCGCGCGCCAGTTCGCGCCCCTTTTCGCTCAGTTGCCGCTGCGCGCTCATGTCGTCGAATTTGAAGGGGTAGACGTCCTTCTGGCTGTCGTCGGTGGCGCCGTGTCGAAACACGATGACGTAGCCACCACCCTTGAGGGACGATACGAGATCGCCCAGATCTGCCGCGTAACTTTGCGGCGGCATCAGCAGAAAAATGACCAAACACGAAATAATAGACGCAAGCTTGCTCAAGGACGCCTCCATTAAAAAAGAAGCGTGGGCCCAAACCAGATTTAATCGGCAAATTTCGTCAAGCGACCTCGGCGTGGGTTCCACTACCAACGATTGAACAAAGATATCAGGAAGACGTCCGTAGTGTGGCCGATAGATTCAGTCAGATTCAATCCGTCAGCATTGCGCCGACGTCGGCCTCCGCGACCACGCTGCCATTCACCTTGGCGTCGCCGTGAAACCACCACATCGCCTTGCGGCGGCCGATCGAGCGCATGTGGTACTCGAGGGTGTCGCCGGGCATCACCGGCTTGCGGAATTTGCATTTGTCGATGGTGAGGAAATAGACCGCGCGCGGCTTCTCGGTGCCCTCGACCGACTTGATGCCGATGACGCCGGCGGTCTGCGCCATGGCCTCGATCATCATGACGCCGGGATAGACCGGACGCTCGGGAAAATGGCCGAGAAACGGCGGCTCGTTGAACGTGACGTTCTTGATTCCGATGCCGCTGTAATCGGTCCGGATCTTGATCACCCGGTCGATCAGCAGCATCGGATAGCGGTGCGGAAGCGTCTTGAGAATCTCGTTGATGTCGACGAGCTCAAACCTGACCGGTGATTCCTCCATTACTCCCGCCTCTCACCTTTTGGATCGGCGGTGCCACCCTGCACCAGTCGCTCCACCGCAATAATCTCCTTGAACCACTGCTTGGTGGGTTTGGCAAAAAAGCCACCCCAGCGGCCGTTGGGCGGAATGTCATCCTTGACCCCGCTCATCGCCGTTACCTGGGCGCCGTCGCCGATCTTGAGGTGGTTGTTGATGCCCACCTTCGCCCCCAGCGCGACGTTGTCACCGATCGTCAGGCTGCCCGCGAGCCCGATCTGGGCCGCGAGCAGACAGTGCCTGCCGATGGTCACATTGTGGCCGATCTGGACCTGATTGTCGATTTTGGTGCCCTCGCCGATCACGGTATCCCGCAGGCTGCCGCGGTCGATGGTGGTGCCGGCGCCGACCTCGACATCGTTCTGGATCAGGACCCGGCCGGTCTGGGGCACTTTGAGGTGGCCTTCAGGACCGAAGAAGATGAAGCCATAGCCGTCTTGGCCGATACTGCAGGCTGGATGAATCAGGACGTTGTTGCCGATCAGGGCGAACTGGATCGCGGTGCGCGCGCCGACATTGCAGTCCCGGCCGATCTTGACGTCGGCGCCGATCACCGCGCCCGCGCCGATCACGGTCCCGGCGCCGATCTCGACCCTGGGTCCGATCACCGCGAGCGGATCGACGATGACGCCGTCCTCCAGATGAGCCGACGGGTCGATAATCGCGGATGGCGCGATGCCATCATTGTCGAACCATGATTGCGGACGAAGCGCGTCCGCATGCCACTCGCGCGCCAGCTTGACGAAGGCGCGGAACGGCTGCGTGGCCCGCAGCACCGCCACATGGGCAGGCACCTGGGCCTCGAAACGCGGGCTGACCAGGCAGGCGCCGGCCTTGGTCGCCTTGAGCTGATCGGCGTATTTGAGGTTGTCGAAGAACGCCAGATGCATGGGGCCGGCTTCGTCGAGCGAAGCGAGACCCCTGATCACATGGTCGCCGCGAGCGGGGTCGACCAATACCGCTCCCGTCAACGTGGCCAGCTCGGCCAGCGTCGAGGAAGGGGGTTGCTTGAAAAATATCGGCTGCGCCATTCCACCCGTCGCAGTCCGGCGACCTTCGCACCAGAGCGCCGGCTCCGACGACACGGAGCCGACCCTCTCCTTGTTTCTCTTGTTTCCAAGACGTTCTCGCTACGCGGACCTTACGTCCGTTTCGCTTCAAGACACCTTAGAACGATGTGCCGCCGCCAAACTTGAATTCCTGCACGCGGTCAAACTGACCCTTCGTAAGCGGAACCGCATAGTCGAAGCGCAGCGGACCGAACGGCGAGGCCCAGATGATGCCGACACCGACCGAGGTGCGGACCACATTGCCGTTGTCAAACTGCAATCCCAAACAGGTTCCGGGAGAGGCCGCAGTCGTTGCCGACGCCTGGGTCGGCGGGACGCAGCCAGGCACGTTGACTTCCCCCGTCTGCGCCCACGACGTCGGTCCCTTGTAGTCGAACAGTCCGCCGGCATCGGCATAGACCGAACCCTTAAGTCCGACTTCCTTCGGCAGGAACCAGAACGGCATCTGCAATTCGAACGAAGCACCCCAATACTTCGTGCCGCCGAGCGCGTCACGCGTGCCGAACGGGTTGATGTCGCGGGGACCGATGCCGTTCGGCGCAAAACCGCGAACCAGGTTCGGGCCCATCTGGAAGTGATCGAGCATGCGCAGGTCGCTACCGCCGAACTGGTTGAGAATACCACCCTGGAGGTGGATCAGGCCGACGATATCAGCGACCAGCGGGGTGTAGTACTTCGCGTCGACCGCCGACTTGATGTACTTCACGTCACCGCCGACACCGGCGAAGTCCTGCTTCCAGTCGATCAGCAAGCCGTCGGTCGGATTCTTGTTGTTGTCCAGCGTGTTGTAGTTCAGCGAATAGCCGATTGATGAGGTCAGCGCCTTGCCGCTCTCCAGTTCCCTGCGAACCGGCAGCGAAGCTTCGCCGTCGAAATAGCAGCCGAGACCATTGGTTGAAGTCAGATCGATCCCCAGCCCCGGATTCGCCGCCACAAAGGCCGGGGTCGGATTAAAGGCGAGCAACGAGTTCGCCGGATTGTTATTACAGTTCGCGAGCTGGCTCGGCAGCGAGATTTCCTGCTGATAGATCGAGTAGCGGAGCTGCAATGCGAGATCTTCCCGCAAGGTGAAGCCGAGCCGCGGGCTGAAGCCCATCGTCTTGGTGCCATAGGAAATATAGCTGTTGGCGAGCTGTTCGCGATAGAACAGATCGAGGCCGAGCGCGACGCGGTAGTCGAACAAATAGGGTTCGACGAACGAAAGCGAACCGCCGCGCGCGTACTGGCCGTAAGTCACGGCTGCCTTTGCATACAGGCCCCGACCCAGGAAGTTGCGCTCGGAAATGCTGACTTCAGCCAACGCGCCGTCCGAGGTCGAATAGCCGCCCGACACCGAGAAGTCGCCGGTCGACTTCTCTTCGAGATCGACGACCAGGATCACGCGATCGGTCGACGAGCCGGGCTCGGTCAGGATCTTCACGCTCTTGAAGAAGTCGAGGTTCTTCAGCCGGCGTTCGGCGCGATCGACCAGCGCGCGGTTGTAGGCGTCGCCTTCGGACAGGTCGAACTCGCGGCGGATCACGTAGTCGCGGGTGCGGGTGTTGCCACGCACGTTGATGCGCTCGATATAGGTTCGAGGGCCCTCATCGACGGCGAACACGATCGAAACGGTGTGCTGTTCGAAATTGCGATCGCCGCGCGGACGCACCACTGCGAAGGCATAGCCGCGGCGCGAGGCCTCGATCTGCATCTCCTCGACCGATTTCTCAAGCGCCTCGGCATTGTAGACCGAGCCGACGCTGACGCGCGAGAAGCTGCGCATCGAGGCGGCATCGAGGGTTGGAATGGAGGTCTGGAAGTCGACGGAGGCAACGCGATATTGCTGCCCCTCCTCGATCTTGAAGGTGACGAGGAAGCCCTTCCTGTCGGGGTCATACTCGGTCAGCGCGGCCACGACCTGCACGTCGGCATAGCCGTTCTTCAGATAGAAACGGCGAATCAGGTCGCGGTCGGCCTCGACCCGGTCGGGATCGTAGACGTCGGCGCCGCCGAGGAAGCTCAAGAGGTTGGATTCGCGTGTCTTGATAACGTCCTTCAGGCGATAGGACGAATAGGCAACGTTGCCGACGAACTCGATCGACTTGACGCCGGTCTTGGTGCCTTCGGTGATCGTGAAGATCAGATCGACGCGGTTGTTCGGCTGTTCGATGACTTCCGGGGTGACGCGCACGTCATAGCGGCCCGAGCGCCGGTAAATTTCGGCGATCCGCTGGGCGTCTGACTGGACCATCGGGCGCGAGAACGTGCCGCGCGGCTTGGACTGGATCTCAGCGGAAAGCTGCTCGTCCTTGACCTTCTTGTTGCCCTCGAAGGCGATGCGCCCGATCACGGCGTTTTCGACCACGGTCACGACGAGCCGACCGCCCACCTGGTTGATTCGCACGTCCTGGAACAGGCCGGTCTCGATCAGCGCCTTCAGGCCGTCGTCGATCTGGGCCTGCCCGAGGCGACCGCCGGGGCCCGGCTTGAAATAGGAACGGATGGTCTCGACCTCGACACGCCGGTTCCCTTCAACGGTGATCGACGCCACCGTCTGGGCCGAAGCCGGCACAGACACCAGCGCGCCCCCCATCGGCGCGGCCACCATGATCAGAGCGGCCAGCAGACCCCCCCGCACTCGCATTCCCAACATCATGCGCAACGCGCCCTCGTCATTGCACTGCCGGCTCGTACCCCTACGAACCGGCAGAATCCCAAAGTTGCATTGCTTGTAGCCAATTTCGACAGGGCGGCAAACCAGACATCGCGATGCGATTCCATTTTCATTCCAAGACGTTGCCAATGGGCAACGTCACAAAAAAGCCGCTTCTACGATCTCCCGAACAGCCCCTTCAGCCATGGCACCTGATGGAAGTCGTTATAGAAGGCGAACACCATCAGCATCAGCACCAACACCAACCCCACACGGAACCCGTATTCCTGGGACTTTTCTGACAAAGGCCGCCCCCGGAGCACCTCAGCCGCGTAGAACATAAGGTGGCCGCCATCGAGCAAGGGCACCGGGAACAGGTTCAGCAGCCCGATCGAAATGGACAGCACCGCCGCCAGATGAAGCAGCGGAATAATCCCCAGCGTGGCGACCTGACCGGAAATCTGCGCAATCCGAATCGGTCCGCCGATCTGATCGGCGCTGGCCCGGCCGGTAAAGATGTTCCCGATATAGGCGAGCGTTTGCTCGATGACGAACCAGGTTTCCTTGATTCCCAGCCAAAGTGCTGTCGCCGGATCGACCTTCTCGGTGGTGACTTCGCCCGGCGTTGTCGCGCGGGTAATGCCGAGAATCCCGAGCCGTTGCGTGTTCCCGAAGGGATCCTTCACTTCGCGCAGTTCCGGCGTACCCTTCAATTGCAGCGTGGAATCACCGCGCTTGACGGTGAAGGTCATGGTCTCGCCGGCGCGGACGCTGACGAATCGCTGCATGTCGGAGAAGCTGCCGATCTTCTTGCCGTCGATGGCGGTGACGATGTCCCCGGCCTGAAAGCCCGCCCGCTCGGCGGCGCTGCTGGCTTCGATCTTGTCGACGCGCGCCGTCGTGCTCGGCTTGCCGAAGAAGGTGAAGAGACAGGTGAAGATAACGATCGCCAAAACGAAATTCGCGATCGGACCGGCGGCAACGATGGCCGCGCGGGCGCCGACTTTCTTGTGATGGAAACTGCCCGCCCGCTCCTCCTCGGTCATGCCGGCGAGCGTTTCGGCCGAGGCCGGCGTCGAGGCTTCGGATTCGTCGCCAAAGAACTTCACATAGCCGCCGAGCGGGATCGCGGAGATCTTCCAGCGCGTGCCATGGCGGTCGTTGAAGCCGGCGAGTTCCGGCCCGAAACCGAGCGAGAACGTCAACACCTTCACGCCCGCCCATCGGGCGACCAGGAAGTGGCCGAGTTCATGGAAGAACACGACGATGGTCAGGACGAACAAAAAGGGAATGATGTAGCCGATGAGCCCATGGCCCAACGTATTGAAACTATTTAGAAAAAACTCTGACATCAGGTTCCCCTCGACAAGAGCCAACGGCTCCGTCCCCGACCCTCTACGATGCCTTTAAGGCAATTTGAGGCAATAGGGAGGCGGCTCTATTTCGCGCGTTATAGTCAACGGAAATCGCGTCGTCGGCCGAGCTCAAAGGCGCTAGGTTCCCGGCACGAATCCAGTCGTTCATGGTGGCTTCGACGAGGTGCGCGATCGACCCGAACTTGATCTTTCCGGCGATGAACGCGGCCACCGCCACCTCATTGGCAGCATTGAATACCGTGGTCGCACCACGGCCCGTACGTAACGCCTCGTAGGCCAACCGCAAGCCCGGGAACCGCTCAAAATCCGGCGCCTCGAAGGTTAGCTGTCCGATTTTTGCGAGATCCAGCCTGGCCGACGGGCCAACGATTCGATCGGGCCATCCAAGGCAGTGCGCGATCGGGATGCGCATGTCGGGTGCGCCGAGCTGCGCAACAACGGAGCGATCGGAGAATTCGACCATGCCGTGGATGATCGACTGCGGATGCACGAGAACGTCGATCTCGTCGGCGCTCAGCGCGAAGAGATAGGAGGCTTCGATGACTTCGAGGCCCTTGTTCATCATCGACGCCGAATCGATGGTGATCTTCTGGCCCATGCTCCAGTTCGGATGCTTCAAGGCCTGCTCCAGCGTCGCCTGCTCGATGTCGGCCGGCGCCCAGGTGCGGAACGGCCCGCCGGAGGCGGTGATGATCACGCGCACCAACTCCTCGCGATTGCCCGAAGAGAGCGCCTGAAACAGCGCGTTGTGTTCGGAATCCGCCGGGAGGATGCAGGCGCCCGCCTTCGCCGCGCGCTGCATGAAGAAATCGCCGGCACAGACCAGGCATTCCTTGTTGGCGAGCGCGACGGCCGCACCGCGATCGACCGCGGCCAATGCGGGCTTCAATCCGGCCGCACCGCTCACCGCCGCCATCACCCAGTCGGCGGGACGCGCAGCAGCTTCGATGATTGCGCTTTCGCCGGCGCCGCATTCGATGCCGGTGCCTGCGAGGGCGTCCTTCAGTTCGCCAAGGCGCGCCGGGTCGGCAATCGCGGCGAATCGTGCGCCGAATTCTATCGCGAGCCTGGCCAGCGCTTCGACATTGGAATTCGCGGTCAGCGCCTCGACCTCATAGCGGTCGCGCGCGCCGCGCAGCAAATCCATGGTGCTGTCGCCGATAGAACCGGTGGCACCCAGCACCGTGACCGTGCGCGCGGCTGCCGCCACGGCCTTGTTGTTACGCAATGGAACTGCGCTCATCGTTTCACCAAACCATAAGACCGCGGCCGACGCCATCGGCGCCACCCCGCAAAAGGCCGAAAAGTGCCGCCACGACGACAGCAGCGACAAACCCGTCCAGGCGATCCATTAGCCCGCCATGGCCGGGAATGATGTGACTTGAGTCCTTTACGCCAAAACGCCGCTTCACGGCGGATTCTAGGAGGTCGCCGAGCTGTGAGACGACCGAAAGCGCCGCCGAAAGCATCAATAGCGGCCCGATTCTGCCTAGATCGAACGCGGCAAATCCGACCGCTACAGCCAGGCTGACGGCAAGTCCGCCGGCGGCGCCTGCCCAGGTCTTTTTCGGGCTGACGCGCGGCCATAGTTTCGGCCCGCCAATGCCGCGGCCCGCGAAATAGCCGCCGCTATCGGTCGCCCATACGATCAGCAGCACGAACATCAACGCGGCGAATCCCTTTACGGGATCGAGACGCACCAGCACCGAGGCAATCTCGGCCGCCGCCGCGTACAAAAATCCTGCCGCCGCCCAGTTGCGCCGCTCCGGCGCGATCGACACCACCGCGACGAAGCCGACGCCGAGCACGATCAGCGCGGCATCGAGGCGGCCAATCGCAAAACAGAGCCCGGCGACCGCAAGCGCGACCACACCCGGCACCGTCACGCGAACCGCGCCGGCGAGACCCACGATCGCGAGCCATTCCACGAAGAGGCCGATGGCAGCCAGCGTTACCAGCGCGACCCAGAACCAACCGCCCGCATAGGCGATCGCGACCGCAAGCGGTATCAGCACGGCGGCTGCGGCGATGCGCATCACGAGATTGCGCGAATCAGATTCGCGAATTCGCGAATCGGGCGCGTTTGCTGCCGCCGGTGCGGCCTCGCGCTCGGTCACGACCCGGTTTTCGCGGCCAGACCGCCGAAACGGCGTTCCCGTCTGGCGTATTCGGCAATGGCGCTTTCGAGCGCGGCCTTGTCGAAATCCGGCCAGTGGATCGGCACAAACACGAGCTCGCTATAGGCCGCCTGCCACATCAGGAAGTTCGACAGCCGCAGTTCGCCGCTGGTGCGGATGATCAAGTCTGGATCGGGAATGTCAGGCGCATCGAGATAGCGGCCGAGCGTATCGGCGTCGATCGATGCCGGATCGCGCTTGCCCTCCGCCACTTCGCGCGCCAGCCGCTGGGCGGCGCCGGCGATTTCCTGGCGCGATCCGTAGTTGAACGCGACCACGAGATTGAGCTTGGTGTTGGCCTTGGTCAGTTCCTCGGCCTCGTTCAGCAGCGTGCAGATATCGGGCTCCAACCCTTCCCGTTCGCCGATCACGCGCACGCGCACGCCATCGCTATGCAGCGTCGCCAGATCGTTGCGGATGAAGCGGCGGAGCAGGCCGAAGAGGTCGCCGATCTCGGTCGCCGGCCGCGACCAGTTCTCGGAGCTGAACGAAAAGATCGTCAGATAGAGCACGCCGAGTTCATGGGCGGCGCGAACGACGCGACGCAGCGCATCGACACCGCGGCGATGGCCTTCGGCACGCGGCAAGCCGCGCGCTGCCGCCCAGCGCCCGTTTCCGTCCATGATGATCGCCACATGCAACGGGACGGATCGGTCAGATCCTTCCGTGGCGGGGGCGGCGGCGTTTGGCATCATCTAAATTCCAGGACCAGTCTCAACTCTAGAGCGTTGCTGTCAAACGGTGAGGATTTCCTTTTCCTTCGCCGCAAGCAACTGATCGATTTCCGCAATCGTTCCGTCGGTCGCCTTTTGCACCTCGTTGGCGAGCCGCTCCTGATCGTCTTCGGAAATCTCGTGATTCTTCTCGAGCTTCTTGACGATATCCAGGCCGTCGCGACGGACGTGGCGGACCGCAACCTTGGCAGCTTCGGCGTATTTATGCGCGACTTTCACCAGTTCCTTGCGCCGCTCCTCGTTGAGCTCGGGAATCCGCAGGCGCAGCACCTGCCCTTCGGTCGCCGGCGAGAGGCCGAGATTGGAATCGACGATCGCCTTCTCGACGGCTTTCACCATGGACTTGTCCCACACCTGAACAGAGAGCAGGCGCGGTTCGGGCACGCTGATGGTCGCGACCTGATTGAGCGGCATGTGTGAGCCGTAAGCCTCGACCTGCACCGGCTCCAGCATGGACGCCGCCGCCCGGCCGGTCCGCAAGCCGCCCAATTCGTGCTTGAGCGAATGGGTGGCGCCTTGCATGCGGCGCTTCAATTCATTGATGTCAAAACCGGGCGTGGGCATAACGCTCTCCCCTCCTTGGAAACCAGCCGCCGGCATCCTTAAAGCCCGCGGTTCGAAGCAGCACTGACGTGTCAGCCGGCAACCACCGTGCCGTGGCCGGTCCCGCGCAGGATCGCGCCGATCGAACCCGGCTCGGCGATCGAGAATACGATGATAGGCAGTGACGTCTCGCGGGCAAGCGCGAATGCGGTCGCATCCATCACCTTGTAGTCGCCGGCGATCGCCTGCGAATGCGTCAGACGATCGAAGCGCTTGGCCGACGAGTCCTTTTTGGGGTCGGCGCTGTAAACGCCGTCGACATTGGTGGCTTTGAGCACCGCCTGCGCCCCGATCTCGGCCGCCCGTAGCACGGCGGTGGTGTCGGTGGTGAAGAACGGATTGCCGGTTCCACCGCCAAGCAGGACGATTCGTCCCTCGGAAAGGTATTTGTGCGCCGCACTGCGGGTGAACAGCTCGGAAATCTCGGGCATCACGAACGCCGACAAGGTCCGCGCCGGCGCGCCCTTGCGTTCGATGGCAGCCTCCAGGGCCAGGCAGTTCATCATGGTAGCGAGCATGCCCATGGTATCGCCGGTCGGGCGGGAAACGCCGCGCGAGGAGACTTCCACGCCGCGCACGATGTTGCCGCCGCCGATCACGACGGCCACCTCGACGCCGAGCTTTTTCGCGGCGATCAGGTCGTCGGCGATACGGTCGATAGTGGGCTGGTCGATGCCGAAAAAGTGGCTGCCTGCGAGATACTCGCCCGAGAGCTTGATCACGACGCGACGATAGACCGGCTCAGCCATTGCTTATCGCTTCCTTGTCCCGCGCAGGTGACTTCCGGCGCGCTGGCGCCGGAAGATTGTGACCGCAGCGGTTACTTCTTGCCGCTGGCCGCCGCGACCTCGGCCGCGAAATCGGATTCCTGCTTTTCGATTCCCTCGCCGAGAGCATAGCGCACAAATCCAGCGATCTTCACAGGCGCACCGACCTTGCCTTCGGCTTCCTTCACCGCCTGCGCGACCGACTTGCCCTTCTCGTCATGGATGAACGCCTGCTCCAGCAGGCAGACTTCCTTGTAATAGGTCTTCAGACCGGACTCGACGATCTTCTCGATCACGTTTTCCGGCTTGCCCTGCTGGCGGTACTTGTCGGCCAGCACGTCCTTTTCGCGCTTGACGGTTTCCGGATCGAGCCCGCTCGGATCCAGCGCCTGCGGATTGGTCGCGGCCACGTGCATGGCAAGCTGACGGCCGAGATGAGCGAGCTCATCGGCCTTGCCCGACGATTCGAGCGCCACCAGCACGCCCATCTTGCCGGCGCCGTCGATGACAGCACCATGGACATAGCTCGACACCACGCCCTTTTCGACTTCCAGCGAAGCCGCACGGCGCAGCGACATGTTCTCGCCGATGGTCGCGATCGCGTCCGAAATCGCGGTCTCGACCGTGACGTCGCCGACCTTGGCCGCCTTGATCTTCTCGACGTCGGCGCCGTTGTGGAGCGCGACCTGGGCGATCATCTTGACGAGGCCCTGGAACTGCTCGTTGCGCGCCACGAAATCGGTCTCGGAGTTGACCTCGACCACGACGCCCTTGGCGCCCGAGGTCACCGCACCGATCAGGCCTTCGGCCGCGACACGGCCGGCCTTCTTGGCGGCCTTGGACAGCCCCTTCTTGCGCAGCCAATCCTGGGCGGCCTGCATGTCGCCGGAGGTTTCGGTGAGGGCCGCCTTGCAGTCCATCATGCCCGCGCCGGTCGACTCGCGCAGTTCCTTGACCATTGCCGCAGAGATCGTTGCCATCGTCGAATATCCTTCTTGCCTGTTAGCCGCAGGCGCGGCACGCGCTTTGCACCGTGCCGTCGTCAGCTACAGGGAATGCTCAGTCTTGAGGAACGAAACCGGTGGCCGGAAAAGCCGGCCACGCGGCGTACCAATTATTCCGCTTCCGCGGTCAGCGTCTTGGCCTGGGCAACCCACGCATCGGCGCGGCTCGGAAGACCAACCTCTTCACCGATCTTGTGCGCGGTATCGTGGTCGAGCTCGGCGAGCTGCCAGTAGTGGAAGATGCCGAGGTCGTTGAGCTTCTTCTCGATCGTACCCGACACGCCGGTGAGCTTCTTGAGGTTGTCGGCGGTGCCGCGCGGACCGGCCAGACCCTGGAAGCCGGTCGGCTGCGGAGCCGTCACGACTTCCTCGCGAGCCGGCTGAACCGCGGCGCCGATATCAATGCCGGAATCGCCCTGCGCGCGCGAAATGCCGTCGATGGCGGCGCGGGCGACCAGGTCGCAATACAGCGAAATGGCGCGGCCTGCGTCGTCATTACCCGGCACCACAAAGGTGATGCCCTTGGGATCGGAATTGGTATCGACGATCGCGGCGACGGGAATGTTGAGCCGCTGCGCTTCCTGGATCGCGATGTCTTCCTTGTTGGTGTCGATCACGAAGATCATGTCGGGAAGACCGCCCATGTCCTTGATGCCGCCAAGCGAACGGTCGAGCTTGTCGCGCTCGCGCTGCAGCGTCAGCCGCTCCTTCTTGGTATAAGCACTGGCATCGCCGGAGTTGAGCACCTCATCGAGGTGACGCAGGCGCTTGATCGAGCCCGAGATCGTCTTCCAGTTGGTCAGCGTGCCGCCGAGCCAGCGCGAATTGACGAAATACTGCGCCGACCGCTTGGCCGCATCGGCAACGCCGTCCTGCGCCTGGCGCTTGGTGCCGACGAACAGGATACGGCCGCCCTTGGCGACGGTGTCAGATACCGCCTGCAGCGCGCGATGCAGCATCGGCACGGTCTGGGCGAGATCGATGATGTGGATGTTGTTGCGGGCGCCGAAGATGTAATCCGCCATCTTCGGATTCCAGCGGTGCGATTGGTGACCAAAGTGCACGCCAGCTTCGAGGAGCTGACGCATAGAAAAATCGGGTAGCGCCATAGTGATAGTTCTCCGGTTGGTTCCTCCGGAAACGTGTGAGCAAACGAGCCTGACTGGCCCGGCTGCCACCGGACGGCCTTTGAGAGCCATGTTTCCGTGTGAGATGGCGCGCTATATAGCCGGATTCCAGCCAGAAGCAAGGAAATACGGCCGGATGTTCGGTCTTCCAGCCCCGCGATTTGGGGGCCCTTCGGGCCAGATCCGAGGATCTGGCCCGTTAACAGTTAGCATCGGGCACCCGGTGGACACACCCTGCCCGCCGCCGCAGGCGCCGGACGCGCTGCAGGCGGTGGGGCAGCCATCCGGGGCGGCGGAGCAGGTGGTGCGGCCATCCTTGGTGGAGGCGACGGCGCGGCCATGCGCGGAGGCGCCGG
>NZ_LLXX01000110.1:0-1685 GCF_001440405.1 Bradyrhizobium valentinum
CGGCTGCGGCGGCTGAACCGCGACGCCCGGCTGGGTACCTTGGGGAGCGACGGTCGTTCCGGGTGGCGGCGGCAGCGGTTGCGACTGGAAGCTTCCCGGCGGCGGAGCGCCCTGCCCCGGCGGCGGCCGGTTCGGCGTCGGCAACAGACGACCACGCGGCAGTTCCGGCACTTCCTCGTCGTCTTCTGGGAATTGTTGCTGCTGCTGGTTGCCGCGGGGAATGGCGCCCGGCGGCCGCAACGGCGGATCGGAAAAGATATTGCCGATCTGCGCCTGCGCCGGCGGCACAAGCGAGGTCGTGGTGGCGGCAATCAAGGCCGCAAGACCGGTCAGGGCAATGGTTCGAAGCATCTCGCGGCTTTTACAGGCGAATCGGGCTCGCGACATTCTACAGACATATCGGCCGCTCGCGTCCCACCCGGTTAACACGGCGAATACGGCGGGGAAAGGGCCGGTTTGCCGCCTTCCTGCCGCGCCCGATCATGGGCCCGGGAGCGTGGAAACCGCTTTCGATAGTCGTTCCATGATCTCGATCATGGCCCGGGAGCGCGGAAACCGTTTTCGATAGTACGCCATGATCTAGTCAGCGTCAGCCGCAAATGAAATAGTCGCTCTCGTTCGCGCTAGGTGCCCCGCCAGGCGCGAAAACCACCAAAATCCGGGATAACCGGAAGAGCGAGAGGAACCCCCAGGATATGCCCGATCGAATTCGCCTCGACGGCCGGGTTGCCGTCGTGACCGGCGCGGCCGGCGTGATCGGAACCGCGACCATCCGCCTCCTGGCCGAACGCGGCGCCCGGATCGTCGCCGTCGACCGCAGGGAGCAGGATCTTGCGGCCGCCATCAAGGACCTGCCGGCCTCGGCCGAAGCGCTCGCGGTCACGGCTGACGTCACAAGGGAAGACGAGGTCGCGGAATATGTCCGCGCCACGCTCGACAGGTTCGGCACGATCGATGCATTCTACAACAACGCCGGCATCGAGGGAGATATCAAGCCGATCCCGGAATATTCGCTGGAGAGTTTTCGGCGCGTGCTCGACGTCAACGTGGTCGGGGTCTTTCTCGGCATGAAGCACGTGCTGCCGGTGATGCTGAAGCAGAACAAGGGCAGCATCATCAACACCGCCTCCATTGCCGGCCTGATCGGATCGCCGATGATCGCCGTCTACAGCGCCAGCAAGCATGCCGTGATCGGTCTCACCAAGAGCGCCGCATGGGAATGCACCGGCACCGGCGTGCGGGTCAATTGCGTCTGCCCCGGCCTGATCGACAGCCGGATGCTGAGCACGATCCTGCAGGGGCGCAATCCCGGCAATGAGCCGCCGCTACCTGAGAAGATCGTCGACCGCATTCCGGCGCGGCGGCTCGGGCAGGCGTCCGAAGTCGCCTCCATCGTGGCGTTCCTCGCCTCCGACGAGGCGAGCTACGTCTCGGGCTCCGCCTACACCGTCGACGGCGGCCGCACCGCCGCCTGAGCATTCAATCAACGCAAGAGGTTTTCGCCACCATGCCCGTCACGCTCGATCCCGATGCCGCCGCCGTCTACAAGGCTTTTCAGGAAGCGGGCCGTCCCGCCTATGAGACGCTGACCGCACCGGAAGCGCGCGAATATTATCGGAACGCCCGCGTCGTCAGTAACCCCGAGCCGCCCGCGCTTGAATCAAACAAGCCGCTGTCGATTCCCG
>NZ_LLXX01000110.1:1767-6953 GCF_001440405.1 Bradyrhizobium valentinum
GCATCTACACCCCGAAGACGCTGCGCAAGAGCAACGGCCTTGCACCATGCCTGGTGTTCTTTCACGGCGGCGGCTGGGTGATCGGCGACCTCGATACCCATGAAGTGGCCTGCCAGAAGCTTGCCCATGAGGGCGAGTTGATCGTCATCTCGGTCGACTACCGGCTGGCGCCGGAGCACAAATTTCCTGCCGCTGTCGACGACGCCATCACCGCGACCAAGTGGATTGCCGCCAACGCCAGCCGGCTCGGCATCGACGCCGGACACGTGCTGGTCGGTGGCGACAGCGCCGGCGGCAATCTCGCCGCCGTCGTGGCGCTGGCCGCGCGCGACGGCGACGGCCCAAAACTCGCCGGCCAGGCGCTGATCTATCCCGCCACCGATTTTGCGATGAGCCATCCCTCGCACAGCGAGCCCGAGACCAGCATTTTGCTGACGCACTCCGTGATCAAATGGTTCTGTAACCACTATCTGAACGGCACGGCCGACATCGATCACTGGAAGGCCTCGCCTGCGCGCGCCAAAACGCTCGCCGGCCTGCCGCCGGCCTATGTGCTGACCGCGGGCGCCGATCCGCTGCGCGACGAGGGCGCCGAATATGCCGCGCGGCTGAAGGAAGCCGGCGTGCCCATGACCTACCGGCACTTCCCCGGCCAGTTCCACGGCTTCTTCACCATGGGCAAGCTCTTGCAGCAGGCCAACGTCGCGGTCAGCGAAATCGCCGGCTGGCTGAAGACGCTGAAATAAAGCACATTGCAGATTGCGACCTGAACCCGTGAATTTCTCTCGCGCTTGTCCGAGGCCGCTGTGATCGAACCCATCCTTGTATTCGGGATACCCGTCGACTTCATCCTGTTTGCGCTGACGCTGCTCGGCGTCGCGCTATTCCATCACAAGACGCTTCAGGTCGCGCTCGCCGGCCTTGCCGCGATCATCGTCTACAAACTGGTCTTCACCGGCTTCAAGCACGGTGCGGGCCTCGCCGGCCTCGGCCACCATATGGCGCATGAATGGGTCACGCTCGGCAATCTGTTCCTGCTCCTGATGGGCTTTGCGCTGCTGTCCCGGCATTTCGAGGAAAGCCGGATTCCGGATGAGATGCCGGCGCTGCTGCCGGACGACTGGAAGGGCGGCGTTGTCCTGCTCGTCCTGGTGTTCGTGCTGTCGAGCTTCCTCGACAATATCGCCGCCGCCCTGATCGGCGGCACCGTTGCGCGGCACGTGTTCCGGGGCAAGGTTCACATCGGCTATCTCGCCGCGATCGTTGCGGCCTCGAATGCCGGCGGCGCCGGCAGCGTCGTCGGTGATACCACCACCACCATGATGTGGATCGCCGGCGTCAGCCCGCTCGCCGTGGTAGAGGCCTATATCGCGGCCATCGTCTCTATGCTGATCTTTGCCGTGCCCGCCTCCATTCAGCAACAGCGCTACTCGCCGATCCAGAAAAATGCATCGAAAGGTCTGAAGATCGACCCGGCGCGGGTCTTCATCGTCGCCGCTATCCTGTTTGCCGCGCTGGCCGCGAACATCACCGCCAATGTGAAATTCCCCGCGTTACTCGACATCGTCCCGGTTCTCGGCATCGCCGTCTGGGCGGTCGTTCTTTTGACGGCGCCATGGCGTGCGCCGGACTGGAAGGTGATGCCGGAAACCTTCAAGGGAACGGTCTTCCTTCTTGCATTGGTCACCGCGGCCTCGCTGATGCCGGTCGAGAGGCTGCCGGCCGCTTCATGGCCGACCACGCTCGGCCTCGGCTTCGTCTCAGCGGTGTTCGACAACATTCCCCTCACCGCGCTCGCCTTGAAGCAAGGCGGTTATGACTGGGGCTACCTCGCCTATGCGGTCGGCTTCGGCGGATCGATGATCTGGTTCGGCTCGTCGGCGGGCGTCGCCTTGTCGAACATGTATCCGGAAGCGAAATCCGTCGGACGTTGGGTCAGCCAGGGATGGCCGGTGGCCGCCGCCTATGTGATCGGATTTTTCGTGATGCTGGCCGTGCTCGGCTGGCACCCCGACAGGCCGGTTTAACGCGCCCGCATCCTCGCCGCGCAAAATGTCCAGAGCGCATCTTCCGGAAGCGGCATAACCGAGCGACCGCGCGGCGCACGGGCCCGAAAGTGGTGGTCGGCCTCGCGCCGACCATCACCCATTGGGCGGCTGCGCTGTACCGACTCAGGCCGCAATGTTATCTAAGTTTCGTACTAGCTTTGGCACACAACGATCGGCCAGATGATTCGGCACGCGATCGCGAGGAGAGAGCTATGGCATTTTTCAAGCGCG
Organism: Bradyrhizobium valentinum; assembly: GCF_001440405.1. Taxonomy (GTDB): domain Bacteria; phylum Pseudomonadota; class Alphaproteobacteria; order Rhizobiales; family Xanthobacteraceae; genus Bradyrhizobium; species Bradyrhizobium valentinum. The sequence continues at coordinate 4,047 of NZ_LLXX01000110.1, forward strand.
AGCTCGGCCCGATCGAGCGCTTCGAGAACGCGCTGAAGGAGAAGATGGCGGCGCGGCAGAAGCTGGCCGACCGGTTGAGTATCGCCGAAACGGAACTTGCAGAAAAGCGTGCCGCCGCCGAACGGCTGGCGGTGGCCGGGGCTACCGCTGCCCGGCTTGATCGCGCAGAAGCCGACATGCGCGCCGTAGAAGAACGCACCAAGACATGGCGCGCCGCATTGGCGGAATACGACGAGCAGGTGGCCTCGGCCGAGCGCGCGCTCGCCGATGCCAAGGCGCAGCGTGAACGTGACCAGATGGCTGACCAGATCGAAGCGATGGCTGCGGCCATCGAGCGGGCCGCGCCGGGATTTGATACCAGCGCCACCGCGCTGGTCGAGGCCGTCACCAAAGCCGCGCTGTCGATACCGGAGGCGACGAGGTTTTCGACCAATGTGGATGCCGTGCGTCGCGAAGTTCTCTCGGCGGCGGACCTGATATGCTGGGAGCTGCGCTCCGCCGCCGTGCGCACACGTGCGGGCAACGCCAACCTCGCCAGCCTCACGCTGTCCGAATCGGAGCAGCCGCCATCGCCGGAGATCGAGCGGCAGTTGATTTACACCCTCCATCCCCTGCTCTGGCGCGAGGACGGCGAGGTGCGCAAGGTTCCGGCCTTTACCCTGGTCGGGTTGCCCAAAGCGCTGCTGACGGTAGCGCTGCAGCATCAGCACGTGGACCATCTCAACGCCCGCCGTGTGCAGACCCTGATGCATCTTCACGGCAGCGCAGGACTGGGCGAACCCGAGGCTGACGATCCGCAGCTCGTCGATCTCGACACCTTGCTCGCAGAAGAACAGCAGACCGCGCAAGCCAACGTTGCGTGAGCCGCTGCAGGGCGCGCTCGCCCATCGAGCGCCAGATCGCCAGCAAGCGCTGAACCAACGCCCCTGACGAACGTTGTTCGGGTTCATTCATGAGCCCAGATCGGCCATGCGGCTGCGCGTTGTCACGCTCAACGTCTGGAATCGGCAAGGCGATCCGAAACGAACCGGCTTGATCAATCGGGAACTGTGCCGGCTCGCCCCCGATCTTGCGTCGTTCCAGGAAGTCGCCAAGTCGCCGGACCATTCGCAGCTCGATGAATTGATCAATGACACCGGACTGCATGGGACACATCAGGCTGACGTTCTACGCAGCATTCCGCCCCATGCCGATCGTTTCGGCGGAAATGCCGTCGCGACGCGATGGCCGCATCGTGTCGAGGAGGTCCTCGACCTGCGCATGTCGGATGCAGACGACGTGCCCTGGTGCTCGCTGGCGGTAACGGTGCCGCTGCCCGGGGAAGGCGATCTTCTGTTCATCGCGGCCGCGACGTCGTGGCGGCTCGCCGCGGAATCGGCCCGGGAACGCCAGGCTGTCGCGCTGACCGATCTCGATGCGCGTCACCGGCAGGTGCTTCCCACCATCATCGCCGGCGATTTCAACGCGACGCCTGACGCAGCCAGCATTCGCTACATCAGGGGATTGCAGTCCCTGGGCGGACGAAGCGTAAGATATCACGACGCCTGGGAGATCGCGGGCGAGGGTCATGGCCATACCTGGAGCGTCGATAATCCGAATACAGAGTCGGAGATCGGCATGATCGTTCGCCAGCCGCATCATCGCCGCCGAGTAGACTATGTGTTCGTGGGCTCCTGGGACGCCCATCCCAAAGCGGCTTGCGAGGTTCGGGCCGCCTCGCTCGCGTTCGACCAGCCGGTTGATGGCCTCTGGCTCAGCGATCATTTCGGCGTCGTCGTCGATTTGGAAATCAGCGCCGCTCCGGCCGTGTGAGGCGCCCCCCTTCCCTTGCCGCGCGTAGCAACAAAGTTCCTTTCGGAAATCGGGTGGCCGCCACGCGTCGATCCTGCGATCCCGAGCGTTCACGAAGCAAGACAATTGCGGTTGGAGACAACGATGAAATCCGAAAACGCCAAGCGAAACGCCGTGTCCGAAAACGGTCCGGCAACCCGAAATCCTTTCGGCGTCATGGACGTCCCGCATCCCAACGACGATGACGTGACGCAGTTCGCCCGCAACACGGCGCCGGAAGAATCTGACACCGATGAAAATGCAAAGCCATGGGGCACTCAAGACACCAGCTACCCGCATGGCACGGTCGAAGGTCAATGGTCGAGCCGCTGGAAGGGTGCTGCGGATCCCACCATACCGGGCGATGCCCCCGATAAATGGAAACAGGGCCAGGGCGAGGCGAGAACCATCGGAGACCGCGTCTACCTGCTATTCGACTGGGATTCCGGCAAGCGCAGGGGCCTCATCGACGCAAGGCGCGAAGGTCCGTGGCGGCTGGTCGGCAAGTATATCAACTTGAACAACCCGGAGATCACCGTTCCCTGGGTTGGCCTGGTGGTGAGCGACCAGAGAATAGACGGCTACTTTGCACAAGGCCGGGTGGATTTCCGGAGATAATTTTTTCGCGAAATATCTACCCCGCCGCGCGGCGCAGCGATTGCGGCGGCCAGCATCAGTCCGCTGAGATCGATATCCGGTGCGCGCCCGCCGATCACGCCGGCGCCGAGAACGATGACTTTCATGGCGTCGTCCGGAATACCTCAAGATGGACATCGAGAGCCCGATCCGCGTGACGCGATCAGGCTCTCGTTGCCGTCATTCGGCTTTGATGTTCGCGTCCTTGACGATCTGCTCGTACTTCGCCATCTCGTCCTTGATGTATTTGGCGAAATAGTCCGGCGTGGAGCCGATCGGTTCGAAGCCGAGCACCCCGAGCCGTTCCTTGACGTCCGGCCGCTCGACGATTTTCGCCACCTCGCCTTGAATCTTCGTCACCAGATCGGCGGGAAGACCTTTCGGCGCCCACAAGCCGTACCACGAGGCGAAATAGAAGCCCTTCATGCCGGATTCGGCGAC
>NZ_LLXX01000110.1:7006-10875 GCF_001440405.1 Bradyrhizobium valentinum
GACGGTGGGAATTTCGGGCGCGATCGCCACGCGCTTGGTGCTGGTGATGGCCAGGGCCTTGATGCTTCCGGCTTTCGCCAGCGGCAGCGAGGACAGCATCGGATCGGCCATCAGCTGCACCTGGCCGCTCATCAAGTCGGTCAAGGCCGGGCTCGCGCCCTTGTAGGCGATCACCAACGTCTCGACGCCGGCATCGCGCTTGAGCAGCTCGAGCGCGAGGTGACCGGCCGACCCGAAGCTCGAGGTCGCGAAGGTGTATTTGTTCGGGTCTTTGCGCACGAGATCGAAGAATTCCTTGAGCGTCTTGGCCGGCACGTCCGGTGCCGTGCTGACGACCAGCGGTCCCGACGCCACCAGCGTGAGCGGCGTGAAATCCGTGACCACATCGTAGGGTACGGTCTTGCGCAGGAACGGCGTCACCACATGGATCGAGGCCGTCAGCATCAAGGTGTAGCCGTCCGGCGCCGCCTTGGCGACGTAGTTCGCGCCGACGATGCCGCCGGCGCCGCCCGCCCGGTTTTCGACGATAAAGTGTTGCCCGAGCGTCTCGTTCAGCTTCTGCGCGATAATGCGAGCGACGCCGTCGACCGAGCCGCCGGCGGGATACGGCACGACGATGGTGACGGTTCGACCTGGATAGGTGTCGGCCATCACGGATGCCGAGGCAAACCCGAACAGGGCCATGCCCAGTGCGGCAATGAATTTAAGGTGTCTCACGAAGGATCCTCTCAGCGTTTGCAGTTAGAAGGTTCCTGGGTAGCTTCCCCCGTCGATCAGTATATTTTGGCCGGTGACGAAGCCGGCGTGTGCGGAACACAGGAATGCGCAATAGGCGCCGAGCTCAGCCGGCCGACCGTAGCGCCTGGCCGGGTTGGCGGCCGCGCGCTCCTGCCAGATCTGACCGAATGATTTGCCGCCTGGCTCCAGCATGCCTTCGATGTGCCGGACCTGCGCACCGCTGTCGAAGATGCCGGGCAGCAGGTTGTTGATGGTGACGTTGCGTGCAACTGTCTGACGCGACAGCCCGGCGACGAAACCCACAAGGCCCGAACGCGCGCCGTTCGACAGGCCAAGCTCGACCTGCGGAATCTTGACGCTGCGCGACACGATGTTGACGATCCGGCCGAAGCCGCGCTCCATCATGCCGTCGACAGTCAGGCGCATCATCTCGATCGGGGACAGCATCATCGCGTCGAACGCGGCGATCCAGTCGTTACGAGTCCAGGTCCGGAAATCGCCGGGCAGCGGGCCGTCGGCATTGTTGAGCAGGATGTCGGGCGCGGGGCAGGCCGCCAGCGCATCGGCGCGTCCCTGCGCCGTGGTGATGTCGCCCACCACCGGCGTCACCGTGACGCCGGTCGCAGCGCGGATCTCCGCGCAGGTGTTTTCCAGAACGTCGCGGGTGCGGGCCACGATGGTGAGGTCGACCCCATCCTGGGCGAGCGCCATGGCGCACGCCTTGCCCATTCCGCGGCTGGCGCCGCTCAGCAGAGCCTTGCGGCCGCGGATACCGAGATCCATGGTTGCGTCGATCCCTGGTTCAGGCTGCGACGGCCGACAGCGGCTTGATGTTGTAGCCGTAGCGCTTGTCGAGGCCGAGTTCCTGAACGATGCGGATGCCCTTGGCCAGTGCCTCGCCTTCGAGATTGGTCAGCGGCTTGCGCAGATCGCCCGCCGGCATGCCCAGCGCCTTCATCAGCGATTTCACCGCCACCGGATTAATTGCCGAATACGTGTAGTGCAGCAGCGGCAACAGCGAGAGATAGGCATTCTTGAAGCCTTCGGCCTCGCGATAGCTGGTCCAGGGCGTCGAGATGGTGGCGAGTTCGGCTGGAGCGATATTGCCGGTCATATTGGCGGTGCCGTGTCCGCCGAGGCTCATGGTCGGTACCACCAGGCCGAGATTGGGGCTGTCGCAGCACATCACGGCAACATTGGGTTTGCCGGCTAGCACCTGCGCGACCTGGCCGACGCGTCCGGTGGATTCCTTGTGCACGACATAGTTCGGGTGCTTGAAGATGCGCAGCAGGTTGTCCCAGTGCAGGTCGCTCTTCACTCGCGGCGGATTGTTGTAGATGCCGAGCGGCAGGTCGGTGGCATCGGCAACATCGAGGAAGAAGCCCTCGATGTCCGCCTCTGGGGCGCAGATATAGGCGGGCGCGGCCAGGATGGCGCCGTCGGCGCCGTTGTCCTTGGCGAACCTGACATTGCCGATCGTCGTCTCTGTATTATTGCCGGTGCAGCCAAAGAAGATCGGCATGCGGCCGGTCTTCATTTTCGCCGTCTCGACGATGATCTGCTTCTTCTCCTCCGGGGAGAGCATCGAGCTTTCGCCGGTCGAGCCCATGATCAGGATTGCGCTGGTGCCGTTGTCTTCATGGAATTTGAGCAGGGTCCGAAACGCTGCGAAGTCCACCGACCCGTCCTTGTTGAACGGGGTAATCAGGGCAACGAATGAACCGGTCAGCTTCGTATTCGACATCTCATGTCTCCTTTTCGGTTTCTCGCGGTCTAGCGGTTGTCAGTTCCAATTGTCAGTTGTGATAGTCCGTTGAATGTCTCGTCGTTCGTTGCTGTCTGCGTGACGAGCCGCGGCGGGGACCACGCCTCTACCGGCGGCAGCGCGGCATCCCAGCGCTCGACCTCGACAAGTGCGCTGAGCGCGCTCGGCCCCTGGGTCAGCCGGGACGTGCCGATGTCCAAGGTGAGCACGTTAGGGTTGCCGTGCCGCTCGGGCTCTCCGTCCGCCAGCGCCGGATCGAACCAGGCCCCGGTGGCCATGATCGCGACCCGAGGCCGCATGGCGGCCTCAACCTGCGCCGCCGCGAGGCACGCCCCGCGATCGTTGAATACGCGGACCACGTCGCCGGTTTTGATGCCGCGTGGGTCGGCGTCTTGCGGATGCAGGCGAATCCGCTCGCGTCCGCGCAGCTTGTGGCCGCGCGAGACCGATGCCGGGTCCAGTTGGCTGTGCAGCCGGCCGGCCGGTTGATGGGTGATCAGATGCAGCGGCCAACGCACGGCCGTGGTGCTGCCGAGCCATTCCGCCGGCGGCAGCCATGCCGGATGCGGCGGACAGTCCGCGTAGCCGAAGTCGGCGATGGTCTGCGACGCGATCTCGATCTTTCCGGACGGCGTCTTGAGCGGGTGAAGCTGCGGATCCCGGCGGAAATCGTCGAACAGCACGAAATCCTCGTCGGGCAGCGGCAACTCGACAAAGCCGTCGGCCCAGAACGTGTCGAAGTCCGGCAGCGCGACGTTCTGTTTGGCGGAGCCGGACCGCACGCGTTCATAGATCGAGCGGCACCAGGCCATCTCGTCCCGGCCCTCTGTGAAAGCATCCTCGTAGCCGAGGCGGCGAGCGAGGTCGCGGAAAATCTCGAAATCATGTCTCGCGTCGCCGAGCGGCGCGATGGCGCGATGCATCGCGAACACGTAAGGGTCGCGTGACGAGCCGCCGACGTCGCTGCGCTCCAGCGATGTCGTCGCCGGCAGCACGATATCGGCATGACGCGCGGTCGGCGTCCACCAGCTGTCGTGGACGATGATCGTGTCCGGCTTCTGCCAGGCCTTGCGCAGGCGGTTGAGATCCTGGTGATGATGGAAGGGATTGCCGCCGGCCCAATAGACCAGATGGATGTCGGGATAGATCCCGCGACGGCCGTTGAACTCGTAAGCGCCATTGGGCATGAGCAGCATGTCGGCGATGCGCGCGACAGGAATGGCGCTGCGGGCCGGATTCGGCGGCGTCGAGACTTCCGGGCCTGGCAAGTCCGCGCGCGGCACGCCGACGCCGCTGAGCGAGCCGTGGCCGAAGGCGAACCCGCCGCCGGGCAGGCCGATGCCGCCGAGCATCGCGGCGAGCGCGA
>NZ_LLXX01000111.1:0-1241 GCF_001440405.1 Bradyrhizobium valentinum
ACCTCGCTCCGCTCGAAGCTCTCGCCAATCTCCCGGGACCAAACACGTTCGCAGGGACGACCGTGGGGGAAAGGCGAGAACCTATCAACCTGTCGCCCCTGCGAACGCAGGGGCCCATACGCCGCGGCCTGTCCGTGACAGTGATGGGCCAGTTGCCTTTGCTACAATAACGCTCTGTGGCTTTGGATCCCCGCCTTCTCTGCGCGCGGCGTGCCGCGTCTTACCACCAGCCCGGTTGCATCGGACGATAGTACTGGCCGCCGCGCCGGCGCGTATTGCCGGTTTGGGGGGCCGGATCGCGCGGGAAATTGAAGAAGCCGAAGCCGTCGCCGCCCTGGAAGTCGTCGCTCGCAACGCGGACATCGACCGTCGGCCGGCGCGTCACGAAGCCGCCCTGCGGCTCGGTGCTCAGCACCGCGACGAACTCGGTGCGATAGTTGGTCTCGCTGCTCAGCGGCTCGTCCGAGATGACGATCGAGGATCGCGGCAATGCGGTCGGCGCGATGCGATCGAGCACCTCCTGCGGGATGGTGATGCGGTCCAGCGCGGCCTTGGCGTTGTCGCCGTTGTCGATCGTGACAGCGGTCCAGCGCAGGCTCGCCCCGTTGCGCGCCACCGCCGTGAACACATGCGTGCCGATCGGGCTTTCGGGATTGCGGATCGTCACCGGAACCTCAATCGTCGCATCGAACACGATGCCGCCGCCGTCAGGTGCCGGCTTGTGCGTGGGGCGGCGCACGTAAAGCTTCTGCGTCGCGCGGCTGATGTAGATCGAGACCGGCTCAAGCGCGAGCTTCGCCTCGCTCGCCGCTTTAGCGGAGTCGGCCTTCCTTGCCTCGGCCGCCTTGGCGGCGTCCCTTGCGGCGGCGGCGCCGGGCGACTGCGCGTCATTCCTGGCAGTGTTGATCTGGTTCGTCAGTTCCGCGGCCTTGGCGGCGGCCTTTTGCTTGAGGTCCTCGGCCCGCGCCTTGGCCTCGTCGGTCTTGGCGGCGGCGAGCGCCTTGTCGGCGTAGGCGAGCCCGGCGTCGGCGCGGGTCTTGAGCCCCTCCAGCTTGCGAAGCGACACCTTGAGCGCCGCCGCCTCGCGCGCCGCTGTCGCGGCAGCTTTCTTCGCCTCCCCAGCAGTCCAGGCCGCCTCCGCGGCCTCGCGGGCGAGCGTCTCGGCGCGCGTCGGTGCAGCCGCAATGGCCTCCGGGCTCGGCACGAATAGCGCCGGGTGGGAGAACCCGACCGGCTCCGCG
>NZ_LLXX01000111.1:1542-11970 GCF_001440405.1 Bradyrhizobium valentinum
TGGTGCCGGTCGATACCGGCGCACGCAGGATCCAGCCGTCGGCGTCGTAGATAGTGACCTGCTGGGTCTTGATCGACACGATCGCCATGATCGGCTCGCCTGCATCGCGCGGCGCCGTCGCCTCGGTGGGGGCCTTGGGGCGCGCCTGTCTCGCCGTGGCGCCGGCGGTCAGCGCCGTCAGTGCGGCCATCACCGCGAGCGTCACAATGGCGGGGGGACCCCAACGCCGCATCGCCACGGTGGATCGCGCCGTCGTAACTCGATTCACCATGCCACGCCTCTGTTGAAATGCCTGTCCGCGCTTGCGTCGATCAAGTATCAGATCGCGCCTTTTGGATTAAATAACGGCCGCCGCCAGCCACGCCGCCAATGCGCTCCTTAAGATTATCGGCGCGTTCGACTATCGGCACGTTTCCGTTGGCAACTCTCTCATATAGGGCAGCCCGCAGGAAGGGTGGCTCGCGGCTGAAACTGCCACTTTTTGGACATGCGCATGAGGCGAGGCAACGTCTGCTCAGGAGGTAGACTGACTCAGGCAGCCAGCACCATCGGCAATGCTCTAATCCTTGGCTCGCAGTATGCTGATCCGCGTTTCATCGACGAAGCTCTTGATGTCCTGATCGGGCCGGCGGAACAGGTTGCGCTCGACAACCAGCGAACGGCCGCTGATCGTCTTGGTGCAGCGCTCCTTGAGGTAGATGCCTCCCACTGGCTGGTCTCCTGCACCCGGCTGGCCCTCGGTGCATGCCCAGCCGTCCGGGCCGTAGCGCGATTTGGCCTGTAGCCCCAGGAGAAACGCCTTCTTCCGGATATAGAGACGCGCCTTCGGATCGGTCTCGATCTGCAAACCGGCAACGTGCCCGGTATCGTCGATCAGCAAGGTCAGGATCGCCGGATGACCTGCCACCATGGTGCCGTCCCGGCTGGTCGACGGATCGTAACCAAATCGGATCGCCCGTGTCCCGCTCGCGTCGGCAGGACAGTCGCGCCAATTCTTCCAGCTTGCCAGCGTTCGCTTCGGATCCGTCGCGCAATGGAAGTCGACGTAGCCGGACTCCGCCAGTTCGGCCGCGGCCATTCCGAGGCGAATGTCGCGCAGATCGTTACCGCTGAATTCTTCCGTCCGTGCCGGTGAGCCCGCGAGCGCGACGGCCTGCCAGGCAAGCAGGCCCACGGCAAGAACGCCCGGCAGTTTCAGTCTGCGCATCACTGGCCCTTCCCGGTGCTGGCGGTCGCATCATCTGGCTTCTGCGCCTGGGTCTTGTAGACGTCGCACACCCGCGACGTGTTTGAGAAGAAGGCGACGCATTCCGCGTAAGTGGGTTCGCCGGCTCCCTTGATGTGGGCGATCACGTAGTCGGCGACGGCTTCAATATCCTTCGGCCGCAGAAATGTTCCGCCCTCGGGCGGCATCTGTGGCCCCGCGTCCTGGCGGTTCATGCCATGGCATTTCACCTCATCGTAGGCGCCGCGCATGAAGAACGGCATCCCCGTGCCCGGCCGCCCGCAGCCGACGATTTCAATGATCTGATCCCGCGTCAGCTCGGTCTTGCGCAGCGACAGCGCATCACCGCCATAGCCGCCGCCGCCATTGCCGTGCCATTTGTGGCAGCCCACGCAATTGGCCTTACTGAACACTACCTTGCCGGCAGCGGTCGGATCCGAAGCTGGCGCTTGCGCCGACTGACCGTAAGCAGCGGCTGGCATCGAAAATTTCAGGGCGACGACACTCGCGAGCAGCAAGCCTGCCGCCGCCGGGAACCTGTTGAAGATCATCATTGCGTCTCTTGTCGAAGAAGCGGGAGGGCCCGCGGTTGGCGGACCCTCCGTCTTTTGGGATGTCAGAGTGCGAATACGTAGAGCATCGATCCCGGCTGTATCTTCTTCAGTTCGGGCGTCGAATCGATGAACCACTTGTCCCAGGCGCCGCCCAGGCCGACCAGAATGGCGACGTACTGTTTGCCATCGACCGTAAAGGTCATCGGCGGTGCGTTGACGCCGCCGCCCGTGTTGAACTCCCAAAGCTTCTGCAATGACTTGGCGTCAAGCGCATGCACTTCGCCGGATGGCTGGCCGGTGAAGACGAGGTCGGGAGTCGCAAGCATGCCGCCCAAATTGGGGAACGGCGTTTCCATTTTTTGGGCGATCTTGCCGGTAGTCACATCGATCGCAGTCACGCTGCCGGTGATCCTGAATGGCTGGCTCGGGCCGCCGCCGGTCCAGAACTCACGCGGTTTCAGTTTGTCCGGCGTCATCACCTCGACCTTGATGCGATTGCAGCTCTCGATCACCGGGATGTACCAGAGCTTCAGATCCGGATTATAGGCCGTCGGCGGCCAGTTCTTGCCGCCCATGTTGCCGGGGCAGATGTCGGTTTCCATGTTGGTGCGGCTTGGCGTCACCGACGCGATATAGGTCTGCACGGACTTGTTCGGGTCATACTCGATCGGCTTGCCGCTCTCCGGGTCGAGCCCTTTGGTCCATGTAACTTTCTTGACGAACGGCAGGCCCCAGACGAACTTGCCGTTGGTGCGATCGATCGCATAGGCGAACCCGTTGCGGTCCGCTTCGAGCGCGAGCTTCCGCGGACCGCTGGGCCCGGGGACATCGACCAGCACGTTTTCCGCCACGCTGTCGTAATCATAGGGATCGTTTGGCGTGTGCTGATAGTGCCACTTGATCTTGCCGGTTGTGGCGTCAAGGGCCAGCGAACTGTCGGTGTAAAGGTTGTCGCCCGGCCGATAGGCGTTATCCCAGTCCGGTCCGGGATTGCCGATGCCCCAGATGATGGTGTCGGTTGCAGGATCGTAGGTGCCGGTTACCCAGGTCGAACCGCCGCCGGCGGCCGCCGCGTTGTTGCTGTCTTTCCAGGTTTCGCTGCCGGGCTCGCCCTTGCCCGGGATTGTGTAAGTGCGCCAGACCTCCTTCTGGGTCGTGAGGTCGGTGGCGGCAAGCCAGCCACGGATGCCGTACTCCGCGCCGGCCACGCCGGTGATCGCCATGTTCTTGACGATCAACGGCGCGCCGGTGATCGTCTCGCCCTTGTCCGGATCGGCGACCGTGCGCTGCCAGGCGACCTGGCCGGTTTCCTTGTTGATGGCGAGCAGCCGGCCATCGAGCGTGTGCGAAATGACTTGATCACCCCACAATGCGACGCCGCGGTTGTCGACGCCGCAGCATGCTACGGCACCAGCCCAGTCACGGTCCGTCTTGGGATCCATCTTCCAGACCAGCACGCCGCGGCCACCATGCGCATCGATCTTGTAGACCGAACCCCAGCCATCGGTGACATAGAGAAAGCCGTTTTCGGCAATCGGAGTGCCTTCCAGCCCGCCATGGCTCCAGATGCCGCCGCCTTCAATGCCGCCGAGGTGCATGGTCCAGGCGACCTTCAGGTTCTTCACGTTATCGCGGTTGATCTCCTTCAGGCTGGAGAACCGGTGAGCCGAGTAATTCTGATGATGATGAAGCCAGTTGCCCGGCTCCTTGTCGACGTTGAGCAGCCGTTCCTGATTGACCCCGTCCGCGGAGACAGGCAGTGCGCCCAACACGCTTGCGGCAGCAACCGCTACGGCAAGCCGACAGGCTCGCGTTAACATTTTTGTGTGACCGGAAAATCGTTCCATGAGTAGTGCCCTCCTTGTTTGCAAGTTCTTGTGGCAGTTCATGTTGGATTGAACGTCCGGCATATCCGGGCGTTTCGCTGACGGGCCCCATTCAACGGGCTTCACCAGTCCGCTGTCGCGATCAAGGCGTTCGTGAAACCTGCACCTCCGTTTCTTTGGTTCCGGCTTTCTGGAAGACGACGGCGCATGTGAACGTCTCGCCGTCGACGAGCTTCTGCCGCGTCTGCAGCAGCATCACGTGATATCCGTCTCGTTTGAGCTCGATCGTCTTGCTCTCCGGGATCGGAATGGACTTGATCTCACGCATGGCGGGCGCGCCTTCGCCGCGATCGACCGTGTGCTTTACGGCGAAATTCGCGAACGGACAGCGGACGCGCAGTATCGCGTCGGCTTCGGCCGCATCGTTCCTGATCGTCATCAGCAGCGGGAGATCGATACCAATCTGGTCGGACGCGGGCACCTGCGCGCTCGTCACCTGCAGTGCGTCGCCTGCAGCAGCGAAACCGGGCGCCAGCCCAATTCCACCAACAAGTCCGGCAAGCAGTCCGAGCGCTAGAAGCCGAGTTCTGCCGGACAGCGCAGTCCACCCTGCCCGATCAAGAGCACCATCAAGATTCGATGCTGTTATGGCGGTCATCGGCTATCGCCGCGGCCATCAGAGATTTACAGGCGTGGGACGCCCAAACGACCATGTCGTCCGACTCATCGGCGCCATCCTCCCACTATCGCTTTTCTTGTTCTTGTCTTTTAAGTCACGCCCCTTGAACCAAATCATCCCAAATTGAGGCGACGGTAGGGCCGGTGTCTGGAAAATGAGTCCGACAGGAGGCTCGCCCACCGTATTTCATACCAATCGACATCCTGCACGGAAACGCGGCGCTGCATGCGCGGTGATGACGGGTGAACGGCACGCACTCACCGCCTCACCGGCATCTTCTTGAACTTCACGCTTTTCCCATCGGCCTGCCGCGTTGCGATGTAGCCGGCTTCCAGGCAGGCCTCGCGCTGCGGCATCTTCTCCTGCGGGCTGCGCAGGGTTTCCCACCATGACGCGCGCTGCGCGGCGCGCGGCAGCGCGGCGTCGATGATCGCCTCGATCTGTTCGAAGCTCAGCACGAATTCGGGCCGCTTCTGCGCCTTCAGATAGTCCCGTAACGGATCGTAAACGTTCACGCGTGTCCTCAATGGTGATCTGCACAAAACCGTCGATGCCGGCAACCAAGCGTTAACTCTTTATCATATCGCCGTCGCCGCTTAAGGCCGCAACAATTTATCCGGGAGCATACCGGAAGGCCTGGAGCGGATGATGCTATTCGGACGGCAAAGCGACGTGACCGGAAAGGGCTGGTTCAGGAAAGACCGCCGGCCCTGGCGGTTGTCTGCGAAGCTGTTGATCGCGTCGTCGATCGCGACCGTGATCGGCTTCTCGACGATTTGCGTCAGCGTCATGCTCGACATGCGCCGCGGCGAGGAAGAGCTCGCACGCCAGACGCTGGAAAATCTCGCTGCCGGCATCGATGCCGACATCAGCCGAAATATCGAGCTTTACGATCTGTCGCTGCGCGCCGTCGCCAGCAATCTGGTGATGCCGGAGATCAAGGGCGTCAGCAAGGAGATCCAGCACCTGATCCTGTTCGATCATGCCGCCACCGCCAGACATTTCGGCGTGATCCAGGTGTTCGACGCGCAGGGCCAACTGACGCACGACGCGGCAAGCCTCGATCCGGCGCCGGAAGATCGCAGCGACGAGGAGTATTTCCAGGTCCACCGCGCCAATCCCGATGTAGGCCTGTACATGAGCCGCCCGATGCTGCGTCGCAGCGCCTATTCGATCGTGCTCAGCCGGCGCATCAACGATACCGATGGCGGCTTTCTCGGCGTCGTGGTCGGCTCGATCCGCTTCAGCTATTTCCATGATCTGTTCGGCCGGCTTAACCTCGATCCCGCCGATACGATCACGGTGCTGCGCCGCGACCGAACGGTCATCATGCGCAAACCGTTCGACCTCGACATCATCGGCAAGAATCTGGCCGAGCGGCCAAAGTGGAACCCGGCGAACCTGAAAGAGGGCGGATCCTATGCCGGGATAGGTCCGGTGGACCCCACCCCGCGGCTCTACGTTCGCGCCGGCACCACAAATCAGTTTTTCGTCGTGGTCGGAAAGCCGCTGGCGAGCATCCTCCATCTCTGGCAAAGGGAAGTCGTCCGGATCGGCGCGATCATGATCGTGCTGATCCTGTTCGTGATCGGCACCACGCTGTTTCTCGCGCGCGAGATCGGCCGCCGCGCGGAGGCCGAGGACAAGCTGGAGGAACTGGCAACGACCGATGCGCTCACCGGCCTGAAGAACCGGCGCAAATTCGATATCGAGATCGATGCGGAATGGCGACGGGCGGCGCGCAACAGGACGCCGGTCGCGGTCCTGATGATCGATGCCGATCATTTCAAATCCTACAACGACACGTTTGGACATCAGGCCGGCGATCAGGTGCTGGTCGGCATTGCGATCTGCATTTCGGACGCGGTGCGGCGGGCCAGCGACTGTGCGGCGCGCTATGGCGGCGAGGAATTCGCGGTACTGTTGCCGGGCCTCTCGGCGGTGGAAGCGTTCACGGTCGCCGAAACCATCCGCTCGAAGGTCGAGCAATGGGCGGAAGACCCCAATGTCACGACGGTCAGCGTCGGCGTGGCGAGCATGACGCCCACGGCGGCAATCGAGTGGCCCTGTCTCATCGAAGCGGCCGACAAGGCGCTCTACGCGGCCAAGGCCAACGGCCGCAATCAGTCGGTGGTCGCCGCGATCCCGCAGCTCGCGCTGGTGGCTTAGGGCACCGTCTCGTCATGCCCGCGAAGGCGGGCATCCAGTACGCCGCGCCGCTTCGGATCAATTGCTAACGCCGCGGAGTACTGGATCATCCGCTTTCGCGGATGATGACAGCGGAGGAACGCGGATGCGTACTCGCCTCACTCCTCCAGATACTTCTTCATCTCGGCGCGCAGGCCGTCGCGCAGATCGGGGCGCGCCATGCCGTAGGCGATGTTGGCGCGCAGGAAACCGGATTTCGAACCGCAATCGTGCCGCTCGCCCGCGAACTCGACACCGTAGAACTTTTGCGTCTTCGCGAGGGTTTTCATCGCATCGGTGAGCTGGATCTCGTTGCCCGCGCCGCGCTCCTGGGTCTCGAGAATCTTGAAGATTTCCGGCTGCAGGATGTAACGCCCGGTGATGGAGAGGTTTGACGGCGCAGTACCCTTCGGCGGTTTCTCCACCATGCCGTCGACCTCGAACATGTTTTTGGCGAGCCGCTTGCCGACACCGCAGATGCCGTATTGATGGGTGAGATCGTCAGGCACGGCTTCGACCGCGAGCAGGTTGGACTTGCCGCCGAGTTTTGCCGCGGCCTCGACCATCTGCTTCAGGCAACCCGGGCTGTTCAGCACCAGTTCGTCCGGCAGCACCACCGCGAACGGCTCGTCGCCGACGATGTCGCGCGCGCACCAGACCGCATGTCCAAGGCCGAGCGGTGCCTGCTGCCGGGTGAAACTCATGGCGCCGGCTTCGGGCTGGTCGCGCGCCAGGATGTCCTGCTCGGCCTTTTTGCCGCGCGCAGCCAGCGTGGTGTCGAGTTCGAACATCCGGTCGAAATGATCCTCGATCACGCCCTTGTTCCGCCCGGTGACGAAAACAAAATGCTCGATCCCGGCCTCCCTGGCCTCGTCGACCACATACTGGATCAGCGGCTTGTCGACGATCGTCAGCATTTCCTTCGGCATCGCCTTGGTGGCTGGCAGGACGCGGGTGCCGAGGCCGGCGACCGGGAAGACGGCTTTACGGATTTTCATGGGATATCGAGAGCCTTAGAAATGAGGAAAGTGCTTTGATTGCACGTTGATAGCCGGTTTGCACCCCTGAACAAAGGCGGATGTATGGTCGCCATTCGCCTCCCCTTGCGCGCGCCGGGCGCGACGACAAAATGCCCTCTGTTAAGCTATTGGAAACCGTGACAGGGCCTTCTGGCACGGATTGGTCGAGACGGACGGACACGGCATGGGTGTGATGGAACGAGCGATGAACAATCAAGCCGCCGCGATCATAATCGCGGCTGCGCTGTTGTGTTCCAGCGGCCAGTCCCAAGCCCAGTCCCAAGCCCAATCTCAAGCTCAATCCCCCGGCAACGGGGTTTCGAACTTTTTCGGCAACATCTTCTCAGGCCAGAAATCCGGTCCGACAGCGCAGGCCGCACCTAATCCGGAAGGAGGCCCACCGCCATGGAGCGGCGAGGACGGCGCCTCCGGTCATCCCCTGATGACTGCGGCCGCGATCCGGCAAGCCGCGGCGAATTTTCAAAATTGCGTCGCCTCGATGTGGCCGGATGCCGCACGACGCAACATCACCCAGCAGAATTTCGAGCGCTTCACCGCAGGCCTCGAGCCTGATTTGCGCATCATGGACCTGATGGATTCGCAGCCCGAATTCACCAAGGCGATCTGGGATTATCTCGACATCCTGGTGAACGACAACCGCCTCGCCAAGGGGCGCGAGATCCTTGCAAAGTACAAGCCGCAATTCGACGAGGTGGAGAAAGCCTCCGGCGTCGATCGCTACGCGATCGCATCGATCTGGGGAATCGAATCCAATTACTCGACGCAGATGGGCGACCGCAACGTGGTGAATTCGACGGCGACGCTGGCCTGCATCGGCCGCCGCCAGGCCTATTTCAAGGACGAATTCCTCACCGCGCTGGAAATTCTCAACCGCGGCGATCTGCGCCCCGAACAGATGCGCGGCTCCTGGGCCGGCGCGTTCGGGCCGACGCAGTTCATGCCGACCGCCTTCAAGCGCTACGCCGTCGACGGCGACGGCGACGGCCGCCGCGACGTCGTCGACAACGCCGCCGACCTGATCGCCTCGACCGCCAACAACCTCAGGAAGGACGGTTGGCAGACCGGCCGGAGCTGGGGCTATGAGGTGGTGCTGCCGGAGGGTTTTAATTTCATGCTGGCGGACAAGTCCAAGGCGATGACAATAGCGCAATGGCAGAGCCAGGGACTGAAGCGGGCCGATGGCAAGCCGTTCCCGGATTCGACTGAAAAAGCCTACCTGCTGGCGCCGGCCGGCATGCAGGGACCCGGCTTCCTGATGCTGCAGAATTTCCGGGTGATCATGAAATACAACCCGGCGGAGGCCTATGCGCTGGCAATCGGCCATTTTGCCGACCGCCTGCGCGGCGGCCCCGCCTTCGTGCAGCCCTGGCCGCGGCAGGAACGGGTGCTGTCGCGGGCGGAGCGGCTGGAACTGCAGCAACTGCTTGCCCAGCGTGGCTATTACCGCGGCACGCCAGACGGCCAGTTCGGAGGCCATACGCGGGAGGCGCTGCGCAACTTCCAGGCCTCGATCGGGGCGCCCGCGGACGGATTTGCGTCTTCCGACGTGCTGGAGCGGCTGCGCGGGCGTTAATTCGCGCTTTCGGCCGCGAAAGTAACCCTGAAAACCACGATTTTTCAGCAGCCTTGACGGTCAACCCGGAACCTCGGTTTATGAATGCGAAATCTGCCCGCTTGCGGCCCGATTCCGCTACTAACATTTGACGCCTTGCTACTCATTGCGACCGAGCCGGATGCAAAAGCCAAAGTCCTTCTTGCGCGTGTTCACCGAGACCGGCCCGCTGGTGGCGCTGGCGGTTGCGATCGCGCTTCTGATCGGGATCGTCGGTCCGGCCTCCGCGCAGTTTTTCAATTTCGGCGGCTTCGGCGGTCCGCCGCAGCGGCAAGCGCCGCAACGTGGTGGCGGCTGGTTCGGCGGCGATTTCTTTGGGCCGTCCCAGCAAACGCCCCAGCAGGCGCCGCGCCAGGACTTCTCCCGTGCGCCCGCGCCCGCCAAGCGCGATACGGTGCCGGAACGTAACGTGCTGGTGCTGGGCGATGCCATGGCGGACTGGCTCGGCTATGGCCTGGAAGACGCCTATGCCGAGCAGCCCGACATGGGCGTGATCCGCAAGCACAAAACCGTCTCCGGCCTGATCAAGTATCAGCCGCGCGGCGAGCCCGCCGATTGGGCCGCGGCCGCAAAGGGCATCCTCGCCACCGAAAAGCCGGACGCCATCGTCGTCATGCTCGGCCTCCACGACCGCCAGGCGATTCGTGAGGCGATCACCGAAAAGAAGGCCGACAAGAAGGAAGACAACAAGAAGGACGCGCGCGGCAAGGCGGATGCCAAGCCGGCGGACGCAAAGCCGAAGCCGGACGGCTCGACTGACGCCGCAAAACGCGACGACAAGCCGGCCGACGCCGAATTATCGCCTGACGACGCGGCCGACAACGACACGTCGCAGACGCTGGAAAAGAGCGCACGCGCGGGCGGCGGGCTCTACGATTTCCGCGACGAGCGCTGGGTTGAACTTTACGCCAAGAAGATCGAAGAGCTGATTGGTATCCTGAAATCCAAGGGCGTGCCGGTGTTGTGGGTCGGCCTGCCTGCGATCCGCGGGCAACGGGGAACGTCCGACATGCTGTTCCTTGATGCGCTGTATCGCGATGGCGCGGGCAAGGCCGGCATCACCTATGTCGATATCTGGGACGGCTTTGTCGATGAAGCCGGCCGCTTCCTGCAGAAGGGTCCCGACTTCGAAGGCCAGATCCGCCAGTTGCGCACGGCCGATGGCGTCTTCTTCACCAAGCCCGGCGCGCGCAAGCTCGCGCATTATGTCGAGCGCGAGGTGACGCGCCTGCTTGCCGCGCGCTCCGGACCGATCGCGGTGCCGATCGAGCCGGCAACGCCGGAGGCCAATGTCGCGCCCGGCCA
>NZ_LLXX01000112.1 GCF_001440405.1 Bradyrhizobium valentinum
CGGTCAGTGTCCGCGAGGCCGCCCGGCGCGCCGGCGTGTCGCCGGGGGCGCCGTTCCGGCATTTTCCAAGTCGGGACGCTCTGATCCAGGCAGTGGCGGAGGAGGCGCAGCGCCGGTTCCGCGCCGAGATCGAGGCGGCGCTCGCCGGCGCCGCCCCGGGCGATCCGCTCAGCCGCTTTCGCTACCTCGGGCTCGCTTACCTGCGCTGGGCGATGCGCAATCCGACCCATTTCGAGATCATTTCCAGCCGCCGTCTGTTCGATCACGACAGGGCGGCCGTCATTAGCCGCGACAATGCCGAACTGATCGAGCTGACAGAGCAAACGCTCGCGGAAGCCTTTGCCGCGGGCCAGCTCCGCACCGAGGATCTCAGGCAGGTCCAGATCGCCGGTCGGGCGCTGGTCTACGGCTTTGCCCGGATGAACATCGACGGCCATTTTCCGCGCTGGGGGGTGGCCGCCCCCGAGGCCGAGCGAACCGCGGAGGCAATCCTCGATCTTTTCATCGAGGGGATCGCCAGGAGAAGCTGACTTGCTCCGTCATTCCGGGATGGTCCGCTAGGACCAGGCCCGGAATCTCGAGATGCCGGGTTCGCTTCGCGCCCCGGAATGACAGCCTCAAATTTACTCTGCCGCGTCCGCCCGTGGGCAAATTCATTGCGCGTTCATGACGATTCCACTACGTTTTTGTGACACGACACAGGTTCCGGATGGGTCGTGCGTCTCCTGGTCGTCGCCAGCCAAGGCTTTGTATTGCGCCGGGTCATGTTGCGTTTCCTCCCATGGCGCCCGCGCCAAATCCAGGGCCCTCCGCCGCCACCCTTGCCGCCGGCCTTGCCGCGATCGGTTTCTGGCGTCTTTCGGCCGTTGCTGCACCGCACATAGCAGCGTTGGCGATCCTGCTGCACACCGAAACCGATTTCGGCGGCCGGATCGGCTTCGCGCTGGCGTGGGGCATCCTGAACTTTTTCTTCATCGCGCTGCTGCGGCGCCCGGCGCTGTCCGCCGCGCTGTCGCTGACGCTGGTCGTGCTGCTGGTGCTGCTGTCGCGGCTCAAGCACGACGTTGTGCAGATGACCGCGAACTTCGTCGACCTGATGGTGATCGACCGCGACACTGCAGCGTATTTGTTCACGATCTTTCCTAACCTGCGCTGGAGCGTCGTCGGCGCCGCGCTCGTGATCCTGCCGCTGATGTACGCGCTGTGGTGGCTCGATCCGTTTCGCATCCGCCGCCTGCCGGCGGCTGGCGGCCTGCTGGCCTGTCTCGCCACGCTGGCCGGCTATTCCGTCGCCTGGCCGGATGAAGCCTGGCGCGGCTACTACGACGACGGCTATTTCTCCAAGTTCGCCCGCTCGGGCGTGACGGCAGTTTCCGACTTCGCCAATTACGGCTTCATGGAATCGGAGGCGGCGACCGCCGAGCGGTTGAAGGTGCCGCTGGTCGATTCCTGCCACGTTGCCGGCCGCCGCCCGCACATCATCATGATTCATGACGAGTCGAGCTTCGACATCCGTCAGGCCGCCGGCGTCAAGGTGCCGCCGGGCTATGGCAGTCACTTCAAGTCCTTTGACGGCCGCGAGCGCAAGTTCATGGCCGAGAGCAGCGGCGGCGCAAGCTGGATGGCCGAGTACAATGTGCTGGCCGGCCTGTCGTCGCGATCGTTCGGCCGCTTTTCTTATTTCGTCACCCGCATTGCGGCGGGACGGGTCGAGCGCGGGTTGCCGCTGGCGCTACGCCGCTGCGGCTACAACACCATCTCGCTCTATCCGGCCTACGGCGCCTTCATGGGCGCGCGCGGCTTCCAGACCTCCACCGGCATCCAGCAGTTCTATGACGCGCGCGCCCTCGGCGCGAAGGGCATCGAGCCGGACAGCTTCTTCTACGACAAGGCCGTGAATCTGATCGCCGAGCAGCCGGCCAACACGCCGCTGTTCACTTTCGTCTATCTCGCTGCCAATCATTTCCCCTGGGAAACCAGGTTCCGCCCGGACCTGCTGCCGTCCTGGCGCAAGCCCGGCAACGCGCCGGTGGTCGACGAATATCTGCGCCGCCAGACGATGAGCGCCGGCGACTATGCGGCATTCGTCGCCAGCCTGAAGAAGAAATTCCCGGCGCAACCGTTCCTGATCGTTCGCTACGGCGATCATCAGCCAGAGTTTTCGTCGAACCTCTTGGATCCCGGCCTGGACGAAGTCAAGGTCGCCCGCAAGTTCGACACCTACGACCCGCGCTACTTCACCACTTACTACGCAATGGACGCCATCAATTTCGAGCCGGTGAAGAGTTCCGCCGTTATGGACACGATCGACGCGCCCTATCTGCCGCTGGTGATCCAGGAAGCCGCGGGCATTCCGCTCGATCCCTCGTTCGAGGAGCAGAAGAAGATCATGCTCCGCTGCAAGGGTGTATTCTACGCCTGCAAGGACGGGGCTGAAGCGCGCAGGTTCAACCGGTTGTTGATCGAGGCAGGTTTCATCAAGGGGCTCTGAGGAGCGATATGTCTGCTGCCGTTGCCGAATCCGGAATGAGCGAAACCGCCGTCGCGAAAGCGCGCGGCGTCCGGTTCTTTGCCGCGGCTGGTCTGATCGTTGCCGTCCATCTGGCGGGGCTGGCGGTCCTGCTCACCACCGAATACGGGCCGTTCGCGATCACGCTCTCCGTGCTGGCGTGGGTATTCGTGAACTGCTTCCTGCTGGTCGTGCTGCAGCGGCCCGGCGTCTGTGCCGCGCTGTCGCTGGCCTTGATCGTGATCCTGATCGCGCTGTCGCACTTCAAGTTCGGAATTCTGCAACTAACGCTGACGTTCCTCGACTTCCTGATCATCGACCGCGATACGTTCTCGTTCATGCTCTCGGTGTTCCCGCGCTTGCAGTTGCAGTTGGCCTTGGCGGGCCTCGTTGCGGTTCCGCTGTTGTGGCTGGTCTGGCGTTTCGATCCGTTCCGCGTGCGCCGCCGCTTTGCGTTGACAGGGCTGGCTGCGACGACAGCGTTGATCTCGGCGATGTCGGTAGTCTGGCCCGAGCAGGCCTGGGAGCCGTTCCAGGGCGTCAATCATGTTTCCAGTTTGGCGCGCTCGGGCGTGGTGGCGGTGTCGCGGCTGGCTTCGACGGGATGGATCGAGGTCGATCCGCCGACGAATGGCCCGCTTCGCCTTGCGGGAGCGCACGCTGCCGGCCTGCCCATGCTGCCGCCCGCCGAGACCTGCGACGCCACGGCAAAGCGACCGCACATCATCATGCTGCTCGACGAGTCGAGCTTCGACATCTCGGCCGCGCCTGGCATCAAAGTGCCGCAAGGGTACTCCGATTACTTCAAGTCCATCGACGGCAAGAAACGGACCATGATCGCGGAGGCAACCGGCGGCCCGACGTGGTACACCGAATTCAACGTCCTGACCGGCATGTCCGCGCGGTCGTTCGGCGATCTGAAGTTTTATGTCACAAGGATCACCGCGAACCGTGTTGCGCGCGGGTTACCGCAAGCGCTCAAGCGTTGCGGATACAAGACCTTCTCGCTCTATCCGACCTATGGCAACTTCCTCGGCGCGCGCGCATTCCAGAAGGGCGCTGGCGTCGGCCACTTCATCGACATGGCGGATATGGGCGTCGCCCAGGATATGCAGCCCGACAAGTTCTACTTCGATCAGGCCTTGAAGGTGTTTGCGCGGGAGCAGCCGCAGCACGCGCCGGTCTTCATGTTCGTCTACCTCACGGCCAACCATTTTCCCTGGACCGACGTCTATCGGCCCGATCTGACGCCGCCGGACTGGACGCCACCGGGAAACACGGCGGAAACCGACGAATATATCCGTCGCCAGGTCATGACGCAGAACGACTACCGCGAATTCATTGCTGCCCTTAAGCGCGACTATCCGGATCAGTCGTTTCTGGTGTTGCGTTTCGGCGATCACCAGCCGGCCATCTCGCAAAAGCTGCTTGAGCCCGGCATCGATCAGAAATTGCTGGCGAAACGCTTGATGGCAGCCGATCCGCGCTACTTCTCTACCTACTACGCGATTGACGGCATCAATTATCGGCCGGGCGACCTCTCGTCGGCGCTCGATACGCTCGATGCGGCCTACATCCCCCTCGTGATCCAGGAAGCCGCCGGCGTCCCGCTCGATCCGTCGTTCGAGGAGCAGAAGAAGATCATGCTTCGCTGCAACGGCGTATTCTATGCCTGCCGAAAAGGCGCGGAAGCGAGACGATTTAATCGACTCCTGATCGACGCCGGGATGATCAAGGGACTTTGAATTCCGCACTGTCCCCGTCATTGCGAGCGAAGCGAAGCAATCCATCGCGCCGCAAGCGAAGGCGTGGATTGCTTCGTCGCTGCGCTCCTCGCAATGACGTGGATGGAGCGCGGCAAACACGAGCCTCCTACCTCTTCCCCACCTTCTCCCACAGCCAGTGCGCCACCGCATCCGGCGAGCTCTCCGCGTCATTGCCGGCCGCGCGCAGATTGGCCTCGCGCATCGTGGCGATGTCGATCGTTCCGATTAGCGGCTGAAGGGCCTTGCGTAAGCCATCGTCATTGGCGCGCTTCGGCGCGAGCAGCACGATTGCGTCGTAAGGCGGGATCGCGCGCCTGATGTCGTTCAGCGCCACCAGATCATATTTCGCGATCAGCCCGTCGCTGGTGTAGCCGGCGATGACGTCGACTTCGCCGGAGGCGACCGCAGCATACATGAAGTCCGGCTGCATCTGCCGTTGCCCGCGGAACGACAGGCCGTAGGCCTTGCGCAGCGCGGCCCATTCCGGGCGCGAGAAGAATTCATAGTCGCCGGCGATCGACATGTTCGCCGCGCGCGAGGCGAGGTCGGCGATGGTGCGGATGCCCAATTGCTCGGCGCGTCTGCGCGGCATCACCAGCGCATAGGCGTTCTCGAAGCCGAGTTCGCCCAATAGCGTGATGTTCTGCTTTGCCAGCATCGTCTTCAGCTCGGCCACTAGCTCCTGGCGCGGCTTGATGTCGGTGCGGTGGAACTGGTTGGCCCACAGCGTGCCGGAATAGTCGACATAGACGTCGATATCGTCAGCCGCCAGCGCCTCGAAGATCACGTTGGAGCCGAGGCCTTCGCGCGTCGTCGCCGAGAGGCCGGCCGCCTTCAGTCGCTGTGCCATCAATGCCGACAGCACATATTGTTCGGTAAAGGTCTTGGCGCCGATGATGTAGTTGGTCTGCGACCGCATCATGGCGGGCACCAGCGTGGCCGCGACCAGCGCCGCGATGCCGGCGCCGCCGAGCGCCGCGCGCAGGCG
>NZ_LLXX01000113.1 GCF_001440405.1 Bradyrhizobium valentinum
GCACCTCGCCCGCGACCTTTTGAATCAGACGCTTTTTCTGACTCAGTAAGACTAGCTAGCAGTTTGCTGAAGAACCCCCTCGCCACGGCGGGGGCTTGATGATTCACTTTATCATCTCGAATCGGCGGAGACGATCATGCGCGGCAGGTTTACGGATCAGGGCGGCCTGTTTTCGTACATCGCGCCGGATAAGCGTGTGCCAGCGAACCATCCGCTACGGAAGGTCCGGGAACTTGTCCGGGATGTTTTGAGTGATTTGAACCGCAGCCTTGGGAGGCTCTACGCCAGCGAGGGACGTCCTTCGATCCCTCCGGAGCAATTGCTGAGCGCCTTGCTGCTGCAGGTGTTCTACGGCATCCGCTCGGAACGCCAATTGATGGAGCAACTGGACTACAATCTTTTGTATCGCTGGTTCGTGGGACTGTCGCCGGACGATCCGGTCTGGGACCCGACCACCTTCACCAAGAACCGGGAGCGGCTGCAGAACGGCGATGTGTTCACGAAGTTCATGACCAGGCTTCTGAACCATCCGCAGGTCAAGCCGCTGCTGTCGGACGAGCACTTCTCGGTGGATGGAACGCTGATCGAAGCCTGGGCTTCACAGAAGAGCTTTCGCCCCAAGGTCGGCAGCGGTGATGATGATGACGGCGCCAACTTCCATGGCCAGAAGCGCAAGAACGACACCCATGCGAGTACCAGCGACCCGGACAGCAGGCTTTATCGCAAGGCGGCCGGACGGGAGGCCAAGCTTTGCTATATGGGCCACGCCACCATGGAGAACCGGCATGGGCTGGCGGTGGCCGGCAGGGTCACGCATGCCAATGGCACCGCCGAACGCCGGGCTTCGGAGGCCATGCTGAAGGCGAGACGCAAAGCCGCAGGCCGCCGCATCACGGCCGGTGAGGACAAGGCGTACGATACGGCCGATCATGTCGCCAATCTTCGCGCCATCGGCGTGACGCCGCATGTGACACAGAACCAGGCCGTCACCAAAACCGGCAACACCCGCAACAGCGCCATCGACGAACGAACCACGCGGCATCCGGGATATGGCATGTCGCAATCGCGCCGGGCGATGGTCGAGTGCATTTTCGGATGGGGCAAGCAGCATGGCACCATGCGCAAGACCAAACATCGTGGCATCGCTCGCGTCGCCGCCGACTTCCTGCTCAATCTGATCGCCTATAACCTGATCCGCATTCCAAAACTGCTTGCCGCTTAGCCACCCGCGTCAGGGTGCACCCAACACCAGGCTAGAAATTTACATCCAACTCCGCCGCGTCGCCCCAACAACGACCGGCCAGAATAAGAAAACTCTCCATTTCATGGTTTTTCAGCGGACTGCTAGAATGGACACAGTGCGTAGTGCTACCACGGAGCCGGTCCGGCGGCTGGAAGTCTTCACTGGTGCTGGTCGTCGACGGAAGTGGAGCAATGAGGCCAAGGCGCGGATTGTCGCGGAGACTGTGGCCAGTGGGGAGTCGGTCTGTGCCGTAGCTCGGCGCCATGGTCTGTCGCCGCAGCAATTGTTTGGCTGGCGCCGTCAACTGAGAGAAGCTGCGGCCGGGCATTCTGAAGCGGAAGAATTGCAGTTTGTGCCGGCGGTGGTGGATGTGGGCGCATCGGCGCCCGCGCTTCGCCGGCGGCGCAAAGCACCACGATGCAAGTCCGAGCCCGATGTCGGAATGATCGAGGTTGAGGTTGACGACGTTACGATCCGGGCCGGCCGCGGCGCGGACGCAACCACGATCGCGGCCATCGTCCAGGCGCTGAAGGCGAGCCGATGATCGGTCCGACGGGTGCGGTTCGGGTGATGGTGGCAACCAAGCCGGTCGACTTCCGCAAGGGCGCCGAAGGGTTGGCCACACTGGTGCGCGAGAGCATGCTGGCCGATCCGTTCTCGGGCGCGGTCTACGTGTTCCGGGCCAAACGCGCGGATCGGATCAAGCTGATCTTCTGGGATGGAACGGGTCTGTGCCTGTTTGCGAAGCGTCTGGAAGACGGCATCTTCCGCTGGCCGAAGATCGAAGACGGCGTGATGCGTTTGTCGGCGGCGCAATTGTCGGCGCTGCTGGAAGGGCTCGACTGGCGGCGCGTCCATGAGGCACGGGAGACGGCAAAGCCAACGCAGCCCGGATAGTTGCTGGCAGCGCTGCGGCGAAGTGAATCAGGGCTGTCGGGATCGTCGCAAGATGCCACCGACTATGATCTGATTTGCTGGTGCCGAGCGACGCCCTGCCTGATGACCTTCAGACGCTGAAAGCGATGCTGCTTGCCGAGCGGTGCGAGAGCGAGCGGCTGCGTCAGATCATCAAGGAGCTGCAGCGGCATCGCTTTGGCCGCAAGGCGGAGACGCTGCCTGAGGACCAGATGCTGCTGGGCCTGGAAGACGTCGAGCAGGTCGCAGCATCCGGTGAGGCAGAGCAGGACGAAAGCGCGCCTGATGGCCGCGCGGCGCGGGCTCGCAAGCGCCGCACGAACCGCGGCTCGCTGCCGGCGCATCTGCCGCGGATCGAGGTTGTCGTCGATGTCGACGACAAGACCTGTCCCTGTTGCAAGGGCGATCTGCACCGGATCGGCGAAGACAGGAGCGAGCGGCTGGACATGGTGCCGGCACAGTTCCACGTTCTCGTCACCCGGCGGCCCAAATACGCCTGCCGATCGTGCGAAGACGGTGTCGTGCAGGCGCCTGCTCCGGCCCGGCTGATCGAAGGCGGATTGCCGACCGAAGCCACCATCGCCCAGGTTCTGGTGTCCAAATATGCCGATCATCTGCCGCTGTACCGGCAGGCCCAGATTTATGCCCGCCAAGGCATCGATCTCGATCGCTCGACACTGGCGGACTGGGTGGGACAAGCCGCCTGGCACCTGCGCCCGCTGCACGCGCGCCTGCTCGGCAAGCTCAGGCAGAGATCAAAACTGTTTGCCGACGAGACGACGATGCCGGTGCTCGATCCCGGCCGCGGCCGCACCAAGACCGGCCAGCTCTGGGCCTATGCCGCTGACGACCGGCCATGGGGCGGTGCCGATCCGCCGGGTGTCGTCTATGTCTATGCCCCCGACCGCAAGGCCGAGCGGCCGATCGCCCATCTGGACGGCTTCAAGGGGATCCTGCAGGTCGATGGCTATGCCGGCTACCGCAAGCTCGCCGAGCGCTGCGACGTCCAGCTTGCGTTCTGCTGGGCGCACATGCGGCGCAACTTCTATGAACTTGCCACCCCTGGCCCGGCGCCCATTGCGAGCGAGGCGCTCAAGCGAATTGCCGAGGTTTACGCCATCGAGAAGGACATCCGTGGCCGCAGCGCCGAGGAGCGGCGTCTCATCCGGCAGCAGAAAAGCCAGCCGCTCGCCAATGCATTCGAGCAGTGGCTGCGCGCAAAACTCGGCCTGATCAGTCAGAAGGGCAAGCTCGCCGAGGCCATCCGCTATGCGCTCTCGCGTTGGGAAGGCCTGACGCGCTTCATCGACGATGGCCGCATCGAGCTCGACAACAATGCCGTCGAGCGCTCGATCCGCCCGATCGCGCTCAACAGGAAAAATGCGTTGTTCGCGGGCTCCGACGGTGGCGCCGAGCATTGGGCCGCTATCGCGTCTCTGATCGAAACCTGCAAGCTGAACGACGTCGACCCGCTCGCTTACCTCACCGACGTCCTCACCAGGATCGCCAACGGTCATCCAAACAGCGAGATCGACCAGCTGCTTCCGTGGGCCTACAAACGTCAAGACCTCAGGGCCGTGGCCTGAAAACGACGCTTACGCTGTTGCAGCACTGAGACGCGATTAATGCAGAGCCCATTTACCTTGGGGCTAAGTTAACAGAGTGGCATTCGGGAATGGTCATCGATCATGATGACACTTAACAAGATCATTCTGGCAACCATACCGATGCGTGCAAGGTTGGCGCTCGCCGTTGTAACGCGCAGCCGAGCGCCAGATTCCGACCGTTGCGACGATATTGTAGGTGCGGTAGGTGCGTCACCGACGACAAAGCGGCTACATACGATCGACCATGATCAGAGCCAGAAAGAAAATTGACGTGAGCACGTTTACCGCAAATTCCGTGGTGAGATCGGCAAATTCGGCACGGTCCTCACAGTGCGCGACAAAGCCCGTGCCCTCGATGTAGCAATTCCGGAGCACGTGGACAGGCATGTCGGGCTGTGCTTTGAGATGCACTGAACGCTTGGGCGATTTTGCTAACCGCCCGCTCTCTTGCTGAGGGACTCAGACAAGGGCATAAGTGCCTGAAAGAAGCTTGTAACAACCACATGCCTTTTGCTCGAGGCCCTTGCGTTCATGGATCTGCAAGACGCCCCGCATCTTGCGAATCAACCTTTGTTCTTCAAATCGGATTAGCGTCTCGGTTACACCAGCGCGGCGCAACCCCAACGCGAACGAAAGGTAGTCATGAGTGACTGGAAGCACGTGAGCGCCCAGAGCATCACTCGCCAAACAGAGCCAGCTCGCGAGCCTCTGTTCGCGATCGTGCCGAACCCCGCACAATCCCATCTGAGCGCAATGCAAGGTCAGCGCTTGAACGTACCGAAGAAGATGTTCTCGGATTTCAGGACGCTCCTTCGTCACCCGGCGCAAATCCTCGACACCGATCCTATGCGCATTTCCGGGAAAGAGCACAACAGATTGGTGCGTCGAAAGATGCCCTACCACTAAGAGCGAAGCGCCGACCGCACCCCAATGTCCTATCACTGCGGTTTCAAGGATGCTTTCCGCTGCGACAATTCTCAGCGAGACGAGGCCCGACTCGATAAAATAGACGTAATCAAGATGCCTTTTCGGCTCCTGCAGGATCATGCGTTCTCTCAGCACGATCGGCTCAAGGAACTCCCCTACTGCCGCGAGGTCTTGCAGAGAAAGACGGGCGAGAATCGCATTTTTGACAAAGGAGCGCGTAGGAGGACGCACCTTAACAGGCCGGTCAAGCATCGGCTGTGTGCCGGACACCTGCGTGAGAGCTGCATCTCTTGAGCCGTCAAGCGCTTCGAGGACGGCGGGCACGTGGTCGGTCATAGTGCGGCCCCTCTCCTGACATGCGGCGGTCACCCCGCTCACCCGTAACGAAAAATTGATTCGGACTGTAACAACACTTTCATCCTGATTATGCAATGAGCCTCCTGTTAACGCTCAAATCCCGCGTTCGAACGCCCTTCGTCGACGGATTTCAATACGCGCAGGCACGATTAAAGCCGTCAACGTCACCTTAATTGCTTCGCGCATCGCCAGCCGTTTCAGCCTGGTGCGGGGTCCGCTGCGTGAGGCGATGACAGCCCAATTACGGCAAGCGCGCCTCCGCAGAGACAATTTCGGATGTCACACGACAGTTTGATCATGTGCCCTTTGCCGCGAAGTTCATTTTCGTCACGCGAAAATTCTGATGTTTTCGCGACAATCAAACAATGCTTGCTCAACACCTCATTTATGAAGGAATGCTATTCTCTCGTCGCGGGCGGCAACTGGCTTATCCCCACGTGTCGCGACGCATCGAGACGATCCGTTCACCCCTCGTCGAACTGCTTCTCTACGGTGGCCGCCAGGCGGCCTCAGCGCACCAACGAGAGCGTTGCGTAGCCACGGCTCGAAGGATTCCACCAGCGGTTGGCTTTTCTGTTGGCGAACGAGACGGCGCCCTCGGCGCTACAGCCACGATGTCCTTCTCGATGGGCATAGAACTCGGCGATGTGCTTGAGCGCCTCGCCGCAATGGGCGCAGGACCAGGGGCGGCAAGTTCGGAGAAGTTACGCCGCATGCCGATCAGCAGAATGAAAGCTGAACGTCGTCACGCTCGGCCAACTTGCCATAACCGGCGTAGCCATCGACCTGCAGGATCCCCTTGATGCCTGGTAGATGGGCGATTGGTCGGTCGGCTTTGCGATCGAGGGCATGGATATAGGCGACACCGGGCGGATCGGCGCCGCCCCATGGCCGGTCGTCCGGGCGCATAAGCCCAGAGCTGACCGGTCTGGTGCGCTCTCGGCCGGGATCGAGCACCTGGGATCGTCGTCTCGTCGGCTAACAGCTTTCGCCGTTGCCTGATCTTGCCAAGGAGGCGCTCACACAACAGAAGGCTGCCTGCCCCGCCCAGCTGCCAGCGTCGAACGATCGAGCTCAATGCCTGGCGGCTGTAATTCCTTGATGATCTGCCGCAGCCGTTCGCTCTTGCACCGCTCGGCAAGCAGCATCTGGCTTTCAGAGTTCGGGATCGTCCCGGCAGGGCGTCGCTCCCACCTGATTCAGAGCATATTCGCCGCCATCTGGCGACGCGTTCGATGCTCCTGATTCACCTCCCCGCAGCGAAGCCAGCAGCGAAATGAAATGGACAAGCGGTGTTTTTTTGGGAAGGCAACACTCGTCGACACGTGGCCCGCAAGTCCATTCTTTTGTTCGACCGCATCGCCGGCAATCTTCCGTCCGACCGCCCATTTCGCCGGCCGCCGCGCGCAGGGCGGTCAAGGCTGGCCGCATTTTTGCGCCACCGAAAGCCTTGGGCCTTGGCCGGCCCGAGCACGGCGGCATCCTGAATCGGGGCCAGAAAAGGCTCAATGGTTCACCGGGCCAGTGCCCGATCGGACAACCGGCGCTAGTCGCGGCACTGATCCGCCTGCTCAAAATACAGTCATGGCGAAGTTTGCACCTCAGGCGCTTGCCTTATCGAAAATCGAAAGGGATGTGAATGGTTCAAGGGGATCTAGCCTTGACGGGGCTGATTTGCGAGCTTAGCGCCCACGCCGTCACGAGGCGAGTAAGGTGAAGCCCTAGGTGCCCGGACGGAGATGGATTGCCCGTCAGGGATTGGGAGAGCAAAGGCGGAGGTCGATTAAGCAGCGTCGGCCAGCATGATCAAATTGAACCGAAGAGAGATTGAAGTCCGACCATCGTTGGTGAAGCATACACCACCATCAACTCGTCGTTGGACCGATGTCCTTCCTCATGCTCTCTAAGCTGGGTAACACCTGCCCGTCAGCTCGTCGTCAGCTTGCCTGAGTACCTTTTGCAGCAGGGCCTAAGCAGCCCGAACTCACTGCGACGAAACGTACGCCGAAGGGAAACGCGAATCGCCATGTATAATCGAATCAGTGGCTCATCCACACGCGCTAGCCAAGGTGACGAGCTGAGTCAGTCGGTGGACAGCGACAGCTTTACAGAAACCCTTGCGGATCTCGCGCTGCGGAGGAACCTGCCACCTGCGGAGTTGCCCGACAAAATGGGGTGCTGCGCCAGCAAGCCACATGCGTCGGATCCAACTTTTCATAGCAACCCCAGTACATCCTCTCCAGCGAGGCCGAGCACCTCCCTGTTCCAATACAGGACGGCCGAATTGCCTCAGGCGAATGTCAACGGCATCTGCGTTGGACTAACTGCGGAGTGGCTCCGCAATCTCAACAACAGCCCGTCAGCCAGAATGAATGCGCTAATACCCGGATCGCAAAGGCACTATTCAGCGACTGTGCGGCAGCAGCAGTATCAGGACCTCAAGGATCAGTTGCGAAGCGAGGGAGCAGGAGCTCCTCAGGCCGACCTTCAGGCACAAAACACCATATTGCAGGAAGCAGGCTTGGCACCATCCGGAAAAGAGAAGAAATACAGTTTCGGCGAGCCTTCGCGCTTCTCGCGCATGCTGGAAAAAATCACCGAAGACGGATCGAACTATTTGCTCAGCTTGTATTTCGCCGAAGGTGGCGCACACACAGTTGCGACGTCGGCGTCGAATGGAATGACCACGCTCTTCGATCCAAACTATGGAGAATTTACTGTTCAACCAGACCAGATCGCTGGATTGTTCCAAAGCCTCGCCAATCGTTACAGGAACCCCAACGGGCAGCATTTGTCGACAGTCACCACACAAAAAATGCACTGAGTGGGGCCTGCAGGCCTCGGGCGATTGGCGCCTTCTGTGAAGGCGAGGAGGCATCCTCGACCCGATGCTTTTATCAATCGGCAGGCAAACCATGTTATCCAAAATACGAAGGCTTCCCCCCTGTGAGTCTGATTGCAATCGGCAGTCTTCGGCCCGAGGCGGCAAAAGCGGCAACTGCCGCACCGGAGTCGAATCAGCCTCGTGCCGTCTAGAATGCGACATCTATTCCCCGCATCCATCACAGTTGCCGGTTGCGGAAAGCGGAACCGCGGGCGTCGGGTAAGAGGCGGCGCTGGTTGCGAGGTTGGGCGATGCGATTGGGGATAGCGAGTACGGGTTGATATCATTGTCGTGTTGCGCTGGCGAGCTTGCGACGAAGAGCGGCGTGTCGGCTGATTGGAGCGAACTTCGTACTGAGCTTAGCACCTCATCCCATTCGCGGCTTGCAACCCAAGTGAGATACCCGCCGTTATCAACCCATACTTTATGGCGGTAGCGTCCAGACGGATCGCAGAAAACGATACGGTGCACTCCTTCCATCCAGACGACCATGATCGGAAGAAATGTGGAGATAAGCATTTGTCCGCCCCCGTAATGAAAAAGGAAGGCCGAGATCGACATTTCACACGCTCTGCCGGTAACAAATGGCTCGCGTTGAAGTTTGTTCGCGTGCCTGTATTGGCAGTGGCGACTTCACGAGTGCAAACCCATCGCACCCCGGCCGCTTGAATCCATCAAAAAAATGCACCAAAGCGCAGAAATTCCACGAAGATGCGCTGCTCATTACATTAATCAAGATCTAAATATTCGTTAAACTCAGCAAACCTCGCAAAGCACTCCGATGGAGCGAGCAGCTTCGCCAACAAGGCGGACCTCAGACTTGGCATCGCTGCACCTCGCCTGCGGGCATGGTGAAGCGGAAGACAATGTAGGGAGGCTATAGACGTAATGCCGACTGGAGGCGAACATGCGCAAAGCTTCCACCGTGGCTCGATTGAGAGCCTAAGATTTATGGTGGCCCCGAGATCGGCGCGCGAGGCCTGCATCTATCGATGCTACCTTGATGCCATGAATGCCACTGTCGGCCTGATCTTCCGGCCATCCTCAACACACCTGAAACGTTCGTGATGAAGGCGAGTCAGTGTGCGGCTTCGCCGAAGAATGACACTTTGATAAGTTTTCAAAGGTTAGTTCCACACTGTGTCGGCATCCATGAGTACTTCGATTGATGATAGCTTAAGTGAGATCAGATCAGTGCGGAATGAAATTTGGCGTTGTCGTAAGTTGCTTCAAAGCGAGTTGCCTCATGAGGAGCGAAAACACATCGAGCAACACCTGGTTGAACAGTGTTCCGCCTTCGAACGGCTGTTAGCGACCACATTTCCTTTCACGTTGGGCTCAAGTCAACTTCAGTGCCTGTGCCGCTCAACACGTAACTAAGTCTACCGGCATGAGCCCCTCACCTCCATCCTTCGGCTCACCTGCGATCCGGCCTAGACTGAATTCATCAGTGGAGGTGGAATGGCGGCAATGCGATGCATGATTTCAGGCAGGAAGTTGATTCCTATCGTTGCATCGAGGTCATCGCCCTGGGCCGCCGGCGGCAGCGCCCCAACGATGGATAGGCGAGGAGAAGGCCCGGAGCGGGGAGCAACGTTTTCAGAAGGATGCGAACATTGTAAGCGGTCTTTGGCGCAATCGCGTTGCCAGCAGAAGGCCGAGATCGGCCGCCAGCTTGAGCAAGTCCGTCAGCAAGTCAAAGGCGAGGGGCCCGCAATCTCCGGAACCCAAAGCTTCGCAAGAGAAAGCAGAGCCAGCTTGAAATTTGAGCATAGGCCCTCCTTTAGAACGAACGATCTTTGGCAAAGGTGGGGAGCAGCAGGTGATCGCACCAACGCCTCATACCATTCATACGTCGACGTTAACGTTCACTGGCTGCTCGTCATCCGGCAGGATGATCAGCTCCTGGCGGAGCTGACTCACTACCAGCGGCCAAGACGGTGCGATCGCCCACGCGGTCATTTGTTGAAATCATCGCATGCATTTGGAATATTTTGGACGCCTTTCGGGATGAAATTCACCTCAAGGCTGGGGAGCCGATTATGCAATACGATCGGATAGATGCCCGCATCCTCGAGATTGTGCAAAAGAACAACCGCCTAACTTCCGAGGTGATCGGCGAACTAGCAGGGCTTTCTGCTACCGCGTGTCAACGACGACTGAAGAGGCTCCGTTCGGAGGCCATTATCGAGGCCGATGTTTCAATCGTTTCGCCGAAAGCGGTGGGCAGACCTATTCAAATGCTGGTGCTGGTGACCATGGAGCGAGAGCGTTCAGATATAATCGATAGATTCAAGAAGGCCATCAGATCGTCCGTTGAGGTCGTCAACGGCTTCTACGTCACCGGCGACGCGGATTTTGTCCTATACGTTACCGCGCCCACAATGGAAGATTATGAGGAGTTCACTCGGCGGTTCTTCTATGTGAACCCGGACATTAAGAGCTTCAAGACGATGGTCGTATTGGATCGCGTAAAGGCGGGCTTTGCTGTTCCCGTTGAAGCACCATCCGAGAATTGACAACACGCTGATGCAGGCGTTTCACCCCGCGGATCGACGCGTTTTGCGCGCTTTTCGTCACTTAACGCGCATAGAACCGCGGATGACTATCGCTTTCTGCTTGTATGCTGATGAGGAAGGGTTCGAAAAGCTTCCGTGCTCCCTTTCGGTGCGACAGCAAGATAGGTGTGCCGTACCTGGCAGCTGAGCGACGACCTCCACTTGATCAGAGCCTTTGAGTTGAGCCTATCCCGTCGTTCAACTTCACGGAAAAAAGCCGAGGTCATTACTTAATCTCGCGCAGATACTTTCAAGCAGCACAATGCTGACGGTCGATTGCCCCGTTTCGAACCGACTGATCATCCGGATTGAAATACATGCTGCCGATGCACCATCGAGCCGGGCACGCCGAATGGCAGCCCCCTTCTCTCATCGATCGGCGTCTTTGCGGTCGCGCAGCGGTAGGCGGAAGCGCTCCGGCACGCTTCCTGCTTAAGCTTACTCGGGCGCTTCCAACCTGCATCGCTTGACTTACCCAACTCGGCGTCCCCCGCAGGAATTGCTTGCACAAGATTTGACGGCTAGACGCTTTGCGACTAGCAACGCTCGTTTGTCGCCATTGGTTGTCCTCGCCGATCCACAACAGTGCTCCGGCTTGAGATCGCGTCGAGGACATTCGCCCGAAGCTCCAGAAACGTCCATCGAAATTTTTATCGGCAGTCCTTAGCCAAAGGTGACGGATCCGACCGAGAGGACCGCACCATGTTTGGCTCGGTACGATAGGCCGTTCCGGCAACGAATGCGAGACTACTAAGGCCCGACAACCCTTCGAATGCATGATGAATTACCTCAGGGCTTGGTACGGTGCTCGGTCAATGTGATCGCAACATTCATCTCCTTCGAGAGCAAGCGGAGTAGACACTCGACGCACCTCACCTACTCCGATGTTAGGGGGTTAACCGCGCCACACGCAGCCATCACGAATGTCCGATTCTTCGAGCCCCAGCCTTCTCGTCGTCATCGCTTCGATTAGCGCATCGATCTGGTGCTTGGTCGTGCCCGGCGTGACGACCAGGTGACTGACGTCCTGCGTCGCAATCTACCACTTGGTCTGGATGCATTCTCCAACGGGAGGGAAGACCACGGTCAGCGCATCGGGATTGCGCCACGCTCTCACGCCATGGGCATTTAGCTCTTCGGCTGCGTGGGCCGCGAGTTGCTCACATTGACGGAAGGTTCGCTTGATCCCTCCGATACCTAGGCTGCGGATCGCATACCAGAAAACAATCGGGGTATACGCATTGCGCGATCCGCTCAACGAGTTATCGGAGCTGCCGATGTAATCGATCGTGCGCATTATGCGCTCCACATGCTGCTTACGCGTGAGAACCACACCACAAGGCATCGGTGAGCCGAGGAATTTGTGTCCGCTGATCACGCAAAATCGAACGCCGGCTTCGGATTTAAGAAGGGCGCATACGGTCCGCACAATGCCGCGTCGGAATGGACATAAACGTCATTAATTCCGATGTCGTGAAGGACAGCGCGGACTCGTCGCGCATCGTCTTTGCCCTCCTTCATCGTCGTGCCGATATTTGCGACCACGACGGCCGGGCGATGTCGCGCGCGGGTCGCCTGCTGCGCTAGGTCCTCGTAGCTCATTTCTCCATTTGACTCGGAACGCACCACACAGTGTTCGAGCCCGAGCAGATGAACCCCTTTGCTAACGCTGTAATGAGTGTCTCGCGAAAAATACGCCACTCCGTTCGGATACAGTTCTCGACCCAGATACAAGCCGTAGATGCTTCCCTCGGCCCCTCCGTTCGTGATGTAGCCCCAAAACT
The DNA here is from genome assembly GCF_001440405.1 of Bradyrhizobium valentinum. Taxonomy (GTDB): domain Bacteria; phylum Pseudomonadota; class Alphaproteobacteria; order Rhizobiales; family Xanthobacteraceae; genus Bradyrhizobium; species Bradyrhizobium valentinum. The sequence continues at coordinate 12,276 of NZ_LLXX01000113.1, forward strand.
CGTCCGACTGTGTCCGAAACAACGGGCAAAGAAGTCGATGACTTCGCATTCGAACGTACGCGAACTGACGCGATAGGTTGCCGATTTGAATGGATCTCCGCTGTTGTTGCCCGTCAGCTTCAGGGAGCGCCACAACGGTTCGTAGTTGAATCCCTTCGCAAACTGGTAGCCGAGAAAACATTCGCTTGCCTCCTCCCATCGAATGGAACAGATCGTCGAGCTGTTCGAGGTGATGAAGATCCAGCATGATCAGACTCGTACAGGTTTAGAGGCACTGGCTTTATCGGCCTTTCGGTACGCGTTGCCTGGCGCCGGGTCGCCGTCCCGCATTCAATAGGGATGGCGGAGGATCGGGAAAACCGGCGGGTAACTGCCGACCTGAACCTCGCCCATGATTTTCCATCCCATGCGCTCATACAGCCGAGCCGAGTGAACGCTAGTGGCTTCTGCAAATGCAAGTGCTTTCGCCTCGTCGGAAATCGCGAGGCTGTACCGGATGCGCGTACCGAGCGATCGCGACCGGGCGTTCCGATTGATCACGACCGGCTGTACC